>WHTM01000038.1 GCA_009377755.1 Hyphomicrobiales bacterium | reverse complement strand
CCGGGGGGTGGACTGCCGTCGGTCGGGCTACGCCCTCCCTCCGTCAACCCACCCCCCGGCGCATTCTCATCCTGATTGACGCTGACGTCTCACCTTGATTGTCGCGCGGCAGGTGGGCGCAGGATCGTCCGCATGGCTAGCACACCCGCAATCAGCATTGACCATGCGCTGACCGATCCGTCGTTGCTCGGCGCCGCGCTGGGTAATCCTGAGTCTTGGCGCAACTGGCTTGTCGTGTTGCGGGCCGCGTTCGGTCAGCCGCTCGAGCACATGGCGGGATTGCCGGCCGCCTGGCCTGCCGAGATACGGCGGAAGTGGCCGCGCCAGATGTTCCGGCAGCTCGCGGGCGATCGTGCACCGCCGGAAAAGCGGGCCGATGAGGCCCATTTCGTGATCGGGCGCCGGTCAGGTAAGTCGCGCATGGCGGCGGCGGTTGCGTGCTATCTCGCGTGCTTCGCAGAACACAAGCTCGCCCGCGGCGAGACCGGCTTCATCGTGGTGCTGTCGCCGACGCGGGCGCAGTCGGCAATCATTTTCGACTATTGTCAGGGGTTTATCGAAGCGTCGCCGATCCTACGGCAACAGATCGACAGCATCTCGGCCGACGAAATCCGATTAACGAACGGCGTGGTCATTTCGGTGACGCCGGCCAACTACCGGACGTTGCGCGGTCGCACGCTGCTCGCGGTCATCGCCGACGAAAGCGCCTTTTGGCGGGATGAAAATTCAGCGCAGCCTGACGTTGAGGTGTTCCGCGCCGCGGCGCCTAGCCTGGCTGCCAGCGGCGGCATGTGGATTGCGGTTTCGTCACCGTATGCCCAGCGCGGATTGCTGTACCAGCGCTATCGGCAACATTTCGGCAAGTCACCGATCGACGCCGGGAACGCCTCGCGTGAGGTGTTGGTGATTCAGGCGCCAACGGAAACGTTTAATCCGACAATCGATCTCAATGTCATCAAGGCGGCACAGGCTGACGATCCGGAATCGGCGGCAGCGGAGTGGGGCGGACGGTTTCGCTCCGATCTCAGCACGTATGTCGAGCGCAAGGCCATTGAGGACTGCATTGACGCGGGCGTATTCGAGCGCCCGTTCACCGCGCAACAGCGTTACGTCGCCTTCTGCGATCCGAGCGGCGGCTCGCACGATTCAATGACGTTGGCCATCAGCCATCGCGAAGGTGAGCGGGTCACTCTCGACGTGATCCGCGAGGTGAAGGCGCCGTTCTCGCCGCCGGATGTTGTGAGCGAATTCGCCCGCCTACTAGCCACCTACCGGGTGCGCACGGTGTGTGGCGACCGGTATGCGGGTGAATGGCCGGCGGCGGCGTTTGCCTCGCATGGCTTGCGCTACGTGCCAAGCGAACGCAGCAAGTCTGAACTCTACGGCGACGCGCTGCCCTTGTTCAACTCGGCCCTGGTGACGCTGCTGGACAACACCGTGCTGGTGAATCAGCTTTCGCGGCTGGAGCGTCGCACGGCGCGCGGCGGCCGGGACTCGATCGATCATCCGCGCGGTGAATTCGACGATGTGGCGAATTGCGTTTGCGGCGCGCTGCTGACGGCGCCGGCACGGGTATCGATCCCGACCGGGAACAGGCCGCGGTTCGCGCAAACGGATTACGACATTCTCGGGGGATCATCCCCGGCCAATGAGAAAGGAAATTGGAATGTTGAAAACCATCGTTGACAAGGCGCGGGGTGCATTCGTGCCCTCGGCGGAAGCGCTAACCGGCCGTCTTGCCGATGCGCGGCGCGATGTTGCGGAGTTGCAAGAGAAGCACGATGCGGCCATGGCGAGCGGGTCCGCCACCTTCGCCAGCGTCGATCTCGCGCAAAAACTGCTTGCCGCCCGCGAAGCCGTCGCCGGCTTGGAGCGCTCGGCCGAGCGCCGCCGGCACGAGGAACGTGAGGTCGCGCGGCTGGAACGTGAAGCGCAGCGTGCGGCTGCAATCGAGCGGGTGCGCGAGCTTGGACAACAGCGTGAGGCGCTGGCGGCGGCAATCGATTCACAGGCGCTGCAACTCGCGGAAAATTGGATCAAGACCGAGCGGCTCGCGGTCGAGATTGCGCAGGTCGCTCCCGGCGGCTGGCAGCGCTTTGATGAAGGCACGCGCCTGCGATCGGCGTTGCTGCATCGGCTACAGGCGAGCGGCGCGTTGCCTGATGGACGGCCATTCAAAGGCCCGGTGCCGTCGGTGGCAGAGCTGGCGCGCGACGAGCACGTTGTTCTCATGAGGCAAATCGAACAGAAAGGATCAAGACAATGAGCGAACAATCAGACGCACCCGCACCGGCCCCAATGCCGGACCCTGCGCCCTCGCACCCGACATGCACGGGCAGCACCGCGCCGCCGTCGGTGTCAGTGAGCGGTGGCGTGACCACAGTGAGCCCCGGTCATGCTGAGGCGGATTTGAGCGCGCTCCCCGAGGCCGTCGTGGCATTGCGCGAAGACCCTGCCTTCATGGCGCGGTATCTTTCGGACGACGGCTGGATTCGAAAGGCCGCGATCGCGAAAATGGAGGAGGCCTTCAAGTCCGGATCGCCGGCCACTCCCCCGGCAACGGCAAGCGCAGCCGAAGCGGCAGGCGATGAGCCGGCAGCGGAGGTCGTCTCGACGCGCAGCGAATACAGCATGGAAACATTCGGTGACGCTGATCCGGGTGAAGCGGCGAAGCTGATCGAGGCCGCGCAAGATCATGCGCTGCCGGCTTCGTTGTTTAATGCCGCAAGCGAAATGGTGGCGCGGCTCGGCCCTGACCACGTTGTCGATGCCGAAGCGGTCGGGCGAAACTATGCCAGCGTCAAGGCCAGCATGCCGGAAGGCGACTTCAAGCTCGCCGCCAGCTATCTCAAAGCGCTCGACGCCGCGAATCCTATTTTCGGTGACGCGCTGGATCGGCTGCTGAGCAATGCCAGCACCGCGACATGGACGTTTAAGCAAGCCGCGCTGTTGGCACAACGGAGATAGTCAGCGGTATCTTCAGCGAACGCCTTCTTTTTCTTTCAACTGCCTTTGCGCTTCGTCGGCCATGCGTTCCTGCCGCTCTTGCTTGCGACGAAGTAGGTCTTCACTTTGCTCAGCGGTCAGAGGTGTCGGCTTCGGTTGGTCGGGAGATACACGCTTCGGAGCAACTGTACCCGAGCCGGTCGTTCCTTGCGCACAGCCGGCCGTCACTGCTGGGACCAGCCACAACGAAGCGCCAACCGCGATGGCCAGCACCCGAACGGCTTGACCGATCGGAGTGCGTGCGGGCGGATGCCGGTCGGAGGCTGTCGATCGCATCGGACATGCTCCACTTTCACACTGCCTTGGGCGATTGTAACGCAAGGCAAGGCGAAACTGAGACACCCACGGCTTTGGTTGCCACTCACCGCCGCGTTTTCCAGCCAACTACGAAGGGAAACATGCGCGGCCAAATATGCTTGCGGCCCCGCCCGGGAGCGAGGCCGCAGACTACCGCCGCCAGGGGCTTCAACCCGCCGGGCGCTAACGATGAAGCTTACAGGGCATTCTGATAGCAGGACAGGTTTGCTTCACGTCCGAACTCGACCCAGCGTGCATTCACGTCATTGGCGTTATCAACCGGCGCGCTGTCCCACGTATAGTTGGTAGCGCCGAACCACCGGTCGCAGGGTTGATAGGGGTGGATCGTGAAGTAGTCCCCGAACCGCCCATCCGACCGGTTGGCAACGCCGGTCGCCGTCCGTCTTACGCTTCCGAAGAACCCCAAGCCAGGCGTGAAGTCGTCGTCGATACCGACTCCCGCGTGAGCCGCCGAGCCACCGCCGCCGGCCCTGCCACCCCAGGCGAGCGTTATGCCAATGTCGCCGAAGATGTTGCCGGTGACCGCAGGGTAGCCGAAGCAGAACGACTGATTGAAGATATGAGGCTGGTTGAGGAGCCCTAGGCCGGACAGCGAGAACACCGCTGCGCGGGTATGCGCTTGGTTGATACCGCCAATCGGCGCGGAGTGCCAATAGACGGCAAGCAATCCGGTCGGCTGGTGGTTGCCCCTTGCCACCGTGCTACGGGTGCGGAATCCAGCGATCGACCAGGCCGTACTGCGCTCGATGAAGTCGAAGTTTCCCGTGCCGCCGCGACAATCCGGATTGCTGAAGTTGGAGGCCTGGACGTTGCGTAACACCTGCACTGGAGCTGCAGCCGACTCTTGCCAGTCGAAGATTCGAATCGTGTCTGAGTCGTCATGCTGGGTCCAGAGCATGCGCGTCTGGTTGTTGGCGCCCTCCGCCGGTACCCAAATCCGCTGCCCGATGAAGCGCGAGCTGTGGGTGAAGGACGTGAAAGCGGTTCGTGTGCAGGTGCGCATTTGAGCAAGATTGAAACGGTAGATGCGCCGGAAGCCGGTGTTGGAGGTCGGCAGCGCGTTGATCGTCAGGTAAAGGAAGTTCTTGCTCAACGCGATATGGGGATAATCCGGCAGGATATTGTTGTTCGCCCCGGCCGGATCGATGGTGTACCTGCACAAGGTTTGGCCGAGATTGGCGGCACGCTTCACAAAGATGCGCACCACCCCGTTGGTGAGCGCGCCGTTGACGTAGAGCGTGCTGTGAAAGCCGATCTTGGTCGTGTCGTCGATCACCATGTCGTTGTCACAGCACACGGTCGGCGCGTCGGCGGGGCCGGCCGGTATCGTGCGGTCGGCGTATGAGAGCCCATGATTGGTCGAGTATTCCAGATGGCGGAAGTTGCCAGCGTACAGCACCTGGCCGCGATTGTTGATGGCCGCAGGCTCGGCGAGGGTGCTGTTGCCTGATACCTCGGCACGGGTGTTCTTGGCATTTCTGCCGATCAGCAGCGTGCCGTGCGTCTCGGAGTTGTCGTCCACGACCCCGGTTTCCGGGCCCAGCGGGGCGCGGTCCTCGTCTGCCGGTTCCGCCTTCTGATTTTCGTGCGCTTCAGTAGCGAAGCGCTCCCGCTTCCTGTGCAACCGACGCAGCATATCTTCCTGCGCCGCTGCCGACAGCCTGGCTGCCGGGGTGTGGAACCCAGGCGTACTGGGCATCTGCGGGGCGACTGTGCCGGTGCGTATCCTTCCCTGGGCAGACACTTCCGATAGCGTCAGCGCGGAAGCTCCCACCAGCACAGCGCTGAACACAATCACACCAACTAATCGCGTGGAAACTCTCGTACCAAGGCGACTTCTCGACAGTTCACGATTCATCTCTGCTCTCCATTGGCCTGCGCCTGTCTAAGATGCGTCACATTTCCCGACCTCCATCGTGGAAGCCGGGGAGACCGCGTAGTCATACGGATAGGGGGTTGCCGTGGTTAATGTCGCTCCTCCCTGCGCGTATTAAGCCTACGCGCCAGAATGCAACCATTCGATTGCCACGGTTGTGTGTAAACTAGATTATATTTGTGGCAAGTCGCATTCTTGCCCAAATCGTGCCTTCGTTTTGTGGCGGAATTGCAGCGGAATATTCTCCCGCTGCGGTCGTATCGCCTGCGGTTCTTCGCCGCCCACAGGCCACCACCCTTGAATCACAAACGATTCAAGGGATTCAATATGTTCTCGGACGGACACTAAGGCTCTCGTGGTGGTCTACGCCAATCCAGCGTTTGACAGCGACGATTACTTCGAGGAAGCAGTGGAATCGTTGCTTGAGGCCATCGCGGCGGTGTCCGGTATCGCGCTGCCGGGAGAGACGGTGCAATCATGACCGCGACCGTCCCGCACATCCCGCACTAGCGGTGGTGGATCGCGCTTCCCGGATTGAAGGGGGGAGGTTCCGATGAATGACCTGTCGTTATCGCGCCTGGGCCGGCGTGTCCTGCTGGCCGGCGTGTTGCTGGCGGCGCTGGCGGGGTTCAGCGAGTGTGTGCGGGCGGAGGAGGGCAAGCCGGTCCGGGCGGAGGATGGCAAACCGGTCCAGTACTGGCACACCGGCGGCGCAGGAAATAGCAGCTGTGCCACGTGGCATCAGCGAGGCCGGTACAATCTACATTTCCAGCATTGGATTCTCGGATGGTGGGAGGGGGTTAACCAGGGAATGGCCGCCGGCACCAACGTCAGCGCCCGCGTTGGCCACAGCACCGACCCACACGGTCTCATTGGCGAGGTATGGGCGGAATGTCTCAAGCGGGCACCGTCATACAAGGTTTCACATGCGGCGTGGAATGTGTACCAGCGCTTTGAGGCAGAGGGTACGTAGGCCCCACCGCCATGCCAGCACGGGCCCGCCGGAGCACGCGGCGGGCTTTTAAGACGAAGGCCCCGGTTGATCTCCGAGGCCTTGGCAGCCCCCAAGGGGCGAGGCTGGGGAGCCCGATACGCGGGACCGCCTTGGCGCCCAGTAAAGCTCGGAAAGCCGCCGTGTCGCAAGCCCGCCGGGGCGCCTGCGGCGGGTTTTGTCATTTCATGCGTTCGAATGCGTGGGTCGGCTCGCACCGGCGTTTCTGCGATTGCACCGGTTGCTGCTGCTGCTGCACTGGCGCGTCGTCGTCGACGCCTAAGTCGGGAGACCACGGCAGCGTGATCTTGGTCTCGCGCCAGTGGCGGCCGGTCCATGTGCTCTTGGTGATGCGAGTGGTCTTCATGCCGCTACATAGCATCTGCACGGACCCGCCGGGGCCTCGCGCTCGGCGGGTTTTCTCTTTATTGTGTGTGCTGCTGTCCATCTCCGTTTATTGGCCATATGTTGGACACGGCGGCGGTTACATCAGCTAAGTCATTGAAGTCACTGGCGCGTCCTAGGGAACTCGAACCACTGTTTCTGCCTATCAAAGGTCATATTCATGGTCGCACAATGGCCACGCATGGCCAAGCATCATACATGCATGCGCCGCCTGCTCGTCGTTGGCTCTCCAGGGGCTGGAAAGACGAGGCTTTCTGGGTTGCTTGCCGATAAGCTCGGCCTGCCCCTGATCCACCTCGATTATTATCGCTTCAATCCACACTGGGTTCCTGTAGAACGGCAGCATTGGCTCAGCCTCACCGCCGAGATTGCAGCAGGACCTCAATGGATCATTGACGGGACGTGGGAGGGCTCGTTCCCCATATGCATGCCTCGGGCAGATACGCTTATCTGGCTGGATCTGCCGCGCAGTACCTGCCTGCGCCGTGTCATGTTACGCTCGCTGCGCAACTTTGGTCGGCTTCGTCCTGAACTGAACGGCTGCCGCGAGTTCCTTCCTTGTGTGCCGCAGGTTTGGAGCTATCCTGCGAAGCAGCGGCCCAACATCGTGCATAAGATTGAACGATTCGGCCGCCACCTCAGCGTGATTCGATTGCGCAATGATCACGAGACGGACGCATTCATTGCGACCCTCGGCGACAAGCCGAATAGGTCACCAATGAGCGCGGTCGGCGATCGCTCCTCGACTACGCGTCTTGGCGCAGATATGTCTCATTCACCGCGCTGGCTTCGAGGCAATTCTTTTCGGCTCTGGTAAGAGAGCCGTGGCGGCATCTCCGCGTGCCTTGGCAAGGAGTGCCGCCTGCTCCGGATGGCGCACACAACAGCTGCCGGTCGGCAAGTTGCGCGTCGATCTCGGTGATCGGAGTGCTGAGGCGGGCCATATCATGTTCCGCTTAAGTGTTCCGTCTCAACTCGGAAGTGCATTGGCGCCCTCGTAGGCCGCGCTGGCATCGAGCCAATCCTCCTCCGCTTTGGCGAGAGCCGTCGCGGTCTCCGCGCGCGCCTTGGCGAGGCGCGCGGCCTCACGTGGATCGCGGCCGAAGAGCTGCGGATCCGCAAGCTGCGCATCGAGCTTGGCAAGCGTTGCGCTCAGGCGCGCGAGCTCAGCCTCCGCGGATTTGATCTGCGCACGCAGGGGCGTCAGCTCCGCGCGGCGTTCGGCGGCGGCGCGGCGCTGATCGGCGCGGGCTTTGGCTTCTCGGTCGCCGTTGGAGGATCTGGCACCGCCGCCGCGGTCGGACAGCACCCGCCTGCGGTAGTCGTCGAGGTCGCCGTCGAACGGTGTGACCGTACCGTCGGCGACCAGCCAGAGGCGGTCGGCGCAGGCCTCCAGCAGGTGGCGATCATGCGACACCAGGATGACGGCGCCGGGGAAATCGTTGATCGCCTCGACCAATGCCGCACGGCTGTCGATGTCGAGGTGGTTGGTAGGCTCGTCGAGCACCACGAGGTGCGGTCCGGACAAAGTCGCCAGCCCGAGCAGCAGGCGCGCCTTCTCGCCGCCGGAAAGGGTCGCAACCGGCTGGTTCGCCATTGCTTCCGGAAAACCGATAGCGCCGAGACGCGCGCGCACCTTCGCCTCGGCAGCCTCCGGCATCTGCCGGCGCAAATGCTGATAGGCGCTATCGGCGGGATCGAGCTCGTCAAGCTGATGCTGTGCGAAATAGGCGACATCGAGCTTGTCGGCGCGGGTGATGCTGCCTTCCGCCGGCGAGAGCCGCCCGGCAATTAGCTTCACCAGCGTCGACTTGCCGTTGCCATTGGCGCCCAGCAGTGCGATGCGGTCGTCGGTATCGATGCGCAGCGTCAGTCGGCGCAGCACCGGCTGCCCGGGCTCATAGCCAACCGCGATCTGATCCATGGCGATGATCGGCGGCGAGAGCTGTTTCGCCGGCGGCGGAATGACGATCGGCCGCACCTCCTGGGAAACCAATGCGGGAACCGGCTCGAGCTTGGCGAGGAGCTTGAGCCGCGACTGCGCCTGGCGTGCCTTGGTCGCCTTGGCGCGAAACCGGTCGACGAACGCCTGCAGGTGCTTGCGCTGCGCCTCCTGCTTCTTCGCGAGCTTGAGGTCGAGCGTCAACCGCTCGTGCCGCTGACGGGCGAAGCTCGAATAGGTACCGCGGTAGAACGTCAGCCGACCGCCTTCGAGATGCAGGATTGCGCCGACCGCGGTGTCGAGCAGGTCGCGGTCGTGGCTGATCACGATCAGGGTGCGCGGATAGCGGGCGAGGTGGTCCTGCAGCCACAGCGTGCCTTCCAGGTCGAGATAGTTGGTCGGCTCGTCGAGCAAGAGCAGGTCGGGTTCGGCGAACAGTGTCGCGGCGAGCGCCACCCGCATGCGCCAGCCGCCGGAGAACTCGGCACACGGACGTTGCTGGTCCGCCTCGGAAAAACCGAGCCCGGCGAGGATAGCCGCGGCGCGCGCCGGTGCAGCATGCGCGCCGAGGTCGGCGAGCCGCGTCTGGATCTCGGCGATGCGGTGCGGGTCGCGCGCGGTCTCGGCCTCAGCGACGAGCGCACTGCGCTCGGCGTCGGCAAGCAGCACGACCTCGATCAGGCTCTCCGGGCCGTCGGGGGCTTCCTGTGCCAGATGACCGATGCGAAATCGCGCCGGCATCGCGATCCGGCCGTGTTCCGGCGCGAGCCGTCCGGCGATCACGCTGAACAGCGTGCTCTTGCCGCTGCCGTTGCGGCCGACGAGGCCGACCCGGGCGCCGTCCGGTATCCGTGCCGAGGCGCCTTCGAGCAGCAGCTTTCCGGCGATGCGGATAGAGAGATCGTCGATGACCAGCATGGGCTGTTTTTGGCGGCCAAACGCCGAGGGTGCAACCCCTTCATGCGGAAGTTGCGCGCCTCAGCGCACGTGCGATGATCGATGATACGGTGCGCCGCCGGCGACCCCTCGGCGGCAATGACCAGGGAGGAGCCCATGTGCGTTCCTGGATGTGGAGAGGCGGTCGCGGCCGCGTTGTCCCGGCGCAATTTCTTCAAGGGCGCCGGCGTCGCCGCCGCCGGCTTTGCAGCCACCGCGATCGCGCCGCCGGTCGAGGCTGCAACCCGGCGCTTCAAGTCGGTGGTCGATCTCACCCACACGATGTCGCCGGGTTTTCCGACCTTCTTCGGGGAACCGGGAATCGAGCTGGAGAAGAAATTCGATCTCAAGAAGGACGGCTTCAATCTCAACTGGTGGCGGATCATTGAGCATGCCGGCACGCATCTCGACGCCCCGATCCATTTTTCGGAAGCTGGCGCCACTGCGGAGAAAATCGCGGTCGAGTCGCTGGTGGTACCGCTCGCGGTCATGAACGTAGCGGCGAAGGCAGCGGAGAATCCCGACTATCAGCTTAGCCGGGTGGACCTCGCGGCCTGGGAGAAAAGGCACGGCCGGCTTCCCGCCGGGTGTTGCGTCGCCATGCATTCCGGGTGGGCGCGGCATGCGGCGGACGCAGCAAAGTTCACCGGCAAGGATACG
Organism: Hyphomicrobiales bacterium; assembly: GCA_009377755.1. GTDB lineage: Bacteria > Pseudomonadota > Alphaproteobacteria > Rhizobiales > Xanthobacteraceae > WHTM01. Next base: position 37,730 of record WHTM01000038.1, on the reverse strand, counting down.
GGCGGCGTGCTTCATTTTCCGGGGGTCGATCCGGAAGCGACCGCATGGCTGCTCACGGAGCGGCGTGTCGCCGGGCTTGCCGTCGATACGCTGTCGCTCGACCACGGGCCGTCCAAGGACTTCAAGACCCATACGCAATGGTTGCCGGCTGGCCGCTGGGGGATCGAGAACGCCGCTAACCTCGACAAGGTGCCGGCGGCAGGTGCGACGCTGGTGGTCGGCCTAGCCAAGGTCAAAGATGCGACCGGCGGGCCGGTCCGGCTGCTGGCGCTTGTCTGAGGATAAATGGCCAGGGCATCTCGGCTGCGGCCCCTGTGCACAATAAGATGAGCTGCTTAAGGAGCACGTCCACGACCCGTATGACAGGATGAGGGAACGTCGAAATGTCTGGGAATATGCAAAAATACGCCGCCGAATTTATCGGCACATTCGCGCTTGTCAGCTCAATCTGTGGCGCGGCACTGTTTTCTGCGCCATCGGCGGGTCTCATGACGGTGGCATTCGCCATCGGTGTGATTGTTCTCGCGATGGCCTATGCGGTGGGCCATATCTCCGGCGCTCATTTCAATCCGGCGGTGACCTGCGGGCTCGTCGCGGCCGGCCGCTTCGGGGCGGGGGAGGCGATCCCCTATATCATCGTGCAGGTGCTTGGCGGCATTCTCGCCGCGGCGATGTTCTACGTCATCCTGTCTGGCGCGCCCGCCGGTAAATGGAATGACTTCGTCGCCATTTCCAACATTTACGGCGGTGCTGGACATTTCCCGCTGTTGCAGGTCGCATTGATTGAGGTCGTCCTGACGGCCCTGTTTCTCATCGTCATCGTCGGGGTAACGTCAAAGAAGGCGCCGGCGGGCTTCGCCCCGATCGCCATTGGACTCACCCTCGTCTTCATCCACCTCGTGGCCATCCCGGTCTCGAACGCATCGGTCAATCCGGCGCGCTCGACCGCGACAGCGATTTTCGGCGGCTCGGTGCCACTCTCCTCGCTCTGGCTGTTCTGGGTGGCGCCGATCGTCGGAGGCGTGATCGGTGGCTACATCGCACGATGGCTCCAAGACGATTGAGCGAGAGGAGCCGCTGGTCAGGGGCCGGTCGATCAATCCGGCGCACAAGCCTCGGTCCGGCGGTCGACGTCCGACGTAACCGGTCGCCAAGACGAGGAGTCCCGGCTTCGCATCGCGAGGCCGGGACTGGGTCTCCGCTACACATGTCCACCTGGGCGGGGATCAGCAGACGTACATGCGGACCTTACGCAGCCCATACGGGGTCTGGACCCACCGGCGCTGATAGCAGCTGCCGGCATAGACGGCGCCGCCGAGAAGGGCGCCGGCAACCAGGGCCGGACCGACGTAGCGCCAGCCGCGATGCCCGCGGAAGTGATAGCCGTGGTGGTGATGCTTCTTCCAGCCGGCCGAAGCGGTCGTGGGGGCAACTGCAGTGGCGCTGAGCGCTGCGATGGCTGTCAGGGCGATGATGGTCTTGCGGAACATGGTGGTCTTCCTGGGGTTGTTGCGGGACGTGCCTGTCACATCCGATGCCAATCAGTCGCGCCGTGCTCCAGTAAGGTTCATCGCGTTAGTCTTGAAATTGCTCATGAATTTTTGTTCAGGTTGCGACTCTTGCCGGTGTATTTGCCTTGCCGCTATAGGGAGCGGCCGTTATAAGCCGCCGCTGGCCCAGATTTTGGCGTTGCAGCGTGGTTGAGGGACGGTGACGATGGCGGTCGAGCGGACGTTTTCAATCCTCAAACCAGACGCAACCGCCCGCAATGTGACCGGCGCCATCAATGCGATGATCGAACAGGCTGGCCTGCGCATTATCGCGCAAAAACGCATCCGCATGAGCCGGCCGGAGGCCGAGGCCTTCTATGCCGTTCACCGCGAACGGCCGTTCTTCGGCGAATTGGTCGAGTTCATGACGTCCGGCCCGGTGGTCGTTCAGGTGTTGGAAGGCGACCACGCCATTGCCAAGTACCGCGAGATCATGGGCGCGACCGATCCGGCGAAGGCGGCAGAGGGGACCATCCGCAAGCTGCACGCCCAATCGGTCGGCGAGAACTCTGTGCACGGGTCCGACGCAGCCGACACGGCCGCCAAGGAAATTGCGCAGTTCTTCTCCGGCAACGAGATCGTTGGTTAGACTGGTGGCGTGGCCGCAGCCGACCGTGTTCAGGGAGACGTGACAGTTGGAGACATTCTTGGCCGAGCTCGGGCAGCCGGCGTTCTGGCTTGCCGCCCTGCAGATCATCTGGATCAACGTCCTGTTGTCCGGCGACAATGCTGTCGTGATCGCGCTCGCCTGCCGCATGCTGCCGGCGAAGCAGCGTCTGTGGGGTATGATTCTCGGCGCCGGCGTTGCCGTGGTGCTGCGCATCATCTTCACCGGCATTGTCGCGCAACTGATGGCATTCCCGTTCCTGAAGCTGGTCGGCGGCCTGCTGCTGCTGTGGATCGCCATCAAACTGGTGGTTCCGGATGAATCGCACGGCGAAGGGAAAGTCGAGGCAGCCGACAACCTCTGGCGCGCGGTGCGTATCGTTGCCATCGCCGACATTGTCATGAGCCTCGACAACGTGATCGCAATCGCCGGAGCGGCGGAGACTGCCGGCATCAGAATAGCCGCGATGACCATGGCGGCCGATGCGGCACACGTGGCTTCCGTCGTGAAGATCACGCTGATCACCTTCGGGCTCGCGACCAGCATCCCGCTGATCATCGCCGGCAGCGCGATATTGATGGCGATGATCGACCGGTTTCCGATCCTGGTCTGGGCCGGCGCCGGTCTGCTCGGTTGGGTTGCCGGCGAGATCATCATCAAGGACGCGGCAGTGGCCGGCTGGCTTGGGAGCGAGTTCGTGCATCGATACGAATTCTGGTCCGCTTCCGCCGGGGTGGTGTTCGTGATTGGGATAGGCTGGCTGCTGGCGCGGCGGCGGCGGATGGCTCAGAGCGAGGTTTAGCAACGGTCGGGGCGCCGCGCCGTCGTGGCCGTTAGCCGAGGCACAATGAACGAAACGGTTCGCCTGGTGGCACCGGTGAAGCGGATCGCCGCCTCCGCCTGTCCGCACGATTGCCCGTCGACCTGTGCGCTCGAGGTCGAGATTCTCGACGAGCGGACCATCGGCCGCGTGCGCGGCGCCCACGATCACAGCTACACGGCGGGCGTGATCTGCGCCAAGGTCGCGCGCTATGCCGAGCGCGAGCATCATCCCGATCGTCTGACGCAACCGCTAATTCGCCGCGGCGCAAAGGGGGCGGGGGATTTCGTTCCGGCGACCTGGAAGGCGGCGCTCGATCTCGTCGCGGAACAGTTCCTCAAGGCGGAACAGCGCTGCGGCGCACAGACGGTCTGGCCGTATTACTACGCGGGCACCATGGGCTTGGTCATGCGTGACGGCATCCACCGTCTGCGCCACGCCAAGAAGTATTCCGGCTTCCATTCGACGATCTGTGTGAACATCGCCTATTCGGGATTCGCTGCCGGTACCGGCCGGATCGCTGGGCCGGATCCACGGGAAATGGCGAAGTCGGATCTGGTCGTCATCTGGGGAACGAACCCGGTCAATACCCAGGTCAACGTGATGACCCACGCGGTGCGGGCGCGGCGCGAGCGCGGCGCCAAGATCGTCGCCGTCGACATCTACATGAACGGCACCATGGAACAGGCCGATCTGCCGGTTCTGGTGCGTCCTGGCACGGACGGGGCGCTGGCCTGCGCCGTGATGCATTGCCTTTTTCGCGACGGCAAGGCGGACCACGACTACCTCGCGCGCTACACCGATGCGCCCGGTGAACTCGCCGGGCATGTGCGCGACAAGACGCCGGAATGGGCCTCCCGCATCACCGGCTGCGACGTCGCGACCATCGAAGAGTTCGCCCGTCTGGTCGGCGCGCGCAAGCGCGCCTATTTCCGCCTCGGCTACGGCTTCGCGCGCTCACGCAACGGCGCCGTCAACATGCACGCGGCGAGCTGCATTCCCGCGGTGACGGGTGCGTGGCTGCATGAAGGAGGAGGGGCGTTCCACAACAACGCCGACATCTATCACTGGAACAAGACGATGATCGAAGGGTCGGACGTGCGCGACCCGACGGTCCGCATGCTTGATCAATCGCGCGTCGGTCCCGTTCTCTGCGGCGATCGGGATGCGCTCGCGGGCGGTCCGCCGGTGACCGCGATGCTGATCCAGAACACCAATCCGGTGTCGGTTGCGCCCGAGCAGGAGCGCGTAAAGCAGGGCTTCGCGCGCGACGACCTGTTTGTCTGCGTGCACGAGCAGTTCCTGACCGAGACCGCGAAGATGGCCGATGTGGTGCTTCCGGCGACCACGTTCCTGGAGCACGACGATATCTACCAGGGCGGCGGCCACCAATACATCATCCTGGGCCCGAAGGTGGTCGATCCGCCGCAGGGATGCCGTTCCAACCATGAAGTGATCTGCGCGCTCGCCGAACATCTCGGTGCCGTGCATCCCGGCTTCGCCATGAGCGCGCGTGAGCTGATCGACTGGACGCTGCAAAAATCCGGCTGGGGGACGCTCGCCGAGATCGAGCGCAACCGCTGGATCGATTGTCAGCCGGACTTCGACACCGCGCACTACGTTCGCGGCTTCAACTATCCGGACGGCAAATTTCGCTTCAAGCCGGACTGGCCGAACGTCCCGTTCCGCAGCCCCTGCCGCGCCGGGCCGGTAGACGCGATGCCGGCGTTGCCAGGGCATTGGGAGGTGATCGAGGACGCGGACGAGCGGCATCCGTTCCGGCTGGCTACGTCGCCGTCGCGCAATTTCCTCAACTCGACCTTCAACGAAACGCCCACCTCGCGCGCTAAGGAAGGGCGTCCCGAAGTGATGATGCATCCCGACGATGCCGTGCGGCACGACATTGCTGATGGCGACGAGGTGGTGCTCGGCAACGACCGCGGTGAAGTTCGGTTGCATGTCAGACTCTTCGACGGCGTTCGCCACGGAGTCCTGATCGCCGAATCAATCTGGCCGAACGAGGCGTTCCCGGACGGCCGCGGGATCAATACACTGACCGGGGCGGATGCGGTTGCCCCCTATGGCGGAGCAGCATTTCACGACAATCGTGTTTGGATCAGACGGATTGCGTTCCGGTGAACCGGGATCGACCTATCTCGACGGTTCACAGCCTTCCGCAGACGGCACGATCATCGTGCCGTCGCCGCCTGCCATGCCGGCAACGAAGCAACGTCCACTCTCGATCCGCACGCGGCCTTCCGCCACCAGCCGCAGCGCCAGCGGATAGAGCCGGTGCTCCACGGCGAGCACCCGCGCGGCAAGGGTCCGCGGCGTATCGGCATCGTGCACGGGCACCGCGCCCTGACAGATGATCGGCCCGGAATCCATTTCCGGAACCACGAAATGCACGGTGGCGCCGTGAATCTTCACCCCGGTCTGCAAGGCTGCCTCATGTGTGTGCAGTCCCTTGAAGGCGGGCAGCAGGGCCGGATGGATGTTGAGCATGCGGCCGAGCCACTGCCGGACTAGCCATGGCGTCAGGAGGCGCATGAAGCCGGCGAGGCAGACGAGATCGATACTGCGCGATTGCAGGTCCCGTTGCATTGCCCGCTCGAACGCTTCGCGGTTCTTGCCGAACACGGCGTGGTCGATGGTGACCGTCGCGATTCCGGCTGCGGTGGCATGAGCGAGTCCTGCGGCGTCCGGCCGGTTGGACATCACGACGCAAATGTCGGCCGGATAATCCTCGGCTTTCGCCGCCTCGATCAGCGCGGTCATGTTCGAGCCGCGGCCGGAGATGAGGACGGCGACCCGCTTGCGAGGCATCTCGGTCACCAGACGAGATCGAGCCGGCCATCATAGCCGACCGGTTCTGTCGCCAACGGTACGACATTCCCCAGCCGCATGACCGTCTCTCCAGCGTATCCGGCCTGCCTGCATCCTTCTGCGACCCAGGCGACGACCGAGGCGCCGGCGTCCGGATCGAGCTTGCCGAACAACCCGCCGAAACCGCCGATTTCCGGGTTCGTGCCGGTCTGGGCCGTGGAGCGGACCAGCGGTTTGATCATCTCCACCAGCCGGTCTCCGGCATCGAAATCGACACCAGCCTCGGCATAGCTGAGGCCGCGACCTTTCATTGCCATCTGGCTGACCTTTGCTCCCGCTGGTCGTACGTTGGAATCGCAATCCGTGCAACGGCTTGCGTCCGGCGCTATAGTGGCTCGTGACGCCGGGCGGACGGGCCCGTCGTATTCATCCGCCGAATAACCCCGCCCTGCCGGTTGCACCGTTGAGCATTCCGAATCTCATCACCCTGGCCCGCATCCTACTGGTGCCGGTCATCGTCTGGGCCATCACGGCCGGCGAAATGCTGCTCGCCTTCAGCGTTTTCCTTGTCGCCGGGATCAGCGATGCGGTCGACGGATTCCTCGCCAAGCGGTTCAACATGACCAGCGAGCTCGGCGCCTATCTCGACCCGCTCGCCGACAAGGCCCTGATCGTCTCCATTTATGTGGCGCTCGGCATTGCCGGCGCACTGCCGCGTTGGCTGGTCATCCTGGTCGTGTCGCGCGACATTATGATCGTCGGGGCCGTGATGCTGTCTTGGCTGATGGGCAACCCGGTCAAGGTCAAGCCGCTACTGGTCTCCAAGCTCAACACGCTGGCGCAAATCGTGCTCGCCTGCCTGGTCTTGGCGGCGCTGGCCTTCCGCTGGAACGTGGACACGATCCTGATGCTGACCATGGCGATGGTCGCGATCTTGACCTTGCTCTCGGTCGGCTTCTATCTCGCCGAATGGGTGCGCCATATGAACGGGTCCGCCAGCGGCCACTGACGCCGGTCTGGTCTGTCGACCCGTGAAAATCAGCGCGAAAGATTCTAACCGGATGCGATAGCATCGGCCTGGATCGGAGCAGTGGCGAGTAGACCGATGAGCTTCGAGCGGCAGGTCGTCTTCTGGTTCGCGGCTCTTGCCGCCTTGGTGTTCTGCCTGTGGACTCTCGGCGACATCCTGCTGCCGTTCGTTGTGGGCATGGCGCTCGCCTATCTGTTCGCTCCGGTCGCCAATCGGCTGGAGCGATATGGCATGCCGCGGATGGTGGCGGCATGCCTGATCATCGGCGTGTTCGTGCTCGCCTTCGTGGTGCTCGCGCTGGTCTTCGCCCCAATCATCGGCGGCCAGCTTGCGTCCTTTATCCAGAACGTTCCCGGCTATGTACAGCGTTTGCAGACGCTGCTGGCGGACTCCAATTCGCCCTGGCTGCGGCGGATCGGGGCCGAAGGCCTGATGGATGACAAGGCGATCGGCGATCTCGTCTCGCAGGGCATGGGATGGCTGACGACCTTCATCCGCTCGCTGTGGTCCGGCGGGCGTACACTGATCTCGATCTTCTCGCTGGCGGTGGTCACGCCGGTGGTCGCGTTCTACCTGATCTGCGACTGGGCCCGCATGCTGAAGGCAATCGACGGCTGGGTGCCGCTGCCGCATCGCGGCACGGTGCGGCAGCTTGGTCGCGAAATCGATGCCGCGATTGCCGGCTTTGTCCGCGGCCAAACCGCCGTGTGCCTGCTGCTCGGCTCGTTCTATGCGGTATCGCTGTCGTTCGCGGGGCTTAATTTCGGACTGCTGATCGGCCTCGTGTCCGGGATCATCAGCTTCATTCCTTACGTCGGCTCGATGACCGGGCTGGTGCTGTCGCTGGGCGTTGCAGTCGCCCAATTCTGGCCCGACTGGAGCGCCATCCTGCTCGTGTTCGGCATTTTCATGGTCGGGCAGTTCATCGAGGGCAATGTGCTGGCACCGAAGCTCGTCGGCGAGAGTGTCGGCCTGCACCCGGTCTGGGTCATCTTCGCGATGTTTGCCTTCGGATATCTGTTCGGATTCGTCGGGCTGCTCCTGGCGGTTCCTCTCGCGGCGGCAATCCGGGTGATCGCGAGCTTCTCGTTGCGTCGCTACCAGCAGAGCCCGCTCTATACCGGCGACCGGTCTTGATGCCATGGCGAGCGTGCGCAGTCCCGATCAACTGGCTCTGACGCTCGAGCACGCCGTGCGGTTCGGCCGCGAGGATTTCGTGGAAGGTCCGTCCAATGCCGCGGCACTGGCGCTGGTCGAGGGCTGGCCGGACTGGCCCGACCGCATTGTCGCGCTCATCGGCCCCGAGGGGTCGGGCAAGACCCATCTCGCGGCGATCTGGGCAGCTGCCGCCGGCGCGACGGTCGTTCCGGCAAGCGCGCTGGCCGAATCCGAGTTGCCGGCCCTGGCGGCCCGGCCGCTGGTTCTCGAAGACCTGGCGGCCGGCACATTCGACGAGCGCGTGATGTTCCATCTGCTCAATCTCACGCGCCAGAACGGCGCGTTCTTGCTTTTGACCGCGCGGACGCCGCCGGCTGGCTGGCCGATCACCATCAAGGATCTGGCATCGCGCCTGCGGGCGCTGCCGGTCGTCTCGTTGGCAGCGCCAGACGATGCCTTGCTGCGGGCGGTGGTTGTGAAGCTGTGGGCGGATCGGCAGCTTAACGTCGATGAAAGCCTGGTGAGCTATGTTGTGACTCGGATCGAACGCTCGTTCGCGGCGGCGCGGGCGGCGGTGGTGGCGCTTGACCGCGAGGCGCTGCGCCTGCAGCGGCCCGTGACGCGGGCGCTGGCGGTCGATCTGTTGCGTGGGCGTGACCAATTTGAAATGTTTGGCGAGGCGAATGACGTCGATCGGCCTTGATCTCAGGCCGTCGGTCCCGCGGCGTACGCGCGGGCGTGACGGCTGCCGCGGGAGCCTGGCGCGATTCCGTCATGAGGTTGTCGTAAACCGTCCCCACTGTTGTCGCAGGGGAAAGCGAAGCGCATGACCGACCGCGGTCAAGCTGTTGTCTTGCTTGAAGAACCCACGGCGGTTCCGGCTGCGGAAGCGGTCGGATCGGCGGCGGGACCGGAGCGATTCATCAATCGCGAGCTGTCCTGGCTGCAATTCAACCGCCGTGTGCTCGAGGAGTCCGAGAATGCCGGGCACCCATTGCTGGAGCGGGTGCGCTTTCTATCGATCTCGGCCAGCAATCTCGACGAATTCTTCATGGTGCGGGTCGCCGGCCTGAGGGCGCAAGTCCGCGCGGGCATCTCCACCAGGAGTCCCGACGGATTGACTCCCGGCGAACAGGTGGCACGCATTGCCGAGGCTGTCTCCGCGCTTGCCGGCGACCAGCAGGCGCGCTGGCGCGAGTTGCGCCCCGAACTGGCAGAGCAGCGGGTGGTTCTGGCGGATGGCCCCGACCTCAGCGCCTCGGAGCGGGCTTGGCTCGAGGACCACTTCCTACAACAAGTCTTTCCGCTGCTCACGCCGCTCGCGATCGACCCGGCGCATCCGTTTCCCTTTATTCCCAATCTCGGCTTCTCGATCGCGCTGCAATTGTCGCGCACCAGCGACGGCAAGGCGATGAATGCGCTGATTCGCATGCCGAACCGGATCGATCGGTTCATTCTGCTGCCGAACGACGGCGGCACGGCTCGGCTGATCACGGTGGAGCAGGCCACCTATCTGTTCATCGGCCGCCTGTTCCCCGGTTACACGGTAAAAGGGCAGGGCGCGTTCCGCATCATTCGCGACTCCGAGGTGGAAATCGAGGAAGAGGCCGAAGATCTCGTGCTAATGTTCGAGACGGTGCTCAAGCGCCGCCGGCGCGGATCGGTGATCCGGCTCGACATCGAAGCCGCGATGCCGGCGGAACTGCGCCGCTTCGTGCAGCGCGCGCTCGGTTGCGGCGATGACGAGGTCTTTCTGGTCGACGGCGTTCTCGCGCTCAACGAATTGTCGCAGCTCCTGGCCATCGATCGGCCGGACCTTGAATTCGTGCCGTACAATCCGCGCCACCCCGAGCGCATTCGCGAACAGGGCGGCGACTGCTTCGCCGCCATTCGGCTGAAGGACCTGGTCGTCCACCACCCGTATGAGTCATTCGACGTCGTGGTGCAGTTCCTGCAGCAGGCGGCGCGTGATCCCGACGTCGTGGCGATCAAGCAAACGCTCTACCGGACCTCGTCGGAGTCGCCGATCATCCGGGCGCTGGCCGCGGCGGCCGAAGCCGGCAAGTCGGTCACCGCCCTGGTGGAGTTGAAGGCCCGGTTCGACGAGGAAGCCAACATCCGCTGGGCTCGCGACCTTGAGCGCGCCGGCGTCCAAGTGGTGTTCGGATTCATCGAGCTCAAGACGCACGCAAAGCTGTCGCTGGTGATGCGCCGCGAAGGGGCAGTGCTCAGCTCTTATGTACATGTCGGGACCGGCAACTATCACCCCTTCACGGCCCGGATCTATACCGATCTGTCGTTCTTCACGGCCGATCCGGCAATCGCCCGCGACGTCGCAAAGGTGTTCAACTACGTTACCAGCTATGCGGAGCCGGTGGAGCTCGAACGGCTTGCGGTGTCGCCGCTGACGCTGCGCGAGCGCATCACGGAGCACATCGCGCAGGAGATCGCGCACGTCAAAGCCGGTCGGCCGGGCTCCATCTGGATGAAGATGAACTCGCTGGTTGACCCGGGCATCATCGACGGGCTTTATGAAGCTTCGCGCGCCGGCGTGCAGATTGATCTCGTCGTTCGCGGCATCTGCTGTCTGCGTCCCGGCGTCCCGGGCTTGTCGGACAACATTCGGGCGAAGTCGATTGTCGGCCGCTTCCTCGAACACGAGCGCATCTACTGCTTCGGCGGCGGGCACGGGTTGCCGCATCCGAAGGCCGCGATCTACATCTCGTCCGCCGACATGATGCCGCGCAATCTCGACCGCCGCGTCGAGGCTCTATGCCCGATCCTCAATCCGACGGTCCACGAGCAGGTGCTCGACCAGATCATGGTCGCCAATCTGAAGGACAACGAGCAGAGCTGGATGTTTCTGCCGGACGGCAGTGCGACGCGAGTCAAGTGGGCTGCGGACGACGACCCCTTCAACGCCCACAAGTACTTCATGACCAATCCCAGCCTTTCCGGCCGTGGAAAATCGCTCAAGGACTCCTCGCCACGCTTGATGCGGCGCCTCAATCGGGCCTAGAAGCCGCGCATGCCACGTGCGAAAGGCCGCCTCGATGTCGGGCCCCCGATCGGGGTCGTCGATATCGGCTCGAACTCGGTCCGCCTCGTCGTCTACGAGGGGCTGGCGCGCAGTCCATCGCCGATCTTCAACGAGAAGGTGCTCTGCGGCCTGGGCCGCGAGGTGCAGTCGACCGGTCTTCTGGCGGCCGATGCCATGGAGAAGGCGCGGGCCGCCCTGCGCCGCTTCCGCGCCCTGTGCCAAACGATGCGGGTTGGCGACTTGCATGTGCTTGCCACCGCGGCCTGCCGCGACGCCCGCAACGGCCGCGAGTTCATCGCCGATGCGGAGCGGATCTGCCGCACCCGCATCGATGTCTTGTCCGGACAGCGGGAAGCGCGGCTTTCGGCCTATGGCGTGATATCGGGTATCCACCGCCCCGACGGCATGGTCGGCGATCTCGGCGGCGGCTCGATTGAACTGGTCTCGGTCCGCGGGACGCACGTCAGTCGCGGCGCGACGCTGGCGCTCGGCGGCCTCGCCTTGCAGGATACGTCGCATCGCTCGATCAAGCGGGCCGACGCGATCGTCACCGATGCGCTGAGCCACGTGCCTTTGCTTAGGTCGTTGCGCGGCCGCAGCTTCTACGCGGTCGGGGGCACATGGCGGGCGCTCGCGCGTCTGCACATCTGGCAGACCGGATATCCGCTGCACGTGATGCACGGCTATGTGATCTTGGCGCGCGAGGCGCTGGAGTTTGCTCGGCTGGTCCGGCGCGTGAATGCGGAGACCTTGTCGCAGATCGAAGTCGTTGCCGAGCAACGCCGCCCATTGCTGGCCTATGCGGCGCTGGTACTCGAGCACGTGCTCCGTATCGGCAAGCCGAAGAATGTCGTCATCTCAGCGCTGGGTGTGCGCGAGGGCCTGCTCTACGCATCGCTCGACGCCAAGGAGCGCCGGCAGGATGCGCTGCTCGCCGCTGCGGGCGACCTCAACCTGCTCCGCTCGCGTTCGCCCCGCCATGGCGAGGAGCTGGTCGGCTGGAGCGATCGTTTCATGGCGTCGTCCGGCATCGAGGAGACAGCGGAGGAGAAGCGGCTGCGTCACGCCGCCTGCCTGTTGGCCGACATCAGCTGGCGGGCGCATCCCGACTACCGCGGCGAGCAGTCGTCCGACATCATCGCCCATGGCAACTTCATCGGCGTCGATCATCCGGGGCGCACGTTTCTCGCGCTCGCCGTCTATTTCCGCTACATGGGCCTGGTCGAGGATGAGTTGCCACCGCGGCTGCGCGAGCTCGCTTCGACGCGGACGCTCGACCGGGCGCGTGTGCTCGGCGCATCGATGCGGGTGGCCTACCTGGTCTCCGCCTCGATGCCGGACGTGCTGCCGAACACGCCGATGCGCGTGGTTCGCGGCAAGCTGGCGTTGCGGCTCAAGGGAAAGTATGCCGCGCTCGCCAGCGACCGGCTGTTCAACCGGCTGCGGCAACTGGCACGGATCGTCGGGCGCGAGCCGGTGTTCGTGACGGATTGATCGGCGGCGTTTGGCTACAGCGCGGCCAGCGGAATGCCGAGCGCACGGGCTGCCGCAGCAAGACAGGTGTCGTACGTTGCCAGTTGCACATCCTGCCGGCTTTTCCTGAGAAACTCGATGGACGCCAGGTGAAGCGCGTCGAGCGTTCGAACTTGCATCGGAAACGGCTCCAGAGCCCGCTCCAGGACCGCGTGGACGCGGTTCCACATCTCATATTCAAGTAGGCGGCTGAAGTGAGCGCCTCCTGCCAGAGGGAGGCAGGCGGGGCGCGTGTCTCAGCCAGAATGTGCGCCAACGCGACCGAGCTATCCAGGTAGATCACCGGTCCTCGCGGTCCCGTTTCAGGTCTCGCATCAGTTCGTCGAACGGCATGACAGGATGACGCGGAGGCGGTTCGTCGCTGGTCGGAACGGCGGGCGTGATCCATCCCTTCCGTACCGCGTCAGCCAGCATGACGTCGGAAAGCAAAGGGCTTCGCTCCGCGCGCGGCGGTACGAGTTCAGTCACGACCCGGTCACGGTCGGTGACTAGGACGGTTTCGCCGTTTGCGGCGAGGCGAACGTATTCGCTGAGCTTGTTCTTGAGCGTCTTGAGACCGACGGCGTGCATGCCGAAAGGTAGCTTCCAGAAGCTACTTTATCAATGCGTCGCCCAACGATCAGCTCCGCTCCACGGCTACCACGCGCCCTTTGTCCACCGCCAGCGCCAGCCGACCGTGCTTGAGGGCGAGCGCTTTCTTGCCGAACAGTTCCCGGCGCCAGCCCTTGAGGGCGGCGACGTCGGCATCATCGTCGGCTACGATGCGATCGAGGTCATCGGTTGTGGCGATCACCTTGGCGGCGACACCGTGCCGTTCCGAGGTCATGCGCAGCAGCACCTTCAACAATTCGATCGTGGCGCCGCCGTTGGCCGCTGGCCGGGCCCGTTCGAGCCGCGGCAGCGTCTTCGGATCGCGGGCGAGGCCGCGCTTGACCGCTTCGACAATGGCGTCGCCCCAGCGCGAGCGCTCGAAGCCCTTGGGCAGGGAGCGCAGCGACCCGAGCCGATCGATCGTGGTCGGCGCCTGCACGGCGATGTCGGCAATCACCTCGTCCCGCAGGACGCGCCCGCGGGGCACGTCGCGGGTCTGCGCCTCGCGCTCGCGCCAGGCCGCCACCTCCATCAGCACCGCCAGATCCTTCGGCTTGCGCACGCGTGTGCGCAGCCGTTCCCAGGCGTGTTCGGGCTCGAACCGGTAGGTGTCCGGTGAGGTAAGCACCCGCATTTCCTCGAACACCCAGTCGATTCGTCCGCGTTTCTCGAGATCGGCCGACAGCGCCAGATACACGTCGCGCAGGTGCGTCACGTCGGATTCGGCATAGTCGATTTGCACCTTGGTGAGCGGGCGCCGGCTCCAGTCGGTGTAGCGGTGCGACTTGTCGAGCACGTCGCCGGTAATCCGCTGCACGAGCTGGTCGTAGGAGATCGAATCGCCGTGGCCGAGCACCATAGCAGCCACCTGGGTGTCGAAGATCGGATGCGGGATCGCGCCGGCCATGTGCCAGCAGATTTCGATGTCCTGCCGGGCGGCGTGGAAGACCTTCAGAATCTTCTGGCTGCTCATCAGGGCGAAGAACGGCGCCAGATCGAGGTTGGGAGCGAGCGTATCGAGGACGACCGCTTCCTCGGTGCTTGCCATCTGTGCGACGCACAGGAGCGGGTAGTAGGTCGTCTCGCGCAGGAACTCGGTATCGACGGTCACGAACGGGTGCCGTGCGAGGCGTTCGCAAGCCTGATTCAGATCGGCGGTCGTGGTGATGATATCCATGCGAGCCGGTATTAGGCAGGTCCACCGCGGTCTCGTCAACGCACCGCTGCGGCGCCCCGTGACGGCGGCATGTGGATGAATTCCCACGGGCTCGGCATCGGCCCGACCGGGACCTCGATCAGGGTCGGCCCGTCGCGGCGCGCGAACGCGCGCCGGAGCGCCGCCCGCAGCGCCTTGGCGTCGCGGGCGCGTTCCGCCGCGGCGCCGAAGCTCTCGGCGAAGCGGACGAAATCCGGGTTGGCCAGATCGCTGGCGATCAGCCGGTTGCCGAACCGCTCCTGCTGGATGCGGCGCACGTTGCCGAAAGCGCCGTCCGCGAATACCACCGTCACCAGCGGGATGCGATGGCGGACGGCGGTGGCAAGCTCGTTGGCCGTGTACAGAAAGCCGCCGTCGCCGGAGATCGCCAGCACCGGGACATCCGGCCGGGCATCTTGGGCCCCCAGCGCGGTGGCAAACCCCCAGCCGAGATTGTCCTGATAGCCGGGGGAGAGGAACGTCCGCGGCTTGTAGGCGGGATACGTCAAACGCGCGGCAAAGCCAAGCTGCGTCACCTCGTCGACGAAGATGCCGTCTTCCGGCAGTTCCGCCCGGATCGCGTCGAGGAACGCCAACTGCGGCGCGAGCTTTTGCAGCCGCTGGCGGAGCCTCGCCTGACGCTCCTGCATCTCGCTTTTGCGCGGCGTCCGCTTGCCGTTGTGCTTCGGCAGCACCGCCAACAACCGCTGCACGATCGGCCTGGCATCGCCGATCAGCGCCACGGCAGGCTTGCGGATCCGCGCAGGCTCCTCCGGATCGGCATCGATGCGGATGACCGCAAGGTCGTCGTCGAAGCCCCACATGGTCAGCGGATAGAGCAGGTGCGTGCCGATGCCGACGACGACATCGGCCTCGCGCCACAGGTCGTAGCCGAGCGGCAGCGTGACGCTGAACGGATCGCGTCCGTCGATCACGCCGCGGCCGCGCCGGTAGGCCATGACCGGCGCCTGCAGCATCTGCGATAGCATTCGGAGCTCATGCGCTGCGCCCTGCGCACCACCGCCAACCACGATCAGCGGGCGCTTGGCCGCGCCGAGGCGCTTGGCGGCGTCGGTGACGGCGTCCTCGTCGATGGGCACGCCGGGGACGGGAAGGGGGCTTTGCAGAGCGACGGCGGATCTGCGTCCCCAAACGTCGATGGCGCATTCCAGCGCCGCGGGTCCGGGTCGTCCGATGTGCATCGCGCGCAGCGCCTCGGACACCAGCCGCGGCGCCTCGTGCGGTGCCTTGATGCGTGCCGACCAGTCCACCAGGCGGGCGATGATACCGGCCTGGTCGCGGATCTCATGCAGATGGCCGAGGAAACGGCCGATATCGGCGTCCGGTATCTGCCCAATCAGCGCCAGCACAGGCGCATTCATCCCATAGGCGGTCAGCAGCGCGGCACCGGTATTGAGCAGCCCGGGCCCCGGAACAACGAGGTAGGGCTGCGGCCGGTTGGTGGTGAGCGCCGCCCCCAGAGCCATATAGGCCGCGCCCTGTTCGTGGCGCGCGTGCACGGTGCGGATGCGCTCGCCGGCGCGAGCCAGCGCGTCGAAGAAATGGTCATTGTGGACGCCCGGCAGCGCATAGATCGTATCGATGCCGTGGGCGAGCAGCGTGGCGATCGTGGCATCAGCCGTGGTCATGGAGGCCGAGGAAGCGGCGACCTTGCGGGCAGGCTTGGCTTTCTTCATGGAACTTTCCCCGCTCGGCGAGCGGATTGAAGCGACGAGCTGGAGCGCAATTATTTCTCCGGCAGCGAATGGATCACGAACAGCGTATCCAGCACCTCGTCCGGCTTCGAACGGCCGAATGTCTTGGTCAGGAGCGCACGAATCCCGCCGCTGCGATACAGCCGTGCGAGTGTGCCGTCCACCAGCAGTCGGAATGCGCTGTCATTGCGCGGCAGCGCAAGGGCGTAGGTCTCCAGGCTGAAGTAATGCCGAGCGATGCGGAAGCCGGGCAGCGTCTGCTGGGTCAGGAAAGCCGTGAGGATGGCCCGATCGCCGAAATAGGCGTCGATCTGGTCTGCGGCCAACAGGTTGATACCTTCACGATGATCGCGGACGGTGGTGACCGTGGCGCCGACCTTCAGGTCGGCGAGCGAGGAGTGCAGCACCTGCTCGGTGGTCGTTCCGGCGAGTACCCCCACGCGCTTGCCTTGCAGATCCTCGAACCGCTCGATCGGCTTGGCATCCCGCGAGATGACGCCGGCGCCGTCCAGGTAGGTCGGTATGGAGAAGTCGACCAGCTCACGCCGCGCAAGCGTCACCGTCGAGGGATCGCACAGGATGTCGGCGCTCCCGTCGCGCACCGCGTCGAAGCGATCGCCGGCGGTTACCGCGACATAGGAAATCCTGACCTCGGAGCCGACACTCTGGCGCACGGCGAGGGCCACCTCGCGGCACAGGTCGACGATATAGCCTGCGGGTTCCCCACGCTCGTTCAGGTACGAATAGGGCTTGGCATCGACACGGTAGGCGATGGTGAACGCGCCGCGCTCGCGGACACGGTCGAGCGTTGCCGCCAGGGCTTGCGCGGCGGACGCCAGCAGGGCGGCGATGGTCACGAGCGTGCGCATTGAAGCGTATTCCCCGGTGCCCAATGCTGCACTGTGGGACAAAATCCGCGCCGAAATCAATCGACCGGGCCTCGCCTTGACAAAATCGGCCCTGCATGTGCTTTTCCGGCCCTTCGTGGCGGCGTGCCCGTCTTTCATCCGTCCGGTCCGTTCATGCACCGCTACCGCACCCAGACCTGCGGCGAGCTCCGCGACAGCCACATCGGCGAGACCGTCCGGCTCGCCGGCTGGTGCCACCGCATCCGCGACCATGGCGGCGTGCTGTTTATCGATCTGCGCGACCATTACGGGTTGACGCAGGTGGTGGCGGACCCCGACAGCCCGGCGTTCCGGACTGCCGAGACCCTGCGTGCGGAATGGGTGGTGCGCATCGACGGCAAGGTGCGCCGTCGTCCGGGCGGCACCGAGAATCCCGACCTGCCGACCGGCCAGGTCGAGATTTATATCGCCGAGATCGAGGTGCTGGGTCCGGCCGCCGAACTGCCGATGCCGGTATTCGGCGAGCAGGAATACCCCGAGGAGATGCGGCTGAGGTATCGCTTCCTCGATCTGCGGCGCGAGCGGCTGCACGCCAACATCATGAAGCGCGGGCAGATCATCGACTCGATCCGCCGGCGCATGAAAGAGGGCGGCTTCTTCGAATTCCAGACGCCGATCCTGACCGCCTCCTCGCCGGAGGGCGCGCGCGATTTCCTGGTGCCGTCGCGGCTGCACCCGGGCAAGTTCTACGCGCTGCCGCAGGCGCCGCAGCAGTTCAAGCAGCTCATCATGATCGCGGGCTTCGACCGCTACTTCCAGATCGCGCCGTGCTTCCGCGACGAGGACGCGCGCGCCGACCGTTCGCCCGGCGAGTTCTACCAGCTCGACATCGAGATGAGCTTCGTCACCCAGGACGACGTGTTCGAGGCGGTCGAGCCGGTGCTGCGCGGCGTGTTCGAGGAATTCGGTGACGGCAAGCCGGTGACGCCGAAGTTCCCGCGGATTCCGTACGGCGATTCAGTAACGCGTTATGGCACGGATAAACCGGACCTCCGCAATCCAATTGTGATGCAGAATGTTACTGACGTTTTTCGTGGGTCAGATTTCAAAGTCTTTGCAAATCAAATCGCGTCTGACCCGAAAGTTGAAGTTTGGGCAATACCTGCACCGAAAGGCGGGAATAGAGCGTTTTGCGATCGCATGAACGAGTGGGCAAAAGGCGAAGGGCTACCTGGCCTTGGCTACATCTTTTGGCGAGAAGGTGAAGAAAGTGGCGCAGGTCCAATAGCGAGAAATCTCGGTGCGGAGCGTACGGAACGGATTCGCGCTCAACTAAGGCTCGGTGTCGGCGACGCGGTGTTTTTCGCAGGCGGAAGGACGGAGACGTTTGTCCACTTAGCAGGCTTCGCTCGAACCAAGATTGGCAACGAGCTGGGTCTTATTGACAAGGAACGCTTTGAGCTCTGTTGGATTGTCGATTTTCCCATGTACGGTTGGGATCCTGAAGAGAAGAAGATTGAATTTTCTCACAATCCCTTTTCGATGCCGAATATGAGCCCAGAGGAGTTTCTTGCTCTTGACCCTACGGATCACGATAAGATTCTAGATATCAAGGCGCTCCAGTACGACATCGTCTGCAACGGCGTGGAGCTTTCGTCCGGTGCGATCCGCAATCATCGCCCGGAAGTGATGCGCAAGGCGTTCGCCATCGCCGGCTACGACGAGAGCGTGCTGGAGGCGAAGTTCGGCGGCATGCTGCGCGCGCTGCAATACGGCGCGCCGCCGCACGGCGGCATCGCGCCCGGCATCGACCGCATCGTCATGCTGCTGTGCGGGGAGGAAAACCTGCGCGAGGTGACGCTCTTCCCGATGAACCAGCGCGCCGAGGACCTGTTGATGGGCGCCCCGTCGGAGGTGACGGCGAAGCAGCTCAGGGAGTTGCATATCAGGCTCAACCCACTGCAGAAGTGACGCTCTCGGCTGCCATCCCGGACGCGCCGAAGGTGCGCTTCGGGATCCATGTACCCCTGCGCCCACACAGAGAGACATAGGTCCCGGCTCTTGCGCACGCAGCCAAGTGTACGCAGGCTGCGTAAACTTGCCTGCTTTGGCGCTCGGCCGGGATGACAGCCATGAGCGTCCCGCCCTACGGTTCCGTCCGCCATGAAATCCAGCCGCGACCGCATCCTCACCACCCACACCGGCAGCCTGCCGCGGCCGACCGATCTGGTGGCGCTGCTCAATGCCAAGGAGCTTGGCGAGGTCAACGACCCTGCCGCAGTCTCCGGCCGCGTGCGCCGCGCGATCTCCGAGATCGTGTGCCAGCAGGCCGAGACCGGGATCGACATTGTCGGCGACGGCGAGCACAGCAAGGTCACCTGGATGGCTTATGCGCCGGAACGGCTCGCGGGGCTGGAGGAGATCGACAGCCCGGTCCGCTTCCGCGGGGCGACGCGCGATTCCATCGCGTTTGCCGCCGCCTATGAGGACCACCGCGTCATGCTCGCGGCGCGCTCGGGAGCGATTGTGCCGAAGCGAACGGTCCGGCCGCGTGCGCTGGTCTGCACCGGGCCGATCCGCTACGTCGGGCAGGCCGAGGTCGCCGCCGACATCGCCAATCTCAAGCGCGCGCTCGGCGGCACCGATGTGGAAGACGCCTTCATCACCGCGATCTCGCCGTCGAACCTCGAACTCTACTACGAGAACCGGTACTACGCCTCCGACGAGGAGTATCTGGCAGCGCTCGCCGATGCCATGCACGTGGAATACAAGGCGATCGTCGACGCAGGCTTGCTGCTGCAGATCGACGATCCGCGCATGGCGACGCACTACAATCGCACGCCGGACGCTTCGATCGAGGACTGCCGCAAGTTCATCGCGCTGCGGGTCGAGGCGGTCAATCACGCGCTCCGGGGCATCCCGGAAAACCGGGTGCGGTTCCACACCTGCTACAGCGTCAATGTCGCGCCGCGCGTTTACGATTTCGAATTGAAGCACTTCGTCGACCTCATGTTGCAGGTTCGTGCCGGCGCCTATCTGATCGAGGCGGCGAACCCGCGGCACGAGCATGAGTGGCAGGTCTGGGAGGACGTGACGCTGCCGGACGGCAAGCTGCTCATCCCCGGCGTCGTGTCGCACTGCGTCCATCTGGTCGAGCACCCTGACCTCGTGGCGCAGCGCATCATGCGTTTCGCCGGCGTGGTCGGGCGCGAACGCGTCGTTGGCGGCACGGATTGCGGGTTCGGCACGTCGGGCGCCGGGGACGAGGTCCACCCCGACGTCGCCTGGGCGAAGCTCGCCGCCCTGGTCGAAGGCGGACGGCTTGCAAGCCGCCGGCTGTGGGCCGCCTGAGCGGGCCGGTATCCCGGTCGACGCGGCGCGTCGCTGATGTACAATCCCATGATGCCGCGGCCGCTGGACCGCGCCACTGTATGCAGGGGGAACGCCATGGAGATCAAGCAAAGAGCCGTCGCGATTGCGCTTGCGTTGCTGACCGTGCTCGGCATCGGCAACGCCGGTCAGGCGCTGGACTATCCGAACGGCAGGATCACCCTGGTCGTCCCGTTCCCGCCTGGCGGCGGCAATGATGCGATGGCGCGCATTATGGCCGACCGGCTTAGCGCCAGGCTTGGCCAGACCGTGGTGGTCGACAATCGCGGCGGCGCCGGCGGCATCGTGGGTACGCGTTCCGCCGCGAAGGCGGCTCCCGATGGCTACACGCTGCTGCTCGGCCATACCGGCAGCGTCGGCATCAATCCGACGCTCTATCGTAACGCCGGCTTCGACACGCTCAAGGACTTCACGCCGATCGGCCTGATCGCCACCATGCCGCTCGCGCTCCTCGTACACCCGTCGGTTCAGGCCAAGAACGTCGGTGAACTGATCGGTCTTGCCAAAGTGAGTCCAGGGACACTCAACCTCGGCTCGTCGTCCAAAGGAACCGGCTCGCATATGTGCGCCGAGATGTTCATGCAGGCGGCGGGCGTGAAGATGAATCTTATCCCCTACAAAGGAACTGCGCAGACGCTGACCGATCTGATCGGCGGTCACACCCAGGTGACCTTCACCGTGATCCCGCCAGCATTCGGCGCCATCACATCCGGCCAGTTGCGGCCGCTGGCGGTGACAAGCCCGCAGCGCTCAATGCTCCTGCCCGACGTGCCGACGGCCTCGGAGTCGGGGCTGCCGGGCTTCGACGTCGTGCTCAACTACGGCCTGCTGGCGCCGGCCGGCACGCCGAAGGCGATTGTCGACAAGATCAATCAGGCGATGTGGGCGGCCCTCGCGGACGAGGAGGTCAAGAAGCGCATTTCAGCCGATGGCGCCGAGGCTATGTCCAGCACGCCGGTCGAGTATGCGGCGATCGTCGAGCGCGACCTGACGCGATGGGCGGACTTGATCACGACGCTCAATTTGAAGGTGGATTAGCGCCGTTCCTTGCGCGCGGCCGCATGCGCGCCCAGAGCACGAGCGCAAAGAAAAGAAAGATCACCACCGCCAGGACCAGGGCCGCGGTGCGGCCGAGGTGCTCCTTGGTCAGGTAGAGCACGAGCCAGGTGATGAGCGCGATCGCCGTGCCCTGCAGCGCTTTTCGGATGGCGCTCTTGTGCTGAAGCATTTCGCCGGCGCTACTTCGGTTCCGTTTCCAAGGTGATCGCCAGCCGCTGCATCAGTTCCGGCGGAGCAAGGCTCTGGATCTCCGCCACGGTGAGCGGACGCTGCCCGGCCGCGGGTGCGATGCGCGCCGTGATCGTGCCGGGCGATTGCAGAAACTCGGCGATCGCGTCGGCAGAACGGCCGGCCAGCAGCGGCCCGAAACTGTTGACGGCCTGGGAGCGCATCTCGGCGGCAAGTCCCGCGCGCACCGCGTCCTGGGGCAGTCCGGCGCTTCTTGCCGTGTCGGCGTAGAATCGCTCGGCAAGACCAAGGTTGGCCAGCCGTATCTGGATCGGGCCGAGCCAGGCCTCGCTCATCACATCCGCGGCGGCCATGGGATCGGCGAACGCCTTTTCGATGTCGACATTCTCCAGCCGTGCCGCGACGTCGAGCCGGCCGACCCGGTCGAGCGACAGTCCGACCGTTTCGACGACCAGCGCCCTATGCTTGGGCAGCCAGCTCACGCGGGCCTGCGCATCGGCGATGAGCGGGCCATAGCCGAGCGCGATCAACTTGTCGCGACCGTCGTTGGCGTCCAGGCGGCGGAGATCGATCGTCAGGCCGCTGAGCGCGGAACTGGTACTGGTGGCTTCGCCGCGCTCTGCCAGCTCGAAGCTCAGGTCGGCCAGCGCGACCAGGCCTTGCGGCGTCTCGACGTCGAGCCGCGACAGCCGCATGACCGACAGCCGCGGCATCAGCTGCGCGACCTGCGCGGGCGAGAAGTCCGGTTTTCCGCCGGAACCGGCCGCGCTCAGGAGCGCATCGACGAGCGCGCCGTAGTTGATCCCTTGCAGCTCGAAACGGTCGAACCGGAGCGGCGCGCCGGGCATGCGAACATCGAACCCCGTGATCTCGATGCGCTCGATGCCGCGCTTGCTGAGACCGCCGACGGTGATGGCGCCGATCGAGAAGCCACCCCGGCCCGGTAGCGAGACGCTGATGCCTTCGATGTGATAACGGCCGATACGCGCGAAGCGCAGAATGTCGCTCGCATAGGCGGCCGCCTGCTTCTGCTGCTCCGGGTTCAAGCTGCCGCTGCCGGTGCCGCCGTCCATGTTCAACTCGGCCGGAAGCGCCTGCGCCGGTGCACGTCCGTCGATGTCGGCAACCTCTGCACGATTGATGCGCAATGTGGCCTGATCGGTCGTCACCTCGACCCCGTCGACGACGGCGCGCTGCAGTATGCGCTTGGCGCCGCCGCTGCTGCCACCGGTGAGCATGCGCATCATCTCGGCGAGGTCGAACTGCTGGTAGCGCACCTCACCCGTGCGCACGTTCATCTGCTTCTTGACGCCGGGCGCGCCAGCGGCCGTGACGAGCGTGCTCGCCACGCGCGCCGATCCGACATGGCCGCCCTTGATGCCGCTCATGACGAAGCCCGTGTAGACCACCTCAAGCTGGACGGACGGGTCGCGCTGGACGATGCGGTCGATGGCGATCTCGTCGATGGTGGCCGACGTCAGCATTCCGGCAAGGTCGCTTGTCGACTCGGCCGCGGTCAGCATGCGGAACAGCGGCTCCGGAAGATCGGCGCCGGAAATCACGACCGAGGGAATCTCCGTCGTCCGCGATCCCAACGTCATCACGACCCTGTCGATGACGATGCGATCGGCGCGCACCCGGGCACCGTCGCGGACAAAGCCGGTAAACCCGATGCGGCCGATCGACCAACTGCCGCGTCCGGGAGTATTGAAGTTCAGATCGCGAACCTCGAGGGTGCCCACCTTGACGCTGATGTTGGACGATGCGGACTGCGATCGTGGCCGCGGTGTTTCGGCGGTCTGGGCGCCGGCCGGCGCCAGCGCGGCCGCCAGGTACAGCCCCAGCACCGCGGCAAACCCACCCACATGTCCCATGACGCCCCTACCTCGATACGCACGTACCTCGATACGCAACGCCGTTGCATGGACATCGTAGCAGCGCGCAGGCCGCCGTTCCAGGCACGAAGGCGGCCGCCGCAGGCCGACGGCAGCGTTGCGAAGCCTTCAGTCCGGCAGCGGGATGAACTCCTCGGTGTCACCCGGCACGATGTCGAAGCGGCCGGATTTCCACTCGGCCTTGGCCTGTTCGATGCGCTCCTTGCGCGAGGAGACGAAGTTCCACCAGATATGCCGCGGCCCGTCCATAGGCGCGCCGCCCAGCACCATCAGGTGCGCATCCGTAAGCGCGCGCACGGTGAGCCTGTCGCTCGGGCGGAACACCAGCAGCCGCTCGGGACCGAATGTGTCGCCCTGGATGTCGATCTCCCCGGAAACGACAAAGATGCCGCGTTCCTCGGTGTCGGCATCGAACGGCATGCTCGCGCCCTTGGCGAGCGTGACGTCCGCGAACAGCGTCTCGCTCGTTGTCTTCACCGGCGAGGTGGCGCCAAACAGTGTGCCAATGACGATGCGGCTGCAAATTCCGTCGTCCGACACTTCGGGAAACTGCGCCACATCGTAGTGCTCGAAGGCGGCGTCCATTTCCTCCTTCGCGGAAGGCAGGGCCACCCAACACTGCAGCCCGTGAATCGGCGCACCGTCGATGCGCTGCTCGGCGGCGGTGCGTTCCGAATGCACGATACCGCGACCGGCGGTCATCCAGTTCACTTCGCCTGGACGGATCGCGGCGCGCACCCCGAGGCTGTCGCGATGAATGATCTCGCCGTCGAACAGATAGGTCACTGTGGCGAGCCCGATATGCGGATGCGGCCGCACGTCGATACCCTGGTCGGAGCGGAACGTCGCGGGACCGAAGTGGTCGAAGAAGATGAACGGCCCGATCAGCCGCGTCTGCGCCGAGGGCAGGGCGCGATGGATCGCCAGCCCGTCGATGTCGATGGTGCGCGGGACGATGATGTCCTTGATCGCCTCGCACTGGTAGGCGTTGCCGGGCGTGGGATCCTTGCCGGGAAAGAAGCTCATGAGAGTACTCCTCGATCGCAGATCGTTTCCCGGGCGCAGCGTGAAACGGTGCGCTGCGCCCGGGATCGTAACGAACGCCGGCTTTGGAACGGTCCCGGATCAGCGGATCACCGCTGCGCGTTGCACCACGTCCGGGACACCAACCGTGTTGTCGATCTCACATGGCCTTGAACGGCTTGTCCTTCAAGGCGTCGCGCGAGCCGGCACCGCTGCTCGATGATGTCTCAGGATTGTGAATACCAATAGGTGCTTGTGCGCTTGGTCTTGAAAGTTTAGTCTCGGCACGTCATGGAAAGTGGCTGGTTTATGTTCCTGGGCCCATGGCAACCTTCAGCCTCAGACGGATTTGACGTGGCCGTTTGAGCGTAGGCCGTTGGACTTGGCTGGGGCTGGCGATAGCAGTTCATTCCGTGTTGTCGCCGATCATCGGGGGGTATTCACATTGTCTCGGACCGCAACATTGATGGCCGCTGCGGCGGCCATCGCTCTCGTCGTGACGTCTCAGTCTGCTCTGGCGCAGGCGTCATCCGGCGCCGACGGTCTTGGAATCGTGGTCTACACACGGGAGCTTACAACCCAGGCCGGTCAACAACCGGCTGCGACGTTGCTGCAAAAGGCGCGCGACCGCGGCCGCGTGCGGGTGATCGTCGGCCTCGCCGTCACCCTGCGTGACGAGGACGAGCTGTCGGCCTCGCAGCAGGCGGCACAGGTCCAAAGGCTGGTCGGCGTCCAGGACGGTGTTGCGCACCGCAGCCTGATCCCGGCCGGCCGGGTCACGAAGTTCGAAACCGTTCCCTACATGTCGGCGTTCGTGACGCCGGCGCAGCTTCAGCGTCTGCTCAACGACGGCCAGGTGATATCGATCCAGGAAGACGTTCCGGTCAAGCTGCATCTGGGTGACAGCGTGCCGCTGATCAGGGCCAAGAGGCTCTGGCAGCAGGGTTTCACCGGACAGGGCCGGCACGTCGCGGTCC
This sequence comes from Hyphomicrobiales bacterium, assembly GCA_009377755.1. GTDB lineage: Bacteria > Pseudomonadota > Alphaproteobacteria > Rhizobiales > Xanthobacteraceae > WHTM01. The sequence continues at coordinate 12,284 of WHTM01000038.1, read as the reverse complement.
TCGACACCGGCGCCGAGTACTCCCACCCGATGTTCCAGGGCAAAGTCGTTGCCGGTTTTTGCCGCTCCACCACGAGCGCCACGACGACGTCTACCTGCCCCGGCGAAGCAGCGTCGTCGAACACAAAGGCATCGGGCCGGAATTGCACCGGACATTCGACCTGCGACCACGGCACCCACGTCTCGGGCATCGCCATCGGCAAGACCGGGGCGTTGAAGGGCGTCGCCCGCGACGCCAAGCTCATCTCCGGCAAGGTGTTCTCGCTCGTCGATTCCGGCGGCACGACCGCTTTCTGGACCGACATCAACGGTGGCTTGGAACGCGTCTTCCAGTTGCGAAATCAATTCGCGATCGATTCCATCAACATGAGCGTCGGCACCGAGGAAGTGTTCAATACCGCCTGCGACAACCTGCTGCCCGCAACAGCCGAAATCATCGACAAGCTGTACCGGAATCGAATCGCCACCGTGATCTCGAGCGGTAACGGCTTTTCCAACTCCGGCATTTCCGCGCCTGGCTGCATCGACAAGGCCATCGCGGTCGGTAGCACCAATAAGAACGACGCCATTTCCAACTTCTCCAACCATCACGCGCTGGTGGACGTGATGGCGCCCGGCCGTTCGATCAATTCGGCGGTGCTGGGCGGAGGATTCGGGCTCAAGAGTGGGACGTCGATGGCTGCGCCGCATGTGGCCGGGGCGATTGCGCTCCTGAAGGAAGCTCACCCGACCGCGAGGGTCAATCAGATTCTACGCTCCCTCAAGGAGGGGGTGAACTTGACCCGCAACGGGGTGGTGAAGCCGCGGATCCAGTTGCTCAAGGCCTTGAACAAGCTTGATAGTCTGGTGCCGTAAGCGGTCGCCCAGACGGCCGCGGTAACGGCAAGTCTTCAATTGCATTTGCGGGCACTTCGCGACAATGCGGGGTGCCCGCAGGCATTTTGAGAACCTGTTCGGCCGACGGCCTGGAACCGCATCCAACCTATTTGCCCGCCGCCGCCTGCGCCTCGACCACGGCGACGGCCGTCATGTTGACGATGCCGCGGGCGGTCACCGAAGCGTTGAGGATATGCGCCGGGCACGCGGCGCCGATCAGGATCGGGCCGACCGGCAGCGCGTCGGCGATGCCCTTGATCAACTGATAGGCGATGTTCGCCGCGTCGAGATTGGGCATGATCAGCACGTTGGCTTCGCCCTTGAGGCGCGAATGCGGGAAAACGTGCTCGCGGATCGCCGGGCTGAGCGCGGAATCGCCGCGCATTTCGCCGTCGGCTTCGAGCGCGGGATGGTCGGCGGCCAGGATTGCAACGGCGCGCCGCATCTTCAGGGCGGAGGCGCTGTCGTAGCTGCCGAAGTCGGAGTGCGAGAGGAGCGCGATCTTTGGCTCGATCCCGAAGCGGCGCACATGCGCGGCCGCCAGCACCGCGGTTTCGGCGATCTCCTCCGCGGAAGGGTCGGGACGTACCTGAGTGTCGGTGATGAAGTAGATGCCCTTGGACGCAATGACGAGAGATAGCGCGGCGAAGTCGCTGACGCCGGGGGCAAGTCCGATGATGTCGCGGATGGTCTTGAGATGCTCTATGTAGCGGCCTTCGACGCCGCAGATCATCGCCTCCGCCTCACCACGCCGGACGGCCAGGGCGGCGATCACGGTGGCGTTGGTGCGTACGATCGTGCGCGCCGCGTCGGGCGTAACGCCGTGCCGGCCCGCGGCTTCGACATATGTCTGGACATAGGCCCGATAGCGCGGATCGTCTTCCGGGTTGACCAGGTCGAAATCGCGTCCGGGAGTGATCGACAGTCCGAACCGCTCGATGCGCGCGGCAATGACCGCGGGCCGACCGACTAGGATCGGCCGTGCGAGCCGTTCCTCGACCACGACCTGCGTCCCGCGCAGGATGCGTTCGTCTTCCCCCTCAGCGTAGATGATCCGTTTCGGTGCGGCCTTCGCCAGGGCGAATACCGGCTTCATGATGAAGCCGGAGCGGAACACGAAGCGTTCGAGCCGCTCCCGATAGGCATCGAAGTTGGCTATCGGCCGCGTGGCGACGCCTGACTCCATCGCGGCGCTGGCGACCGCCGGCGCGATGCGCAGGATCAGCCGCGGATCGAACGGGTTGGGAATCAGCGAGCCGGGACCGAAGCCCGGCGCCAATCCGTCATAGGCCCTCGCGGCCACGTCGGACGGCGCCTCGCGGGCGAGAAGGGCAATCGCCTCGACTGCGGCGCGCTTCATCGCCTCATTGATGGTCGTGGCGCCGACGTCCAGCGCGCCGCGAAAAATGTAGGGAAAGCAGAGGACGTTGTTGACCTGATTGGGGAAGTCCGAGCGACCGGTGCAGATCATCGAGTCGGGGCGCACAGCCAGGACCTCATCCGGCATGATTTCCGGGGTTGGATTGGCGAGTGCCATGATCAGCGGTCGCTCAGCCATCCGCTTGACCATGTCCTGCTTGAGCACGCCGCCGGCCGAGAGGCCGAGGAAGATGTCGGCGCCGCTGATGACCTCCGCGAGCGTACGCTTCTCGGTTCCCTGCGCGTAGATCGCCTTCCAGGGATCCATCAGCGACCGGCGGCCGGCATAGACGAGCCCTTCGATATCGCAGACCCAGATGTTTTCGCGCTGGGCGCCGAGAGAAACCAGGAGATTGAGGCATGCAAGGGCGGCCGCCCCGGCGCCGGATGCGACGATCTTCACGTCCTCGATCTTCTTCCCGGTGAGATCGAGCGCATTGCGGACGGCGGCTCCGACGATGATGGCGGTGCCGTGCTGGTCGTCGTGAAAGACCGGGATCCGCATCCGCTTTTTCAGTCTGGCCTCGACTTCGAAGCATTCCGGCGCCTTGACGTCTTCCAGGTTGATGCCGCCGAACGTCGGCTCCAGCGCGGCGACGACGTCGACGATGCGATCGATCTCATTGGCGTCGATTTCGATGTCGAACACGTCGATGCCGGCGAATTTCTTGAACAGGACGGCCTTGCCTTCCATGACCGGCTTCGAGGCCAGCGGACCGATCGCGCCGAGGCCCAGCACGGCGGTGCCGTTGGTGATGACGGCGACCAGGTTGGCGCGTGCCGTCAGGCCGGCAGCTTCCGACGGATCGGCGGCGATCGCTTCGCAGGCGGCGGCCACGCCCGGCGTGTAGGCGAGTGCAAGGTCATGCTGGTTGCCGAGTGGCTTGGTGGCCTGGACCTCGATTTTCCCCGGCCGGGGCATGCGATGGTAGGCAAGCGCGTTCGCGCGCAAATCGTCCGATGAATTGCTCGACACCAGCCGCTCCTTGTTCCGTCCGGACGGACTTAAATCGAAATGTGCGACACGCGTGACTCCAGCGTCCGCGTGGCCGGGCAACCCCGAATCCAAGACTTACGGGTGTAACGCATCGCGGAAATTTGTCCTTTGGCAACCATGCATCATCAGCCAGCCGGGTATGGCGCAAGACCATGGACGCCGGCGCGGCTGACGGCGGCAGTTGCCAAGACTGAAAAAAAAGATCCCCGCGCCACGGCGGATACGTGACGCGGGGCAAGCGGGGCAGGGGGCCCGGCCGCATACGACCTGCGGCGCGCGACACGTGCATGACAGGACCGTAACCTGTGGACAACGCCGGCCGCACGTGCCGGGATCAATCAGCCAATGTGGCGCTTCTGGTGTGCAGAGCCTGGGCCTGGCTCGTCGCACGAGCGCCCGTCAGGCGCGAACGAACCGGACCGGCGTGCCCCAGGGGTCGGTGGCTTCGGCGTCGCCGCCGATCGGTCTGACAGCCACCTCTTGCTCGGTCAGTCGCTTGCGGATCGCATCGATCTCACCAGGATTGGTCGCCTCGATCGCGAACCATGCAAGACCGGCGCGATTGGGGTCGCGGCGCCCCGCGCCACGGCTGTGCCACACGTTTCCGGCCAGATGGTGGTGATAGCGCCCGGTCGACATGAACGACGCGCCGTTACGGCCGCCACGCGTCACTTTGAATCCGACGCCGTCTTGGTAGAAGCGCTCCAGCGCCGGCACGTCCCCGACGCGCAGGTGGATGTGGCCGATGCGCAGCCCGCCGGGAGCGCCGGCATAGGTCGCGGTCTGCGGCTCGACCTCGCGCACGATGCCGTCGATGTCGAGCGGATCGGTGGTGATCTTGACGAGATCGCCAGTCCATACCCAGCCGTTCGGATCGCGGTCGGCGTAGACTTCGACGCCATTGCCCTCCGGGTCGTCGAGATAGAACGCTTCGCTGACCGTGTGGTCCGAAGCGCCGCTGATCGGGATGCGATTGCCGGCGAGATGCAGGATCCAGCGTGCCAGATCCGCCCGTGTCGGCATCAGGAAGGCAGTGTGGTAGAGCCCGGCTTCACGCTGATCGTCCGGCTTCGCGTGAGCGTCATGCTCCAGATGCAGAAACGGCGCGCCCCCGGCACCCAGCACCACTCGATCCGTCGTACGCTCCAGCTCGGTCAGCCCAAGCATGTGCCGGTAGTAGCCGGCCATGGTGCCGAGGTCGCGCACCTTGAGGCCGACGGCGCCGATATGCAGCGGCGCGCGGCTGGCGAAGGTTGGCATGGCCGAAGGATTGGGGGCGTCCATTGCGCCAATATCGGCGTTCGGCGACCGCACGGCAATGGGTCATCACGGCGTTCGGACGTCATGGATTGTCGCGTGGAAGCCGGGTCTGCTATAGGTCTGCGACTGCACCGGAGCTTTGCCGATCGAGGCCCTTTTATGTCTGTTGATGCCGAGAACGTCCGCCGCATCGCGCATCTGGCGCGCATTGCGGTCGCCGACGACGAGATCGAGCATCTCAAGGGCGAGCTCAATGCCATCCTCGCCTTTGTCGAGCAGCTTTCGGAGGTGGATGTCGCGGGTGTCGAGCCGATGACCTCGGTGACGCCGATGGCGATGAAGAAGCGCGAGGATATCGTAACCGACGGCGGCATTGCCGACGATATCGTGCGCAATGCCCCCGCGACGCAGGATCACTATTTCGTCGTGCCGAAGGTGGTGGAATAATGTCTTGCTCCACCTCTCCCCTTCGGAGAGAGGGAGAAGAAGGCCGAAGCCATGTGCATGATGTGTGAAGAGGAATTCCTGTATCAGGCCTACCTCGACTACCTGGCCCGCAAGGCCGCCGAGGAAGCTGGCGCGACCCCGGTTTCCGGTCAGGATGCGCCGCAGGCAGGCGGGTTCGTCTGCGATCCCCTGCCGGAGTCCGATGCCGCGCAACCCGGCAATCCGTTGTCCAGCATGCGGCCGAAGACTTCGTGATGTGCGAGGAGTGCGAGGAGGCCGAACCGTTGCGCGAAGCCTATCTCGCGCGCCGCGCGCGCATGGCGCGGACCTGGACGAGGCACCGGCTGTGGATGGTTGACGCTCCGGCGCCAGTGACTGTGTCGGACGCACCACACCCCGATGCCGGGCAAATGCTGACCGCGGCCGAATAGGAAATGTCGGAACTCACCTCATTCACGCTCGCAGCCGCGCGCGACGCGCTGCGCAGGAAGGACATCTCCGCGATGGAGCTGGCGGATGCGCATCTCGCGGCGATTGAGGCTGCCCGCGCCCTCAATGCCTATGTGCTGGAGACGCCGGACGCCGCGCGAACAATGGCGGCTGCGGCGGACGCACGCCTCGCCAAGGAAGAGGCCCGTCCGCTTGACGGGGTTCCGGTCGCGATCAAGGACCTGTTCTGTACCAAAGGCGTCCGCACCACCGCCTGCAGCCGCATCCTCGATAACTTCGTGCCGACCTATGAATCGACGGTGACGGCGCAACTCTGGCGCGACGGCGCGGTGATGCTCGGCAAGACCAACAACGACGAGTTCGCCATGGGCTCGTCGAACGAGACCTCGCATTTCGGGCCGGTGATCTCGCCGTGGCGCCGACACGGCGCCAACACAACGCTGGTGCCCGGCGGCTCTTCCGGCGGCGCGGCGGCCGCCGTCGCCGCCAACCTGTGTCTCGCCGCCGCCGGCACGGATACCGGTGGCTCGATCCGCCAGCCGGCGGCATTTACCGGCACCGTCGGCATCAAGCCGACGTACGGGCGCTGCTCGCGCTGGGGCATCGTCGCCTTCGCCTCATCGCTCGATCAGGCCGGGCCGTTCGCTCGGTCGGTGCGCGATGCCGCGATCCTGCTGACGTCGATGGCAGGGCATGATCCGAAGGACACCACGTCGGCGGACGTGCCGGTGCCGGACTACGAGGCCGCTATCGGACGCTCGGTGACGGGCATGAGCATCGGTATCCCGAAGGAATACCGCATGCCCGGCATGCCGCCGGAGATCGAGGCGCTGTGGCATCAGGGCGCGGAGTGGCTGAAGGCCGCCGGTGCGAGGCTTGTCGACATTTCGCTGCCGCACACCAAGTACGCCTTGCCGGCGTACTACATCGTCGCCCCGGCTGAGGCCTCGTCGAACCTCGCACGCTACGACGGCGTTCGCTACGGGCTGCGGGTGTCCGGCAACGACATCAACGACCTGTATGAGAAGACGCGGGGGGAGGGCTTCGGCAAGGAGGTGCGCCGGCGCGTGATGATCGGCACCTATGTCCTCTCGGCCGGCTACTACGATGCCTACTATCTGCGGGCGCAGAAGGTCCGCACTCTGATCAAGCGCGACTTCGAGCGCTGCTACGCCGACGGCGTCGATGCGATCCTGACGCCCGCGACGCCGTCCGCCGCGTTCGGGATCGGCGAGAAGTCGTCCGGCGATCCGATCGAGATGTATCTCAACGACGTGTTCACCGTGACGGTGAACATGGCCGGGCTACCGGGCATTTCGGTGCCAGCGGGTCTCGACGCTCAGGGATTGCCGCTCGGGTTGCAACTGATCGGCCGCCCGTTCGACGAGGAGACGCTGTTCGCGCTTGGGCAGGTGATTGAGGATGCCGCCGGCCCGCTTGTGCCCGAACGCTGGTGGTGATTGGCAACTCGGTCGTTGTTCGGCCCCGCCGAAACGTGGCCGCCGCCCTCAGCGGGTATCGCTTGGCTTCGCCGGATCGGCGACAGGTGGCAAATCCTTGTCGCCCTCGACCGTCGTCTTGCTGCCGCCGGCGAGGATGAACACAACCACGACCACGGCGACGATGGCGCCGAGGACCAGGCTAAGCGTTCCCGTCCTGTTGTTGTCCGCCATGCCAGTCTCCACTGTCCAGTATATTCAATGCGCCACCCCGTACCGGGTTCCTGCCTAAATTATCGGCGCGGAATGCGGCCAAATCCGACACAAGACGCGGCAAGACCATGAAGGTGGATGTAATCGAATCTGATCCGGCGACGCGATGGTCCGGGCTGTTCGCGCTTTGCACAAGTGATCGAGGGATGTGGCGGAGGCGTTTACGCGGCAGCGGTGGTGGCGAGCGACCGACGGCGACCGATCAAGCATCTGATCGTTATCGGTACCAGCATGCCACCGCGTACGTCGCGCGGCAGGGCGAGCACCGACAAGAATCCGGCGATGAGCTTCGATGAGTCTGAGCGCGTCGTCATGGTGTCGCCGGTCGACGCGCCGATGCCCGGCATGCTGCCGGCGCTTACTTGGCTTGCTGCGCCCTAAACTATCCCGCGGTAAATTTCGCTGAGCGCGATTTGCGCGCCGAGCGCGGGCAGAACGATCTGCTTGTCCAACCCCTCGATCATCTCCGGCTCGGATGGAAACACGCCATCTGTGCGCTGCCAAATCCACGCACGCGGCTCGTCGGGAGAGACGATGAGATAGGTGTCGAGTGTGGGCAGGCTCAGATACTCCTGCCGCTTGTCGCCGAAGTCGACGTGCAGCGTCCCAGGCGAGAGGACCTCGACGATCAGGATCGGCGCCTTGGCTTCGAGCGCCTTGCCGTCCGTCTGCGCGGGCTCGACGACGACGTCCGGGACACGAAAGCTTTCGCCGATGTCAACGGCGAACCCATCGGTCGCCACATCATAGCGCTCCGGCGAGAGCCTCTGCTTTAGAACAGAAACGAGATTGCCAGTGGCTTGGGCGTGGTTTCTCGTGATCCGTACCATCATGATGACGCGGCCCCTCGCATACTCGTAGCGTTCCTCGCGCTGCTCGATCCAGGCGAAGAAGGCCTCTTTGCTCATCGACAATGGCGCATGTACGGTCATTGGCCGCTCCGCATGGGTTGCGGGCCCTGGCAGGCCCACGGCCTTTAGGATAAGACGTCTGCGCGCCCGCTCCAACCCGTCCTGAGCAGCCCCGTGGCGGCCGGGGATTGGCAATGGGCGCCACGCAGGCCTCCAGCGAGCAAGCTTCCCGTGAACGTCCCCGTCCCCTCATCCGCCAAGAAAAAGCTCGTTCCCGGCGCGACCGGCGACTGGGAAGTCGTGATCGGCCTGGAGATTCATGCCCAGGTGACGTCGAAGGCCAAGCTGTTCTCCGGCGCTTCGACGGAATTCGGCGGCGCGCCGAATTCGCATGTGTCGCTGGTCGACGCGGCGATGCCCGGCATGCTGCCGGTGATCAATGCCGAGTGCGTGCGCCAGGCGGTGCGTTCGGGCCTCGGCCTCAATGCCAGGATCAATCTCAAGTCGGTGTTCGACCGGAAGAATTATTTCTATCCCGATCTGCCGCAGGGCTATCAGATCAGCCAGTACAAGCAGCCGATCGTCGGCGAAGGCGAGGTTAACGTCGCGCTGCCCGACGGCTCGTCCGTGACGGTCGGCATTGAGCGGCTGCATCTCGAGCAGGACGCCGGCAAGTCGCTGCACGACCAGCACCCGACGCTGTCCTACGTCGATCTCAACCGCTCCGGCGTGGCGTTGATGGAGATCGTCTCGAAGCCGGATCTGCGCTCGTCGGAGGAGGCGCGCGCATTCCTGAGCAAGGTGCGCACCATCCTGCGCTACCTCGGCACCTGCGACGGCGACATGGAGAAGGGCAGCCTGCGCGCCGACGTCAACGTTTCGGTGCGCCGTTCCGGCGACCCGCTCGGCACACGCTGCGAGATCAAGAACGTCAACTCGATCCGTTTCGTAGGCCAGGCGATCGACGCGGAGGCGCGCCGGCAGATCGAGATCCTGGAGGACGGCGGCAGGATCGAGCAGGAGACGCGCCTGTTCGATCCGGACAAGGGCGAGACGCGCTCGATGCGCAACAAAGAGGAGGCGCACGACTACCGCTATTTCCCCGACCCCGACCTGTTGCCGCTGGAGCTCGATGAAGCGGAGATCGAACGGCTGAAGGCGGCGCTGCCGGAGCTGCCTGACGCGAAGAAGGCGCGGTTCGTCCGGGACTATGGGCTGTCCGCCTACGACGCCGACGTGCTGGCGGCCGATCGCGAAACCGCCGCCTTCTACGAGCGGGTGGCGCACGGGCGCGACAGCAAGGCCGCGGCGAACTGGGTGATCAACGAGCTCACCGGCCGGCTCAACAAGGAAGGGAGGGAGATCGGCGCCTCGCCGGTGTCCGCGATGCAGCTCGGCGCCATCCTCGACCTGATCGCCCGGGGGACGATCTCCGGCAAGATCGCCAAGGATGTTTTCGAGATCGTCTGGAACGAGGGTGGCGACCCGGCCGACATCGTCGCGGCGCGGGGCTTGCGGCAGGTCACCGACCTCGGCGCGATCGAGGCGGTGGTCGACGAGATCGTGGCCGCGAACCCCGACAAGGTCGGTGAGGCGAAGGCGAACCCGAAGCTGCTCGGCTGGTTCGTCGGACAGGTGATGAAGGCCTCCGGCGGCAAAGCGAACCCGCAGGCGGTGAACGATCTGCTCAAGAGCAAGCTCGGAGTCGGATGACAGACGACAAAGACAGACGACGGACGAGGACGGTGGCGCTGCCTCGGTCGCCCCTTTTTCCGCCTCTGTCCTCCGTCCTCAGTCGTCCGATCAGCGAATCACTTCGGACCGATTCGCCCGAGTGAGCGCGGAAATTGCTGCGATCAGACCGGCGCAAGCGAAATTCTCACAAAAAAATTTAGCCGGTGGAAAACCCCTCGCATGGGCTCGGGACGCGTTCCTCGGTGCTGTCCTCCGCGGCATCGTCGCACCGACAAACGGCGCGTTGCCGTTGCAATGCGTGATCAAGAAATCACTGTGCCACGCTTGCTTCTCGCATTTTCAAGATTGCGAATGCGGAGCGGTGAAAGGCTAACTCACAGCCCGCGTCGACGTGTGATGCCGATGTCGTGCTGCAGCAATCAAGCGCGGCGCCCGCGCCGCTGCGTACACAATTCGTTAAGTAGAGTCGCTGTTTTTTCTATTGTGCGGTACTAGTCAAGCGTTGTGCAGGCGTGATTCTCGCGTCTGCATTTCAGCGGTCCGCCATTCAACCGACCTAGGAGAGCAACATGGCGAAGAAGGCAAAGGCGAAGAAGTCTGCGGCCAAGAAGGGCGCGAAGAAAGCGGCCCGGAAGGGCGCGGCGAAGAAGCGCAAGTAACTTGTTCGCTTCGGCGCGATCGACTTCGAGCGTCGTCGAAGGTTTACGTCACGTGCTCGGCATGATCGATAAACGGAACGCTAGCGCGGCCGTGTAAGAGAGTCGGCATAGTCGACGACGAGGGCGTCAGCGAGACAGGGGTTCGAGTTTCAGGTGGGATGGCTTCGCTAGCGAGGTCTCCGCCTGGAGCAAAAAGGGGCAACCGAAACGGTGTGCCCCACCGTCGGCGGGAATATCTGGCCACGGTCTCGAACCTCGGTTTCTCGCCGACGCCCTCGGTGCTTTTGCAGGGCAGGCTGGCAAGCCTTGAACCGGAAATTCCGCCCCGCGGTTTGCAGTGCAAGCGCCGCCGGGCCACCCTTCCATAATTGAAATCAGATCACGGCCGAGTTCTCTTGGTTTGAGCGTGATCAATTCCGGACAGCTGGCTCAAGTCCCTGGCAGCCTTTCGGGAGGAGGTCGCCGGCTGCGGTCCGTTCGGCGTTGCGTCGTTAACGGGACCTTGCGCCATCGCGATTGATCGGCGCGGCGTGTTGACGATCGATTCATCGCAAACCTTAAACCACCGTTCAAATTTTCAACGCATCATCTACATCGACCGGATCGGGAACCGGTTGTGACATCTCGCGCGAAGTCGGGGACACGCGCGATTCAGGGAGGCCATCATGGCTCGTTATGAAATCGCCGACGTCGAGTCGGCATCGTTGGGAGAGGCGCCGGCCGGCGCCGAAGCGTTTTTCGAGCTTGGCATGATGTATTCGATCGGCCGTTCGGTCCTGGTTGATCTCGTGTCGGCGCACAAATGGTTCAACATCGCCGCGCTGCGCGGCAATCGCGACGCCATCCGGCTGCGCCGGGAGATCGCCGACCAGATGTCCGAGCAGGACATTGTGGCGGCGCAGCGCGCGGCGCGCGCGTGGCTGACGGCGCACTGAGCCCACAGCATGTCGGCGCACGGTCCGTGAGAGCTTCGCGGCGCCCGCGGCCTGGGCATCGCGGAGACAAAGCGTGTCGAAGCCGGCGCCTCGGTGAAACGGCGGACTTTCGCCCGCCGCGTGGCCGTCCTTGACCTGGAATCCCATATTCTCTACGCACATCGACGGACGGAGACGTGGCCGAGTGGCTGAAGGCGGCGGTTTGCTAAACCGTTATACGGTCTAAAGCCGTATCGAGGGTTCGAATCCCTCCGTCTCCGCCACCCTTCGCCCTCTGGGGTGGCGGCTTGAGCATTACTTCAAGTCAGGGTCTGGCGTTCGCAAAGAAACGCGTTTTGACGCACACGTAGTCCTTCCTACGGACCATGCATCCGCACGTGATCGGCGACCGGTCGCGCATCTGGATCGTCGGGAAACTGATTCGGCGGGCGAGAGCGCATTCCTAAATTTCGGACCGCGGCTGCCTTGGCAAGTAGCCTCTTTAGCGGAAACGGCTTAGCAGCCTTCAGGGAGTGCCTTTTGTGCAACACCTGTTCCGAAAAAGGCGCATCGGCCCTGTGAGTAGCCCAGTTCTTCGTTGCCTGGGGGGGGCCTTGGTCTAAGGTGACCTCGCGATGGAGGGGTGGCATCCCTTGTCGTACCTCGTCCGGCGCTTCCCAACCGTTCTGTCAGTTCGCGTTTGGTCGGCTGCGGCAGCGCCGGGTGGCAACGAGGGAACAGGGGACCTTCCAGGGGGTGTTTCGCACCCGTCAGAGACGGAACCCTCCAGTGGCAACGAAGTGGAGGTTGATGATGAGGATGGTGAAGAGTCTACTCCTCGGCGGCGCGGCCGGTTTGGTCGCCGTCGCCGGGGCGCAGGCCGCAGATCTTCCGATGGCGGCGAAAGCGCCTGCAGTTCAGTACGTGAAGATCTGTACGCTGTATGGCGCCGGGTTCTATTACATCCCCGGCACCGACACGTGCCTGAAAATCGGCGGCTACATC
>WHTM01000008.1 GCA_009377755.1 Hyphomicrobiales bacterium | reverse complement strand
CTCGCCGAGCATCTGCCGGCGGCGAACGGCCCGATGGTCGCCGCGAACACCTGCCTCTACACGATGACGCCGGACGGCGATTTCATCCTCGACCGGCTGCCCGCATGTCCGCAGATCATCGTTGCTTCGCCGTGTTCCGGGCACGGGTTCAAGTTCGCGCCGCTGGTGGGTGAGATTCTCGCCGACCTAGCGACGAGCGGCGCCACCGCGCACGATATTTCGCGGTTCCGGCTTAAGCGGTTCAACTGACGGGCCTGCCCGGCCCTTGCGCGATCTCGCCACCCCGGTAATTTGTTCCGTGGCCTTGCTACGACGAGAGGCCAGAGCGGCCCCGGAGGAAACGACCATGCTCGGGCTGATGCAGGATTGGCCGCTGTTGTGCCATCGCATCATCGACCACGCGGCGATCTATCATCCCGAGCGGCGCATCATCTCACGCTCGGTCGAGGGGCCGATCCACACCACGACCTATCCGGACGTGCGGGCGCGGGCGCTCAAGGTGGCACAGCGGCTCGACCGCGACGGCGTCCGCCTCGGCGACCGCGTGGCGACGCTCGCCTGGAACACCTGGCGGCATCTGGAAGCCTGGTACGGAATTCTCGGCGTCGGCGCGGTCTACCACACGGTCAATCCGCGCCTGTTCCCGGACCAGATTGCCTGGATCATCAACCACGCCGAGGACCGCGTGGTGATCACCGATCTCACTTTCGTGCCGCTGCTGGAGAAGCTTGCCGACAAGCTGCCGTCGATCGAGCGCACTATCGTGCTCACCGACGCCGCGCATATGCCGGCGACGACGCTGCGCAATGCGGTCGCCTACGAGGACTGGATCGCGGAGACCGACGGCGATTTCGCGTGGCGGCAGTTCGACGAGAACACCGCCGCCGGCATGTGCTACACCTCCGGAACCACCGGCAATCCCAAGGGCGTGCTCTACTCGCACCGCTCCAACGTGCTGCACGCCATGATGGCGGCGCTGCCGGATTCCAAAGCACTGTCCTGCCGCGATGTGTGCCTGCCGGTGGTGCCGATGTTCCATGCCAACGGCTGGACGCTGGCGTTCTCGGCGCCGATGGTGGGCGCGACCCTGGTGCTGCCTGGTGCCAAGATGGACGGCGCGTCGATCTACGAGCTTCTGAACACCTACAAGGTTACGTTCACCGCCGCGGTGCCGACGGTGTGGCTGATGCTGCTGCAGGACCTGGAGAAGACCGGCGGCAGGTTGCCCTATCTCAAGCGCGTGGTGATTGGCGGCTCGGCTTGTCCGCGCGCGATGACCAAGGTGTTCCAGGAGGTCTACGGCGTCGAGGTGATTCATGCCTGGGGCATGACCGAGATGAGCCCGCTCGGCTCGCTCTGCACGATCAAGCCGGACTATGCCGGCCTCGCCGGCAAGGCGAAGCTCGACCTGCAACAGAAGCAGGGGCATCCGCCGTTCGGGGTCGAGATGAAGATCACCGACGACTCAGGCCGCGTGCTGCCGTGGGACGGCAAGACCTTCGGCCGGCTCAAGGTGCGCGGGCCGGCGGTGGCCCGTTCCTACTACAAGGTCGAGGACGACCCGGTGTTCGAGCCCGACAGCTTCTTCGACACCGGCGACGTCGCCACCATCGACCGTTACGGCTACATGCAGGTCACCGACCGCTCCAAGGACGTGATCAAGTCGGGCGGCGAGTGGATCTCATCGATCGATCTCGAGAACCTCGCGATCGGCCATCCGAAGGTGGCGGAAGCTGCCGTGATCGGCGTGAGGCATCCGAAATGGGATGAGCGGCCGCTCCTGGTCGTCGTGCTCAAGAGCGGGCAGACGGCCACCAGGGAGGAGCTTCTCGCCTTCATGGCCGGCAAGGTCGCCAAGTGGTGGATGCCGGACGATGTCGTATTCGTCGAGGAAATCCCGCACACCGCCACCGGCAAGATCCAGAAGATGGCGCTGCGCGAGCGGTTCAGGGATTATGTTTTGCCGACGGCGGTCGCGGCGGCGGAGTAGCGCGAGCGCAACCTCTCCGCTGTCGTCCCGGCCGAGTGCGAAGCACGAGAGCCGGGACCCATGTCTCCCGGTGTCAGCGATCAATCATCTGCGCTGGGACACGTGGGTCCCGGATCGCGCCTTCGGCGCGTCCGGGATGACAGAGGAGAAGCTGTGCAAAGCCAGCCCTACGCTTTCTTCTCAACCGCGCCCGGCTCCAGGTCCACCGCGTGCCACACCTTCTTCTTGGTGAAGTAGAGCAGGCCCGCGAACACGATCAGGAAGATCATCACCTGAAAACCGAGGCGCTTGCGGGCAACGAGATGCGGCTCGGCGATCCACATCAGGAACGCGGACACGTCCTTGGAATATTGCTCCAGGGTCTGTGGCGCGCCGTCGTCGTAGGTCACCCGGTCGTTCGAGAGCGGCGGCGGCATGCCGATGGCGTGGCCGGGGAAGTACATGTTGTACTGCATCGTCGGCGACGGCATCGTGAAGTCTGCCGGCTTCTCCCGATAGCCGAGCATCAGGGCGGTGAGATAGTCCGGCCCCTGCTCCTGATACTGGGTGAACATGTCGAGGACAAACCAGGGAAAGCCGCGCTCATAGGTGCGCGCCTTGGCGATCACCGACATGTCGGGCGGCAGCACGCCGCCGTTGGCCGCCCGCGCGGCTGCGTCGTTCGGGAACGGCGCCGGAAATGCGTCGGCGATGCGGCCGTCGCGTTCGAACATTTCGCCCTGCTCGTTCGGCCCGTCCTTGATCTTGTACTCGGCCGCGACCGCGGCCGCCTGCGCCAGCGAGAATTCCGGCCCGCCGGGCTCGGCCAGATTGCGGAACCGGAGCAGGTTCATGGAATGGCAGGCGGCGCAGACCTCCTTGTAGACCTTGAAGCCGCGTTGGAGTTGCGCCGGGTCATACTTCCCGAACGGGCCGGAGAACGACCAGCTTTGCCGCGGCGGCGTCACCTGTTCGGCGGCATGCGCCGCCGGTGTTGCGAGCGCACCGGCCAGCGCACCGGCGGCGGCGAATGCGAGGATCGTGCGCTTGAGGTTCACGGCCAAGTCTCCTGCTCAGGTCTTCACCGGCGGCGGCGCCGAGGCGCCGAGCGGCACGTCGCCGTGCAGCACCGATTCGGTGATCGAGTTGGGCAGCGGCTTGGTCTTCTCGAACAGGCCGAGCAGCGGCAGCACGATCAAAAAATGGGCGAAGTAGTAGAGCGTGAGGATGCGCGCGGCGATGACATAGCCGCCTTCCGCCGGCTTCGAGCCGAGCCAGCCGAGACCGACGCAGACGACCACGAATACCCAGAAGAACTGGCGGTAGAGAGGCCGGTAGCGCGCCGAGCGCACCTTCGACGTATCGAGCCACGGCAGGAACGCCAGGATCACGATCGAGGCGCCGAGCGCCACGACGCCCATCAGCTTGTTCGGGATCGCGCGCAGGATCGCGTAGAACGGCAGGTAGTACCATTCCGGCACGATATGCGTCGGTGTCACCGCCGGATTGGCCGGAATGTAGTTGTCCGCATGTCCGAGATAATTCGGCATGTAGAAGACGAACCAGGCGAACAGAATGCAGAACACGATCATCAGGAACGAATCCTTGATGGTCGCGTAGGGCGTGAACGGCACCGTGTCGGTGTCGCGACGCGGCTCGACGCCGGTCGGATTGTTCTGCCCGGCCACGTGCAGCGCCCAGATGTGCAGCACGACAACACCGGCGATCACGAACGGCAGCAGATAGTGCAGCGAGTAGAACCGGTTGAGCGTTGGATTGCCGACCGCGTAGCCGCCCCACAGCCAGGAGACGATCGGCTCGCCGACCAGCGGAATCGCCGAGAACAGGTTGGTGATGACGGTCGCCGCCCAGAAGCTCATCTGCCCCCACGGCAGCACGTAGCCCATGAAGCCCGTCGCGATAATCAGGAGCAGCAGGATCACGCCGAGGATCCACAACACCTCGCGCGGCTCCTTGTAGGAGCCGTAGTACATGCCGCGGAACATGTGGACATAGGCCGCGAGGAAGAACATCGCAGCGCCGTTGGCGTGCAGGTAGCGCAACAGCCAGCCGTAGTTCACGTCGCGCATGATGTGCTCGACGGAATTGAAGGCGTAGTCGACGTGCGGCGTATAGTGCATCGCCAGCACGATGCCGGTAATGATCTGCACGCCGAGCATGAACGTGAGGATGCCGCCGAACGTCCACCAGTAGTTCAGATTGCGCGGCGTCGGATAGACGACGAAGGAGGAGTGGATCAGCCCGGCGATCGGCAGCCGCCGCTCCATCCATTTCATGAAGGGGCTTTGCGGCTGGTAGAGGGAATGTCCGCTCATTATGATAGAGCCTTAAGCAATAACCGCGGCGGTTCAGCCGATCTGGATTCGGGTGTCGGAAACGAACTCGTAGGGCGGCAACAGGAGGTTCAGTGGCGCCGGACCGCTGCGGATGCGCCCTGAGGTGTCGTAGACCGAACCGTGGCAGGGGCAGAAGTAGCCGTCATAGGTCCCCTGGTGGGCGATGGGGATGCAACCGAGATGCGTGCAGATGCCGATCAGCACCTGCCACTGGGCATGCCCTTCCTTGACGCGCGCCGAATCCGGCTGCGGATCGGGCAAGCTCGCCAGATTGACGTTCTGCGCCTCTTCGATCTGCTTCTTGGTCCGGTGATTGATGAAGATCGGCTTGCCCCGCCAGAACACCTTGATCACCTGCCCTTCGGCAATCGGGCCAAGGTCGACCTCGATCGGCGCGCCGGCTGCGATCGTCGATGCGTCCGGGTTCATCTGCGCGATCAGCGGAATGAGTGTAGCTGCGGCGCCGGTGGCCGCGACGGCGCCGGTGGCGACGTAAAGAAAATCACGGCGCGTGTGTCCCGCCGAAGACATCGTGGTCACTACGTCCCTCTCCCGCTCCTGCCGATGAAGGCCGCCTGCGCTGAAGCCGTCCGGATGGAAACCGTGCCGGAGGCGGCGGCGGACCGGGCGCAGCCGGTCCCGGGCAAGGCGGGACGGCCCGATCCGGCGGCGTTTTATTGGCACCCTTGCGACGCGAGCGCAAGCCCGCTTGCTCCTAATCTCCGAGGGTCATTTAGCCCCGATCGAAGTCTGCGTCCGGCCACGTGGTGAACCGGAAAAAACACCCAGTGATTCGCATCGCCCTGTTCGAACCCGACATCCCGCAAAATACCGGCGCGATTCTGCGGCTGTGCGCTTGCCTGGAGATCGAGGCGCATCTGATCGAGCCGGCCGGATTTCCCACCACCGACCGCGCCTTCCGCCGTGCCGGGATGGACTACCTCGAGCGGGTGCGGCTGGTGCGGCATGTGTCCTGGGTTGCGTTCGAGACTTGGCGGCGGGCCGAGCGCCTGCGATTGGTGCTATTCACCACGCAGGGTTCGGTGCCGTATCTCGGCCACCGCTACCGGCGCGATGACATCCTGCTGTTCGGTCGCGAATCGGCGGGTGTGCCGAAGGCGGTGCACGCGGCCGCCGATGTCCGGCTCACCATTCCGATGCAGCCGGGACTGCGCTCGATCAACGTGGCGATGGCCGTGGCGATGGCCGTTGGGGAGACGATCAGGCAGACGCAGGCGATCCACTCAGATTAGTATCCGGCCATGGCTTCCGCCCTCCCCGACCCTGCAACCCTCGAATCCCGCAAGGCCCGGGCGCGCGCCTGGTTCGAGGCCCTGCGCGACGACATCTGCGCGGCGTTCGAGGCGATCGAGGACACGTTGCCGGCGACCGCACCGCTTGCCGATCGGACGCCGGGGCGCTTCGTCCGCACCCCGTGGAGCCGCGCCGACCACACCGGCTCAGGACCGATCTCGGGTTTACCCGAGATCGGCAATCCAAGTGCCGGGTCGGCTAAAGCCGACCCGGGCGGCGGCGTCATGGGGATGATGAAAGGCCGGGTGTTCGAGAAGGCCGGCGTGCACGTCTCCACCGTGCACGGCGAGTTCGCGCCGGAATCCCGCGAGGACATCCCTGGCGCCGCAGACGATCCGCGCTTCTGGGCGTCCGGCATCTCGCTGATCGCACACCCGCACAACCCGCATGTGCCGGCGGTGCACATGAACACCCGTTTCGTCGTCACCAGCCGGGCGTGGTTCGGCGGCGGCGCCGACCTCACGCCGGTGCTCGACCGCCGCCGCACGCAGGACGACCCCGACACCCGCGACTTCCACGCGGCGATGCGAACGGCCTGCGACGCGCACGCGGCGGTGGCGCCCTATGACAAGTTCAAGGCCTGGTGCGACGAGTACTTCTTCCTGAAACACCGCAACGAGCCGCGCGGCATCGGCGGCATCTTCTACGACTATGTCGACTCGGGCGACTGGGAGGCGGACTTCGCCTTCACCCAGGAGGTCGGCCGCGCGTTCCTCGACGTCTATCCGAGACTAGTGCGGCGCAACTTCGCAACGCCGTGGACCGAGGCCGACCGCGCCGAGCAGCTCGTGCGGCGCGGCCGCTATGTCGAGTTCAACCTGCTCCACGACCGCGGCACCATCTTCGGCCTGCGCACCGGCGGGAACGTCGAGTCGATTCTCTCCTCGATGCCGCCGGTGGTGACGTGGCCGTGAGCCTGAACGGCGCTTACGACATAAGCGGATTGACGGCCGTCAAGTCGGGAAACCGGCTGAAGTCCCGATCGGCGGACCACAATTCTCTAACCCTATGTTGGATACAGATTGCCGCGATGCGCGCGTCATGAGCGCGCGCGCCGGCGATCCGACCCGCCGCCACCAGCGGCCGCAGCGTTTTCCAATGAAGGTCTGTTTCGGCAAGCAGTACGAGATTGGGCGACTGAAACACGCCTTCGACATAGTCCAAAGCAACCGCGATCGCGGTTGGCGGATCGTAAATACGCGGATTCGTTACGATCGAAAGCAGCTCATGCACGCAGGGCCACGGGATTGCCCAGGCGCGCCCTCCCTCGGCGAGCTCCGTGATCCGCCGGGCCGCAGGTGCATGGAAAGGCGAATCCATCCGGTGGGCATAGACGAGGATATTCGTATCGACTGCAATCACCCTTTAGTCCCGCCCATAGGACAGTTCACGGATTTCGTCCCAGGTCGCGTTCCGCAGCTCCGGGCGCAGCCCTCGCCCACCGGCCGTGACCAGACGCAAACGAAATGGGGATTTCCGCTTTCTCTCGGCCAGAACCCGGCGCAGGCCTTCTTCGATAAGAGCACGCAGAGTCGTGCTTTCGCGGGCCGCAACCTTGCGAGCCTCTTGCAGCACCGGATCAGCGATATCGACGGTCGTCTTCATGAACCATATATATTGCAATTAGCATATGGGTAGCAATATCACGCTTGGTACGTGAATTCAACTGCTGATTTTGAACAAGCCGACCGCTCACGGCCGGAGCGCATTGGAAAGCATCACCACGCCGCCGAACACCACGACCGCATCGAGGATCACGGTGTGCACGCGCAGCGGCAGCCGCGTGACGAAGGCACGGGCGACGAACGCGCCGGGAAACGCCACCAGTCCGATCAGCAGCGCGAAGGCGAGCACTTGCGCCGTAACAACGCCCGCCAATCCGAACACCGTGATGCGGATCAGGCCGATGACGATCGAGATCGCCGCGTCGGTGGCGATCACCGCGGCGGCTTGCAGGCCGGATTGCCATGAGTAACGACAACAGCACGATGCCGGCGCCAGCGGTGCCGCCGACCAGCGCACCCCAGCCCGCGGCGGCAAACGCGAGGCCGCGCTCGCCCAGTCGGATATCACGGCGGCGCATGAAGTGCCTGAATGGAACCGTCAGGATCAGCATCGTGCCGATCACGATCATGGCGCCGCGGTTGTTGAGCAGCGTGTAACCGTAGGCACTGACGATGCAGAGCGGAATCGCGGCGGCGAGGACGATCAGCGCGCGACGCGGCTCGATGAACGCGCGAAACGCGGTTGCGCGGCTGGCGTTGGTGAAGATCGCCGAGATGGCGATGATCGGCACCACCGGCTCGGCGCCGATCAGCGGCACCAGCACCAGCGGCATCAGCGCGCCAGTGCCGTAGCCGGCGACACCACCGACGATCGAGGCGAACAGCGCGACGGCCGCGACAAGAGAAAGCTGTGCGAGCGACACGTCCGCGAAGCCGGACGTGAGGTCCATCTATTTCTGGGAGGCGGCGGGCGTGAGATCAGCAGGCGAAATCAGCACGCTGAAGCGCTCGCACCAGATGATCACGCTCGGATACTTCTTCAGGTCGACGCCCGCCGTTATCGGATAGACTTGGCTGCCTTTGAAGGAGCGCAATCCACCGAGATCGACAAACATCTGATCCTTCACCTCGGCGGAACTGCGGATCGACGCTTTCGGCACCAGATAGACGTGGAATGCCGGTCCCGGCCCGACCTCGAAATCGGACTCGAGGAACACGGCGTTTTCGTAAACGGTGACCTTGCCCTTGCCGTAATGGATCGGGTCCGAAGGATTGGCATGGATGAAATTGCCGGTCGCGACCACGGCCGTCTTGTCGGCGGAGCTGAGCTGCTCCATCGCCACCGGCGGCGGAAACACATAGGGGAAGGCGAAGAAGCCGACCGCGATGCCAAATAACGTCCCGAGAATGCCGCCGAGCAGAAGCAGACCGAAGCCCCTCCAGAAGCTCATCGTATCGGTTCCTCAGTCCGCGCTCGGCAACCGGCGCATGGTGAACTCGATGCGATCGCCCGGCAGCTCGCGCCAGCTCTCGATCTCGGTCATATAGGCGGCCCTGGGATAACGCGTCAGCAGTTCCCGCGCCTTGGCGCGCGCAGCCTCGCGCGGCAAAGCAAAGGTCTCGCGTCGGAATGCGTCGCGCCGCTGCGGACGCGCGGCGATGCGCGACGCCGTACGGCGGGCGATATCGGCGGGACGGCGAATTCGGTCCATGACGCAACTCCGCCCATCAATGTAATCCACCGCCTGGAACAGCGCGAGTCACACCGGTCACGCCCGCCCAGCGGCCGTATCCGCGATCCGCGCCAGCGCGGCCGAATGCGCGGGAAATCCCTCGGCGATCCACGCCATCTCGGCCGCACGCATGGCCGCGCCCAGCGCCGGTCCCTTGGCGACGCCGCGGACGATGAAGTTTGCGGCCTTGAGCGGAAACCTCGGTGCGGTCCACCGCTGCGGCAAAGTGGCGACCGCGTGCCAATCCGCATCCGTAGCGCCGGCATCCGCATGCGCCCAGGCCAGCAGCACGCGGTCGACGTACCGTTGCGGGCCGAGACGATAAAGCAGCGCACGGGCGCTCTGTTCGCCATCACGCGGCGCAACCCGCCACCAGCCATCGCCCATGGTAAGCAGCCGCTCATGCTCGACATTGGCGAGCCGCAGCCGCTGCCACAGCCGATCGGCATCCTCGGTCACCAGCACAGCCAGCGCGCCGAGCCGGCGGATCGCATCCGATTGGAGGCCGAGCGCGGCCTCCCGCGCAGCCATCGCCGCAAAGGCCGGGATCAGCGGGACGCCGCCGAGCACCGGCAGCAGCAACCCGGCCTCGGACATCGCGGTGAGCGCCGGCGTTGCCCCGTGCGCGAGTAGCAGCTTCAGCACTTCCATGCGCACGCGTTCGCGCGAGAGCTGATCGAGCCCGGCGCGCGCGGCGATGCAGGCACGCAGGCCGGCGGCGTCCGGCTCGCCTTCGCCATAGGCGGCATGGAAGCGGAAGAAACGCAGGATGCGCAGATAGTCCTCGGCGATGCGCGTCGCCGGATCGCCGATGAAGCGCACGCGCCGGGCGCGCAGGTCGTCAAGCCCGCCGACATAGTCGTAGAGCGTGCCGTCGGCCGCGACCGACAACGCATTCACGGTGAAGTCACGCCGCTCGGCATCGGCCTTCCAGTCGCGCCCGAAGCGGACCGTCGCCCTGCGGCCGAAGGTCTCGACGTCGACGCGTAAGGTGGTGACCTCGAATGGCCGGCCGTCGACCACGACGGTCAGCGTCCCATGGCCGATGCCGGTCGGCACCGCCTTGAAGCCGGCCGCTTCGACCCGCCGGATCACCTCGTCGGGAAGTGCGGTGGTGGCCACATCGAGGTCGCCGATCGTACCGCCCAACAACGCATCGCGGACGGCGCCGCCGACGATCCTGGCCTCCTCGCCGTCGCGGTCGAGCACGCCGAGAAGCTGCGCCACCGGCCCCGCGGTCAGGGCCGAGGCCGTGGCAAGCCGCTGCCCGCCCTGCGCCCCCGCGGAATCGCGCCTGGGCATCACTTGGTCATCCCGGGCACGAACTTTCCGTCCTCGATATGTGCCGGAACGTAGGTCGATCCTGGCGGCGCGCCGGAGAACTGGGCGAGCACGAGAAAGCTGCCGAGCATCAGCACCAGCGCCCCGATGGTCAGCCACATGAGGGTGCTGAGCGACCAGCGCTCGATGTCGAGTACTTTCGCCTGCGTCGCCCACAGGAACAGGGCGTAGAGCGCGAACGGCGTCAGGAACAGCGCCAGCTCGGTGAGGACGGGGCGGATCATGCCGATCGTCTCATTCCCAGGCGTGTCGCGCCCTGCGAAGGCAGGACATCAGTAACCACGGCTCAAATGAAACGGCAAAACCGGGCCACGCAAACCGGTCAGTGGGTAAGATTAAGTCGCAGCTTTCGATCATCCCCGGACACCGGCACGTGACGGTCGCGGAGAATATAGACGGAAGCGCCCGGGATGGAACCAGTTTAGCGGCAGACCGTGCGTTGCTGAATTGACGCACTTGCGAATGAATCAAGCCCGGTAAATCCGCTCGTACAGATTCCGCAGAATTCCCGCGGTGATTCCCCAGATATAGCGGTCGCCGTAGGGCATCTCCAGGTACGACCGCTGGATGCCGCGCCATTCGCGCGTCTTCTGCGCATGGTTCGCCGGCTCCATCAGGAACGGCAGCGGCACCTCGAAAGCCTCTGCGACCTCGGAAGGATTGACGGTGAGCGAATAGTCCGCATCGACGCGCACCAACGCCGGCAGGATGCGGAAACCGGAAAATGTCAGATACAGGTCGAGATAGCCGATCGGGTCGATCATCCGCGGGTCGAGGCCGATTTCCTCCCCGCCCTCGCGGATGGCGGCGGCGAGCGGCGTCTCGTCGTGCGCGTCGATCTTGCCGCCGGGAAAGGCGATCTGGCCGGCGTGGCTCGGCAGGTCGGGCGTCCGCAGCGTCAGCAGCACGGTCGGCTCCTGCCGCGCCACCACCGGCACCAGCACCGCCGCCGGGCGTGTCGCCTGGACGCCGGCGCGTGCCCACAGGTCCGGATCGAGGTCGAGATCGCCGCGTGCCGCCGGTGCCGTGGGATCGGTCAGTGCCGGCGGGACATCGAGCGACAGCCGCTCGCGGGCGCGGCCGAAGAACTCGGCCGTGGTGTCTGCGGCATCCATCAGAGGCGCAACCCGCTCGTTCATGCAAAGTCCTTCAGGCTATCCGCCGGCGCCATGGTGAAAAAAGTCCCCATCGAAGCAACGCCGAACATCAGCGTCTCATCGATCATCCGTTCCTCGCCAAGCTCGACGAGATCGTAGAACACCGCACGGGCGACCTTTGCCCACAGATCGCGCCGCACATGCAGGTAGGGCTTGAGTCCCTGCGTCGCAGGATCGGTGACGAAACGCAAGCCATGCTCCGGCCCGCAGGCCACCCAGTCGTCGACATTGGTCCGGAAGTGCAGGACCTGCCCCTGCACCCCCTGCATCTCCACCGCCAGGAACGGCGCATCGTCGACCCGGATCCCGCATTTCTCCACAGGGGTGACGAGGAAATGCTTGTCGCCCTCGCGCTTGAGCACCGAGGCGAACAGCTTCACAAGCGGCGGCCGTCCGATCGGTGTCCCGAGGTAAAACCAGGTCCCGTCCGCTGCAATCCGCATGTCGAGGTCACCGCAGAACGGCGGATTCCACAGATGCACGGGCGGCGGGCCCTTGACGCCTTCGCGCCGGGCGGCAGCGCTGATGGTGTCGAGGCTGCCGGCCTGCTTCTCTGCCTTGTCAGCCATGCCGAGAGACTCCTTCAGATGTGAAACGGAACAATTCTCCGCGTCAAATATTGTTGATAACAGGTCAGTATCGCTGCCCTGACTTCGCCATTGTTTAAGCGCTGCGTCGAGTTTTCCCCTGCCTCAATCGCGATCGTCCGAGGCAAATCCTCCGGTCGAAAATAGCGTAACATGCAGGTGGATGAATCGGTGTCTCGGCGCCGGCCGGCGCAACCGATGGCGCGAAGGTTGCATCCCTAAGCGCAGCCCCCCGGGGGGTGAAAACAGGAGCATGTTCAATGGCAGTGCCGAGCGGTGAGGGAATTGAAAAGCTCGAGGACGCGATCGTCCGCGCCGCGGAAGCGACGGCAGCCAACGTGCGGACAGCCAAGGGCGTCATCAGCACCGTCATTTTCGGTCAGGATCGGGTGGTCGAGCGGGCTCTGATGACCGTGCTGTGCGGCGGCCACGCGCTGCTGGTCGGACTGCCGGGCCTCGCCAAGACCAAGCTGGTCGAAACCATGGGCATCGCGCTCGGCCTCGACGCCCGCCGCATCCAGTTCACCCCCGACCTGATGCCTTCCGACATCCTGGGTTCCGAGGTGCTGGAGGAAGGCCAGGGCGGCAAGCGAAGCTTCCGCTTCATTCCAGGCCCCGTGTTCGGCCAATTGCTGATGGCCGACGAGATCAATCGCGCCAGTCCCCGCACCCAGTCCGCGCTGCTGCAGGCAATGCAGGAGCTGCACGTCACGGTAGCCGGCGCCCGCCACGACTTGCCGCGGCCGTTCCATGTCCTGGCAACGCAGAATCCGATCGAGCAGGAGGGCACGTATTCCCTGCCCGAGGCGCAGCTCGACCGTTTCCTGATGCAGATCGACGTCGATTATCCCGACCGCGAGGCGGAACGGCGCATCGTGTTCGACACCACCGGTGCCGAAGAGACGAAACCCAAAGGGGCGATGACGTCCGACGATCTGCTGGCCGCGCAACGGCTGGTGCGTCGGCTCCCGGTCGGCGAGTCGGTGATCGAGGCGATCCTGACGCTGGTACGTTCGGCCCGGCCGGGCCCGGACGGTGGCGAATTGGCCAAGCCGATCTCCTGGGGCCCGAGCCCACGCGCCAGCCAGGCTTTGATGCTGGCGGTGCGCGCCCGCGCGCTGCTCGAGGGGCGGCTGGCGCCTTCGATCGACGACGTGCTTGACCTCGCCGAGCCGGTACTCAAGCACCGCATGGCGTTGACGTTTGCGGCACGGGCCGAGGGCGAGACCATCGAGAGCGTCGTCGGCCGCCTCAAGGCGCGCATTGGTTAGGCGGATGGCGCTCAGGGCCCGGCTCAACCAGGACGACAAGACGGCCGTCCCCCGCGCCGTCGGTGCCGCGCGTACGCTTGCGGCTGACATTCCGCGCCTGATCTTGGATGCCCGAAAGGTTGCCGCCACGGTGATTCACGGCATCCATGGACGCCGGCGCGCCGGTCCTGGCGAGAACTTCTGGCAGTACCGGCGCTTCATGTCCGGCGAGCCGGCGAACCGCGTCGACTGGCGCCGCTCCGCGCGCGACGACATGCTGTACGTGCGCGAGCAGGAGTGGGAAGCGGCGCATACCATTTGGCTGTGGCCGGATCGGTCGCCATCGATGACATTCCGCTCGCAGCTCGCGCAGGAGAGCAAGCTCGAGCGTGCGCTGATGCTGACCTTCGCGCTTGCCGAGGTGCTGGTCGACGGCGGCGAGCGCGTCGGCGTTCCCGGCCTGATGCGCCCGAGCGGCAGCCGCGCCATGATCGACCGGATGGCGGAAGCGATCATGCATGATCCGGCGGAGCGATCGAGCCTTCCGCACGGCTTCGCTCCGGCGGGGCTGTCGGAGATCGTGGTGCTGTCCGACCTGTGGAGCCCGACCGACGAAGTACGCAAGACCATCGCGCAGCTTTCCGCGAACGGTGCCGCCGGGCATATCGTGCAGGTCGTCGACCCGGCCGAGGAAGTGTTCCCGTATTCCGGCCGCATCGAATTCGTCGAGCCGGAAACCGGCGAGATGATCACCGCCGGACGCGCCGAGAATTGGCGCGCCGACTACGAAGCACGCATCGTACGCCACCGCGCGGACATCCGGGCGGACACCGACCGGCTGCGCTGGACCTTCAACATTCACCGCACCGACCGTTCGGCGGCCGACATCCTGCTGTCGCTGCATGCGCGGATGGGCGCCGGCCAGGATGGGACCGGCAAGAACCGCTGGCGCCCGGCGGCGCAAGCGAGGTCGGCATGATCGCCGGGCTGCCGCTCGCCTTCACCCAGCCGCTGGTGCTGCTCGGCCTTTTGAGCCTGCCAGTGCTGTGGCTGCTGCTCCGCCTCATCCCGCCGCGGCCGAAGCGCGTGACCTTCCCGCCGACCCGCCTGTTGTTCGACATCGCGCCGAAGGAGGAAACGCCATCGCGGACGCCGTGGTGGCTGACCCTGCTGCGGCTGACGCTTGCCGCGCTGGTGATCATCGCCGCCGCCGGACCACTCTGGAACCCGCGCGTTGCGACCTCGAGCGCGACGGTTCCGCTGGCGCTCATGATCGACGACGGCTGGGCCGCGGCCGCGACCTGGGATGCACGGCTGCGCACCGGCGACGACATGCTCGCGCGCGCCGACGCGGACCACCGGCCGGTGGCCTTGATCCCATTGTCCGAGCCGACCCGCGACATCTCCTTGCAAACCGCGGCGGCCGCGCGGGTACGGTTCGCGCAGATGAAGCCGAAGCCGCACGCGGTCGATCGCAGCGACGCGCTGCCGGTGATCTCGCGCTTTGCGGCGAGCACGCCGAGTGTCGAATTCGTCTGGCTGTCGGACGGAGTCGACGCCGGCGAGGGGAAGGCCTTCATCGGCGAACTGGCCCGGCTGCTCGAGCGGCGGCCGGTCATGGTGCTCGACGGCGGTCTGCCGCCCCCGCAGGCGCTCGCCGCATCCGACAACGCCGCCGGCGCGCTCACCGTCAAGGTGTTGCGCGCGGCGAGCGGTCAGGAACAGACGGGGATGGTCCGGGCGCTCGATCTCAAGGGGCTGCCACTCGGCGAAGCGCGCTATGCCTTCAAGGCCGCCGACCGGCAGACCGAGGCCGCCATCGAGCTGCCTGTCGAGATTCGCAACGACATCGCCCGTATCGAGATTCCGCTGGAGCGCTCCGCGGGCGCCGTACAGTTGCTGGACAAGCGCTGGCGCCGGCGCACGGTCGGTCTCGTATCCGGCTCGACGGCGGACACCGCACAGCCGCTCCTGGCGGCGAACTATTACTTGGCGCGCGCGCTCAATCCGTTCGCCGATGTGCGGCCGGCGCAAGGCGTCGCGCCCACGGAAGCGGTGTCGCGCTTTCTTAATCAGAATCTGCCGATGCTGGTCCTTGCCGATGTCGGCACCATTGCCGGGGAGGCGCGGGCTCGCTTGAGTAAATGGATCGAGAACGGCGGGGTGCTGGTGCGTTTCGCCGGACCGCGGCTGGCGGCCGCAACCGACGACGATCTGGTGCCGGTCAAGCTGCGCCGCGGCGGGCGGAGTCTCGGCGGCAGCCTGAGCTGGGACCAGCCGCAGCCGCTTGCCGCTTTCCCGCGCGAGGGGCCTTTCGCCGGCATGCCGGTGCCGGACGATGTGGTGGTGAACCGCCAGGTGCTGGCGGAACCCGATGCAACGCTCAGCGACCGGACCTGGGCGACACTCGGCGACGGTACGCCGCTCGTGACCGCCGAGCGGCAGGGCAAGGGGCTGATCGTGCTGTTCCACGTCTCGGCCGATACCCGATGGTCGAACCTTCCGCTCTCCGGCGCGTTCGTGGAAATGCTCAAGCGTCTCGTCAGCCTTGCCGGATCGACCTTCGTGACGGCCGACACGGAAGGCCCGAATGCGCAGCTGGGCACCCGCGACCAGCCGGTGCCTCCGAGCCGCATTCTCGACGGCTTCGGCGTCATGAGCGCCCCTCCCGGCACTGCCCGTCCGATCCCGGCGAATTTCTCAGGCCGCGCCACGACCGATCATCCGCCCGGATTCTACGGGCCGCCTGAAGGATTGATCGCGGTGAACACGCTAACGCCGGCCGACGAGCTTGCACCGCTCGACTATTCCGCGCTTAACGCCCGCGTCGAGGCTTATCGCGTCGGAGAACCCGAAGACCTGCGCGGGCCGGTCTTCCTCGCCGGCCTGGCGCTGCTGCTGCTCGACGCGTTGGTGGTGTTCTGGCTGGCCGGCGCGTTCAGCGCCATCTTCCGCCGGCGACGCCCGGCAGTCGCCGGCCTACTGCTTGCCGCAATGTTCGGCGGCGGCCTGCTGATGAACCCGCGCGCGCACGCGCAAGACGCCGAGGACTTCGCCATGAAGGCGGCGCAGCACACCCGCCTTGCCTATGTCGTCACCGGCAATGCCGAGGTCGACGAGGTCAGCAAGGCGGGACTGCAGGGACTGACCTTGTTCCTCGCCCAGCGCACGGCGCTGGAGGCAGGCGACCCGGTCGGTGTCGATATCGCGCGCGACGAACTGGCGTTCTTCCCGCTGATCTATTGGCCGATCGTGCCCGGCGCCGCGAAGCCTCCGGCAGAGGCGCTGCAACGGATCGACGCCTACATGAAGCGCGGCGGCAGCGTGTTGTTCGACACCCGCGATGCGGTGGAAGCTCCGCCGGGACCCGGCGGAGCTTCCAATACGCCCGGCATGCTGACGCTGCGGGATATCCTGTCGTCGCTCGACATTCCCGAGCTGGAGCCTGCGCCGCGCGACCACGTGCTGACCAAGACCTTTTACCTCCTGCGCGACTTCGCCGGCCGCTTCAACACGGGCCAGCTCTGGGTCGAGGCTCTGCCGCTGCAGACCGAGGAGGATCCGGAGCGACCGGCGCGTGCGGGTGATGGCGTGTCGTCGATCCTGATCACCTCCAACGATCTGGCCGGCGCCTGGGCGATCCGCCCTGACGGCCAGGCGATGCTGCCGCTGGTGCCCGGCGAGCCGCGCCAGCGCGAGTTCGCCTTCCGGGCCGGCGTCAACATCGTCATGTACATCCTCACCGGCAACTACAAGGCCGACCAGGTCCACGTGCCGGCACTGCTCGAGCGGCTGGGGCAGTAGGAGGGCAGCATGAACCTCAGCATCGCGTTCGCCCCGCTCGTTCCCGACTACGTGGTGTGGGCCGCGCTTGGTCTCGCCGTGGCGATATCGGTGCTGCTGCTGCTCGCCCGCAGCCGCGGTGCGCTGATCCGCGCGGCGGCGCTCGCCCTGATGGTTCTGGCGCTCGCCAACCCATCGTTCACGCGCGAAGACCGTGAGCCGCTGACGTCGGTTGCCGCGGTCGTAATCGACCGAAGCCCAAGCCAGAATTTCGCCGAACGCCGCCAACAGACCGAGGCCGCGCGGGCAGCGCTCGCCGAACGGCTCGAGCGCATCCCGGGGATCGAGGTCCGCGTCGTCGAGGCCGGCCAGGCCGACGGCGAGACCGACGGCACGCGGCTATTCTCCGCCCTTGGCGCGGCCTTCGCGGACGTGCCGCCCGAGCGAATCGCAGGCGCGATCTTCATCACCGACGGCCGGGTGCATGACATCCCGGCCGATACTGCCGCGCTCGGCTTCGCCGCACCGGTGCATGCGCTGATCACCGGAACTGCCAACGAGCGCGACCGCCGCGTCGTGCTGACGAATGCACCGCGTTTCGGCATCGTCGGCCAGTCGCAGACCATCACCTTCCGCGTCGACGACCAGGGCACAAGCGCTTCGGCCGCGCAGGTTGTGGTGCGCCGCGACGGCGAGGCGCTGCAAACCACCACCGTTGGTGTGGGGCAGGCGACCACGGTCGAAATCCCGATCCAGCACGCCGGCCCGAACATCGTCGAGATCGAGGCCTCGCCGCTCGACGGCGAACTCACCCTCGTCAACAACCGTGCCGTCGTGTCGATCGACGGCGTGCGCGACAAGCTACGCGTCCTGCTGGTTTCCGGCGAGCCGCATGCCGGCGAACGCACCTGGCGCAATCTGCTCAAGTCCGACGCCAGCGTGGACCTCGTCCACTTCACCATCCTGCGGCCGCCCGAGAAACAGGACGGCACGCCGATCAACGAGCTGTCGCTGATCGCGTTCCCGACGCGCGAGCTGTTCCAACAGAAGATCAAGGAATTCCAGCTCATCATCTTCGACCGCTATGCGCGCCAGGGCGTGCTGCCCGTGATCTATTTCGACAACATCGCCCGCTACGTGCGCGAGGGCGGCGCGGTGCTGATCGCTGCCGGCGCCGACTACGCCAGTCCGACCAGCCTGTGGCGCACGCCGCTCGAATCGATCCTTCCGGCGGAGCCGACCGGCCAGGTGATGGAACAGCCATTCCGTGCCTCGCTGACGGATACCGGCAAGCGCCATCCGGTGACGCGCGGCCTCGAAGGCGCCAACGCCGACCCGCCGGCCTGGAGCCGCTGGTTCCGCCTGGTCGATACCCGTACCGAAAAGGGCATGACCGTGATGCAGGGCGCGGAAAACAAGCCAGCCCTCGTCCTGGCACGCGAGGACGAGGGCCGCGTCGCCCTGCTCTTGTCGGATCACATCTGGCTGTGGGCGCGCGGCTATGAAGGCGGTGGCCCGCATCTCGACCTGCTGCGCAGGCTGTCACACTGGCTGATGAAGCAGCCGGACCTCGAGGAGGAGGCACTGCGTATCATGGTGCACGGCCGCGACCTGACCGTGCAGCGTCAGAGCATGGCCGACAGCGTCAGCGACGTGACCTTGACGGCGCCGTCGGGCGCCACGCAGGTGCTCAAGCTCACGGCGTCACAGCCCGGCGTCTGGCGCAGCACCGTCACCGCCAATGAATTGGGCCTATGGCGGGCCACCGACGGAAAGCTCACGGCGCTTGCCAATGTCGGGCCGGCCAATCCGCGCGAATTCGCCGAAGTGACCTCGACCGCCGAGATGCTGCGCCCGTTGCTGGCTTCCACGGGCGGTGACGCGCGGCGCCTGATCTCGAGCGGATCGGCCGTGAGCGTCCCGCGTGTGCTGCCGGTCCGCTCTGCCGACACCTTCCAGGGCAGTGACTGGATCGGCCTGAAGATCCGCGACGCTAGCATCATCCGCGGCATCGGCGTGCTGCCGATCTTCGCCGGAATGCTCGGCCTCTTGCTGCTGATCGGGAGCCTCGCTGCGACGTGGGCGAGAGAGGGACGCTGACGTTTCTTCACCGCTCCCCCGCTTGCGGGGAGAGGAAATCAACCCGCATCCCAATTCGGGCGGATCGGGCCGGAGACGCCGACGAAGGCTCCCTCGGCCAGCTCGGCCACCAGCAGCCGCGCCGGATCGACCGGCCCCGGCATGGTCGCCTGCCGCTTCGGTACCGGCTTGAAGCCGAAACGGCCGTAATAGGGAACGTCACCAACCAGCACGACCAGCCGACACCCGGCTGTTTTCGCGGCCGCAAGCGCGTGCTCGATCAGCGCCCGGCCGATACCGTGACTACGAAACGGCGGCTCCACCGTCAGCGGCCCAAGCAGCAGCGCCGGCGTCTCGCCGATGCGGATCGGCGACAGCCGCACCGACCCGACCAGCAGCGTCCCGATCCGCGCCGTGAACGACAATTCCGGTCGGTGCTCGACCCCCTCGCGGATGCGAAAGGCGGTCCGCGCATAGCGGCCTGGGCCGAACGTGCGCTCGTGCAGCCGCTCGATCGCCGCGGCATCGTCAGCCGTTTCCGGCAGGATAGTGAGAGACGGATCGCTCATGCGCTGCTAACCCCCGAGGCCGCTTAGCATTTGCCGGTGCCGCGGTCTATTGTTCGGCCGTGAAGAGCGCGCCAAAGGCCCCAAGTCACGGAACGGGCCCAACAGACGGGGAAACAACATGGGCATGCTGGTCGACGGCGTTTGGGTCGAGCGCTGGCACGACACATCGAAGACCGGCGGACGCTTCGACCGCAAGCCGACGCACTACCACAATTGGGTGACCGCGGACGGCAGCCCGGGCCCGACCGGCGACGGCGGTTTTCCGGCCGAGCCCGGCCGCTATCATCTCTACGTCTCGCTCGCCTGCCCCTGGGCGCACCGCACCGTCATCTTCCGTGCGCTCAAGCGCCTGGACGACGTCGTAACGCTGTCGGTCGTCTCGCCGACAAACCATGAGGCCGGCTGGACCTTCAATAGCCGAGAAGGCTCGACAGGGGACGCGGTGTACGGGGCCGAAAAGCTGGCCGATCTCTATCTCAAGGCCGATCCGCGCTACACCGGCCGCGTCAGCGTGCCTGTGCTGTGGGACAAGCAGCGGCACACCATCGTCAACAACGAGTCGTCGGAAATCATCCGCATGCTGAACGCCGCGTTCGACGCGTTCACCGACATGAAGACGGATTACTATCCGCCTGCATTGCGCGGCGTGATCGACGAGATCAACGCTCTCGTCTATCCGAACATCAACAACGGCGTCTATCGCTGCGGGTTCGCCACCACGCAGGTGGCGTACGACGAATCCTTCCGGTCGCTATTCGCCGCGCTCAACAAAATCGAAGGCATTCTGTCGCGGCAGCGCTATCTGGTCGGCGCGACGCAGATGGAAGCCGACTGGCGGCTGTTCACGACGCTGGTGCGCTTCGATGCCGTCTACTACAGCCACTTCAAGTGCAACCTGCGCCGCATCCGCGACTATTCGAACCTGTCGAATTACTTGCGGGACCTCTACCAGGTGCCGCGCATCGCCGCGACGGTGAGCATCGAGCAGATCAAGCGGCACTACTACGGCAGCCAGCGCAACGTGAACCCGACCGGCATTGTGCCGCTCGGGCCGGAACTCGATTTCGAATCGCCACACGATCGGGAGCGGTTTGCGGCCGGGTGATGCAAAGGGCGCAATCGCAAGGCGACCGCGCCCTTTATTCGTTGCCACGCCGGATCGGCCGCGTGGCCATTTCCAGCCCGACGCGCGCTCACATGCACGCACGGCAGGCCTTCAGGGGTAGATGTGTCCCCAGTCGCTCGGGAGCGTAGTTATGGCCGTCTCGAAATTGAAGCGCTGCAGACGCCATTCGTCCTTGTAGACGGTGAATATGTATCGAACGTACAGAGGGGTACGATCGAATTGGATCTTGTCGATCAAATCCTTCGTCGTGCGTCCAAAATCGCGCGCGTAGACGCGCTCGACATAATGGCTCTTACCAAGCGTCTTAAGAGTTTGAGCGTTGGCTTCGAGAATCTGAATGGACTGAGGGCTTGTTTTTATCGCATCCGCAACTTTCGCTATGGCGCCGTCGACCTCACCGGCGGCGATGTCGCGGCTGATTCGGTCAGCGAAGGCGATAGCGATTTTGTCGTCCGGAGGTGCGGGTTGGGTGTTGGCAGAGGCGACGATGGCGAGGGAAAAGAGCGCGCCGAGGAGGAGAGCGCGTGCTGGATGCGCTGCCATTTTGTACTCCCTTCATGATGTTCGCGCCATCATGCAGCACCGCAGCGTTCCGAAGCCGGATGCCGCCACGGACCGCACGAATTGGCGATCGAACAAATCGACCCAACCCCAGTTCTCACTTTAGCGAAATTCCGGCGATTTGCTATAAGTCGCCCCTAAATCCCAACGATCGCCGGGGAATGATCACCTTGACCTTGCGTAAGCCGACTGCAACGGCTTGCCGAGCAACTCCGCTGAATGATCGGCGACGCCGGTGCGATCGACGCGCCGCATGTCCCGTGCGCGGCGCAGCCCGGCTGACAAATCGCGCATCACCAGTGCCCGCTTGCGGGTGCGCCCTCCAGCACCTCGGCGATGCGCGCGCTCGTGGCCGCGGACGTCTCCGGAGGCAACGAATCCGGCGGAAAAAATCCGTGCGCCACGATCTCGTGGTTCGGCACCGGCGGGACATCCTGGCGGAAGTCGCGCACCACGAACAGCGCCACATGATCGCGGCGTGAGGCGCGCCGGTTGAAATAGATGCCACGCAACTCCGGTGCACCGGTGCATTCGATATTGCCCTCCTCCTTGAGTTCGCGCACCAGCGCCTCGCGGATGGTCTCGCCGGCCTCGACGCCGCCTCCCGGCAGGTGCCAGCCGGATACGTAACTGTGCTGCACCAGGAACACGCGCCCCTCGGCGTCGAGCACGACTGCCCGCACCCCCAGGGTCATCCCGCGGGCGAACCGCCAATAGGCATGCATGGCCCGCCGGATCAGCGGCTCAAGCCGCCTGCGGGTCCGGTCCAGCCGCCGCCGATATCCATCATCCCTACCCTTGTGCATGCCGCCCAAATCCGACATAGTCTAGAATTATTCCAATTTAAGACTGACTGCCCGAAGGTATCCTCCCGAGAATAGCCGATGAAGCGTTTTGCCGATCTTACCGAACAGGAAATCCTGGCCCTTGCCATCACCAACGAGGAGGAAGACGGCCGCATCTACCGCGGCTTTGCCGAGGGGCTGCGCAGGCAGTTCCCCTCCTCCGCCAAGATGTTCGACGAAATGGCCGAGGAGGAGTCGCACCATCGCTCGATGCTGTTCGACCTCTATCGACAGAAGTTCGGCGACTATCTGCCACTGATCCGGCGGCAGGACGTGAAAGGGTTCATGCGGCGCGGCCCGCTCTGGCTGATGCCGACCATGAACCTGAACGACGTGCGTAAGCATGCGGAGAGCATGGAGTTCGAGGCGGCGCGGTTCTATCACCGCAGCGCGGAAAAGGCGCGGGACGTCTCGGTACGCAAGCTGCTTAATGATCTGGCCGACATCGAGGAAGACCACGAGCACTTCGCCCAGAAGCTCGGCGAGCAAATTCTGACGACGGATGCGCGGGCGCAGGAGGACGAGACCGCGCGCCGCATGTTCTTGCTGCAATACGTGCAACCGGGCCTGGCAGGGCTGATGGACGGTTCGGTGTCGACGCTGGCGCCGCTGTTCGCCGCGGCGTTCGCCACCCACAGCACCTGGGAGACGTTCCTGGTCGGCATGGCCGCGTCGGTCGGCGCGGGCATCTCGATGGGCTTCGCCGAGGCGCTGTCCGACGACGGCTCGCTCACCGGACGCGGCACGCCGTGGGTGCGCGGCACGGTCTGCGGGCTGATGACGACGCTCGGCGGCATCGGCCACACGTTGCCGTATCTCATCCCGGACTTTTGGATCGCGACCGTGGTGGCAATCGCCGTGGTGGCGGTGGAGTTGGCGGTGATTTCGTGGATCCGTTACCGCTACATGGACACGCCGTTCCTGAACGCCGCGTTCCAGGTGGTGATCGGCGGCGTGCTGGTATTTCTTGCCGGGATACTGATTGGCAGCGCCTGACGTGGGCGACCACGAGGGACGCCCCTACCGAAATGGCGGCGGGTGGGGGCACCCCTTGTGGGCGCTCGCTTGGCTGGATCAGGGCGGCAGCGCCATCCACCAGGCGGCGGCGAACAACGCAGCGACGCCGATCACGAGACCGAACAGGAACGCCCGAATGGCCCGCCAGCGCCGATGCCGGCGCAGCGAGCGCGCGTCGCGCTGCGCCTGCGGTGTCAGTGCACTGGGGCCCTCGGCAAGCGCGCGCTCGCGCTCGACCAGCCGCCGCGCCACATAGCGTGTCACCGCGGCGGCGATTTCGTCAGGCTCGAAGGATTCGGCCAGCACTTGGCGGCCAAAGCGGGTGTCCTGGACAAACCGGTAGATGCGCTTGTCGCGGCCCATGGCGACATGCGCG
Source organism: Hyphomicrobiales bacterium (assembly GCA_009377755.1). GTDB lineage: Bacteria > Pseudomonadota > Alphaproteobacteria > Rhizobiales > Xanthobacteraceae > WHTM01. The sequence continues at coordinate 132,957 of WHTM01000008.1, read as the reverse complement.
ACCACGTCGATCCACAGCCGAGGGATGTCGCCGTGGCTGATGCCGTGGTCGAACAGTTCGACATTCTCCGGAATATCGGCGAACAGCGGGTCCAGCGCCTCGCTGAGCAACTCGAGCCGCGCCAACTCGGCGTCGTGCAGATCGACGACGACGCCGCTGCGCTCGGCGCTCTCGATCCGCGCCTCGCGGACGGCCTCCTTGAGCCGAGGAGGATGCCCCTCCTCGGACAGCGGATCCGACTGACGCTTGCGATTCCACATGGTTAACAAATTAGCAACGCGAGGCCGCTCTGCAAAGCCTGACTTTGCTGCATTTTACGTGCAAAGCGCCGCAGCCCGCCTCAGAATGCTTCCCTCAGAAGCCGCCGGGTCTCGTCGGCGCCCGCCTTGCGCGGCAGTGCGACGTTCATATGCGCGATCTCATCGGCGACGAAGTCGATGCGGCGCCCGTCGAATCCGATGTCCCGCAGACGCTGCGGGATCGGAAAGGCGCGCAGCATCCGAGCAAGCGCCTCCGCCGGATCGGCCACGCCGATGGCCTCCGCCATGCGCGCACGCGCCTCGGGCGCGGCGTCGAGATTGAAGCGGCTGACATGCGGCAGAATAATCGCGTGGGTTTCGGCATGCGGCAGGCCGAGCCCGCCGAGCACATGCGCGAGCTTGTGGTGCAGCGCGGTGCCGGCGGTCAGTGCCGCTCCCGCCAGCCACGAGGCGACCAGGCAGGCGCCGCGGGCGTCCCGGTCTTGCCCATCGGCGACGACGCGCGGAAGCGCGGCTGCGAAACGCCGGAGCCCCTCGGCCGCGTAGGCGACGCTGATCGGCGTCCGTTCCGCCACCCACAATGCCTCGACGCAGTGGGCGATGCCGTTCATGCCGCTGGCGGCGCTCACCGCGGCCGGCAAGCCGAGCGTCAGGTCGGGATCGTAGACGACGGTGCGCGGCAGCACCTTCCAATCCCGCCCCGTGATCTTGCGCTCGTCCTCGGTCAGGCCGTAGATCGGTGTCGCCTCGGAGCCGGCATAGGTGGTCGGCAGCGCGATGATCGGCAGGCCGGTCTCAAGCGCGATGGCCTTCGCGAGGCCGATCGAAGAGCCGCCGCCGACGGCGACGAGGCCGTCCGCTTTCGCCGCATGCGCCGCCGCAAGGCCCTCGCGGGCGACGCTGCGCGGCACGTGCATCACCGCATGCGCATGCAGCCCGGCGGAGCGATCGGCGAGCTGTTCGTGGACCCGAGTGCCCAGACGGGCACCGCTTCCGGGGGTGGCGACGACGAGGACGCGGCCGAGACCGAGCCGCGCCACCTCATCGGCGATCCGGTCGGCACTGCCGGCGCCGTACACGACCCGCTGCGCGGGTGCGTCGTGGACAAACGGCGCCGTCACGGATGTGTCCGCGGGCGCGGATCAGGCCGCTTCGCGCCAGATGCCGAGCGCCTCCTGAGCCGGACGGTCGGAGATGCTGAACAGCACCGATTCCTTCTCCGCCATGTGTGAATAGGACGTCCATGGCGGCACGACGAAGACGTCGTTCTGCGTCCACTCGAAGGCCTGGCCGCCGACTGTCGTCGCGCCCTTGCCCTCGGCGCAGACGAAGACGGTGCCGTCGGTCGAACGGTACTCCTCGCCCTTGAAGCCCTTTGGCAGCAGCGCGAGATGCGCGCCCATGGTCGGCAGCACCCAGCCGCCGGTGGTCGGGTTGATGTAGCGGGCGCGCGCGCCATGGTGCTTGTCGATGTCGCCCGCCTTCAGCATGCGCTCGAGGATCGGGCGGGTGCGCGCGTAGGTGTAGTTGATCACCGGCGTGCGCTTCGGATTGGCCATAGTGCCGTCGGGGAGCACGCCCGACCCATAGAAGGCGAGCGAGTCGCCGTCCTGGCGGGTGGCCTTCTGCACTTTCTCGTCGAAGTGCTCCATGAACGAGCTCTCGAAGTGATTGACCGTCGGCATGTCCAGCACATCGAGCCACATCATCGGCTGGTCCGACGTGTTGCCGTGGTCATGCGGCGCCCAGTTGGCGGTGATGACGAAGTCGCCGGGCGACATGATGGTCTTCTCGCCCTCGACCGCCGTGTAGGCGCCCCGGCCGTCCATCACGAACCGGATCGCCGAAGCGACGTGCCGATGCACGTCCGCAACCTCGCCCGGCATGATGAGCTGGATGCCGGCGAACAGGGTGTTGGTCGCCTTGGCCTGACCGCGCAGGGCCGGATTCTCCAGGACCAGCACGCGTCGCTCGGCCTCCTCGGCGGTGATCACGTCGCCGGCTTCCAGCACCAGCTTCTTGGCGTCCTCGAACTTCCACAACACCGGCACGCACTTCGACTTCGGGACCTTGGTGACATGATCTTTCAGCACCTCCCACAGGGGCGCCATGTCGTATTTGTCGATCTTGTCGTAATAGGCCTGGCGGGCGCCGATAATGTTGTCCTTCGGGCCCGGATTCTTAGCCGGTGCGGATGTTGCCGTGGAAACGGCCATGGAATCCTCCTTCGAGTTCCTACAATTCGGGCGTGACCGCGCGAAGCGGTCCTAGGTTTATACATAAAGGCTGGTTCCTAGCCGAACAAGCCGACTTGAGCCCGATATGGGCAGGTCAGGTATTCACCGCCCCGCCATCCACGGCCAGAATCTGCCCGGTATAGAAATCGCTGTCGCTGGACGCGAGGAACACGAGCGCGCCGAGCAAATCCGGGGGATGCATGTCCCGCTTCAGGGCGCGGCGCTGGATCGCACCCGCCTTCGAGGTATTGACGTGCTCCGGATTGTCCGCCACCACCGTCTCGCTCAGGGTGAACCCAGGCGCGAGCGTATTGATGCAGATGCCGTGCTCGCCGAGTTCGCGCGACAGCGTACGGGTCATCGCGACCACCGCACCCTTCGACGTGACGTAGTGCGCCATCTTCGGGATGCCGCGGAACGTCGTGCCCGAGCCGATGTTGATGATCTTGCCGTAGCGCTGCTTCATCATGTGCCGGGCCACGTGCTTGGCCATCAGGAACGAGCCGCGCACGTTCACCGCCATGACCCGGTCCCACAGCGCGACGTCAATGTCGATGAACGGCTGCTCGTGCAGCGCCACGTACATCGCCGCGTTGTTCACGAGGATGTCGATCTTGCCGAAGCTGTCGATGGTCTTGGCGACCAGGTCCTTCACTTGGCTCTCGTCGCTGACATCGGTAACGGAGCTCAACGCCGTGCCCTGCCCGTGCCTGGAGTCGAGCTCCTGGGCAAGGTCGGTGCCGTCGGCAATATCGGCGATCATCACGCGCGCGCCTTCGCCGGCCAGCGCCTTCGAATAGTGGCGGCCAATGCCCTTGGCGCCGCCGGTGACGATGGCCGTACGGCCTGCGAGTCTTGCCATGCTTTCTTATCCTTCCTAGACCACTGCGAACGCTACCGCAGCCTTCCCGCATATTCCAGCCGTCACGCTGCAAGGGATATTCGATGAACGACACGATGGAAAAACTGGCCATTCGTGAGCTGGTCGAGAACTGGGCGCTGTGGCGTGACGCCGGACTGTGGGACCGTTTCCGGACGGTCTGGCACGACGACGGACAGATGTGGGCCACCTGGTTCCAGGGAACGGCGGACGAGTTCATCCGCGTCAGCAAGGAAGGCTACAGCCGCGGCGCGCGCATCCTACATCTGCTTGGCGGCACCACCATCGACCTCGCCGGCAACCGTGCCATCGCCCAGACCAAGATGACGATCACGCAACACGGTGCGATCGATGGCGTGCTCTGCGACGTCGTCTGCGCCGGGCGCTTTTACGACTTCATCGAGAAGCGCAACGGGCGCTGGGGTATCGTGCTGCGGCGGCTGATCTACGAAATGGACCGGCTGCACGTGCTCGACCCGGCGGCCAAACTGACGCTCGACCCAAACCTGCTGGAGCAGTTCCCCGTGGGCTACCGCCACCTCGCCTACCTGCAAAGCAAAGGCGGATTCAACGTGAAGCGCGATCTGCCTGGATTGGACGGACCCGAGGTCGAGGCGCTGTACGCCAAAGGCGCGGATTGGCTGGCCGGGAAGCAGATTTGACGTCATCGTCATTCCGGGCGCGCAGACGAAGTCCGCGAGCCCGGAATGAAAGCTGCGCTAATCCCGCACGCGCACGATGAACTTGGCGAAGTCGGCGAGTTGCTGCTTGATCAAATCGCGCGCGGTATCGTCCTTCAGATTGCCGGCCTCGTCGAACTTCTGCGCCGCGAAGGTAATGAGCACCTCCGGCCGTCCGAACAGGAAAACATCGATCGAGGTCAGCGACTGGCGCAGGTGATACTGCATGCGCGAACCGCCGAGTAGACCGCCCGCCGCCGACTGAAGCGCGACGGGCTTGCCGGCAAACGGCTGATCCTTCATGCGCGACATCCAGTCGATGGCATTCTTCAGCCCGCCGGGGATCGACCAGTTGTATTCCGGCGAGACGATAATCAGCCCGTCGGCGGCGCGGATCGCATCGGCGAGCGTGTTTACCTCGGCCGGAAAGCCCTGCTCGTTCTGGATGTCAAAGTTGTAGATCGGAATGCCGGAAAACGGCGGCGCCTCGGTCAACTTCATCTCCGGCGGCGCGAGCGCCGGCAGCGTGTTCATCAGCTGTCTGTTGAATGAGCCCTTGCGCAAACTACCGCAAATCGTGAGCACATTGAACCTCGAACCATCAGCCATCAAATTCCCCCTGGATCACAATAAACCGCAGCGCCCGTTGCCGCGGAATTCCCGCGGCCGCCACGTCGGCGCGCCATTGGGAACGCGCGACGCCATCCGTCGATGGTGTATTGAGGATCGCGAGAGCTGCCGATGCGGGCGCCGCCAGCGCGAAGGCGAAGGCGGCGTGCCACTATTTCTCGTCCGCGATCGGATTGCGCAGGACACCGATCCCCTCGATCTCGACCTCGCAGACATCGCCGTGCTTCATCCAGACCGGGTTCGGCTTGCGCGCATGACCGACGCCGGACGGCGTTCCGGTAAAGATCACGTCGCCGGGATCCAGCGTGATCCCCTGGGTGACATAGACGAGCATCTCCGCAACCGGGAACATCATGTTGTCGGTGTTGTCGGACTGCATCACCTCGCCGTTGAGACGGCTCTCGATCTTTAAGCCCTTGCCGCCCGGCGGCAGGTCGTCCGCTGTCACCATCCACGGGCCGAAACCGCCGGTCTGGTCGAAATTCTTGCCCATGTCCCATTGCGTGGTCTTGCGCTGGAACTCCCGGATCGAGCCTTCATTGCCGCAGGAATAGCCGGCGATGCAGCCGTAGGCATTGTCCATCGTCAGGTGCCTGGCCCGCTTGCCGACGACCAGAATGAGTTCGGCCTCGTAGTCGAGCGTCTCGGAAACGCGCGGACGGATGATCGGGCTCTCATGCGCCACCATCGAGGTGAGCCCGCGCATGAAGATGGTCGGAAACTTCGGGATGTTGTCGCGCTGACTGCCTTCCTTGACGTGCTCGAGGTAATTCAAGCCGAGGCACACGATCTTCCCGGGATTTCCCACCGGCATGTCGAAATGCAAGCCCTCGAGCGGGCGGCGAGCACTCGCCGGCGCCCGCTTGGCCAGGTCGGCGAGCGATGTCAGATCACTGTTGCGCTGCAGCCAAACGCTGAGGTCGCGCGGTGCACTCTGATCGACACTCTGAATATCAATGACGTTGTCACCGTCGACAATGCCGATGCGCCGGGCGCCGTCGGCCCGAAATCCCACGATCTTCATGAGCGATGTCCGTTCCCAGTTGACTTAATCGACGCCGCCGGCGTCTGCCGGGACCCGATGCCGCGCGCGCCGGGACCGCCCCGACCTCGCCCACGCGATAGCACGGCGACACGAGCTTGCAAACGCACGCCTGACGGGCGTGACGGAGAATTGTCCATACTTATCGGAGAAAGTGCCGAGCGTCCATGCGGTCGACGGCGGCTACCGCGCGGCTTCAGGTGCCCGGAACACGAAGGCCTGCACCGAAAACAGACTGTCGGCATCCTTCCATACGGCGAGCGGGATCCAGCCGTTGCCGCGGGCCAGCGCCCCAAACGACTCGACCGAATACTTGTAGCTGTTCTCGGTGTGGATGGTTTCGCCGATGCGGAACTCGATGGTCTCGCCGCACACCTTCACCTTCTGCCGCTTCAGGCTGGCGAGATGCATTTCGACGCGGTTGCGCTCGCGATTGAAGAAGGCGTGGTGCTCGAATTGCTTCAGATGGAAATCGGCGCCGAGTTCACGATTGATCCGCGTCAGCAGATTGAGATTGAACCTCGCGGTAATACCCGCCGCATCGTTATAGGCGGCATGGAGTATTTCGGTCGACTTGATCAGGTCCACGCCAACGATCAGGATCGACTCCTGGCCGAGCGTGCGGCCGACGTCGCGGAAGAAAGCCGCCGCCTGGTGCGGCTCGAAATTGCCGATCGTCGAGCCGGGAAAGAACCCGACGCGCGCGGGGGCTTCGATGGCAACCGCCGGCAAGTCGAACGGTCGGCTGAAATCGGCGGCGACGGGACTAATGTCCAGACCGGGAAAATCCTCGCGCAGCCGCGCGGCGTCATGTTCGACGACGCTGGCGCAGATGTCGACTGGAACGTAGGCGGCCAGCGACGGCATCGTTTCGAGCAGGATGCGGTTCTTGCCTGCACAGCCGCTGCCAAACTCGACGATCGCGGAGCCCGGCCGCACCAGCGCGGCAATAGCGGCCCCGTTGTCGCGCAGAATGCCGATCTCGGTGCGGGTCGGGTAGTATTCAGGCTGCTCGGTGATCTTGTCGAACAGGTCCGAGCCCACAGCGTCATAAAAGTACTTGGCGGCGATCCGCTTCGGCGTCGCGCGCAATCCTTGAAGAATGTCCTCCGCCATCGCGCTGGTGGAAATGGTCGGCGAATCGTTGTTTGCAACGGACTTTGCCAGCGATGTCATCACATACCGACGCTATTGCTGTTTCGTGGCTTGGCGAATGAAAAAGGTCAGGTCAGGTATTCGACGAGGCGCAAGCCGCTGAATTGCCATCGCGCCGGAGGAGGGAAGAAATTGCGGTAGCTGGCGCGGGCATGACCTTGCGGCGTTGCCAGCGAGCTCCCGCGCAACACCATTTGATTGATCATGAACTTGCCATTGTACTCTCCGAGCGCCCCCGGATCGGCCCGATAGCCGGGATAGGGAAGATAGGCGCTGCGGGTCCATTGCCAAACGAGGCCGAAGGCATCGCTGATGATTCCGGAGCGCGCTGCCACTTCCCATTCGAACTCCGTCGGCAGATGTTTTCCCGCCCATCGGGCGAAGGCATCCGCCTCGTAATAGCTGATATGACAAACCGGCATTGCCGGATCGACCGCCCGCAGGCCGCCAAGCGTCAGGGTGAACCAGGTTCCATCGATCTGCCGCCAATATCCAGGCGCCGACCAATTCTCATTTCCGACCGTCACCCAGCCGTCCGAGAGCCACAGCGAGGGCGTCACATAGCCATCGTCAAGCATGAAATCAAGCCATTCGCCGTTGGTGACGAGACCGTGGCGCATGCGCGCTGGTTGCAGGTAGGTCTGATGCACCGGCCGCTCGTTGTCGAAGCAGAAACCATCATCGCCATGCCCAATGGTGCGCAACCCTGCCGGCAGCTTGACATACCCGGCATCGGCACCTTGCGGCCGCGGCGATTGCCAGTCCGGCAGGTAGGCCGGGGCGAACGGGTTCTGCGCAAAGGCATGCAGCAGGTCGGTGAACATCAATTCCTGGTGCTGCTGCTCGTGATGCAGGCCGATCTCCAGGAGCGCGAACACCTCGGCCGCCTTGTCGTCAGGCGCGGATTCGATAAGCCGCGCCACCGCCGCATCGACGTGCGCCCGATAGGCGGCAACATCCGCAACGCTCGGGCGCGTGATCAGTCCGCGCTCGGGGCGGGCATGCCGTGGACCGGCGGCGACGTAGTAGGAGTTGAACAGAAACGGAAATCGCTCGTCGAAGGTCTCGTATTGCTCTGCATGCGGAACCAATATGAACTGCTCGAAGAACCAGGTCGTGTGCGCGCGATGCCACTTGATCGGACTGGCATCCGCCATCGACTGAATCTGCTGGTCTTCCTCGGACAGCGATGCGGCGCGGCGCTCGGTTTCGCCACGGACCGTCTGGAACACCTGCAGCCAGCGCTGCCGCGGATCGGACGCGACGATCCGCGGGCCAATCTTGTCGCTCCGGAGTTGGGAAGACGAAACATCAGCACGCGGCATCGGCACCTCCGCGAAAGCACGAGCGATCCAGCGAATTCACACGCCGCTCGTTTGAGCAAGACAACTGCCAAATGTGAGTGATTGTTCCATCCGCTGCCGGAGCATGCAACCGCCCCTCTCCGCCGCCAGCGGCACGAGGCATCGCAGATAGGCCGAATCGCCCGATGCTGCAAGCAGGCCGGACGCGTCGTCTTGTCGCCGTCGTCATGCCTGGCTTATGCTGACGTTAGCGCCCTTCTGCGGGTGCTTCACCCACGCGGAGTGCCCGATGACCAGCCCAATGCTGCCCCGTGACCGTTGCGGCTATTCGGCCATCGTGGACCGCCCGCCGCTGACGCTTCCGGGCGAAGCGCGTGTGATCTTTTGGACCATCGTCAATCTCGAAGTTTGGGACATCAGGCATCCCATGGCTCGTCATGTGCTGCCGCCGCCGCAGGGACAGAACCTTTTGCCGGACGTGCCGCAGTGGAGTTGGCACGAATACGGGATGCGTGTCGGCGTCTGGCGCTTCTTCGAACTGTTCAAGCGGCTCGGCATCCACCCGACGCTCGCCATCAACGCGCGCGTCTGCGAGGACTACGTCCGCGTCGCCGAGGAAGCAAGGACCGAGGGCTGGGAATTCATGGGTCATGCCTACGAGCAAGGCCCGATTCACAAGGTCGAGGACCAGGCCGGCATGATCAAACGCTCGGTCGACGTGATTCAAAAATTCACCGGCAAGCCCCCGGTTGGATGGCTCGGGCCCGGCCTCACCGAAACGCTCGAGACGCCGGACCTGCTGGCCACGGCTGGCATCAAGTATATCGGCGACTGGGTCTATGACGACGAGCCGACGACGATCCGCACGGCACATGGACCGCTGGTGACGCTGCCTTATACGGTCGAGACCAACGACATCCCGATGATGCTGGTCCAGCATCACGAAAGCGACTATTTATTCAAGCGCACCGTCGATCAGTTCGAACGGCTGCACGCCGAGGGCGAGCGCCGCGCCAAGATCGTTGCGCTTGCGATTCACCCTTACATCAGCGGGCAGCCGCACCGGATCAAGTATCTCGAGCAAATCTACGCGCATGTCGCCAAATTTGACGGCGTGCTCCACTGGAACGGCGAGCAGATCCTCGACTGGTATCAGCAGCAGTCGAAATAGCATCGCCCGGCGCAACGTACGGGCACTGGCCGGCCAGTCATCGAAGGCCACCGTCCGTGCCACAACGCACGACCGGTGGCCGCAGTTCCCGTTTTCGCGGGAAGACGATGTAGGGCGGCTACTTCAACGCAGCAATTGCGGCGGCCGCAGCCTGGCCGTCCTGCGCTCCGGTCGCTCCGCTGACGCCGATCGCGCCGATGATCTTGCCGCCATCCGTGATGGGAACCCCCCCATCCGAGGCAATGATGCCGTCGAGCGTCAGCAGCGTGGCGTTGGCCGGCGAGCCGGAGATCGCATCCTGGAACGCCTTCGTCGGACGGCGGAAGGTCGCCGCAGCCCGGGCCTTGTGCTGCGAGATGGCGATCGACGCGTACTGGCAGTTGTCCATCTTCTCGAAATAGACGAGATCGCCGGACGGCGCGACGACTGCGAAGCACAGACCCCAATTGTTCTTCACCGCCTCGGCCACGCCGGCCGCCACCGCCTTCTTCGCCTGATCGCTGCTGATCGGCGCGCCGTAGGCGGGCGGGCCGGACTGCGCGAAGGCGGCTCCACTGAATGCAAGACTGGTCGATACGGCAACAGCCGTCAAAACGCTCCGGAACATATCGCTCCTCCCATGAACCGCGGACGGCCCTGTCTGGACCTTCCAAGCCGCGGTATCCTGTTGCGGCCGCGAGGCTAGTGCGTCTGCCCTGCCAAGTCCATTCGAAGGAGGAATCGCGGTTCGACGTTTCGCGTCACAATTGCGTCACTGTCTGCGCCCTGTCTGGCCGCGCGGCGAATTGCCGAGGGAGCGGACCATGAACGAGGACGTGCTCAACACGACGGTACGCAAGTTTCTCAAGAAGCTCGGCGTCACCGCACAGCGCGAGATCGAGCAGGCGGTGCGCCAAGCCGCAGCCGACGGTCGCCTCAAGGGCGGCGCGCCGCTGATCGCCAAGGCCACCGTCACCGTCGGCGGGATCGACCTCGCCTTCGAAGTCGATGGTGCGATCGAGGTCGAATGATGCGCAATCGTGGTTTCCTGGCTCTGATCCTTGCTGTCCTGCTGCTTGCGCCGACGGCCGCTCAGGAGCGTCCGGACCGCGGCGGCACGCCCGCGGCAGCAAGGGCCGACAGCGGCGTCCTGCGGCTGCTGCCGCCGGATGCCGTCACCGAGCGCACCGTCGACACGGCGAGCACTCCCCTCACCTACACCGCCACCGCCGGCACGCTGCCGCTCTACGACCAGTCCGGCGGACAGTCCGCCGCGATCTTCTACACCGCCTACGTCGCGAAGGGCATGAACCCGGCGAACCGGCCGCTGACCTTCGTCTTCAACGGCGGGCCGGGTGCCGCGTCGGCGTTCCTGCACCTCGGGCTGGCTGGCCCGCGCATCGTCGATTTCGGCGAGGGCGCTAGCGGCGCAGCAACGCCGCGGCTACGCGACAACCCGCAGACCTGGCTCGAATTCACCGATCTCGTCATGATCGACCCGGTCGGTGCGGGCTGGAGTCGACCGGCAAAGCCGGACGGCGGCAAGGCATTCTGGGGCGTCCAGAACGATGCCCAGACGATCGCCAAGGTGATCGCGCTCTATGTGGCAAGGAACAGCCGCACCTCGTCGCCGAAGTACCTGCTCGGCGAGAGCTACGGCGGATTCCGCGCCGCCAAGGTCGCGCGCGCCGTGCAGCGTGAACAGGGCATCATCATCTCGGGCATCGTGATGGTCTCGCCGATGCTGGAGGGGCACTTCCAGTTCGGCGGAAAGGACTATGCGCTCGGCGCGGCGCTGGCCTTGCCCTCGCTGATCGCAACCGAGCTGGAACGGAAGAACGCGGACTCGGCGGAAGCGATGGCAGCGGCGGAACGCTTTGCTATGACCGAATATCTGACCGCGCTGGCGGGCCCCCCGCTGCAGGGCGAGGCGGCCCGCAGCTTCTATCGGCGGCTCGCGGAGATGACGGGTCTGCCGGTCGACGTCGTGACGCGGTCCCGCGGCTTCATCCACGACGACTATGTGAAGCACCATCGTGCCGCCGATCGCAAGATCGTCAGCCGTTACGACGCAACCCACGCTGTCGCCGATCCGTTTCCCGAGAATGATGGCGCACACGGCCCGGACCCCGGGCTTGACGGCTTCATCCGGGCGCTCGGCAGCGTCTTCGTCGGCTATGCGCGCGACGAACTCGGCTACAAGACCGACGTCACCTACTCGCTGCTGGCTTCAGGAATTTCCGGCAACTGGGACTGGGGCTCGCGCCGCTCGCCGCCCGGCGTCAGCGACGACCTGCGCCTGCTGCTCGCCTTCGATCCGGCGTTCCGCCTGCTGGTGATCCATGGCCGGAGCGATCTCGTCACCCCCTATGGGGTGAGCCGCTATGTGATCGACCGTCTGCCGCCGGACACAGCCGACCGCGCGCACCTGAAAGTCTATCGCGGCGGCCATATGCTCTATCTCGACGACGGCTCGCGCAAGGCGATGACCAAGGACGCCAAGGCGTTCTATCGGCGGCAATGAGACGATCGCCAACCGGCCGGGCCGATCAGTGGCGGCGTTGCGCGCGACGCCAGCGCTCCATTGAAGCGCGCCCCCAGGCAGGGGCGCCGCGGCTATCGCACTTTTCCTTGCTGGCGTAGCGCTGCAGCAGCGCCCGCTCCGATTTTGACGCCGCCGCGGCATCCGTCGCAAATCCGGCGCACATGAACGCCACGCCCGATGCAACAACAAGGCCCTTCAACATGTCGGATTCCCTGTCGATTTCGCAATCTACACGTCAAGCATATTTTACAATAGATTCGTGGGAAGGAAAGCCCCTTTCTAGGGGCTGACAGCGCGGCGTTTGCCGCTTGTTCTCCCCTGCACGAACCCGGGGCGGGCCGGGCTACGGCCTTCGACCTTCGGCCCACCTGGAATGACCACGCGTCAATTCGTCGGCGCCGGACCCCACACCACTTCGAGGCGCGCATCGCGACCGCAATTGTAGCGGTAGAACTTATAGCGGACCGGGTTCTTCCGGTAGTAGTCCTGGTGGTAGTCCTCGGCGACGTAGAACGTGCTCGCCGACGTCACCTTGACCGCGACCGGCCGCTTGAGGCGCTGCTCGACCGCGGCCTTGCTGGCGGCGGCCAGCTTCTTCTGCTCCTCGTTATGCGCGAAGATTTCCGGCCGGTACTGGCTGCCCTTGTCGCAGAACTGGCCGCGGCCATCGAACGGGTCGACATTGCGCCAGTACACGTCGAGCAGCTTGCCGTACGAGACTTTCTTCGGATCGTAGACGACCTGCACCCCTTCGGTGTGACCGGTACCTCCCGATCCGATCTGCTCATAGCTCGGGTTCGGCGTGCGGCCGCCGATATAGCCCGACGTCGTCGAGACCACGCCGTCGGTCTTGTCGTACGGCGGCTCCATGCACCAGAAGCAGCCGCCCGCGAAGGTGGCGACGGCAAGCCCCGCAGCCGGCGGCTTGGCCGCTTCGGTCTGCGCCCGCAGTTGCGTGGCGGCGTAGGGCAGCGCGACGACAAGCGCAATGGCGCCGGCAAGGGCGTAGCGTTTCATGGTGGTGTCCCTCTTCCTCGCGCCGCGTCAGGACGCGGGCTTGCTGGGGGTAAACGTCATCGCCACGCCGTTCATGCAGTAGCGCAGGCCGGTCGGCTTCGGCCCGTCGGGGAAGACGTGGCCGAGATGGCCGCCGCAGCGGCTGCAATGCACTTCGGTGCGGGTCATGAAGAAGCTCCTGTCGACCGACTCGCCGACCGCGCTCTCGATCGGCCGGGTGAAGCTCGGCCAGCCGGTGCCGCTCTCGAACTTGTCCTCGGAGCGGAACAGCGGCTGCTCGCACCCGGCGCAGGCGAAGGTGCCGGCACGCTTCTCGCGGTTGAGCGGGCTGGTCCCCGGCCGCTCGGTGCCGTGCTTGCGCAGCACGTAGAACTGCTCGGGCGAGAGCCGCCTGCGCCACTCGTCGTCGGGATAGGTCACCGGGAACGCGCCAGGCCGCGCATCCGCCTCATTCTTGCCGAACAGGCTCATCGCGCTCCCCATCGCCACGGCGGCCGTGCCGCTCAGGAACAGCATGCGTCGCGTCATCATAGCAAACATCCTTGGGCTGGCGGTTTCCTACCGCGCTATTCGAGCCCGACCAGCCTGAGGTTACACTCTGGCGCCCCATCCGAACTTCACGAGGGCGTCAACTCTCACCGCTGTCGTTCCGGCCGAGCGAAGCGAGAGCCGGGACCCATACTCCGTATCCTCTCGAGAGGCCTGGGGGGTATGGGTCCCGGATCGGCCTTCGGCCGTCCGGGACGACGGCTGAGGGTCAATGCGCGCCCGGCTGCCACTCCGCCGTCCTGATCCGCTCGTTGTAGAGCGGCACGCTCATGCCGGAAATCTCGAAACGCGGCAGATAGCCCATCAGGAACGAATTGACGCCCATCTTGTAGAGCGTTACCACGTCCCCATCGAGAATCGCCTTCCGCTCGGCATCGGTTAGATCGAGGCCGGTCATGGCCTTGGCCGGGTCGGCCTTCATCGCCGCCCGGAAGTCGCGGTCGTGCAACAGGCCGCGCAATAGGCGATTGACTGCGAGTACGGACATGGTCAGCTCCACCGCCACACGCCGTAGGCGTGGCCATTCTGCATCTGCGGCGCGATCCAGGTCGGCTTGCGCGTTCCCCCGATCGATCCGAGCATGGCGATCCAGTTGAGGATCTCGCCGCCGACATTGCCGGCCTTGAGCATCTGCGCCTCGGTCGACTCCTTCAGCAGGGTATCGATCTCGCCGCCCTGGATCAGCCCCATCACCCGCGTCACCCAATCCGGATCGGGTACGCCGTCTGTCCTTCCCGGCGCGATGCGCGGCCCCCAGACTTCGAGCGAGAAGCTGCCGCTGCCGAACACCGCCACCCGCAGCGGCTCCTTCCACGAGCGCACCGCCTTGCCGATCGCTTCGCCGAGCGCGTAGCAGCGGTGCGCGGGCGGCAACGGCGGCACGTGGCCGCTGATGAAGATCGGAATCACCGGAATGTGAAGCTTCGGAGTCATGAAGTGCAGCGGCACGAACACCGAATGGTCGACCGAGAATTCCTGCAGCAGCCCGAGATCGAATCCCGCATGTACGCCGACATTGCGCAGATGCGCCGCAACGTCGCCGCGCGACTTCACCGTCTGCACCGGGACCGAGCGAACCTCGTCGTTCGGTCCGGTGAAATCGTCGCCGACGCCGACCGCGAAGATCGGCAGGTTGTCGAGGAAGAAGGTGTTCATATGATCGGTGTCGAACATCACGATCAGATCCGGGCGGATCTCCTCGAGATGCTCGGTCAGCTTACGGAACAGTACCGCGATCTCGCAATCCGGCCCGTCGCGCTCGACGAAAAACGGAAACACCGGCGTGTGCGGTACGCCGAAGCCGGCGACAATCTCAGCCATGTAGACATCCCTCCCGCAGCGTGGTCGCGTTGTCGTCGCCGGGCTTGTCCCGGTGACCTCGATGAGGAGGCACGTTGCCAGCCTAAGCGAGATGGCCGGGACAAGCCCGGCCATGACAGTGAGGGATACTAGCATTTCCCTGTTGATTTGGGGAATGGCTGGCAATGGCATCAGAGTGCGGGCATGATCCGGCCGCTCAAGAGGCGAGGACAAATATAGTGAAGCTTCAAGGTCAGGTGGCGATCGTCACCGGCGCCGGGCGCAATATCGGCGAGGAGATCGCCAAGCTGTTCGCCGCCGAGGGCGCCACGGTGGCGGTGTTCGAAATGGACCAGTCGCGCGGGCAGCGAACCGTGGACGCGATCGCCGGTGCCGGCGGCAAGGCTGCGCTGTTCCTCGCCGACGTGTCGAAGGGGGCGGACGTCGCCGCCGCGGTACAAGCGGTGGTGGAAAAATTCGGCCGCATCGACGTTCTCGTCAATAACGTCGCGATCTCCGACAACAAACACATCTTCGACATCACCGAGGAGGAATGGGACCGGGTTTTGGCGGTGACCCTGAAGAGTCAGTTCCTGATGGGGAAGCACGTCGGCCAGCAGATGGCGGCCCAGCCAGCCGGCGGCCGGATCGTCAATATTGGCTCGACCTCGGGCTTCATGGGCCGCAAGCGGGCCATCGCCTATTCCGCCGCCAAGGGCGGCGTCGTCAACCTTACCCGCGCGATGGCGGTGCAGCTCGCGCCGCACAACATCCGGGTCAATGCCATCGTACCGAACAAGATCGGTTCGCCGGTCGGCCGCGACGAGTTCGATCCCAGCCGGCCGGTGCCGAACATGCCGAAGCGCCCGGGGTTGCCGTCGGAGGCAGCCAAGGCCGTGCTGTTTCTGGCGTCGGACGACTCGTCCTTCACTTACGGCGAGAACCTGTTCGTCGACGGCGGCGTGCTGGCGATGGACCAGTCGTGATGATCGACGCAGCCGCACACTCCGCCCTCATCCTGAGGTGCCCGGCGAAGCCGGGCCTCGAAGGATGGGCCGTGCACACAGGTTCCCGGCCCTCGCCCTTCGAGACGCCGCGCTTCGCGCGGCTCCTCAGGGTGAGGAACATAGGATTTTCGCGCGGCCTCTCAGGGTGAAGAACCTAGGTTTTCCTCCCCGTCCACGCGGGCGGGTTGGTCGCCTTCAGGCGCTTGGCCTCCTTGACCATCTCGCGCACCGCACCGGCCATCGGCAGCGACAGCCCGGCCTTGTCGGCCATCTGCGACACGATCTGCATGTCCTTGAGCGCGAAGGTGAAGGTGGTGTGATCCCAGTCCTCCAGCGCCTGCGACTTGCCCGAGCTCATCTGCAAGGCGTCACGCAAGGTCGGCAGGTCGATCCCGGTGGTGGCAGCGAGCTGGCCCGCCTCGATCAGGCCGATGCTGTTGATCCACAGCAGCATGTTGTTCATCGCCTTGCCGACCTGGCCGTGCCCGACCTCGCCGAGATGCGCGATGTCGGAGCAGAACGTGCCGTAGACCGCCCTGCCCCGCTCAACCACGTCCGGCTTGCCGCCGACCAGCGCGAGCAGCGTCCCGGCATCCGCATAGGCACGCCCGCGGCAGAGCGGAGCGTCGAGCACGTTGGCGCCCTTGGCGCGGAATTTCTCGTCCAGCGCCTGCACGGTGTCGGGCGAGACCGTCGACGACACCGCGACGATTGTGCCCGGGCGCACCGTCTCGATCAGGCCGTTCGGCCCGAGCAGCACATCGTTCACCTGCTCGTCGGTGACGGGGATGGCGATCACGAAGGTTGCGGTCTTGCCAATCTCTGCGGGCGTGTCGACCACGGTCGCGCCGGCCTTGCGTGCCTCGGCGATCTGCGTCTCGTCGACGTCGCGCGCCAGCACCGTGTGGCCATGCTTGATCATGTTTTTCAGCATGGCAAGGCCCATGCGCCCGACGCCGATGATTCCGACCGTTTCCTTCTCGCCCGCCATCCTGCCCTCGTTTCACTCGTCGCGTTGCGGCCGCCACAGATCATCTTCGTTCAAGTCACCGGCCCGATCCAGCGGAGCCGGCGCGCGTCGTCTCGGCATCGCCCTCGCCTTCGATCCACTGCCGGCGCCGGTGGCGGGGCGGATGGCTCGGCAGCCGATCCGCCGTCTTGACGTGACGCAGGAGCGCGAGATCGGCGGCGCCCGCGGCGTTGCGCGCCGTGAGCCCGTGGTCAATCGTCTTGATGCCGGCGCCGACCCAGATCTTCGCGGCGTCCGAGAGATGCATCCAACGGCGGATGAAGCAATCCGTCGGATCGGCGGCGCAGGCATGCGCCCGGCGGCAGGCCGGCGCCGCACAGTCGCGCCAATATTGCAGCCAGGTGCAGTAGCGCCGGTGGGCCGCGATTTCCTTCGGGGCCCATTCGGGCGATTCCGTGGGTTCTGCCGGCGCTCCGCCAGGTTCGTGCGATGTCGCGTTCATGCGAGGACCTCCTGTCGAAATGAATGGATGGTGTTGTCTGCGGGCAGCCGGGTGCGTTTCCGCGGCGCCGTCGCGTCCGGGTTTTGCCGTGGTACCCTCGCGGCGCTCATCGCGAGCGAGGGAGCGAAGCGCCGCAAGGCGCAACAACTCCGCGCTTGCAAGGCGCGGCGCGCGCCGTAGCTGTCAAGCTTGCGCAGACTGCGTAAACTTGTCTGCGGACGCGCTCGCCTCACGGCGCTTCGCTGCGGCGTCTTGTCGACCTCGGGCCGCGCTTGCGTCGTCCCGGATCGCCGCTTAAGCGGGCCGGGACGCGTCCAACGAGCTCCTCGCGCACGGGTCGTTGTGCCCGTAGGGCGGAGCCCCGAGACCCCCGAGTGCCCGGCTGACGAGGCCGGACCCGCGGGCGCCGCCCCCGCGCCGTCTGCCGAACGTCACCGGTAGACGCCGTCAGTGCACGGGATGGGATTCTAAGTATATTATCCTAGGACTATTATCAAGAGGCCGGATGAAAAATCCTTCTACGGCGTTGCGATCGGGTGGCAGGGCGGAAAATTTTGTGGGGAGCCATGGCGCAAGGGGACATAGAGTCAGATTCAATGCCGGCAATTGAGACGACGTAGCGATGGCTGCCAATATTCCCGGATTTTTCCAGGGCACCGAGATGCCGACTGCCGGATGGTGGGAGGCGCTTTGGCCGGACCCTGCTGGTGTGCTCGCCGCCGTGTGGGTCAAGCCGGGCATGGAGGTGATCGACCTGTGCTCGGGGGACGGCTGGTTCACCCTGCAACTCGCCAAGGTCGCACGTCATTTGATTGCGATAGACATAGACCCCAATCTGCTGGAAGTGGCGCGTCATCGCCTGGTGGAGAGCGGCGTAACAAATTGCAGTTTTGTCGCGGGCGATGCCTACGAACTTGCCAAAATGGTTCCGCGACTGGTTGATTTCGTGTTCATGGCGAATGCCTTTCATGGCGTGCCGGATCGGCCGCGCCTGTCGCGCGCGGTGCGCGGCGTCCTTAAGCCGGGAGGACAGTTTGCTATCGTCAACTGGCATCAACGTCCGCGCGAGGAAACGATGGTGCTCGGTGAGCCGCGCGGGCCAAAGACCGAATTGAGATTGTCGCCAGAACAGACCATCGAAGCGGTCGAGACGAGTGGCCTAAAGCTCTCTCATCTGGTCGACTTAGCGCTCTATCACTATGGCGCTGTCTTTGAGCAGCCGCACACCTAAGGCAAGCATGCCGTCCATCCTTGACAACAAGAATACGTCCGCGCCGTCTGTCTTTCAGCCTGCGGCGCTGTTGCGCGAGGCCCGGCGGCAAAAGAGCATACCCGCGGTCGATGTACCGTCTGTCTGCATTCTCGATCCCGACGGCGATGTCGTTCGACAATTGCGTCAAACAGGTCGGGCGATACCTTTCGAGGGATGGCCCTGTTACCACACAAGGCTTGACACCTTCGCGCTGGGGGATCGAACCGTCGGCATCGTCGGCTATGCCGTCGGCGCCCCGTTCGCCGTCCTGATAGCGGAGGAATTGTTTGCCAGTGGGTGCCGCTTACTGTTGAGCCTGACTTCGGCTGGCCAGGTTACTCCTGCCGGTCCGACACCCTACTTCGTGATCATTGAACGCGCGTTACGCGATGAAGGGACCAGCTACCACTACGCACCACCATCGGAATACGCCGAAGCGGACACGCGTCTGGTTGCGATGGCGGTTGAGGCTCTGAGGGGCTGGAGTCCACAAGTGATCGTCGGCTCAAGCTGGACAACTGACGCGCCCTTTCGTGAAACCGCAGAAGCAATCGAAGCAGCCCGATCCAAGGGCGTTCTTGCGGTCGAAATGGAAGCGGCAGCGCTCTACGCATTCGCGCGCAACACAGGCGCGAAGGTGCTTTGCCTTGCCCACGTCACGAACACGATGGGTCAGGCGGAGCAGGATTTTGAAAAGGGCGAGGCCGACGGTACGGCAGACGCCTTGCGTGTGCTGGAAGCGATTGTGCGTAAAGCCTCGCTTGATCCGCCTTGGCTGGGGACGTGAGGAAAGCGACATGCGGGATCGCCTGCGGCAAGATTGGCCCCGGATTTCACGGCGCCCATCCGGGCTTCGCGCTACTGCCCTCGTCTCAGTCGCGATAACCGTAGTCGCGTTCCGTCGC
This sequence comes from Hyphomicrobiales bacterium, assembly GCA_009377755.1. Taxonomy (GTDB): domain Bacteria; phylum Pseudomonadota; class Alphaproteobacteria; order Rhizobiales; family Xanthobacteraceae; genus WHTM01. The sequence goes on along the minus strand of WHTM01000008.1, from coordinate 113,573 downwards.
CGCGCGCGAGATATAGCCCTCGGCGATGTCGCGGGCGAGCGCGGCGCGGTCGCGCTTGCGAGGATCGCCGTATCCGCCGCCGCCGGCACTTTGCAGATAGAAGCTGTCTCCGCCTGCAAGCTCGTAGCGGCCCGCCGACGGCATGGCCTGCTCGCGCTCGGTGTCCGGGTTGAGCACGAAGCGGCTGCAATGGCCGGGCTCACCGCCGGCGACGCCGCGTGGCGGGAAACGTCCGCGGTCGGCGCGGCGCACCACCACCGCATCCTCCAACAACAAATAGCTGCGGCGAAATCCGACGCCGCCACGGAACTCACCGGCACCGGCGGTATCCCGCACCATTTCGAATGCCGTGATGCGGCAGGGAAATTCGGACTCGATGATCTCGATCGGCGTGATATGCAGGTTGCTCAGGTGCGTGGTCGTTCCCGAGGCTCCGTCGTGGCCGTGGCCGCCGCCGTAGGCGGAGCCGGTGATCTCGTACTGCATCGTCGGCTGGCCAGGCCGGTTGGCGCGCCAGGCGATCGAGAGCGCGCCGCTCGATCCGGAATTGGCGATGGCGCGCCGCGGCCGGAACGGCGCCAGCGCCTCGAGGATCGCATCCACTAGCCTGAGGTTGGCCGACTGATAGGAGCTCACCGGCGCAGGCGGGCTGGCATTGGTGACTGTGTTCGGCGCAAACACGAACCGCACCACCTGCCGCATGCCATCGTTGTAGTGCAGCTTCGGATCGAGCGTGCCGATCAGGCAGTAGAACACGCAGGCTTCGACCATGGTTGGCCGCAAGTTCACCGGGCCTTTCGCCTGCCGGTCGGCCTTGGTGAAATCGAAGGTGATCTCGCCCTTCTCCACCCGGACCGTGCAGGCAAACCGCACCGGGCGGTCGCGCTCGATGCCGTCCGAGTCCATGAAGCCTTCCGCATAGGACTCGCCGTCCGGCAGCGCCGCCACCGCCGCGCGCAGCTCGGCTGCGGCGCCGTTGAGCATGGTGGCGAACGCATCGGCCACGGTCGTGGCACCGAAGCGCTGCGCGAGTTCCTGCATGCGCGCGGCGCCCATCTGGGTCGACGCGATCTGTGCCCGCATGTCGCCGCGCACCAGCACGGGCTGGCGGCTGTTGGCGAGGATCAGCCGCTCCAGGTCGGCGTTGAATGCGCCCGCCGAGATCATCTTCACGGGCGGCAGCAGCAGTCCTTCGTGGAACATCTCGGTCGCGGTCGCCGAGGTCGACCCCGGCATGGTGCCGCCGACGTCGGCCTTATGCGCGACCGAGCCGGAGAATCCGACCAGCATGCCGCCACTGAAGATCGGCGCCACGAACGCCATGTCGGAGACATGCGGCAGGCCGCCCTCGTAGGGGTGGTTGCTGACGAACATGTCGCCATCGGCAATCCCGGTCTCGCCGTAGAGCTCGACGATTCGCCCGACCAGGTGGCGGTAGACCGGCGCGTGGAAAAACATTGCCGGCGCCACCAGGAGGCCACCGTTGCGATCGAGAATGACGCAACTGAAGTCGCGCGACTCCCGGATGATGGTCGAGTAACCGGAGCGGTAGAAGTGGTAGTGCATCTCCTGCATCACGCTGGAGATGCGGTTGCGCACGACCTGCACGGTGATGGCGTCGACCATGCGTTATCTATCCCCTCGGTCGTCCCCGCGAAGGCGGGGACCCATAACCACAGGGCTAACGAGTAACGGCGGATGCGCCCCAATCGATGGGATACGGAGTATGGGTCCCCGCTTTCGCTGGGACGACACCGCGTATGAGGAACCATCCCCGCGCATCATTTTCTTTCCAGCACAAGGCTGCGGAAGCGGTCGACCGACGCCGTCCAGCCGGGCGGCACCACGGTGGTCGCGTCGAACTGCTCGACGATCGCCGGGCCGGCAAACGTCGTTCGGACGCCGAGGCGGTCGCGATCGAGGATTGCGGTCGCGGTGGCTTTGTCGGCGGCAAAGAACACCTGCCGCTCTCCCTTAATCGCCGCGGCCGCCGGCGGCGCCCGTTCCCTGTCGGGAAAGGCTTGCGCCACGTATTTCGGCACCTCGACCCGCGCGCGCACCCGGTAGCTCACCAGCTCGACGGCCTTCTCCGCCGCCGCATGGCCGTGGATCTTGGCATGCTGCTCGTCGAAGCGCTCCCGCGCCTTGCCGATTGCCGGCTGATCGAGTGCACCGTGCCACAGGCCGGCGAGCGGTACCCGCAGCTCGTAGCCCTGTCCGGCATAGCGCAAGTCGAGTTCGCGCTCGAAGATCGCCTGCGCAGGATCCAAGCCCTCCTCCCTCAGTTCCGCGGACGCCTCGGCCTCGATCTCGCGGAACACCGCGTCTGCATGGGCCGGATCGAGCTGAACCAACGGGCGCAGTTCCGAGCGGATGTAATCGTGCAGCACATCGGTACAGAGCAGGCCAAGCGCCGAGAAGGCGCCCGGCCGCAGCGGCACGATGATGCGCCGCATGCCGAGTTCCTCCGCCACTGCCGCCGCATGCACCGCGCCGGCACCGCCGAACGGCAGCAGTATGAAGTCGGTGAGGTCGACGCCGCGCCGCGCCGCGAACACCCGCACCTCGTCCGCCATGCGCATATCGACGATGCGCCGCACGCCGGCGGCGGCTTGCGCGAGCGTCATGCGCATTGGCGTCGCCACTTGCGTCTCCAGCGCCGCGCGCGCAGCATGGACATCGAGCCGCTGGCTGCCGCCGAGGAAGTAGCCGGGATTGAGGAAGCCGCAGACGACATCCGCGTCGGTGACGGTCGGCTGGATGCCGCCGCGCCCGTAGCAGATCGGGCCTGGGTCGGCGGCGGCGCTCTGCGGCCCGACATTGAGAAAGCCCGCGCGATCGATCCAAACAATGGAGCCCCCGCCGGCCGAGATCGACGTGAGATCGAGCGCGGGAATATCGAGCTGGCGCCGCGCCACGGTGCCTTCGGTGACCTCGAGCGGCGTCGCCCCTTCGATGAAGGCGATGTCGGCGCTGGTACCCCCCATGTCGAGCGTGACCAGTCCCCGCAAGCGTTCATCGCGGCCGAGATGAGCGCTCGCCTGTGCACCCGCCGCCGGACCGGACAACAGACTGTGCACGGTCTTGTGGCCGAGCATCGCCGCCTTGAACGGCATCACGCCGCCGTTCGACTGCATCAGAAAGCGTTGCTGCGTGGGCACGCCGCCCCGGTCGAGGCCGCCGTCGAGATCGGCGATGTAGGCCGTGAGCACCGGCGCGAGATAGGCGTTGAGCAGGGTCGCCGACATCCGCGGCCATTCGCGGATGCGCGGCAAGACCTCCGACGACAGCGAGACCACGGCGTCCGGAAAAACCTCATGGATCAGCGCTCTGGTGCGCTGCTCATGCGTACGGTTCATGTAGGAAAACATGTAGCAGACGGCGATCGAGATAACGCCGGCAGCCCTCAGTTCGGCGGCGGCGCTGCGCACGGCATCCTCGTCGAGAGGAGCCAGCTCAGCGCCGGTATAGTCGATCCGGCCGGGGATCTGCCTGGTCAAGCTCTGCGGCGCGATCGGCTGCGGCTTGTCATAGAAATAGTCGAACGGGTTGCCGTCGCGCGCCTGGCTCTGCACCTCCTGCACGGCGTTGTACCCTTGTGTGATCAGGAGACCGACCTTGGCGCCGCGCATCTCCAAGAGCGCGTTGGTGGTGATCGTGGTGCCGTGCGAGAAGAATTCGATCGCATCCAAATCCACGCCGCGCCCGGCGAACGCCGCGACGCCGCGCAGCACGCCGACCGCCGGGTTGGCCGGCGTGGTCGACACCTTTTCGACCGCGAGGGAACCGTCGGACGTATCGAGGAGAACCAGGTCGGTGTGGGTGCCGCCGACGTCGACTCCCAGCCGATAGCGCTTGGCACCATGCACTGTTACAGCTTGCTCCGTCGTCACGCCCGAACCGCCGGCGCGGACATGGATGTTGCATCGCCGGTGGGGTATGACGCAAATTCGAGCGATGATCTACCGGGATGATGAACAAGCCCGGTGCAGGGGAGGAGAACTCACGATGCGAAAAGCCGCTCTGACGGTGATGACGGCGGTGGCCGTGGGAATGCTGGCGGTGCCACAGGTCAGCGCCCAGGACGCCTATCCCTCTCGTGTGGTGAGGATCGTGGTTCCGGCGGTCCCCGGCTCGACCACCGACATCCTGGCGCGGCTGATCGCCGACCAGCTCAACCAAGCCTGGGGCAAGCCGGTCGTGGTCGAGAACATGCCCGGCGGGGCCATGAACATCGGTGCCGAGCATGTCGCGCGCGCGGCGCCCGACGGGTACACGCTGCTGCTTGCCCCGCCTAGCCCGCTCGCGTTCAGCCATCTGCTGTATCGCAACCTCAACTACGATCCGGCCAAATGGGTGACGATCGCGGCGCTGGTGAAGGTGCCGAATGTGCTGGTGGTGCGCAAGGAGCATCCGTCATCATCCATCCGTGAACTGGTCGCCTACGCCAAGGCGAACCCAGGCAAGGTCAACTACGCCTCGCAAGGCGTCGGCTCGACGGCGCATCTGTCGGCGAGCCAGCTCGAGCTCGCGGCCGGCATCAAGATGGTGCATGTGCCCTATCGTGGCGCCCAGCCCGCGCTGACCGACGTGATGGCCGGCCACGTGGACATGTTCTTCGACACCATCGTCACCTCGCTGCCGCTGCACCGCGGCGGCAAGATCAAGATCCTCGCCATCGCCAGTCCGAAACGCTTTGCGGCGACACCCGAGTTTCCGACCATCGCCGAGTTGGGCTTTCCCGGCTTCCGGTCGATCACCTGGTTCGGCCTCGTGGCGCCTCCCGCCACGCCGACCACGCTCGCTGAAAAGATCAACCGCGACGTGGTGACGATCTTCAAGAAAGCGGACGTCGGCGCGCGGCTGTCGAACCTGATGCTGGAGCCGATCGGCGGCACGCCCGCCGACGGCGCGAAGTTCATCGCCGACGAGGCCGCGCTGTGGAGCATGGTCATTAAAGAGAACAACATCCCGATGCGGTGAGACATCGCAATGCCCATTCGCATCGGGACCGCCGAACGCAACGGCACGTTCTTCTCCCAGGCGGTCGCGCTCAAGACCGTGCTCGACCGCAATCCGGCGCTCGCAGCGGCCGCGATCCTCGAAACGCCTCAGGCAAGCATGCAGAACGCCAAGCGGCTGCATGCCGGTGAGCTCGAGTTCGGCTTCATGGCGGCGAACTGGATCGGGCGCGCCAAGGTGGGCGAGCCGCCGTTCACTGAAGCCATCGACCTCCGCATGGCAGCGCCGATGAACGCCGGGCCGCTGTTCTTCATCACCCGGGCGGATTCAGGCCTGCGCTCGACCGCGGACCTGCGCGGCAAGCGCATCGCGTTCGGCCTGCGCACCAGCGGCATGGCGCAGCACGCGGTCGTAATCCTTGGCGCGCTTGGCATGGCGGTGACGGACGTCGAGCCGCACTACCTCGACTTCGTCGCCGGCGGACAAGCGCTCTCCGCCGGCGACATCGATGCGCAACTGCAATGCCCGATCCCGAACAAGGTGATGACCGAGCTGTCGGAGCGGATCGACGTGCGGGTGCTGCCGTATTCAAACGGACAGCTCGACACCCTGCTCGCCGCCGTCCCCACCTATCGGCGGACGATGATGCACGCGGGCGCGCTGCGCGGGCTCGACGCCGACGTCGCGCAGCCGGCGGTGGTCAATGTGCTGGCGACGCATGCTCGCGTCGACGACGTTTCGGTGCATGACGCGGTCGCCGCCATCATTGCGCATGCCGGCGAGCTCGAGCGGCTCAACGCGTTGTTTGCCGGGCTGGATGACTTGCTCCGCGACCTCGCCTCTGGCGGCCGAGCGCAGCTCGAATTCGGGGGCGTGCCGCTGCATGCGGGCGCCCTGCGGGCGTATCGAGAGGCGGGGGTACTCGGGTGAGCGGGCTACTCCATCCACAGCGGAGCGACCGGCAGCAGGATACCCATCACCTTGATGAACAGACCCCAGGTCACCAGCATTGATGCCGCGGCGATGCCCGCCGACAGGGCCCAGGACGATCCGTTCGCCCGCAGGCACGCCAGCAGATAGGCCGCCGGCCCGAACACGAATCCGAACGCGTACAGAAAGACCGCAAGGACAAACATCCAAGCGACGGCGACCAATGACAGCGGCTCCGGCGCGTCCTCGCCGATTTCCGGCACCGTGGCCGGTTGCCTGCGCAGCGTCGACGCGGTCGCGATCGCGCACAGCGCGCACAGCACGACACCGACGCCGAGCGGAAATGCGAACGAAATCCACGCATATTCATAGTACCAATAGCCGAGCGTCAGCAACACAATGACGAGCGCGAAAAGCAGCGCCGGAAAGATGAGGCCGGCGCGACTCATGCGCTCCTCCACTTCAGCATCAGGCGCTTGCGGTTTGGCCATAGGAGACAGATCAGCGCCAGCACGATGATCGAGATCGAGATCGGGCGCAGGAAGAACAGTCCGCCGTATGCGTTCATCGAAACCTGATAATAGCGCTCGATCAACTCGCCCAGGACGAAACCGAGCAGCAGTGCCGGCCGGTTGTAGCCGAGACGATACATCGCCACGCCGAGCGCGCCGAAGATGAACACGAACAGCACGTCGACCGGGCTGTTCTCCGCCGAATAGGTGCCGATCATGATCAGCACCAGCAGGATCGGCGCCAGCACCTGGCCCGGCACACGTGTGATGTAGATCAGGAATTTCGACAGCAGGAACATCATCACGCTGGAGCCGACGTTGCCGATCGCCAGGATCATGGCGAGCCCGAAGGCGAGGTCCATGTGCTTGACGAGAAATTCCGGTCCCGGCTGCAGGCCGAGCACGATGAAGGCGCCGAGCATCAGCGCCATCGACGCGCTGCCGGGAATGCCGAGCGCAAGCGTCGGCACCAGCGCGCCGCCCTCCTTGGCGTTGCTGCTGCTTTCCGGGGCGATCACGCCCTCGATGTTGCCGGTACCGAAGCTCTCAGGATTCCTCGCCGTCTGCTTTGCTGCCGCGTAGGCAACGAACGGCGCCGTGGCGCCGCCGACACCCGGCATGATGCCGATCACCGAACCGAGCGCCGAGGAGCGGAAGAACACGCCGAGGTGACTGAACACCGCGAGCCCGCCGCGCACCACCTGGCGCAGCGAGATCGGCTCCATCACGGTATCAGTGCGTGCGATAGTCCTGCCGCTGGTCATCAACGCGAGAATTTCCGGCACCGCGAACAGGCCCATGGCGAGCGGCACGAGGCGGAAACCGTCGAGCATGTAGTCGATGCCGAGCCAGAAGCGCGGAATCCCTTCGGTCGGCGAATACCCGAACAGGGACATGAAAATACCGAGCGTTCCGGCGATCAGCCCTTTGACCGGCGCGCCGCTGCCGAGCACCGCGATGAATGCGATGCCGGCGAGCCCGAGGAAGAAATTTTCCGGGGAGGCGAACGACAGAATGATCGGCTGGAGTACAGGTATCAGGATGACGAGCAGGACGCACCCGAACAGTCCGCCAAGCGCCGAAGCCATCAGCGCCGCGCCGATCGCCTCGCCCGCGCGGCCCTGTTTGGTCATCTGGTAGCCGTCGATCACGGTGGCGGCGTTGGGCACCTCGCCGGGAACGCCGAGCACGATGGCCGTCATCGAGCCGCCTTGCGACACCGCCGCGTAGGCGGCGAGCAGAAAGGCGAGCCCGACGATCGGCGACATCCCGAAGGTGAACGGGATCAGAAAGGCGAAGGCGGTGATGCCGCTCAAGCCCGGCAGCAGCCCAATGATGAGGCCGAGCGGAAGGCCGAACAGCATCGCCCCGAGAACGGTCGGGGAGACGAGCTGCCCGGCCGCCGAGATGAAGGCATCGAGCATCGCGCGCCCGATCGGTGCGACGACGCGCTACGATGCGTACTTCTTCCCGAGCACCTCACGCACGTTTTCGAGCTTGTCAGCCGGAAGCGTCTCCAGCAGATCGCGCACGGTGCCCTTCATCTTGTCCGGAGCCTCGTAGTCGAGCTCGTGGCGCGTCTTCTTGCCCTCGGCAATGACGGCCGGGTCGGTGAGGACCTCCTTCCAGACCTTCTGCAGATAGGCCAGCTTGTCGGCCGGAATCCCGGGCGGGCCGATGATGCAGCGGCCGATCGCCTTGACGCCGAGGCGGAAGTCGATCCACCACTTCTGATCCGGCGTGAGATTGAACATCTCGTAGACGGTCGGCATGTTCGGCATCAGCTCGGAGCGCTTGTGGCTGATGGTCGCCACGATCTTGGTCTTGCCGCCCTGGGCATAATTGAAGCCGGAGCTTTCCGAGATGGTCAGGGCGTCGGCCTCACCGTTCATCACCGCCAGGCCCGCTTCCTTGCTGCCCTTGTAGCCGGTGATGATCTGGCAGTTAAGCTTCAGCGCTTCGCACATGACCGCGGCATAGTCGCCGAGATTGTCGATGCGGCGGGTGGCGGTGAATTTGAGCTTCTTACCGGACGCCACGATCTCCTTGAGCGTGTCCGGCAGGCTCGGATGCACGAGCATGAAATGCGGCTCTTCCTGGATGCGGCCAAGCAGGCTGACCTTGGTCATGTCGTAGGCGACGCCCGTCTGCTGAACGAGCTGCCACATGATCGCGGACTCGCCGTTTAGAACCTGCATCGTCAGGCCGTCCGGCTTGCCGCGCACCAGCTGGTTGGTCGCGGTCATGCCGCCGCCGCCCGGCTTGTTCTCGACGATCACGGTGGCGCCGGTGCGCTTCTCGAAATGCGGCGCCAGCATGCGCGCATAGGAATCGTAGCCGCCGCCGGGCGAATAGCCGACGACGAGGCGGACGGTCTGGCCCTTGAGCCAATCGCCTTCCGCGGCCCCGACCGGCGCCGGTTGCGCGACGGCGGCGATGCCGGCCGCAAGCCCCAGCGCCAACACCGAGCGCCGACCCAGGCGGCAATGCAGATCGATGCAACTCATCCTACCCTCCAGTGCGGTTATTGATCTTCTCGCGACCCTTGGACCGCGTCCGATGCGCCAATTATGCCACAGACACAAGCCCTGACCATGGCGACAATCGCCCTTCGGGCCTGGAAAAAGGTCGCAGGCCTGTGGCGCCTTTCGCACCGGGCCTGCGCCCCGCTTTCTCGCCGCCGCATGCGCTGCCGGTACATGGCTTCACGGCAGGACCTTCTCCCGGTTCATCATCCGTTCGGGCTGCCCGGCAACGAAGCAGTCGTAGTTGTGGGAGAACTGCTTGAAGCACGCCGACGCGTAGCCGTCCCAGGTCCCGGTCATATGCGGGGAGACGATGGCGTTCTTCGTCGTCCACATCGAATGGCCCTTCGGCAACGGCTCGGTTTCGTAGGCGTCGAGCGTCGCGCCGGCAATGCGTTCCTCCTCCAGGGCCCGGATCAAGGCAGGCTCGTCGATCACGCCGCCGCGCGCAATGTTGACGAGGAAGGCGGTGGGCTTCATCGCCGCGAGCACCCGCTCGTTGACGATGTGATGCGTGTCTCGCTCGTAGGGGATCAGGATCACCAGGAAGTCGAGGTCGGCAACGGCGGCGGGGAGATCGTCGCGCGGAACGATGCGGTCGAAGCCCGGCGGCTTACGCGTCGAGCGCGAAATGCCGACGACGGTCATGCCCAGCGCCCTGCACCGCGGCGCCAGATCCTCGGCGATCAGGCCGACGCCGAGGATCCCGAGCGTCTTGCCCGATAGAAGCTGCGGGAAGAAGCGATGCCAGACCTGCTCCCGCTGCTGGTCGAGAGTGCGGCGGAAGTTCCGCGCCATCGTCAGCATGAACATGATCGCCGCTTCCGACATCGGCGTGCCGTGGATGCCGCGCGTCGAGGTAACGAGGACATCCTTGGAGATGTGCTTGGAATCGACAATGCCGTCGACGCCGGTGCCCATGGCGTGCACCCATTTCAGGCGCGGCGCCTTCTCGAAGAAGTCGGCTTTCAGGCTGGCGCCGAACGCCATCAGAATATCCGCCTCCGCGAGAGCGGCCTTCGCCTCCTCGCGGTTATTGAACACCTTGAGGTTCAGCTCCGGGACCTTTTCCTGAATTGCCTTGCGGTAGTATTCCCCCTGCGGCGGAATGGATACCAAGACGACCATATTCATCGACATTGCGGACCGCTCACCCCACTTCGACAATCACTTCCGGGAACTGGTGAATGCGGTCGCCAGGCCCGTTGGAACCGATCAGATAATTGTCGCACAGCCATGACAGGTTGCCGTTGTACGCGTAGGTCGGATGCACGACGATGTTCATGTCCTTCTGGATGGTCCACGGCTCGTCGTTGCGGATCAGCGGGCGCTCGACCAGGTCATAGCCCTGACCGTGGCAATAGAGACGCGCCTCTTCCGGCCGCCCATTCTTGCGCATGAACTCGTTGTAGACGTCCCAAATCTCCTTGCACGGCGTGCCGGGCTTGAGCAGATCGAGCGTCACCTTGCGCGCTGCGATCGTGAAGTCGAGCTCATCCTTCATCTGCTGCGGTACCTTGCCGACCACGGCAGTGCGGCCGAGCTCGGTGAACATGCTGCCCGGGCCTGAGTCCTCGACCAGGAGGGCGACGTAATCGCCTTCCTTGATGACACGATTCTGCACGTGGATCTGGCTGAACTTGATCGGCGTACCGATCGGACCCGATGCGCACAGGTAGATTCCCTGCTCGCTGCCGTGACAGCGGCTGTAATACTGGGCGGCCGCGGACACTTCGTAATCGCGCATGCCGGGCCTGATGGCGTCGAACGCCGCCTTGACGGCGCCGTCCTGCATTTGCGCGCAACGGATGACGAGCTCCTGCTCCTCCGCGCTCTTGATCGACTTGATGCGATCGACAAGCTCGGTCGCATCGACGAAGCGGCTGTTCGGCAGATGGCGCTTCACATAGTCGACCGTCGCGAACGACATCTGATAGGTGCCGACGAGCCCGATCGTGCCATTGGCAAACGGCTGCAGCGCCCGCACCGCGAGTTCGGGGTCATAGTCCCTGGTGAAATGCGCCGAGGCGTAGCTCGGCGTGGTCAGCACCTGCTTGATGCCGCGGCGCACGCCGTCGCCACCGCCCGCGGTGAGCTCCTGGCTGCCGCCGAACGGGCCCTGCCCGACCATCGTCATGCGGTCATCGCGGGGGAATACGACGGTGTTGGGATAGCCGTTGGTGGCCGGCAGATCGGTGAAATATTTGACGTATCCGCCCATGTGGTCGTTGTTGTTCTGCATCAGCAGAACGTCGACCTTTTCGGCTTCCATCGCCGAGCGGACGGCCTGCCAGCGCCGCTCCAGTTCAGCCGTTGAAATAGGCGTGTTCAAACGCTCGCTTAGCTGGGTCATGCTATCCTCTTCCGTGGAATGGGGGCGGCTGCGCCGGCGACGGCCGCCCAGGTCTCATGATTAGCCAAATGCCTTTTTACAGGCCCTTTCGCGCCTCGTCGACGAGTGAATTGTCGACGTGCGGGGCGATATTGATCGCCTGCTTCAGCAGGCCGGACTTGTGCAGGGTATCGATATTGCTCTGCAGCGCCTTCACGTTAAGCTTGGCGGTCGTGATCGATGTCGCAAGGGTCGAGAACGCGAGCGCGGCAATGTCGATCTGATTGCCGGCGAGCGCCTGCACCTGCAGCGGGCTGCCCCTGAAGCGGAAGAACTCGACGGTATATGCCTTGCCGTTGTGCTTCTGCAGTTCCGGCATCTTGAGGATCACCGGCACGATGTGCAGCGGAATCGTATCGTAGCCGATCCGCAGTTTGACCGGCTCGGCACGAACCGGAGCGGCGGCGACCGCGAGCAACGTGACCGACGCGAGCAGGCAAACGCCGAGACGCAAGCGACGGTCCACCCGCGATATTGCAGATGGGACAATCATGAACTTCCTCCCCCCTAATTTTTCGGCGGATCGCCGACGTCCGTTTCGATGAATAGGTAGGTAACAACATAGCATATCGCGGCTCACGCCAAAGGGTTCGCGGCAAAGCTCGGCGCCGGCCTTGGACGGGCGGGGCAACTGAGGGGTGCACTTGCTGGAATGAACCCCACTGTCCACCCGCTTAGCGCGCGCAGGCTGCGCATCGCCGGCATCATGTCTCAGAGGATGTATTTGCGCCCGCCGCCGCGACGAAACGCGGCGGTCTGATTGATGCGGTCTAACCGAACCCGCCGATGCCCAAATAGCAGCGGCCGGACGCCCGGCCGCTGCCGCTGCAACCGGCTGAGACCGTTCGGGGCGCGTCTACAGCCGCTTTGCCGCCTCGTCGAGCAGCGAATGGTCGATATGCGGAACAACCTCGAGCGTCTGCTTCAACAGGCCGAGGTCCTTCAGACTCTTGATGTTGCTCTGCAGGGCCTTGACGTTAATTTTCCCGTCGGGGCTATGATAGTAGTCCTTCCCCTCGAGCAGCGCCCAGTCTTCGAAGTTCTTCACCGGCGAGCCGGCGACCTTGGAGATGGTTTCGAGCACCTTCTGCCGGTTCTTTGGGTCGACCACCGCCTTCAACCCACGCAGATAGTCTTCGTAGAAGGCTACCAATGCCTTGCGGTTCTTCTTGATGAACTCATCCTTCGCCGCGTACAGCAGGAACTGCTGATCGCCGAGCGCATCGGATTGCCTGAACAGCGTGCGCAAATCGCCAGCCTTCGAGTGCACGGACCAGACCGGGGCCGGGAACGAGGCGACGTCGACCTTGCCCGAGCGCACCATGGCCGGCATAGCGCCGAAACTCGCTTCGATGATCCGCACGTCCTTGTCGGGCGTCAGGCCGTGCTTGACCATCATGACGCGCGCGGCCATGTCGGTGGCCCCGCCGAAGGCATTGATGGCGAGCGTCTTGCCCTTGAGGTCCTCGACCTTTGTGATCGGCGAATCCTTCTTCACGGCGAACGCCTGCGAATACCACGGTCCGTCTTGCGCGAGGTCGGCGATGCCCTTGATCGGCAGCTTCGCGGTCGTGATCGACGTCGCAAAGGTCGAGAACGCGAGCGCGGCGATGTCCACTTCGTTGGCGGCGAGCGCCTGCACTTGCAGCGGGCTGCCCTTGAAGCGGAAGAACTCCAGGGCGTATTCCTTGCCGTTGTGCTTCTGCAGCTCCGGCATCCGGAAGATCACCGGAACGATGTGCAGCGGGATGGTGTCGTAGCCGATCCGGATTTTCGTCGGCTCCCCCTTCACCGGCGCAACGCTTGCGGCAAATAGCGCTCCAACGGCGAGCAGACAAGCTGCCTCGACACGCAACCGGCGCCCTGCAGGCATGATGTTCGAGATGACACTCATGGGTCTCCTCCCTTCGCTTCAGCGATTTCGCCGATCAACTCAGCATAGGCCTATGCCGCCTGCGTTGTGAGGGCTCTGGCCCCAAACGTGCTGCGGCGCTGTGCCACGCTCACCCGGCCGCGGCCTCGGCATGCCACCGCAGGACCCGGCGCCGGATCACCGTGGCGATCTGCATGTAGACGAGGCCGGTCACGAGCATGGCGAGGATGCCCGCGAACGCCGTCTCCGAGTCGGAGAAGCGGACGGCGCGGATCATGTAGCTGCCGAGCCCGTCGCCGCCGGTCAGCATCTCTGTGACGATGCCGATGATCAACGCCTGCGGCAGCGCGATCTGCAATCCGCTGATCACCTGCGGGGCGGCCGCCGGCATCACGATCTTCCAGAACAGCCTGCCCGGCTGCGTGCCGAGGCTGCGCGCCGACCAGAGGATGTATTTGTCGATCGACCGGGCGCCAAGATAGGTTGCGCTGGTGATCGGGATGACGCAGTTGAAGGCGACCATCAGCACCTTCGGCAGCGTGTCGAGCCCGAACCACAGGATGAAGATCGGCATGAAGCTGATTTTCGGGATCGGGAACGCCAGCGATACCAGCGGCTCCACCATGTATCGGATCGGCCGCGAAATGGCCATCGCCGCGCCGATGATGACGCCCGCCGCGGCGGCAAGGAAATAGCCGGACAGCGCGGTGACGCTGGTCTCGATGATGTGATGCGGAATGGTGCCATCGATGGTATCGGCATAGAAGCGCACCAGCACCTGGCTCAGCGGCGGCAGCAGGAACAGCTGCACCATGCCGGCACGCGTCACGGCCTCCCACGCGGCCAGCAGGATCAGCACCGGGATGCTCCGCTCGGCCGTCCGCAGGAGGGCAAAGACCGCCGGCGGAACCTTGAATGCCTGACCGGGCGCGGCGACGTTTACTGCTCGGTCCATCGCAGCACCCGGTTGCCAAGCGCGAGAAAGCTCCGGTCGGCGGCAACACCGATGACGGTCACCGCGAGCACGGCAGCGAACATGCCCGGATAGTCTCCGTTCTCACCCAATTGCGAGATCAGATATCCGAGACCTTCCTGGCTGATCAGAAATTCGGCGCTGACCAGGAGCGTGAACGACAGCGCCAGCGAAATGCGCAGGCCGCTGACGATTTCCGGCATCGCGGCAGGCAGCACGACCTTCCACGGGACCTGCCAGCGCGGCGTGCCGAGGCTCCAGGCGGACCAGACCAGCGCGACGTTGACGCCGCGCGCGGAATTGTAAGTGCTGAGCACCACCGGCAATAGCGCGCCGAGAAAGATCGCGCCTATCTTCGAGGCGTCGCCGATCCCGAGCCAGAGAATGAACAAGGGAATCAGCGCCGACTTCGGCAACGGATAAGTGAGCCTGATGATCGGCTCGATGGCGAATCGCGCCCAGCCCGAGGTCGCCATCAGGATGCCGGCGGCGATGCCGATCCCGGCGGCGAGCAGAAATCCGCTCATCTGCCGGAAGATCGAGATACCGGCATGCATGAGCAGATTGTTGTTGGTCAGCAACCGGACGAATCCGACCAGCACGCTGCTCAGCGACGGAAACACCGATTCGTCGATCAGGCCGGCCTGCGACGCGGCCTCCCATAGCGTAAAGGCGAGCAACACCGGAATGTAGAAATGCAGGCGCGATGCGAGCCGAACCATCACGCCTTGCTCCGCTCTGCGGCCATCGCGCGCACCACCTCGTCGCGCAGCATATCCCAGAGCTTGTCGGCCTTCTCGTCGATCAGCGCGCGTGAGGCGCCGGGGCCGAGGCCAGTCTCGACGATCGCCTTGATGCGGCCGGGACGCGTCGACATCACCACCACGCGCTGTGACAGGAACACCGCCTCGCGCACGTCGTGGGTCACAAACACGACGGTCTTGCCGAACTGGTGCCACAGCGCGCGCAACTCCTCCTGCATGATCTTGCGCGTCTGTGCGTCAAGCGCGCCGAACGGCTCGTCCATCAGAAGGATCGACGGCTCGCAGGCGAGCATACGCGCGATCGCCACCCGCTGCTGCATGCCGCCGGACAGCCGGCTAGGAAATGAATCCTCGAAGCCGCTCAAGCCGACCATGTCGATGAAGCGCTGCGCTGTTTGGCGGCGCTCCGCACGAGGCATGCCACGCTCCACCAGCCCGTACTCGACATTCCCGCGCACGGTCTTCCAAGGAAACAGCGCAAAGTGCTGGAACACGATGCCGCGGTCCGGGCCTGGCTGCTGCACCGCGACGCCGTCGACCCGGATCGCTCCCTCGGTGCAGGGGACGAAGCCGCCGATCATATGCAGCAACGTGCTCTTGCCGCAGCCGCTCGGGCCGACCAGCGAGATGAACTCGCCCTGTTCGATCGTAAGATCGATGCCGTCGACGGCGATGAACGGCTCGCCCTGGCCGGTCACATAGGACTTGCGCACATCCTGGATTTCAAGAAACGCCATTCGCCCGCCCGCGCAACCGCTGCTGTCTTGTCATCGTTTCCTCGCGCCGTATGACGCGCTGAAAGCGGCTCACGATGCAACGAAAAAACCTCTGTGACATGATGACAGACCGACAAATCCCACGCTGCGGTCGGTATGGCTGTGACATGATGGCTGGTTGCAAATCATTGTCTCCTCCGCCCAAAGCTGCCATCCTCAGCCAAAGTAAAGAGCCCGCTCAACAGGCTATTGGCAGGTGGAACGAACTAGCAGGAGGAACGACAATGCTCTTACGTGGATTGATTGTTGCCACGTCGATGCTCGCGTGGACGGGCACGGTGAGTGCCGCGGAAACATTTCGGATGGGCGGCGGCCCTTCGGGCGGCGCGTGGCACCCGGCCTGGAGTGCGGCGACCCAGCAGCTGACCAAGGAAATCGGCGGGAAGTACAATTTCCAGTACTCTCCATCGCAAGGCTCGGTTGAGAACGTCCGTCGCGTCCGGCTCGGCGAGTTGGCCTCCGGGTGGGCGCATATCCCGCAGATCTACGAGGCTTGGACCGGCACCGGGGGGTTCGCGAAGGACGGTGCGAACCAGAACTTCCGCATCCTCGCCAACGTTCAGGAACAGACGCAGATCGTCGCCGTCCTCGCTGACAGTCCGATCAAGTCCTATCAGGACATGACGGGAAAGGTCGTGAACCTGCTCGCCAAGGGGTCCGGCAGCGGCGTGAACTGCGTCAACATGTTCACGGCGCTCGGCCTCATGGACAAGATCGACGCGCGCTACCTCGGCTTCGCCGCTGCCGGGCGGGCCCTGGCGGACCGTCAGGTCGACGTCTATTGCTCAGCCGGCGTGCCCTTCACTATTCCGGCGTTGACCGAAATATCGCTGCGTAAACCGGTTCGCTACATCAGCCTCAGCCCGGACGAGCAGAAGAAGATCGTATCGTCGTTCAAGTTCTATTCGCCCGTCACGATCCCGCCGCAGAAGGACGTGAAGGGCGTCGACGCGCCGGCGCTGTCGATCGGCTACGACGTCTGGTGGATCGTCAGCAAGCAGGTGTCGGATCAGGCAGCGTACGACATGCTCAAAGCCATCGCCGATCCGGACAAGCTGAAGGCTCTCAGCAGCACGGTCAGCACCTGGCAGAATCTCAGCGGAAAATTCGATTCGCTCAAGCATCACAACATCTTCGTTCATCCCGGCGCGGCCAAGTACTGGAGCGAGCGCGGCGTGAAGGTGCCGGCTGAAATCGTCAAGGGTCACGGCAGCTCTTGATGATACCAGGCCCGGCATCGGTCGAGCCTTGACGGTATGCGGAAGGGATTCTCCCCTTCCGCATTGCTGTTTTTTTCCTGATCGCAATTGATCGCATCAATCGCCGGAACGCGTCAGCATGGCCAACGGCACCCTCTCACTGCTGATGAAGATCGGTCTCATCAGCGAAGAAGTCATTTCTCCACGCAACGTGACCGGGGTCGCGCGCCTTGTGCTCTCGGTCGTGGCAGTCGCGTTTTCCTACTTCTTCATTCACGTCTCATTCTTCGGCCCGCCCGTTGCCGAGGTGTTCAAGGGAGCGTTCCTGCTGGGGGTGATCGTTCTCTCCGTTCTCATGTACAGGAACCGCCGCAAGCCGGTTCGCGAGGGCTTTATTTGGCTCGATGAGATCTTTGCCGTCGTCGACCTCGTTGTGCTGTGCGCCTCGCTCGCACTGTGGATCTACTGGTCCATGTCCGGCCGCGTGGAACTGTGGTCGGCATTCGCGACCTCGCAGACCTGGGCCGTGGCCGGGCTCGGCGCTGTCGCCGGACTCGCCATCTACGGCTACGAGGCGATCGGCGCGAAGTCGGGCGACAAGCCGACGTTCTCCGACATCCTGTACCTGGTTGGTTCGATAGCGGCAGTGTGGTGGTGGATCGACTCGGCGGTCGAGCTGACCGAGCGCATCGGCGGGCCGGTGCCCGCTCCCGTTGTCTTCTTCTCCGGCATTCTTGCGGCGGCAAGCTTCGACATCGCGCGCCGCATCATCGGTCCGATCATTCCGCTGATCGGCTTTGTCTTCTTCATCTACGCATTCGAGCCGGTCGCCCAGTCCATGCCCGGCTTGTTGCGTCATGTCGGGTTCCCGCTCGATCGCGTCATGGAGTTTCTCATGCTGTCGAGCGACGGCATGACCGGGCTGATTGTCGAGACGTTCGCCGTCTACATCGTGATCTTCGTGATCCTCGGCGCCTTCCTCGAGAAGACCGGGCTCGGCGCACTGATCATCGATGCGACCTTTCGGATGACCGGACGGTTCACGGGAGGCCCCGGCCTTGCCGCGGTGTTCAGCAGCGGACTGTTCGGAATGATCTCCGGCAGCCCGGTGGCCAACGTGGTGACCACCGGAACCTTCACCATCCCGCTGATGAAGCGGGTCGGATACCGCCCCGAATTCGCGGGTGCGGTTGAAGCCGCGGCGTCGACCGGCGGCTCGTACATGCCGCCGATCATGGGCGCCGGCGCGTTCTTGCTCGCCGAGCTTACGCAGACGAGCTATTTCGAGGTGCTCAAGATCGCGCTGATCCCGGCGCTGCTCTACTACCTGTCGGTCGCTCTGATCGTCTACTTTCGCGCCGCCCGGTTCAACTTGCGCGGCGTCTCCGTCGATGAACTGCCGTCCTGGGAACGGGTGATACCGCGGCTGCACCTGCTGCTGCCGATCCCGGTCATGGTCTATCTGCTGGTCGTCGGCGATTCGCCGTTCCTGGCTGCGGCCAAGACCGTCGTGCTCATCGTCATGCTGCGTGCCAGCGATCTGCTGATGGAAATCCGGACGCCATGGTCGCAGCGGAGCTGGATCTATTTCGTTCCCATTGCGCTGCTGATGGGCGTGTTCGTCTACTTCTTCGGGTTGAAGATCGGCCCGCCGTTCGATTGGTTCGTCGCCAACCACCTCGGCATCAACATGGGCGATGCGCTGTTTTGGGCGGTCGCGGCATTCATCGCCCTGAAGCTCGGCGAGATCATCGCGGCGGGTGAGGCAGCCGGGATGCCAATCGTCTCCCACGCCGGGCTGGCCACGGCTGCACCCGCCGGCGAGCCGCCCGCGGGCGCCGCCGGATGCCTGTCGCGGATTGCCGTGGAGCTTGGCAAGAACGTCTGGGAATCGCTGGAGGCCGGCGCCAAGAACACGCTCATCATCGGCTGCATCGCCGGCGTCCTTGGCATCCTGCTGTCGAGCGCGACGCAGAGCGACCTGCCCGGCCGCGTCTCCATCCTGCTGGTGGCGTTGAGCTTCGGCCTGCTGCCATTGACCATCTTTTGGGTGATCATCGCCGGCTACGTCATCGGCATGGGGCTGCCGATCACGGCGAGCTACGTCATTCTCGCCATTTTCGCGGTCAGCGCCATGACGCAACTCGGCGTGCCGGCGATCACCGCGCATATGATCAGCTATTGGCTCGCCGTGGTGAGCGCGGTGACGCCGCCAGTGGCGGTCGCCGCCTACGCCGCCGCCGCGATCTCGCAGGGCGATCCGGTCAAGACCGGATTCCAGGCGGCGAAGATCGCTTCCATGATCTTCATCATGCCGATCATGTTCGTGTACACGCCGATCCTGCTCAACGGCAGCACGCTCGATGTCGCCGTAACGGTTGTCGGGGCCATGTTCGGCGTCATCGCGTGGGCGATGTTCCTCGAGAGTTTCTGGCTGAGGGCAACCACGACCGTCGAGCGCACCTTGGCGGGGGCGGCCGCCGTCATCATCCTGCTGCCGGTCGACCACATGATCAACTACTTCCTCGGCGTCGAGGAGAAGCTGTTCTACGAGACCTACGCGGTCGGCGGGATCCTGATCGCGGCAGCTTTCGCGATGCAGTTGATCCGGCGCGAGAGCGCCGTCGGCGCCGTGCAGCGGCCGGCAGAGTAGCTGCGCTGCCGCTCAGTTCTTGGCGTCGCTCATTTCCCGGCGGAATTGCCGCGCCTTGTGGCCACCGTGCGTGTCGACGTTTCCCGTCACCACGAACTTGACCTTGCGGACGCTTTCCGGGTCGGCGCGCTCGACGCCGGTCACCGGGCCGCCCTTGATGGTCACCCGCTCCATGTAGCGCCGTTGCGGATAGTAGTCGTGAACCGCATAGTGCTGGGTGGAGCGGTTGTCCCACATGATGATGGTATGCGGCGCCCAGTGATGGCGGAACTGATACTCGGGGATCAGTGCCTGATGAAATAGCGTGTCGAGCAGCATGCGGCTCTCGCGCTCGTCCATGCCCTTGATGCCGATGGTGAACTGCGGATTGACGAACAGCACCTTGCGCCGCGACACCGGATGGATGCGGACCACCGGGTGCACCTGCGGCGGATAGAGCAACTCGTAGCGCTGCAGGTTCTTACGCTCTTCTTCCGACGTGCCGAACAGCGCCTTGAACGGCTTGAAGTCGTGAACGGCCTCGAGCCCGGAGATGAACTGCTGCATGCGGTCGCTCAGCCCATCGTAGGCGGCCGCCATGCTCACGAACATGGTATCGCCACCGATCGTCGGCACCTCCTTGGCACACAGCACCGTCGCCATCGGCGGCTCCGCGCGAAAGGTCTCGTCGGAATGCCACACGTCGGTGCCGAACGGCGGCGTGGTTTCGTCGTTGCGAAACTTGATTAACTCCGGCGCTTTTGCCTCGTTCGGCGAGAACGGATGCACCGTCAGGTCGCCGAACCGCCGGCCGAAAGCCATCAGGTTTTCGGAGGTGATGTCCTGGTCGCGGAAGATGATCAGCTCGTTCTCGACCAGCGCTTCCTCGATGGCATTGAATTGCTCGTTCGGCAGCGGTCGGCGAAGGTCGACGCCGGTGATCTCCGCGCCGAGATTGACGCCGACGCGCGTCATAACGACGCCGGCACGCTCGGTGGCGACCGGCCTGCCGCGCTGCGCGTTCACCTGCTTGTTCATGGACGGTCCTCCTGACGGCGGTGCGCTTCGCCGGCACTATAGCCGATTGCCGGTGGGCAAGGTAACGGTCATCGCCACGCGCGCAAACGGTGATGGGCCACTGCCCGCCCCTCCC
This sequence comes from Hyphomicrobiales bacterium, assembly GCA_009377755.1. Classification (GTDB taxonomy): domain Bacteria; phylum Pseudomonadota; class Alphaproteobacteria; order Rhizobiales; family Xanthobacteraceae; genus WHTM01. The sequence goes on along the minus strand of WHTM01000008.1, from coordinate 92,882 downwards.
CCGTGTGGCGGTCGCCGCGCCCGCGACATTGCCGGCCTGTCATAGATTTGGCATGGTAGCCGCAACAACGCAGCCGAATTGGCCATCAACAAGACGACAAAGTTTCGGGAGGGATCATGAAACGCACACTTTGCACGAGCCTGCTGTTGTCCGCGTCGGCGGTCTTGCTGGGTGCGAACCTCACGTCGGCACAAGCCGTCGAGCTGAAGATCGCGCACTTCGTTTCGCCGCAGCACTCGGTTGCGATCTGGCTCGAGAAGTGGGCGCGGAAGATGGAGGCCCAGTCCAAGGGCGAGCTGACGTTCAAGATATTCCCAGGCATGCAGCTCGGTCCGCCGCCCAAATACTACGACATTGCCCGCACCGGCCAGGCGGACATCACCTGGTTCGTGCATGGCTTCACGCCCGGACGCTTTCCGCTCGTCGAGGTCTCCAACCTGCCATACATGATCGGCAGCTCCGAGATCGGCAACAAGGTTCTGAATGACCCCGAGCTGCGCACAAAGTACCTCAACGCCGAGCACGGCGGCGTCAAGCCGCTGCTGCTGATGACGCATCAGCCCGGCAATATTCACACCGCATCGAAGCCGATCCGCACGGTCGAGGACATGAAGGGCATGCGGCTGCGCTTCTCGTCCGCCACGATCAAGGATTTCGTCGCCGCGCTCGGCGGCACGCCGGTCGGCATGCCGCCGACGCAGATCGTCGAAAGCATGCAGAAGGGGACGATCGATGGCGCCTGGATCGACTATGGAGGCGCTGAATCCTTCAAGATCGGCCCGGTCACGAAATACACCACCGAGATGTATTCCTACGTGACCAGCTTCTGCATCTGCATGAATCAGGCAAGCTACAACAAACTGCCGGCGCACCTTAAGAAGATGATTGATGATTCCTTCGCCGGCGTCGAAAAGGAGGTCGGCCACGAATGGGACAAGCTGGACGCCCCCGGCAAGGAAGCCTTGATGAAGGCCGGCATGACGCCGATCAAGCTGTCGAAGGCCGAGGACGACAAGTTCCGCGCCGCCGGAGCGAAGGTATCGGAGGCAAAGGTCGCCGAATTGAACGCGAGGGGACTGCCGGCTGGCGCCGTCTACAAATTGATGAAGGCGCTGGCGGCGAAGCACGAAAAGACGTCGCTAAACTTCTGGACGCAATAGTCCGTTGAACGAGCCCGGGATCCTGGAGCGCGCGGCGAGGCCTTTCGGTCTCGCCGGCGCGATTGTGCTCGTCTTCATGATGCTGTTCACGACCGTCACCGTGCTGATGCGGCAGCTTCTCGACGTGCCGGTCCTCGGCGTCGTCGACATCATGGAATTGTCGCTGGTCGCCTTGATCTTCATCGCCATGCCGGGCGTATTCCTGCGCGACGAGAACGTGACCGTCGATGTGATCGACCACGTCCTGCCACGCGGGAGCCGGATTGCCTTGCGGCTGTTCGGCCTGGTGGTCGCGCTCGGCTTCCTGGTGATGATGATGATCCACATGATCCCGCAAGCGATGGACAAGTGGAACTACGGCGAAGTGACCATGACCCTGAGCATCAACCGGTTCACGCATTGGGTCCCGATCATGTTCGGCTTTGCCATGTCGACCATCGGCACCGCCTGGGTTCTCGTGCACTACATTCGTCACGGGGTGCCCAAGGATCCAAATCTCGACCGCGAGTCGTTCGAGTGACAGCCGAGGCGCCGGCGGAGAGCTGAGGCGGCATGAGTGCGCAATGGATCGGCATCCTGGCGTTGGCGGGGCTGTTCGCCCTGATCGTGCTGCGCGTGCCGGTGGCCATTGCCATGGGGCTCGCCGGCGTCATCGGCTACGCCGCGATCGACGGCTGGGACCGGGCATTCATCGCCGCCGGGCTGACCCCCTACGACCTCACCGACAAGTATGATCTCAGCGTCGTGCCGCTGTTCGTGCTCATGGGAGCCGTGGCAACGCGCTCGGGCATGTCGGCGGAACTCTATCGCGCAGCCAATGCCATGTTCAGCGGCCTGCGAGGCGCGCTGGCGATGGGCACGGTCGGCGCATGCGCGGGCTTCGGCGCGATCTGCGGCTCATCGCTCGCCACCGCTGCGACGATGACGCGTGTGGCCATCCCGGAGATGCGCCGTTACGGCTACGATGAGCGCATCGCCACCGGCGTCGTCGCGTCGGGCGGCATCCTCGGCGTGCTGATCCCGCCGTCGGTCGTGCTGGTCGTCTACGCCATCATCGCCGAACAGGGGGTACCGCAGCTATTCGCTGCGGCGCTGTTCCCGGGGTTGATCTGCGCGGCCCTGCATATTGTGGTCATCGCCGCGATCGGGTTCCTGCAGCCCTACCGTCTGCCGACCAGCCAACCGATGCCGTTCGGCGAGCGGCTACGTGCGCTCAGCGGCCTATGGAAAATGGTGATCCTGTTCGGCATCGCCGTCGGCGGCATCTACTCCGGCTTCATGACGCCGACCGAGGCCGCCGGGGTCGCGGCGTTCGCGGCCATCGTCATCGCCGTTGCGACGCGGACCATGGATTTCCGGTCGCTGGTGGAGGCGCTCCTGGAGACGATCTGGACGACGGCCATGCTGTTCGTCATCGTCATCGGCGCGTTCCTGTTCTCTTATTTCATGGCGCTGACCCAACTGCCCAACGCCGTGACCGGCTGGGTGCAGGCGCTGGGCGTCGCGCCGTGGGTCGTGATCCTGATGATGGTGGCGTTCTACGTCGTGCTCGGATGCTTCCTCGACGCCATCAGCATGATCCTGATCACGGTGCCGGTGTTCTTGCCGCTCGCCCTGGGCATCGGGTACGACGGCATCTGGTTCGGCATCCTGGTGCTGGTGGCGGTCGAGATCGGCATGATCACGCCGCCGATGGGACTGAACATCTTCGTCATCCGCGCCCAGATGCCGGACATTGCGCTGGGCGACGTATTCCGCGGCATCGTGCCCTTCCTGGCGGCGCATTTTGCCCTGATCGCGCTGCTGATGCTGCTGCCCAGCCTGGCGTTGTGGCTGCCGAGCGTCCTGTATTAGCCTGGCGGTCGCGGCGTGAGCGGCGGCGTGCACCGCTGCGCCCCGTACTGCCTTGACAGGTTTTCCGGCCACTCCTTATATCCAGTCGCTCCGGCGGCGCCGGATCAGGCGGCGGGGTAGCTCAGTTGGTCAGAGCAGCGGAATCATAATCCGCGTGTCGGGGGTTCAAATCCCTCCCCCGCTACCACGGCCCTCATTACCAATGGTCGCGCGGTCCTCGCGGCGCTCAACGAGCTTTTCGCCGATGGCCGCCGAAGGTTCCCGATCGCTCGCGCTGCCGACACCGGGCTGCTGGCGCTGGCGTTGCTGGCGGCAGGCGGGGCACGGTGCTGATACGGTCAACCGCTTTGCGATCGCATGGGGCATTGCGCACAGTGCCGCGAGACGTTTCGACGCATCGAAAATATCACGAATACCTCGCTGAAAACGCTGGAAAATTTGACAGGCCGGCGCATCGGTGAGAAGCTGATTGCACAATCAACAACAATAGGCCTCTCCAAAGGAGGCCAGGGGGAGGAGCGTTTCGCCTCAACGGCGGTTCGACTCGGAAATTGGCTGCAGATGATTGGCTGCAGATGACCGCAGGAGAAGAAGGATGAGGATTTCTACTGGCTCCCTTGCTCTATTCGCCTCCTCGACGGTTGCGCTGCTTGCAGCGCCGACCCTGGGGCATGCGCAGAACCTGACGCCGCAGGAACAAAAGCTGATTGCGGCCGCCAAGAAGGAAGGCGCGGTCACGCTGCTCAATCCGCTGTTCAGCGACCGCACCGGCCAATTGCTTGGCGAGGCCTTCGTCAAACGCTACAATCTCGGCCCTGAGTTCAAGTTCAACAACCTCCGCAAGGGCACCGGCCAGACCGTGGCGCAGGTACGCCAGGAGATCGTTGCCGGCAGGTTCACCGTCGACATCTTGCTGGTGAGCGCACCGGGATTCTTCGAGGAAGCCAACAAGCGCGGCGCCTTTGACTCGCTCGACAGCGCCTATTGGAAGGACCACGAAACCTTGGCGAAGAAGGCGGGACAATATTTCAACTATCCCAACGTCGTAATCCCGCTCGCCTACACCTTCCAGCCGGTCTGGAACGCCTCCTGCCCCGGCATGGAGAATTTCAACGTCACCTCCTACGCAGACGTCGCTACGCCCGCGCTAAAGGGTAAGACGATCGCCTCCGACCTCACCAAGAGCATTACCTACACCAACACGGTGATCTCGCTCATGGAAGACAAGGCGACCGACATCACGGCGCTTTGGACCAAGCTGAAGGCGACCGACCCCATCGTCGAATTCCGAACCGAGCCGAAGATGCAGATGGTCATCACCTGCCAGCGGCCGTTCGACATGTGGAACCTGGCCGGGCGCGTCTACCAGAACGTGCTCAAGAAGCCCGACCTCGCCAAGGTGCTGAAGGTCGGCTCCTACAAGGAAGGCCAGGTGATGCTGGGCAACCAGGCCGCGGTGATCAAGGGCGCACCGCATCCGAACGCCGGCAAGCTGCTGATCGACTTCATGCTGAGCAAGGAAGGCACCGATATCCTCGTCGAGGGCGAGGCGATCGACACATTCCGAGCAAACTACACACCGCCGGCCGCCGCCAAGCCCTTCCTGCTCGACCTGAGCAAGCACAAGCTGCTCGGCATGAAGGACTGGGTCGCATCGGCGAAGCAGGCCAAGCCCGTGCGCGACGCGTGGCAGGCCGTTTTCCAATAGCGCCTGTCTCCGCAGCGGAGCCCGCCGCAGGCGGATTCTGCTTGTGCCCTCGATTGCACCGCACGCGACTGGACAAGCCGTGAGCGTACAGACCCTACCGGGAACCGCGGCCGATGCTCCGACGACGAGCCGGTGGCGAAGCCTGATCACGCAGGAGTCGGTTGCGACGCTGATCGTCAGCGTCCTCGTGGGGGCGGCGGTGTTGTTGCCGCTGTTCACGCTGGTGGTCAGCAGTTTCCTGGTTCTGGATCCGGGCGGATTCGACACCGCCTGGGGATTCGACAACTACAAGACGCTGTTCACCGACCGCATCATTCCCAGGGCCTTCGTCAACACGCTGCTGATCAGCACGGGCTCGACGATCGTGGCGACGGTTTTGGGCGTCTCGCTCGCCTGGATCAATGCGCGCACGAACTGCCCCTGGCGCGACCGGCTCGAGCCTTACAACCTAATTCCCTTCTTCCTCAGCCCCTTCGTCGGAGCGATCGCGTGGCACAACCTCGCTTCGCCCAAGACCGGGCTGTTGAACGCCTGGGCGCGCCATTACCTCGGCATCGAGGGCTATCTGATCAATGTCAACAACATCTACGGCGTGATCTGGGTGACCGGCATCTTCTTCACGCCGCTTGTCTACCTGTTCGTGGTCGGGTCGTTGCGGCGCATGGATCCCTCGCTCGAGGATAGCGCGCGCACCACCGGCGCCGGACTGGTTCGTACCACGATGACGGTGACGCTTCCCCTGGTCGCGCCCGGCATCCTGTCGGGGGCGATCATCGTCTTCGTCACCAGCGCCGGCGAGTTCGGCGTACCGTTCAAGCTCAGCGCGCCCTACGGCTGGGAGACGCTGACCACGCAGATCTTCTCCAAAGCGGTCGGCGACGACGCCAATCACTACCTCGGCGCCACCATGAGCATGGCGCTCGGGGCCATCACGGCGTTCTTCATTTACGTGCAGCAGCGCTACATCGCCCCGCGCTCGTTCACCACGGTGACCGGCAAGGGGTTCCGCCCCAACGTCATCGATCTCGGGCGCTGGAGATGGGTGGCGTTCGGCTACAACGTCGCCTTCATCCTGGTTGCGGTGGTGCTGCCGATCCTGTGCCTGTTCATCGTCAGCCTGCATCCGGTTTGGACGGCCGAGATCATTCCCAGCGACATGAGCTTCCGCAATTACGAGAAGACCCTGTTCTTCTGGCGCCCCGACGCCATCCAGGCGGCGACCAACGGCATCTTCAACAGCCTGATCCTCGCGTTCGCCGGCGCCAGCATTGCCATGGTGCTGTCGCTGGTGGTGAGCCACATGATCCATCGCACCAAGGGGTTCGGCTCGCGCGTGCTCGATTTCCTCTGCGTCGTCCCGATCGGGTTCCCCGGCATCGTGCTCGCGATGGGCGTGCTGGTGACCTACATCAAGACGCCGATCTACGCGACGCTGTGGATTCTGCTGCTCGGCTATATCACGCGCTTCTTTCCCTACGGACAGCGCAACATCGCGTCGGTGATGCTGGCGATTTCCGAGGAGCTCGACCAGAGTTCGCGCATGGCGGGGGCGTCGTGGCTTACCACCCTGCGGCGGATTACCATCCCGCTGCTGAAGCCTGGAATCTTCGCTGGGTGGGTGTTGCTGTTCATCATCTTCCTGCGCGAATTGTCGATCTCGATCATTCTCTACACGTCGGGGACCGAGACGCTGTCCGTCGGGGTCTATTACCTCACGAATTTCGAGAACGAGCCGCTGACATCGGCGCTGTCGATGGCGCAGACCGTCATGCTCCTGATCTGCATCCTGATCTTCCGGCGCGTCGCAGGGCGCGAGGCACTGACGGCGTGAAATCGCAACAGGCACGGCAGGCGACATGACAACCGTGAGCGCGTCGGGGGCGTATCTGGAGGTGCAGGGCCTGATGAAATGGTTCGGCAGCGACCGGGCCGTCGACGACATATCCTTCAGCCTCCCCAAGGGACAATTCCTTACCCTGCTCGGCCCGTCGGGCTGCGGCAAGACCACCACGTTGATGAGCATCGCCGGCTTGCACGGCATCGATGCCGGCGTGATCCGGGTGGGCGGGACCGTCTACACCTCGAAGGCGGACGGCATCTTTCTCCCGCCGGAGAAGCGCGACATCGGCATGGTGTTCCAGAGCTACGCTATTTGGCCGCACATGACGGTCAAGCAGAACGTCGCCTACCCGCTCGAGATCCGCAAGGTCGAACGCCGCGAGATCGATGCGCGCGTCGCCGACGTGCTGCGGCTGGTCGGCCTCGCTGATATGTCGGAAAAGCTCGCCACGCAGCTCTCCGGCGGGCAGCAGCAGCGCGCCGCGCTGGCGCGCGCCATCGTGTCGCGTCCACGCCTGCTGCTGTTCGACGAGCCGCTCTCCAACCTCGACCTCAAGCTGCGCGAGCAGATGCGCGTCGAGCTCAAACGCATTCAGCACGAAGTCGGCATCACCTCGGTCTACGTCACCCACGACCAGGCCGAGGCGCTGGTGATGAGTGACGAGATCATCGTGATGAGCAAGGGTCGCATCCAGCAGAAGGGCGGGCCGCACCAGATCTACGCCCGCCCGATCAATGCCTATGTCAGCAATTTCATCGGCGTCGCCAACCTGCTCAAGGGACGCGTCGTCGGGGTCACGGCGCCGGGACGCGGCGATGTGGAAATCGCCGAGGGCGGCCATCGGGTGAAACTTTCCTGTCAGCTCGGCGAAGGCGTTGCCATGGGCGAGGAGGCGGTCGTTTCGGTGCGCCCCGAAAACGTGCATGCCGAGCGCGTGAACGGTGGAGGACAGCGCCTCGAAGGCGAGGTGCTGCAGGCGATCTTCCTAGGCAACTACGTCGACTGCCGGGTGCGCTGGGGCGAGTTCGAATGGAAGGTTCTCGCCCATCCGCGCGACCGTCTGCGGGAGGGCGAGAAAGTTTATCTGCGGCTTGATCCCGAGCACACGCTGGCGGTGCAGCAATGACCGCCGGAAACGGCGTCATGGTCGCACTCGACCATCTGAGCAAGCACTTCGGCGTCGAAAAGGCCGTCGACAATGTGAGCCTCGCGGTGGCGAAGGGCGAGTTCGTGACGCTGCTCGGTCCGTCCGGCTGCGGCAAGACAACGACGCTGCGCTGTATTGCCGGCCTGGAGCAGCCCGACGCTGGCGAGATCCGCATCGGCGGCGACGTCGTCGTCTCGGTCGCGCGCAGCCGCTATCTCAACCCCGAGGACCGCAACATCGGAATGGTGTTCCAGAGCTACGCGGTCTGGCCGCACATGACGGTGTTCGACAACGTCGCCTATGGCTTGCGGGTGCGGCGCGCGCCGGCGGCCGTCATCAAGGAGCGGACCACGCGAGCGCTCGAGCTGGTCGGCCTCGGCCAACTCGCCGAGCGCTACGCGACCAAGCTCTCCGGCGGCCAGCGCCAGCGCGTGGCGCTGGCGCGCGCCATCGTCTACGAGCCGCGCGTCGTCCTGTTCGACGAGCCGCTTTCCAATCTCGACGCTAAGTTGCGCGAGCAAATGCGGGTTGAGTTGGTGCGGCTGCAGCGCGAGGTCGGCATAACGTCGATCTACGTCACGCACGACCAATCGGAAGCGCTGGTGATGAGCGACCGGGTCGTCGTTATGAACAAGGGCGTGATCCAGCAGATCGGCGATCCGCAGACCATTTATGCGCACCCGGCCAATACCTTCGTGGCGAACTTCATCGGCGTCGCCAACCTGATGGAAGGCACGTGCCTTGGCCGCGACGGCGGGTTCTGCGCCCTGGAAATTCCGCTCGGCGACGGCCGTGCGCCCTTGCGGGTCCGGGTTTCCGGAGCCGAAGGCGCGGCCAAGGGGCAGCGGCTCATCCTGAGTCTGCGCCCGGAAGACATTTCGCTGCACCTGCAACAGCCGGACTCGATCGACAGCAATCTGTTTGCCGGCGAGGTGATCGACACCGTCTATCTCGGCAGCTTCCTCGAATGCCGTGTGCAGGTCGGGCGGCACGAGGTGGGCATCCAGATCGACCACTACGAGCAGCTCAGTCCCGGGCAGACGGTGTTCCTCACCTTCCGCCCCGATCACGGGCTGTGCTTGACAGAGTGAGGAAGCCTCTCCTCCCGGTCGTTCCCGCGCAAGCGGGAACCCATAGCCACAGGTCTATCGAGAGGACACGGCGTATGGGTCCCCGCCTGTGCGGGGACGACCACGATGACGCTCAGTTCCTATAGCTCGGGTCGACCTTGTCGAGCATCCGCAGATAGGCCGGCCAGTCCGCCGAACCGCGCCCGCTGTCGTGATGCTCGTATTGCGCGGCGGTCTTCTCGCAGATTTCCGGCGGAATCTCGACCAGTTCGTCGCCGGTCGCCTGCATCGTCAGCTGGATTTCCGCCGCCTCGATCAGCGACTTCATCAGCACGAAACTCGCGCGCGCGGTCTTGCCGACCGTGAGCAGGCCATGGTTGCGCATGATCATGGCGCGATTCTTACCGAGGTCGTTGTTGATGCGCTCGCGCTCCGCGAAGTCCTCGGTGATGCCCTCGTAGGCGTGGTAGCCGACGCGATTGTAGAACCGGACCGCCGGCTGCGAGCACATGCGCAAGCCGCCCTTGAGGCCGGAAATCGCCATGCCGAGCTCGGTGTGCACATGCACCGCGCAATTGACGTCGGAGCGGGCGCCGAGCACGCCGCCGTGCAGGGTGAAGCCGGGACGATTGACGCCGGCCCGCTCGTCGAGGTCCTCGTCCATGCTGACCTTCACCAGGTTGGACGCGGTCACTTCGGTGTAAAGCAACTCGTGCCGCTTCATCAGGAAATTGCGCTCCTCCCCGGGGACCCGCATCGAGGAGTGATTGTAGATCACGTCATCCCAGCCGTAATGGGCGGTCAGGCGGTAGATCGCGGCGAGATCGACCCGCGCGTCCCATTCCGCTTGCGACATGTTCGTCGGACCGCCCTCGGCCGGCTTGGTGTGCGTGTTCATGGGCCTTGTCTCCTCCAGTCATCAGTTGAACCTACCACATCGCCACGCGGGGAATACCTCCCCCTGCAGGGGAGGTATGGAGCAAGTGGCGATTATCTTGCCAACCGCCGCGCCACCTTCATCCGCTGCACGGAATCGCCGGCGAGGTGGCTCCAGATGAAGCCGTCGCGCACGAGCTTTTCCGCACGCGGATCGATCGAACAGCCCGTGTCGCCGTGGATATCCAAGTTGATTTCGGTCACCTCCTGGATCACGTCGGTGGAGAAATTCATCGCCAGTCCGGCATTGGCCGAGTGCACCTTGTGATCGTGCTCCCAGGCCACGCGCATCACGAACGAACGCAGCGCCTCGGTAAGCATGTGCATCTGGTTGAGCTTGAGTTGGATCATCTGCTGCTCAAACAGCGGCTTGCCGCCCTGCCGCACAGTCCGCGCGTGATGCAAGGCCATCTCGCAGGCGTCGGTGCAGACGCCGAGCGCGTTCGCCGCAAGCTCGAGGTCGCCGAAGATGTCGCCGCCGGTGCGGTCGCCGGCCTGCTGCACCTTCATGTCGGAGGTGTTGACCTGCCCGACCACGTTGGCATGCGGCACGCGGGCGTTCTCGAAGATCATCTCGCCGTACTGATAGAAGCGCCAGCCGCTCTTGTTGAACACCTTGCCGATGCGGAAACCGGGCGTATCGCGCGGCACCAGGAACATGGTGGTTCCCTGGCGCAGCGGCGCGTTCGGATCGGTGCGCGCGTCGATGAAGAACAGCTTGCCGACCGGCGCATTGGCGATGAAGCATTTTTCGCCGTTGAGAATCCACTCGTCGCCGCGGCGTTCGGCCTTGAGCTTCAAGCCCGCCTTGGGATCGTCCGCCGGCGGCAGGCGATTGTCGGAGCCCGCGCTCGGCTCGGAAATGCCCTTGCCGAGCAGGAACGTGTCGTCTGCGACGAACGGCCGCAGAAATCGTTCCTTCTGCTCCTCGGTGCAGGTCGCCGAGATCAGATGGCTCCATTTCCAGTTCTGGCTGAACGTTTTGGAGATCGCGCTGTCGCCGCGGGCGAGTTCCGCCATCACGATCGCCTGGGTGACGAAATCGGTCCCCTCCCCGCCCCATTCCTTGGGCACCGCCAACGTGCGGAATCCGAGCTTCGAACCCTTCCTGACGATCTCCCAGTCGAACGTCTCGCTGGCGCCGGTCTTTTCGTCGCGTGCGAGCGAGATCGGGCGTATGTCCTCCTCCGCGAACTTACGCGCCGTCATCTGCCAGTGGCGCTGCTCGTTGCTCAAGATGAAGTCCATGGTGGCGTCCTCTATTCCGCGGCGAGCGCGGCGCGTGACGGGCGCCGGTAGTCGGTCACCGCCTCGGCGATGCGCAACTTGGCGTCGCCGCTGCCGTCGCCGGTATGCAGGCACACGCGCGCATCGCGCACGTATTTCTGCAGGGGCATGTCGCGCATCACCCCCATGGCGCCGAAGCACTCGGCGGCGCCCTTGGCGGCCTCGACGATCATTTCCGCCGTGAACACCTGGGCGATGGTCTGCAGCGGCAGGTCCGACAGGCTGCGGTCGGCATAGGCCTCGGGGTGATCGGAGGCCCAGGCTGCCTGCCAGATGGCGCCGCGCGCGACCTCGAGCTTGACGGCGATCTCGGCGAGCTTGGTGCCGATCGCCTGGTGCTCGACGATGCGCCGGCCGCCCTGTACGCGCAGTTGCGCGTAGTCGAGCGCTGCCTCGTAAGCGGCGCGGCCGATCCCGAGATTGAGCGCCTGGAACAGCGGGATACCGCGGCCGGAGGCGTCCGCCGCGAGCAGCCTTGCCGCATCGGGCCCAAGCAGATTGTCCGCCGGCACGCGGCAGTCCTTGAGTTCGATCTCGCCGCAGGGGCCGTGGTGCCAGGCGTTGTCGTTCGCGCGCACCGTCAGCCCCGGCGCATCCGACGGCACCAGCACGATACCGTTGCCGCCGCCGGGCATGGCAACCGTGACAGCAAACAGCGTGGCAATGGGCGCGTTGGCGACGCAGTCCTTGAAGCCGTTGATGGTCCAGCCGCCGTCGTCCGCCGGCATTGCCGCCGTCCCGACGCGATTATCGATCGTGACCGGCCGATGATAGTTGACGCCCAGCCGGGTATCGGTCTCCGGCTCATGACCGGCGAAGGCGAGGTGACAGCGGTCGTCGTTCAGGAAGGCCGGTAAAAAGCGATCGCGCTGCCCTTCCGACATCGCCCGGTCGAACAGGATGTGCCCTAGCCGCGCGGTCGCGCTGAGCGCCGCGGCGATGTCGGCATCACCCGCCGCCAGTTCCTCGGTGACGATGCAGCACGTGAGATGGTCTGCGCCTGCCCCGCCGTGGTCCTCGGAAAGCGCGAGCGTGCGAAGGCCCATCTGCGAGGCCCTGTCGAGCAGGTCGATCGGCAGGCGCCGGTCGCCGGCGTCGAGCCGGTCGGCGTTGAGAACCACCGGCTTGATCTCGGCGGTGACGAAGTCGCGGACGGTGTCGCGGATTTCCAGTTGCTCGGCGGAAAGATGAAGACTGTACATGCTGCTGCCTCCTAGGCATCTTGTTTGGCCCGCCGGCTACTGGACTTTGATGCCAGCCTTCTTGATGACGACCGCCCACTTCTCCAGGTCCTTCTTGATCAGTTCGGCGAGTTCGCCCGTATCAAGCGCGTTGATGGCGATCTGCTGCTCGCTGAGAATCTTGACGACCGCCGGATCGTTCATGACGGCGCGCACCTCCCTGCTGAGGCGCTCCACGATCGGCTTCGGCGTCTTGGCCGGGACGATGATGCCGACCCACGGCGCCATCTCGAAACCCGGTACGGTCTCGGCCACCGCCGGCAGGTTGGGGAACGCCGGAATGCGTTTCGGCTCATTGACCGCAAGCGCGACCAACTTGCCCGAGGTCACGTGCGGCATCGTGGTCACGATGTTGCTGAAGGTGAGCTGCACATCCCCCGCGATGATCGCCTGCGTCGCCGGCCCGACGCCCCGGTACGGCACATGCAGCATCTTCACGTCGGCCGCGAGGTTGAACAGCTCCGCCGCGAGGTGGCCGAAATTGCCGATGCCACCGCTCGAATAGGCGAGGCTCCCGGGCTTCGCCTTGGCGAGCGCGATCAGCTCGGCGATGGTCTTGACCGGGACGGACGGGTGCACCGCCACCATCCCCGGAAACTTCACCATCCCCGCCACCGCCTGGAAGTCGCGCAGCGGCTGATACGGAAGCTTTTCGTACAGCGACGGGTTCACCACCAGCGGCGTGTCGGATGCCGCCGCGATCGTGTAGCCGTCCGGTTCGGACTGCGCCAACGCCTGCAGACCGATGCCGCCGTTCGCGCCGCCCCTGTTCTCGACGTACACTTGCTGGCCGAGCCGTTCCGACAGGTGCTTTGCCATCAGCCGGCCGATGAGGTCGGTCCCGCCGCCGGCGGGAAACGGAATGATCATCTTGATCGGCTTCTGCGGCCAGGTCTGCGCGGACGCCAGCGTGGACGCGAAACACACGGCGCTCAGCGCCGCCGTCACCATCCTTAGTACGTTTTTCATGGTCGCCTCTTTTGTTGGTGTTTACCGGTCGCCGGCGGTCATGCCACGGCCGCTGCGATCGCGTCGCCCATCTCCTGGGTGCTGGCCTTGCCGTCCAGATCGAAAGTCAAGTGCTTCGCCTCGGCGATCACCTTGGTCACCGCCGCCTGAATGTGCTCGGCCGCCGCGGTGGCCTTCGGCTCGCGATGCTTGCGTCCAAGCCAGGCGAGCAGCATCTGCCCCGACATGATCATCGCATAGGGGTTGGCGATGTTGCGCCCGGCGATATCCGGTGCCGAGCCGTGGGTGGCCTGCGCCATCGCCTGCCGATCTCCGACGCCGAGGCCGGGCGCGAGGCCGAGCCCCCCGGCAAGACCGGCGCCGATGTCGGTGAGGATGTCGCCGAACTGGTTGGTCGTGACCACCACGTCGAACTGCTGCGGCGCCATTACGAGCTTCATCGCGATGGTGTCGATCAGCACTTCCTCGAATTCTACGTCCGGATACTCGGCGGCCACCTTGCGGCATTCTTCGGCGAACATGCCGCAGGCGAGGCGGTAGACGGGTTCCTTGTGGGCGGCCGTGACCTTCTTGCGCTTGCGCGTGCGGGCGATCTCGAACGCCTCGCGGGCGACCCGGTTCGATCCCTTACGCGTGATCACCCGCATGGCGACGGTGATGTCGTCGTTCGGGCGGAATTCCGGTGCACCGGCGACCACCGTCTCCGAATAGAGCATCCCCTCGGTGATCTCGCGCACGAAGACGATGTCGACGCCGTCGTGGACAGATTTCACGTTGTGATGCGAGAGCGCGGGCCGGACCGCAGCGAACAGCTCGAACTTCTTGCGCACCGGCGGCATTACCCAGGTGATATCGCCACGCGGATAGGCATTGTGGCCGATCGGCCCCATCACCCAGCCGTCCAGCGCCCGCAGCCCCTGCTCGGTCGCCGCCGGCAGGGTATGGCCGTGCTCCTCGTGCCCCTGCTTGCCGATCGGCAGCGGGTGCCAGTCGATGGCAAGGCCGGTGCGAGAAGCGGCCGCCTGCATGACCTTGACGCATTCCGGAACGACTTCGAGCCCGATATCGTCGCCCAACAGGATTCCAATCTTCAAACGGCCACCTCCCGACGCGGGACTTCTCGCCCCGCTTGACCCGCAGATTGCCCGTCCTAGCGTTGAAATCCAACCGCTTTTCCCCAGGCGCCGACGGGTCTGCGGTCGGGGGGATGCGTCCCAGCACCGGTTGGCACGAACAAAATCGCAACTGGGAGCTTTGCAAATCCTCGCGGGCGACCAATAATGGGGCCACGGGATGAGCTGCCCAGCAATCAGAACGTGGCGGAAATTGCCGCCGGCTCGACGGAGGAGAACGACGATGCAAGGGTTTCATATTGCACGAACATTGTTGGCAATGACCGCTCTTGCGGCGGCGGCTTGGACGACGGTGCCCAGTGCCTTGGCGCAGCAGCCACCGGCCCTTGCCGCGATCACCGATTCGGCGGAGCGGGCCCGGGTCGAGGCGCTGATCGAGGGAGCCAAGAAGGAAGGCGCGCTCTCCTGGATCGGCGTGCAAATCGAGCCCGGCCACGCGGAGCCGATCATCGCCGAGTTCAAGCGCTATTACGGCCTCAACGATCTCAAGGGCGAGTACACCTATGCCGCCACCGGCGCGATCGTCACCCGCGTCGAGCAGCTCCTGAAGGCCAAGCGCAACAATTTCGATATCGTCTGGAACGCGTCATGGGCCTGGTACAAGGACCTGCTCAAGCGCGGCGAGATCATGCAATACGAGTCGCCGCACTACGCCGCCTATACGCTATCCGACAAGCACGGCATGTCGCAGAAGGGCTATTGGGTCGCCGATGCCTATGCGTTCGCGCCGGTCTACAACACGGTTGCCCTCGAAAAACACGGCATCAAGAACTTCAACCCGACGAGCTGGAAGGATTTCGTCGATCCGCGGCTGACGGGCCAGGTGGCGTTGATTGACGTGCTGATCTCGACCTCGGCCGCACCAGTGCTCGACGGCGTCGTCAAGGTGATGGGCAACGACTGGCTCACCGCTCTCGGCAAAGTCAAGCCGACGCTGCACTCCAAGGCGGCACAAGGCCGCGACTGGGTCGGGTCGGGCGAGTTTGCCGTCGCCATGTTCAACAGTCCGAAGGATGCGCTGTCGCTGCAGCAGCGCAACCTGCCGACCAAGCAGGTGTTCCCGAAAGAAGGCGTGGTGCTGATCCCATTTGCGCCGATCATTCCGAAGAGCGCGCCGCATCCCAACACGGCGAAGCTGTTCGTCGACTTCGTGCGCAGCGCCTACGGCACGCAGGCGATGATGAATGCCGGGTCGCTCCTATTCTTCGGCCGGCCCGGTGTGAAGCCGAAGTATCCGGACGTGCTTCCGAGTTCCGAAGAGGTGAAGGCGATTCCCTTCAACTGGGATACGGAAGCGACCAACGCGACGATCAAGAAGTTCCGCGACAGGGTGCGCGCGGTCGGGATCGGCAGCAAGAGCTGACGCCTTTACCGAACACTGAGCGTGTGGCGCGCGCCCGCGCCGCACGTCCGACCGGAACGAGGTCCGCCCCCGTGACCCTGGCGCAAACAGTCGCGCACCCCCTGCGAATCCCATTGCTCCGCGGTCATGGCTTCCTGATCGTGGCAATCATCTATGCGGGGTTGGCTGTCTCAGTCATTTATCCGCTTCTCGCGGTCTTCGTGCAGGCGTTCTCCGAGGGCGCCGGCCTGTCGATCGAGAAGATCCAGGAGGTCTTCACCACTCCGAATATTATCGAAGCGGTCTTCAACACGCTGATCATCAGCGTGCTGACCGTGGTGATGGCGGGCACGATCGGCGTGATGCTTGCCTGGCTGGTCGCACGTTCAAACATGCCGCTCAAGCGCATCCTCGACCCGCTGAACATGGTGCCGTTCTATTTGTCCAGCGTGGTCGGTGCGTTGAGCTGGCAGGTGATCGCGGCCCCGCGCGCCGGCCTGTTGAACAGTCTGTTCGCTCCGTTCTTCGACACACCGCCGTTCAACGTCTATTCGGTCGGCGGCATCGCCCTGGTGCTCGGGCTGTTCTACACGCCCTACGTCTATCTGTTCACGCTCGGCAGCCTGCAGAGCATGGATGCCTCGCTGGAAGATTCTGCCCGCATGTCGGGCGCGTCCAAGCTCCAGACGGCGATCCGGATCACCCTGCCGCTGTCGGCGCCGGCGATCCTATCGGCCTGTATCCTGGTCTTCGTCACCGCGGCGGGCATCTTCGGTGTGCCGCTGGTACTCGGCGTGCCGGGCAGCGTACATACCCTGTCGACGCTGATCTACCGGGCAATCAACGAGTATCCGGCCGACTTCGCCACGGCCGCCATCCTCAGCTCGGCGCTGTTCCTGTTCACGGCGATCTTCACCGTCGTGCAGATCATGATCCTGCGCGGCCGCCGGTTCACGACCGTGACCGGAAAGGGCTATCGCCCGCGCCAGGTCGACCTCGGCCGCTGGCGCTGGCCTGCGGTCGGCGTCAACACACTCTACCTGCTGTTTGTCATCGGGCCGTTTATCGCGCTGCTGCTGGTGTCGTTCCAGGATGCCTGGACCGGCGCCTTCGACTGGGCTCGCCTGACACTCGCCAACTACCACAAGGTCATTTTCGTCGACGCCATCGCCAAGCGCGGCCTCATCAACAGCCTGTTCATCTCCACCATCGGCGCGACCATCGCGGTCGCCGTCTGCATGCTGCTGGCACTGGTCGTGCACCGGACCCGGCTGCCGGGACGCGAGGGCCTTTCGCACCTCGCCATGGTACCGGTCACAGTTCCCGGCATCGTGCTGGGCCTCGGCTTCCTGATCGCGCTCATCACCACACCGATCTATGGGACGCTGTGGATCATCATGATCGCCTATATCGTGCACTACCTGCCGACCGGGTTGCGCAACAGCGAATCCCTGGTGCAGTCGGTGTCGCGCGAACTCGACGAATCCGCGCGCATGTCGGGCGCGACCTGGCGCGGCGCGATGTGGCGGATCGTCGTCCCGCTGGTCGCACCGGGCATGGTGTCGATGTGGCTCCTGCTGTTCGTCACTTATATCCGCGAGGTCAGTTCCTCGATGATGCTATTCACCTTCGGCACGGAAACGATCTCGATCGCGCTGATCCAGATCATGGAATACGAGCCCTACGGCGTCTCGGGTGCGTTCGGCGTGTTGCAGACCGTGCTGGTGCTCGCGTGCGTCGCCTTCATCCGTCAGGTCTCAAGCCCGCGCCAAAGCAATGCATGACGCGCGCAGAACAATCCCGGACGCGTCCAGCCAAGGGGTCGACGTGAGCAACCGGTCGGTTGCGGTAAAGGTCGAGCGGTTGGTGATGTCGTTCGGCACCGTACACGCCGTCGGCGGCATCGGCTTCGATGTCGTGCCGGGCAGCACGGTCACGCTGCTTGGCCCGTCCGGCTGCGGCAAGACCACGACGCTGCGCTGCATCGCCGGCCTGGAAATGCCGACCGCCGGCCGCATCACCGTCGGGGGCCACGTCGTCTTCGACGGCGAGAACGGCATCTTCATCGAGCCGGAACGCCGCAACATCGGCATGGTGTTCCAGTCCTACGCCATCTGGCCGCACATGACCGTCGGCGGCAATGTCGGGTTTCCGCTCGCCATTTCCGGCGTGCCGAAGCGCCAGGCCGAGGAGCGCACCCGTGCGGTGCTCGATCTCGTCGGGCTCGGCGAGTTGCAGGGGCGCTCGGCGGCCGATCTCTCCGGCGGCCAGCAACAGCGCGTGGCGCTTGCGCGCGCACTGGTGCACGAGCCGCGCGTGGTGCTGTTCGACGAACCGCTGTCGAACCTCGACGCCAACCTGCGCGAACGCATGCGCACGGAATTGCAGTTGCTCCAGTCGCGGCTCGGGTTCACCGCCATCTTCGTGACGCACGACCAGGAGGAAGCGCTGTCGCTCTCCGACCATATCGTGATCATGAACAAGGGTCTGATCGAGCAGACGGGCACGCCGCAGGATATTTTCAAGAATCCTGAAACAGCGTTCACCGCCCGCTTCCTCGGCTATTCGAACGTGTTTCCCGGCCGCTTGGCCGCAATCGGCGATGCCGGCAGCGTTGCGGTCGATCTCGGCGAAGGGCGGCGCCTCTCGGCGCGGTGGCGCTCGCGCTCGCCGCCCCGGCAAGGCGCCGACTGCACGATAGCCTTCCGTGCCGACCGCGTCGCGCTTATGCCTGCGAACGATCCCGCGGGCGGGAACGCCTTCCCCGGTGTCGTCGAGACGGTGGCTTTCCTCGGCACCTGTTTCGACTACACGATTACCTCGGGCGCGGTGCAGGTGCAGGCCGAGGGGCCGGTCGATCATCCGGTCGCGCGCGGCCAAGCGGTCAGCGTCGCGATCGCTCCCGAGCATTGTCACGCGTTCGCGGCTGAAGATTAGCCACACGTGTCCCGGGCGCAGCACGAAGTGATGCGCTGCAGACCCGGGACCCCGGTTGCCTGCAACGAACCGGGACCCCGCTTCTGCGGTGCACCGCTTCGCGCTGCACCGCGTGCGGGGAACGCCTCGAATAATCGCATCGCGCACGCAAGCTCTGCGGCGGCACAGGAAGTTGTCGGGACATGGTGTTGGAACTGTCAAATGATCGCGTGGCGCACCTTGGCGGAGACCCATTCGCTGACGATCACCGTCGCGATGATGACCAGCAGGATCAGCGACACCTGCGTCCAGGCCAGCGTCGTGATGGCGCCTTCGAGCTGCAGGCCGATGCCGCCGGCCCCGACCAGGCCCAGCACGGTCGATTCCCGGATGTTAATGTCCCAGCGGAACACGGAAATGCCAGCGAAAGCCGGAAGCACCTGCGGCACGATCCCGTAGGCGGTGACTTGCGCGCCCGCGGCGCCGGTTGCCCGCACCGCCTCGACTTGGGCTTCATCGATCTCCTCGATCGCCTCGTACAAGAGCTTGGCGCAGAATCCGATCGAGCGGAAACCGATGGCGAGAATGCCGGCGAGCACGCCGGGGCCGACGATCGTCACCAGCATCAGCGCCCAGATCAGCGAATTGATCGAGCGCGACGAGACGATGACGAACAGCGCAATGGGGCGCACGAGCGACACGCTCGGCGTGGTGTTGCGCGCCGCGCAGTAGGAGACCGGGATCGCGATGACGATCCCCATCACCGTGCCGAGCGTGGCGATATTGAGGGTGTCCCAGATCGGCCGCCCGAGCTGGGTAATGAAGGCCCAGTCCGGCGGCACCATGCGGGCCGCGAGATCGCCCGCCTGCACCGGCGCGTCCAGGACGAACGCCCAGATCGTTTTGTCGGAGATGAGCTGGAAGCAATAGACGAACACCGCCGTCGCCGCGAGCCACGCCGCCCAGACGGTGAACTGGGTGCGGCGGTCGCGCCGCTGCCAGACCTTGGCGCCGCCGTTGATCGCGACCGTCATCACTGCACCCACCGGCGCAGGTAGCCAGACAGATATTCGAGCGCCATCACGATGCCGATCATGATCAGCAGGATGGCCGCCGCCGAGTCGAACTCATAGCGGTCGAACGCGGTGTTGAGCGTCGCGCCGATGCCGCCGGCGCCGACGATCCCGACCACCGCCGACTCGCGGAAGTTGATGTCGAGGCGGTAGAGGCCAAGCCCGATCATGCGCGGCATCACCTGCGGCTGAACGCCGAAATTAATCCATTGCAGCCAGCTCGCGCCGGTGGCGCGCACCGCTTCCGCCTGTACCGGGTCCATGTCCTCGATGTCCTCGGCGAGGAGCTTGCCGTAGAAGCCGATGGTGGCAAACGACAGCGTCAAGAATCCCGCGAGCGGGCCGAAACCGAACAGCTTGACGAAGAAGATGGCGAGGATCACCTCCTGAAAGCTGCGCGACACCGCGAGGATTCCACGACAGAAGTAGTAGACTGGGGCCGGCGCGATGTTACGCGCCGCCCCGATGCCGACCGGGATCGACAGCGCGATCCCGACAACCGTCGAGACGACGGCCATCCAGATGCTTTCCAGGATCCCGTCGACGATTTCGCCCCAGCGGCTGGTGAAGTCGGGCGGAAAAAACGCCGTGATGAACTGCGCGCCGCGCGGCAGCCCTTCCCAGACACGGTTCCAGTTGACCTCGGTCGTGCCCAGCGCCAATGCGAGATAGACGGCGACACCGAGTCCCAATCCCCAGCGCAGCCGCGCGCTCTTGATCAGCGGCGGCTTCTTCCAGCGGCGCGGCGCGGCGGCGACGGCGAGGGTCATGGCACGACCCAGCGCAAACGCGGGCGCGGTAGTCGTCGATGCGCCCTCTCCCCTTGTGGGAGAGGGCTGCTCCGAGAGTTCAACACGGTACCATTGGGTGAGGGGCATTGGCCTAACCCCTCACCCATTCTTTTCCGTTGAAGCTCCGTACAGCCCTCTCCCACGAGGGGAGAGGGCACGAGAGGCGAGCGCCGGTGTTCTGCGCGCCATCTAAACATCACGTCAGCCCGGCCATGCGGTCGCGATGCGGCTGGCGCACGTCGTGGAGCGCGATCACGTTGTCGGCCTCCTCCTCCTCCGCCTCTTCGGTCTCATCAACCTTGCGGATGGTGGCCGACCAGTCCTCCTCGCCGTAGATCGCGGTCAACACTTCCGGCCTCATCTTGGACGGCGGGCCGTCATAGACGATCTCCCCGGACCTCAAGCCGACGATGCGCTCGGCGAACATCTGCGCCAGCATCACGTCGTGGATGTTGATGATCGCGGAGAGCCGGCGCTCGGCGCACAACTCCTTGATCAGCCGCATGATCTGCCGCGAGGTCTTGGGGTCGAGCGATGCGGTCGGCTCGTCAACCAGCAACAGCTCCGGACTCTGGATCAGCGCCCGGCAGATGCCGACGCGCTGGCGCTGTCCGCCGGACAACTCATCGGCGCGCTTGTCGACCATGTGGTCGAGGCCGACCCGTTCGAGCAGGCGGAATGCCTCGTCGATATCGGATTGCGGAAACCGGCGTAGCCAGCTCTGCCAGAAGCCGACATAGCCGAGCCGGCCGGAGAGCACGTTCTCCATCACCGACAGCCGTTCGACCAGGGCGTATTCCTGGAATATCATGCCCATGCGGCGCCGCGCGCGTCGCAGTTCGCCGCCGCCGAGCGCGGTGATCACGGTGTCGTTGAGGGTGATAGTGCCGGTGGTCGGCTCGACCAGCCGGTTGACGCAGCGGATCAGCGTCGATTTGCCGGCGCCCGAGGGGCCGATCAGCGCCATGACCTGGCCGTCGGGAAGATCGAGATCGATGTCCTTGAGCGCCAAGTCGCCGGTGCGATAGCGCTTGGTCAGTCCCTTGATACGCAGCATGCGCCTATGCCCGTGAGGCGATTTCCTCTCGGCTGTCATGCCCCGCGCAGGCGGGGCATCCAGTAACCACCAAGCGTTGCTTGGGACGTGCGGACATTCGCAGCACCGCGATTACTGGATCGCCCGCATTCGCGGGCGATGACGGCCGAGGGGCATCGCCACGTTGCGGCACGACTGCACCGGGAAGAACACGACGCGTTTCCCGGTTGTCTTCTCCATGTGCTTGAGGAAGCCGTCCCAGACCTTCTGGTACACCGCCGGATCCTCGACCGGAGTGTAGGCGAAGATGATCGTCGATGGGTTGACGATGCGCTTCGGGTCGGTCGGCGTGTCGGCAACCAGGTCGCCGTCGCGATCGCAATAGGCCTTATCGAGCGTGCCACGCGGGCACTCCTCTTCGCTCGCCGCACCGCTGAGTCCGGCGCCGATGATCAGTGCCGCGACGCAACCCGCTGCGCTCTTGATCCAATGAGACATCGTTCTCCCGCCAAATATCTGTTGCCGCGCCGCTGCCCGGCGAGCCCTCACTTGCAGGTGTACTTGACGCCGCTTGCCGCATCGATCTTGCGGATCACACTCCAGTCCTTTTGGTAGGTGATCGGGACAAACTTGTCCTGCCCCTTGAACTCCGTTTTGAGCGCCGAGTCCTCCCAATCGAAGGTGAAGAACGCTTCTCTGATCTTTTCGGCGAGTTTCGGATCGAGATTGTACACATGGCCGTAACCGGTCGTCGGGAACGTCTCGGATTTGTAGATCGTGCGAATCTTCTTCGGATCGACGACCTTGCGGTCGAACATGCGCTTCATGACCTCGTTGGCGATTGCGGCGGCATCGTAGTCCTTGTTGGCGACGCCGAGCACGGAGTTGTCGTGCTTGCCCGAGAACGCGGGCTCGAAATCCTTCTTCGCCTCGAGATTGAATTCGGATTTCAGGATCGCCGACGGCGCCTTGAAGCCGGAGTTCGAGGTGGGCGAGGTGAACGCCACCTTCCTGCCCTTGAGATCGGCCATCGTCTTTATCGCGCTGTCGGCGTGAACGATGATTTCCATCTCGTAGCCAAACGTGCCGTCCTTGCCCGCCATGATGGCAAACGGAACGAACCCGGCGCAGTTCACCGCGATCGGATTTCCGCCGGTGTTGACGCCGGCGACATGCAGGCGACTGGACCGCATGGCTTCGAGCTGTGCCGCATTCGACTGCACGGGGAAGAACGCCACGCGCTTACCGGTGGTCTTCTCCAAGTGCTTGATGAAGCCGTCCCAGATCTTGCCGTACACCGCCGGGTCCTCGACCGGGGTATATGAGAAGATGATCGTCGACGGATCAACGACCTGCTTCGGGTCGGTCGGCGTGTCGGCAACCAGGTCGCCGTCGCGATCGCAATAGGCCTTGTCCAAAGTTCCGCGCGGGCATTCCTGCGCGCTTGCCGCCCCGGCAAGGCCGGCGGCGATCACGAACGCCCCGAGATGGCCGCATAACCCTTTGATCCAGTGTGACATATTCACCCTCCCGTTCGCGTGGCGGCTGCAAAGGCGGTTCACCGCCCGTACTTTGGCACGCCTTTGTGACAGCTTAACCCACCCGTTCTGGAAGCGAAATCGGCGACCCCAGATGGAAATCGCCGCGCATGCGGATCAATCCAGCTTTGGGATTTTCGCTTCCTCGACGATGCGGGCGAACTTCGCCATCTCGGCCTTGAAGACCGCGGCGAACTGTTCCGGGGTGCTGCCGACGATCTCGTTGCCGAAGGTGGCCTGGCGCGCCCGCAGGCTCTGAATTCGCTTGACGATGTCCGCCGGCGTTCCGGCAGGCACGAAGAAGCCCTGCCAGCTCGACGACTCGAATCCGGGAATGGCCGCCTCGGCAATTGTCGGCAAATCCGGCAGCACCGCGGTCCGCTTGGCGTTGGTCACCGCAAGCCCACGCAGCCGGCCCCCCTCGATATTCCCGCGGCTGGTGGCGAGCGGAAGAACCGCGACCTCGACCTGACCGGCGATCAGCGCCGCATTGAGAGGCGCATCGCCGCGGTAGGGAACGGCGACCAGGTCGATGCCGGCGGCGCGCTTGAGCATCTCCATGGTCAGGTGCAGCGGATTGCCGACTCCGGTCGAGCCGTAGTTCAGACCGCCGGGTTTCGCCTTGGCGAGCGCGATCAGCTCCTTGACCGAGGTGACAGGCACCTTCGGGCTGGCAACCAGAACCAGGTACGAGGCGACGAGCTGCGTCACCGGGATCAGATCCTTGGCCGCATCGTACGGCAGAGAACGATAAAGGCTCGGGCTGAGTGCCTGGCCACTGGTGGTCAGGAGAATCGTGTGGCCGTCGGGCGCCGATTTCGCGACGACGTCGGAGGCGATATTGCCGCCCGCGCCAGGCCGGTTTTCGATGATGACCGGCTGGCCGAGCGACTCCGAAAGCTTGCTGCCGACCAGGCGCGCCAGCGTGTCGACCGCCCCGCCAGCCGCGAACGGTACGATGATCCGAACCGGCTTCGAGGGATAGGTCTGCGCCACGACACTGCCGGCGAGGGCCAGCGTTGCCGCTACGATCGAAGCAACAAGGCCGAACTTTTTCATGTGAAACCTCCCGATGGTGACGCCCGGAATTTGCAGGACGGGGTCCAGATGAGCCGAGACCCGCTACCGCCGCGTTGGAGCTTCCGGCACGGCCGATTGCAAGTCTGGCGCGAATCGCACAGCGCCACGATTTTCCGTGAGCATAGATTTCCGTCAGCGCAGATTGCATTTCGTGCCGGACCCGGCAAGACTGACCCGGCGCTTGGGACAACCCGGCTCAAAGCACGGGACACGGCGCCCGAGGGGACAACCGGAGGGGACATGCGCAAACTCGTCAACACTTTGGCCGTGGCCTTGACGCTTGGCGCGATTGCGCTGGCCGCCGATGTCCCGCGCCGGGTGGGAATCTCGCTCTACACCGAGCAATACCTCGCAGCCCTGACGGCGGTCGCGATGCCCCTCCTGTTTCTCTATGTTCCAGCCAGCGGCGCGCGCGGCGGACGCGGCGGTGCGGCAGTTCCTTGGTACGACATCGTCTTCGCTGCCGTGTCATGCGCCGGCATGATCTACATCGCCTACAATTTTCCGGCGCTGTCCGAGCTCGTGTCGGCACGGCCGTGGGACGGACTGATCGTCGCCGGCATCATCATTGTGCTGGTGCTGGAAGGTTTGCGGCGAACCGCAGGTCCGATCCTGACCGCGGTCGCGGCGATGTTCTTCCTGCTCGCCCTGATCGGTGGCCTGCTTCCCGGCGAATTGCAGGCGAAGTCGATTCCGTTCTCACGGTTGACCTACTACCTTGTCTGGGATTCGACGGCTTCGCTCGGCCTGCCGCTCAAGATCGTGTCCTCCGTGGTGGTGATGTTCACGCTGTTCGGCATCACGCTATTCAAGTCGGGCGGCTCCGCATTCTTCACCGACGTCGCCATGGCGCTGATGGGCCGCTACCGCGGCGGCCCCGCCAAGATCGCGATCGTCGGCTCGTCGCTGTTCGGCACCATCTCGGGCAGCACCGTGTCAAATGTGCTGACGACCGGCGTCGTCACCATCCCGATGATGAAGCGGATCGGCTACAAGCCTCACGTCGCCGGCGCGATCGAGGCCTGCGCGTCGACCGGCGGGCAATTGATGCCGCCCGTCATGGGAATCGCGGCCTTCATCATGGCCGAGTTCCTGCAGGTGTCCTACGCCGAGGTGGCCCTGGCCGCGCTGATCCCGGCGATCCTGTTCTATATCGCCCTGTTCATTCAAGTCGACCTGGAAGCCGCACGCAATCACATGGCGCCGCTGGACAAGTCGGAAATTCCGCCCATCGGCAAGGTGCTGAAGGCGGGCTGGTACTTTCCGATACCCTTCGTGGTGCTGATCTACGCCCTGTTCTGGATGAACTACGAGGCGGAGACGGCGGGCCTCCTGGCGACCGCGGTGGTGCTGGTTCTCGCCGTGATCTTCCCGGTCGCGGGCAAGCGGATCAACTTGCACGATGTATACGAAATCCTGCGCGAGACCGGCGTCACCGTCCTCGACCTGTTCATGATCGGCATGGCCGCCGGCATCATCATCGGCTCGCTCAACTATGCAGGCATCGGCTTCTCGCTGACGCTGTCGCTGCTGCACCTCGGCGGCGGCACGCTGATCGGCCTGCTGCTGCTGGCGGCGCTCGCGTCGATCATCCTCGGCATGGGAATGCCCACGGTCGGCGTGTACATCCTGCTGGCGACCTTGATCGCTCCGGCGCTGATCGAGATGAAGATCGAGCCGATGGCGGCGCACCTCTTCATCTTGTATTTCGGCTGCCTGTCGATGATCACGCCGCCGGTCTGCATCGGCGCGTTCGCGGCCGCCAATATCGCCGGTGCCGACCCGATGCGAACGGGCTACACGTCGATGGCGCTCGGCTGGACCTGCTTCGTCATCCCGTTCCTGTTCGTATTCTCCAACACGCTGCTGATGCGCGGGTCAGCGATCATGATCGTCATCGATTTCGCGACCGCGATCGCCGCCGTGTGGCTGATTTCCGTGGCGATCATGGCGTATGCCACGCGCCCGCTCGGCCTCGTCGACCGCGGCCTCTATTTCATCGCCGGAGTCTGCCTGATGATGCCGGTCGGCATGTTCGAGACCGCACGCTGGTTCAACATCGCCGGCGCCTGCCTGGGTGTCGGGCTGCTGATCTGGGAAAGGACGACGCGCCGGGCACGTGATTCGATTCCGGCGCATGCCGCAACCGCTAGTCTGCCGCGTACCGACACCTAGCGCCCGATGACCAATCCTTATCGCATCGACGCGCACCAGCACGTGACGCCGGAGCTCTACCGCAAGGCGCTGGAAAGTATCGGCATCAAGGGCAGCGGCGAACGGTCCTGGCCGGAGTCGAGTCCGGCGACGCTGACCGAGGCGATGGACGGTACCGGCCTCGCCGCCGCGGTCGTGTCGGTCGCCTCGCCCGGCACCTATTTCGGCGACATCATCTTCACGCGCCGCCTCGTACAGGCCGTCAACGACGACCTCGCCCGGACCGTCGCCGCGCATCCGCGGCGTTTTGCCGCCGTCGGGCTCGTGTCGCTGCCGGATGTCGATGCGGCCCTGCGCGATCTCGAATACGTCCTCGATACGCTCAAGCTCGACGGCATCCTGCTGCTGACGCACACCGGCGACCGCTATCTCGGGCACCCTGACGACGCACCGCTCTATGCCGAGCTCAATCGCCGCGCAGCGGTCGTCGTCGTACATCCGAAGCGGCCGGCGGCGACCGGCTGGGCGCAGTTCAGTTTTCCCGACGGATATTCGGAGCTCGCCTTCGAGACGACGCGGGCGATTGCCAACCTGCATTTCAACGGCATGTTCGCCCGCTTCCCCGACATCCGCTGGCTGATGCCGCATGCCGGCGGCGTGACGCCGTTCCTGGCGTTCCGCCTGAGCGGCATGGACGACATCAACGCCGTGCGCGAACGCTCGCCGGACGGCATCACCGCGACGCTCAAGCGGCTCTACTACGACATCGCCCAGGCGACACACCCGGCGCCGCTGCGCGCGCTCATGGAGATCGCCGATCCCTCGCGCATCCTGTTCGGCACCGACTTCCCGTTCGCCCGCAACGCCGGCGTCATCGAGCAGAGCATCGCCGCCGTCGAAGCGTTCGAGGGGTTCGACGCCACGGTGCGCCGCAAGGTCGAGCGCGATAATGCGCTCGCGCTGTTCCCGCGATTGGGATGATTGCGTTCCCCGCACGCGGTGCAGCGCACGCGCAGGCAAGTGTACACAGCTTGCGCAAGCTTAGCTGCGTGCGGTGCACCGCAGATGCGGGGTCCCGGGTCTGCAGCGCACCGTTTCACGCTGCGCTGCGCCCGGGACACGTGTTTATTGTCTAAGCGCCCCGCACGCGGTCGATCAGTGCCAACGAATCGGACGGGACTGTATCCGCGCGCCATGCCACGTGGCCATCGGGCCGGACCATGACCAGGCGCCGTTGATACAACGCCGCCGCCTGGGCGTTGTCGACGGTGACCGTTTGCAGCGGTACGCCGCGCTTCCGCGCGGCGGCGTCGATCGTCGCGACGTCGGGCGCGCCGGCAAAGCACAGTAGCACGAAGGCGCGTCCAAACAGATCGAGGGTCGTGCGTCCGTCGCCCAGCCAGACATGCGGCGCGCGCGAACCGGGGCGCGCGGTCGGTACGTAGGTGGCGGGCTCATCGGGCGGCGGCGGCGTGCCGTCTGAGATACAGATCGGCGAATTCTCGTAGTGATAGCCGAGTTGCAGACCGGTCGTCCGGAACTCCTCGCCGACGTGCTGCAGCATCCTCTCGCCCAGCTTGGCGCGCTGCGCGGCGCCGGTCGGGCTGTCGTCGGCGAGCGCGGTATTGCCGCGGCCGAAGGCTTCGTTGGTGGCATAGAAGCGGGTCGCGGCACGGACGTTGCGGATACCGATCGGGCGGCGGTCCGCGTCATAGCTGGCCAACAGGTTGCCGCCGCCCCACCCTTGCAACACCGCCGCGAGCTTCCAGCCGAGGTCGACGGCATCGCCGACACCCGAATTCATGCCGAGCGCGCCGGTTGGCGAAAGCTGATGCACGGCATCGCCGGCCAGGAACACGCGGCCCCTGCCGTAGCATTCGGCGACGACGCTGCGCCGCTTCCAGATGCTCACCCCGAGCCATTCGACGTCGAACGGCCGGCCCATGGCCCGGCGCAGATAGCGCTCGCGGTCGATCGCGTCCGGCGTCGCGGTCCCGTCGGTCGCATCGACCATCAGGCGCCACATGGCGTTGGCCGGGTCGATCACCCGGATATTGCCCCACAGTCCCTCGCCGTCGACCGGCAGGAAGAAGGTCGCGGGCTTCTTGCCGGCCTTCTTCACGAGATCGGGCGCGCGGAAGTACAGGTGTATCGGATTGCTGATGACATCCTTGCCTTCGAGCGCGATCCCGAGCGCTTCGCGCAGAGGACTGGTGGCACCGTCGCAGCCGACCAGGTAGTCGGCCGTGATGCGCCGTTGTTCGCCGGCATCGCGATTGAGAATTTCCACATGTACGCCGTCGGCCGTCACCGTGAAGCGTTCCAGCCGATGCCGGTAGCGCAAGGCGACATGCGGGAACGACTGCGCGAGATTGCGCAGCATCGGATCGAACCAGATCTGCGAGCACGCCTGGAGCCGGTAGGGACTGTGAGGCTCGGGCTGCTGGGCGGCCCGCGGCGGACGCTCCACCCGCCCCATCTCGTAGCCGAACATGCTGGTGACGAATGCGGCGTCGAGCGGGTAGTCGGCGGGGAACGGGCAGTTGAGGACCTGATCGGCCATGCCCCAGCGCCGGCAGAATTCCATGGTCCGGCTGCTGACCTCGTTCATTTTCGGCGTGGCGATCTTGCCGTCACCCTGCTCCAGCAGCATGCAGGCGACGCCGCGCCAGCCGAGCTCGACCGCCAGCGCGAGTCCGACGGGCCCGCCGCCGACGATCAGAACAGGAATTTTCGAGGGATACACGTCAGTTCGTTTCCGTGATGCTGCGATCCATGCCCAATGCGCCGGCCCTTACGACTTCGGCGCGAGCCCGATCTCCTTGTAGAACCTCAGCGCGCCCGGATGGAACGGCAGATCCTGCACCGGCTTCGCCATCTGGTTCGGGTCGAACAGCGACATCGCCCGGAAGGTCGCCACCAGCGAGGCCTTGTTGCCGTGCATCGCCTTGGTCACGGCATAGACGATGTCGTCCGGCACGTCCTTGTGGGTGAAGAACGCCATGTCCAGGGCAAGCACCTTGGTCGGCCCCGTGACGCCGTCGAGATTGGACGCCTTGTCGACCGTCAGCGCGTGCACACCGGGCAGGATCTTACGCATGCGCCCCATCGCCTCCGCCGAGTCGTCAAGCGGCAGCACCCGCAAGCCTCCGACGCTCGCCGCGGCCTGCTTTACCGGCGCCGATCCCATGGCGAAGAAGAGCACGTCGACCTTGTTGGCGATGAAATCGTTGGCCGAGCTGCTGACGTTCGGCGCCAGCACCTGCTGCACGTCGTCGTAGGTCAGCGCGCCGTTGGCGAGCAGCGCCGAGATGGTGCGGCCGATGGTTTTCTGCGAGACGAAACCGGACGAGACGCGCTTGTCCTTGACGTCGGGGATGGTCTTGATCGCCGAGTCCGCCCGCACGTGCAGCGCCACCCGATAGGTGGTCGCGATTGCCACCTGGCGCAGGTTGGGGTGCTTGCCCTGCCCCTCGTAGATGCCGGTGCCGGTGACGAAGAACGTGGGGTCGAAGGTGTTGCTCATGCCGAATTCGGCAATGCCGGAATGCACCGGCATCACCGCGGCCTGAGCCTGCGCCTGGACGATTGCCCGGTACTTGGTGTTCTCGACAATGACCTTGGCGATCGCGGCGCCGGCCGAGTTGGTGAAGGAGCCGGTCGGCGTGGTGACGATACTGATGGTCTGCGCACCCGCCGGCACGGCGAATAGCACCGCACCGGAAACAAGCACAGCAAGCCGTTGCCTGGCAGTCATGATGGTCGTCCCTTTCTGCGAAAGCGGCAGCAGCGGCTCATGGCCGCCGCCTCGACGTCACGAATGTTCGGCCTCACGACTTCGACGCGAGGCCAACCTCCTGGTAGTACTTCAGCGCACCCGGATGGAACGGCACGGCCTTGAGCGGCTTCCCCATCCTGGCAGGGTCGAATAGCGCCATCGGCCGGAATGTCGCCACCAGCGCCGCCTTGTTGTTGTGCAGCGTCTTCGTCACCGTGTAGACGATGTCGTCGGCCACGTCCTTGTTGGTAAAGAACGCCATGTCGAAAGCGACGATATTGGTCGGCTCCTTGAGGCCGTCGATGTTCGGCGCCGGCTTGACGTTGAGCACATACGAGCCCGGCAGCACTTTTTCCATGCGCTCCAACGCCTCGGGCGAATCCTCGATCGGCAGCACGCGCAAGCCGCCGACGCTGGCGGAGGCCTGCTTGATCGCCGCCGATCCCAGGGCAAAGAACAGCACGTCGGTCTTGCCGGCGATGAAGTCGTTGGCCGAGCTGCTGACGTTGGGTGTCAAGACCTTCTGAACGTCGTCGTAGGTCAGTCCGGCATTGGCGAGATGCGCATCGATGATGCGACCGATCGCTTTCTGGGCATTGAAGCCCGCAGAGACCCGCTTGCCCTTGAGATCCTTGAGCGTCTTGATCGACGAATCGGCGCGCACGTGCATCGCCACGCGATAGACCGACAAGGGCCCGATGTTGCGGACGTTGGTCTTGGGCCCTTGGCCTTCGTATTCGCCGGTGCCGGTGACGTAGAACGTCGTGTCGAACGAGTTGCCCATGCCGAACTCGCCGGTGCCAGCCTGCACCGAGATCACCGCGGAGGCCGCCTGCGCCTGAATGATTGCCCGGACCTTGCTCTTCTCGGTGATCACCTTGGCGATCGCGGCGCCGGCCGAGTTGGTGAAGGAGCCTGAGGGCGTGGTGATGACGCTGACGGTCTGGGCGTCGGCGGCGCCGACCAGAAGCGGAGCTGCAAGGCAGCAAACGGCGGTCGCAAGCGCTTTCATCGTTGTCCCTCCCGGTGATTCCGCGTGAGCGCGGCAGGTTGTGTCGTTAGCTTGCTTTATAATACAGTCCGCCCGAAATGCGATACAGGACAAATTGACCGGGGCCCTGCAACTTGTCGGTTGCACCCGCGCTGCCGCCAATCATGGGAGGAAGACAGACCGATGGCCTGCGTCACCGATCCGCAAACCGGACTTGAATACTACGAGCTCAGCCACCCATGGGGCATGTATACGCCGATCTTTCCCGGCTACGAGGAAATCAAGTTCGAGCGCATCACCTATCACGCCAAGCACGGCGTGATGACGCACAAGTTCATCACGACCTTTCATACCTCGACCCACGTCAACGCGCCGATCCACCTGATCCCGCGCGCACCGGCGGTCGGCGACATTCCGCTCGAGACCTTCTTCGGGACCGGGGTGGTGCTATCGATTCCGAAGGGCAAGTGGGAGCTGATCGAGCCCAAGGACCTGGAAAAAGCGACCCCGAAGATCCAGAAGGGCGACATCGTCCTGATCGATACCGGCTGGCACCGGAAGTACTCGGACAGCCAGGAATACTTCGGCCATGCGCCCGGCCTGTCCAAGAAGGCCGCGGAATGGCTGGTGAAGAAGGGCGTCAAGATCGTCGGCGTCGATTCCGCGACCGTCGATCATCCGCTCGCCACCTCGCTCGGGCCGCATCGCAACGGCCCGCAGATCAAGTACCTGCTGCCCGAATACAAAGAGGCGACCGGCCGCGAGGCGATCAAGGATTTCCCGGAGTGGAATCCGGCGCATAAGACGCTGCTCGCCGCCGGCATCCCGACCATCGAGAACGTCGGCGGAGACCTCGATGATATCGCAGGCAGGCGCTGCACCTTCCAGGGATTCCCGTGGAAGTGGCTGGAGGGCGACGCCTGCGTCATCCGCCTGGTCGCCCTGCTCGATCCGAACGGCAACGTCCGCATCGAGCCCGGCAAGAAAGGCAACGCCGCCGGCAAGCCGGCCACGCAGCCGCTGGCGGCGATCAAGCCCTCCGTCAAGACATCCGCCGCGAAGGCGCCGGCGGTCATCAGCAGCACCGAGCCGCTGGAATTCTACAATCTGAGCCACCGCTGGGGTCACGGCATGCCGGAATGGCCGTCCCGCCCACTGCTCAACGTCAAGGTGCTGGAGCTGCACGGCCGCGACGGCGTGTTCGTGCAACAGCTCGACGGCATCATGCACCGCGGCACGCATATGGACGCGCCGCTGCATGTGAAGGAGAACCAGCCGACCATCACTGGCTACCCGATCTGGCGCTTCTTCGGCACCGGCGTCGCGGTCTCGATCCCGAAAGGCAAGTGGGGCGTGATCACCGCGAAGGATCTAGAGAACGCAATCCCTAAGATCCAGCAGAACGACATCGTCATGATCAACACCGGGAGTCACCGCAAGTTCGCGGACGACCCGGACTATTTCGCCTACTCGCCGGGCCTCTACAAGGAATCGGCGGAATGGCTGGTGGAGCGCGGCGTCAAGCTCGTCGGCGTCGACGTGCAGGCGCTCGATCACCCGCTCGGCACCTTCCTCGGACCGCACGGGCCGGGGCCGGCGCAGCCGCATCTCGACGTCGAATACAAGGCGCTCACGGGCCGCAACATCGTCCAGGATTTCCCGTACTGGGAGCCGGCGCACAAGATCATGATGACCAACGGCATTCCCGGCATCGAGAACATCGGCGGCGAGCTCGACAAGATCACCGGCAAACGCTGCACGTTCTTCGCCTTCCCGTGGCGCTGGCCGCAGGGCGAAGGGTGCGCGCTGCGCGTGGTGGCGGTTATCGATCCGAAGCAGAAATTCCGGTTCGAGAGCGGGCGGTGACGCCAGCAACAACCTCTCCCCGTCACCCTGAGGTGCGAGCGCCGAAGGCGCGAGCCTCGAAGGGCGACGGCCCGTGAACCACCCACGGCCATCCTTCGAGGCTCCCTTCGCTCGCACCTCAGGATGACGCCGGAGCAAGTGGCACCGCATGAACAAACAATTATCGAGGACGAAAATGATCTCCGAAACCCTGCGCAATCCGATGGCGCTGTTCGACGTCAAAGGCAAGGTCGCCATCATCACCGGCGCCTCCGGCACTTATGGCCGCGCGACCGCGCTGACGCTCACTTCGCTTGGCGGAAAGGTGCTGCTGGTCTCAGGGTCGAAGAGCGAGCTGGAGCAGGTCGCGGACGAAGTGCGCGAGCTCGGCGGCGATCCGGGCGTGCTGGTCGCGCGGCCCGATTCGCTCGACGACGCTAAGGCGATGCTCGGTGCGGCACTGGAGAAATTCGGGCGCGTCGATCAGCTCGTCGTCGCTTCGGGTCTCAACAGGCCGGGCTTCATTCACGAGCAGCCGCTAGAAGACTGGGAAGCCGTGATGGATGCCAATGTGCGTGGCATCTGGCTGATGGCGAAGGTGGTCGGCGGTTATTGGATCGAGAACAAGGTGCGCGGCAAGGTCGTGGTGATGTCGTCGGTGCGCGGGCGGCACGGCAACTATTCCGGCTACACCGGCTATTGCGCCTCGAAAGGTGCAACCGACTCGCTGACCCGCGTGCTCGCCACCGAATGGGCCAAGCACGACATCACCGTCAATGCGATCGCGCCGACCGTGTTCCGCTCCAAGCTCACCGAATGGATGTACGGCGAGAACGAGATTGGCCAGCAGACGCGCGCGCGCTCACTGTCGCGCATTCCGCTCGGACGCCTCGGCGAGGTCGAGGACCTGATGGGGATGACGGTGTATCTCTTGTCGCCGGCATCGGACTTCTGCACCGGCCAGATCATGTATGTGGATGGGGGATATACGGCGGGGTAGCCGTCACCCTGAGGTGCGAGGCAGCAAAGCTGCCGAGCCTCGAAGGGCGACGGCGCTGGCGGCCATCCTTCGAGGCCCGGCTTCGCCGGGCACCTCAGGATGACGCCTAGGAAAGCTGAGCCAATGAACACAATGAACATCGGCGTTGTCGGCGGCGGATTGATGGGACACGGCATCGGCTATCTCTTGGCCATGGCCGGGCATGACATACGCATCTACGAACCCTCGTCCGAAATCCGCGCGAGCATTCCGCAGCGCGTGAAAGAGATCGCCGATCTCCTGGAAGACGATCCCGCACATCTTACGCGCATCTCGGTGCACGGTCAGCTCGCCAGCGCCGTCACCAGCGCCGATGTCGTCTTCGAGGCGGCGCCGGAAAGGCTGCCGCTGAAGCAGCAGATTTTCGCCGAGCTGGAATCCCTGACGAAGCCCACGACGATCCTCGCCAGCAACAGCTCCGCCCTCCCCTCGACCGAGATCGGCCGTCACCTCCAGCATCGCGACCGCGTCGTCGGGACGCATTTCTGGAACCCCCCGCACCTCGTGCCGCTGGTGGAGGTAATCCAGACCGAATGGACAAGCGGTGATGTGGTCGCCAGGACCATGGCACTCCTGCGCGACGCCGGGCGCAGTCCGGTGCATGTGCGGCGCGACATTCCCGGCTTCATCGGCAACCGGTTGCAGCATGCCTTGAAGCGCGAGGCGATCGCGATGCTGGCCGACGGCGTCGCCGATGCCGAGACCATCGACACCGTGATCAAGGATGGATTCGGCGCGCGGCTCGCGGTGCTCGGCACGCTGGAGCAGTCGGATCTGGTCGGGCTCGATCTGACCCTCGACATCCACGAGACGCTGCTCCAGCATCTCGACCGCAGCACGGAACCGCATCCGCTGCTGCGCGAGAAGGTGGCGCAAGGCAAGATCGGCATGCGCGCGGGCGAAGGGTTCCGCACCTGGACGCCGGAACAGGCCGCAGCGGTACGCGAGCGGCTGAGCCGGCATCTTGCCGCGCAGGCGAAGACGCGAAGCAAAGCGGCCCGCAGCCGGCAATGACGTTTCGGTATCGACAGGGAGGACGCCGTGGCCAAATCGATCGGGAAGAGAGCAAAGAAGAGCGCGAAGAAGATTGCTAAGAAGGCGGCCAGGAAGGCTGCCGGGAAGACGGCGGGCGTGCGAGCCAACGCAACCAGACGGGCAACCAAAAAAACGCGCCCGCGGGGCCCGACGCCGAAGCCCACCGTCATCGACGTGCATTCGCACATCGCGGTGGCGGAATTGGTCAACTTTGCCCAATCCGCGTCATTGTTTGCGCGCTCGGTCGGCACCGGCGGCGCGCCCGGCGGAATATACGATTTCGCCTATAAGTGCATGACCGACCCCGCGCAGCGGCTCAAGGACATGGACGCCATGGGCGTCGACATCCAGGTGATCAGCCCGAGCATCCTGCAGCAATGCGTCTATTTTGCCGAGCCGGAGAAGGCCCTGGAGATGGAGCGCCTCGGCAACGACCGCGTCGCCGACGCGGTCGCCGCGCATCCCGACCGCCTCATCGGTCTCGGCTCGGTGCCGATGCAGGATGCCAATCTGGCGGCGCAGGAGCTGGAGCGCTGCGTGCGCGCCCTCGGCCTCAAGGGGGTGATCATCGGCTCCCTCGTCAACGGCCACGAGCTCGGCGAGGAGCGGTTCCGTCCGTTCTGGGCCAAGGCCGAGCGGCTCGGCGCAACCGTCTTCATTCATCCCGCCGGCAGCCCCGACCCGCGCATGCGCAAGCACCGTCTACTGATCACGCTCGGCCAACCGCTGGAAGAAGCCTTCGCCATGCTGTCACTGATCTATGAAGGGATCATGGACGCCTATCCGAAGGTGAAGATTCTCGTGGCGCACGGCGGCGGCTTCCTACCATTCTACACCGGCCGCTTCGACAACAATTATCGCAACGGCCACACTCCGCATCTGAAAGGCGATATCTCAAGCTACCTGCCGCGATTCTTCTACGAAACGGTGATGTTCAATCCCGACATGCTCGACTTCCTCGCCAGCAAAGTGCCGACGAGCCGCATCATGCTCGCGACCGACTATCCTTTCGCGGAGAAGAAGCCGGTGGAATACGTGCGCCGCGCCAAGCGGATTTCCAAGAAGGACCAGGACGGCATCCTCGGCGCCAATGCCGCGAAGGTGATAGGGATATCGATTTGAGGTCTCTTCGGCCTCATGGTGAGGAGCGCGCCCGCAGGGCGCGTCTCGAACCATGGGCGGCACGTGTTGCCATCCTTCGAGGCGGCGCTATCGCGCCTCCTCAGGATGAGGGCGGAGCTGGCTACCCCCGCGCTTCCCGTATCGCCATCCACACCCGTTGCGGCGTGGCCGGCATCGCCACTTCGCGCACGCCAAATTCGCGCAATGCGTCGACGATGGCATTGATCACCGCCGGCGGCGCGCCGGTGGTTCCGCCCTCGCCGCCGCCCTTGACGCCGAGCGGGTTGTTGGGCGCCAGCACCTCGTTGTTCTCGACCTTGAATGAGGGAAACATGCGCGCGCGCGGGATCGCATAGTCCATGAACGAGCCGCTCAGGAGCTGGCCCGAGCCTTCCTCGTAGACGCAGTCCTCGAGCAACGCCTGGCCGACACCCTGCGCCGTGCTGCCGTGCATCTGCCCGTCGAGCAGCAGCGGATTGAGCACGCGCCCAACGTCGTCCACCGCCACGTAGCGGATGAGGGCCACCGCTCCCGTTTCCGGGTCCACCTCGACCTCGCAGGCATGGCAGCCGTTCGGAAAGGTCGGCAGCATGCTGGTGATCTCGGCCGACGCGTCGAGCGTCACCGGTTCTGGTGCCGACAGCTCCGGCGCCAGCCCCGCCACCTCCATCAGGCCGATCGAGCGCTCCGTGCCGGCGACGCGGAAGCGTCCATCGGCGAATTCGATGGCGTCCTTGCCCGCCTGCAGCGCGCGCGCCGCGAGCGTCTTGCCCTTCTCGACGATTTCGGCGGAAGCGCGCCCGAGCAGCAGCCCGCCGAGCCGCATCGAGCGGCAGGAATGCGAGCCCGAGCCCATCGTCACGATGTCGCTGTCGCCGTGGATGAGATGCACCTGCCCGAACGGCGCGCCGAGCATGTCGACGATCATCTGCGCGAACATGGTCTCGTGCCCCTGCCCGCTCGCCTGCGTGCCGAGTGTGATGTCGACGCCGCCGGGCTTGACCTTGATCACCGCGCGCTCGGGCGGAATGCCGGTCGCGGTCTCGATGTAGTTGCCGAAGCCGATGCCGCGACGCTTGCCGCGCTTGCGCGCTTCCCGGCGTCGCGCGGAAAAACCTTTGGCGTCGATCATGGCGAGCGCACGCATCATGTTGGCGTCGAACTCGCCGCTGTCGTAGCACGTCTTCACCGAATTGATGAAGGGAAGCATCTTCGGCCGGATGAAGTTCATGCGCCTCAGTTTGATGCGGTCGATGCCCATCTCCTCCGCCGCGGTGTCGATCAGCCGCTCGATCATGAAGATCGACTCGGGGCGCCCGGCGCCGCGGTAGGTCGAGGTCGGCGTGGTGTTGGTGAACACCGCCTGCAGGTGCAGGTGGATCGCCGGGATCGCATAGACGCCGTTCGCCACCGCCGAGCCGCGCAACAGCGGGATCAGGTGGATCGCTTGCGAGCCGGTGTTCTGGATGTTGCGCGTCCGAAGGCCGAGGAATTTCCCCTTGGCGTCGAGCGCAAGCTCCACCGTGCTGGTGAGGTCGCGGCCGTACGGATCGGCGATGAACGCCTCGCTGCGGTCGGCGCGATATTTTACGGGGTGGCCGACGCGGCGCGCTGCCCAAACCATCAGCACCGACTCGCGATAGATCAGGTTGCGCGTGCCGAAGCCGCCGCCGACGTCGCGGGTGACGACGCGCATCTTGTCGCCGTCGACGCCGAACACGCCGGCGAGCGCCCGCTTCTGGATTAGGATGCCCTGGCTGCCGACATGCAGTGTCATGCGCCCGCTCGCCGCATCGTAGTCGCCGACGCAGGCGGGCGGCTCCATCGGCAGGCCGGTGACCCGGTTGTTCTTGATCTCGAGGCGCGTGACGTGCGTGGCCTTGGCAAACGCGGCATCGGTAGCGGCTTTGTCGCCGCGCTCGCCGTCGACCATGAGGTTTGCCGGCACGTCATCCCAGACCGAGACCGCACCCTTGGCGGTGGCGCCCTTCACGTCGACGACGGCCGGGAGCACGTCGTAGTCGACGTGAATCAGCTCGGCGGCGTCCTGCGCCTGCATCCGCGTCTCGGCAATGACCAACGCGATGCCCTCACCGACGTGCCGCACCCGGTCGACCGCGAGCGGATAGTCGGGCGGCACGATGATCCGCGAGCCGTCACGGTTGCCCATCGGCAGGTCCGGCGGCAGCGGGTTGTTGGGGATGGGTTTCAGCCCCTCTTCGACGTAGTCGCGGCCGGTGAGGACGGTAAGCACGCCGGGCGCCGCGCGCGCCGCCTCGACGTCGATGCTCCTGACGCGAGCGTGGCCGTGCGGCGAGCGCAGGATCACCGCATGCGCTTGATTAGGGAGGTTGAGATCGTCGCTGAACTCGCCGCGGCCGGTGATCAGGCGCAAGTCCTCCTTGCGCTGAACCGGCTGGCCGATGCCGTTCTTCATTGCTTCTGCGTTTCCGTCTTGAGTATGTACTTGCCGTTATCGAGGCGGCCGAGGCGATCGAGCGCGTAGAGCTTGTCGAGCTCGCGTACTACGTCGCGGCCGTCGCGGCTGCCGAGCGACGCCATCAGTTCCTGGAAGCTCGCCGGCGCCTCGCCGAGGACGTCGACCACGGAATTCTTCCGCGCGCGCTCGGGCAGCACCGGCGGCATCGGCACCGAAAACTCGAACGCGTTCATCTTGCCGAATGGAATGGTGCAGTCGAAGCCGACTTTGGCGCCGGTGCGGCTGCCTGCCAATGACGGGTCGAGCGGCACAGTGCGGAAGCCCGTACCGCTCAGAAGGTCGCGGTCGCCCTGGAAGCGAGTCGCGAACGCCCAGTCGCATTGCTCGTCCGAGAACACGTCGATGTCCTCGTCGAAGATGAAGACGTGCTTCGCCTCACCCATGGAACCGAACACCGCGGCGAGCGCATTGCGCGGCTCGCCGGGATAGCGCTGCTTCATCGACACCCGGACATTATACATGCCGCCTGAGGTCGGCGTGGCGCAGACCGCGATCGGCTCGCGGATCGCGAAGCGCAGCGAGGACCACACCGCGGTCTCGGTCTTCACCGCGGTGAGCTGCGCGGTGTCGGTGTAGCCGAGCTGACGGCCGCCGATGGTCGCGGTCTGGAACAGCGCGTCCTTGCGGTGCGTGATGGCGGTGAGATGGAACAGCGGATTGCGCTTCACGATGCCGTAGTAGCCGACGTACTCGCCGTAGGGGCCCTCCGGCTCGGTGTGGCCGCGCGGGTCGAGGTATCCTTCCAGCACGTATTCGGCGTCCGCCGGCACGCGCACGTCGTTGGTGACGCACTTCACCAGCGGCACCGGCGCACCGCGCACCGCTCCGACGACTTCGAGCTCATCGACGCCGGGAATCGCGAACATGGCCGCCATGTAGTCGGCGGGATGGGTGCCGACCACGTAGGCGACCGGCAGCGGCTGCTTGCGCGCTATCGATTCCATATAGATGGCGCGCAGGTCGCTCGGCGCGATCAGGTCGATGCCGGCCCAGCGCGGGCCGCGCAGCATGATGCGGCGGCAGCCGACGTTGGTGTGGCCGTTGGCAAACTTCGCGAAATCGAGGCTCGCCGAAATGTACGGCGCGCCGTCCTCGCCGTGCTGCAGATGCGCCGGCAGCGCGCAGAGATCGGCGTCGTCGCCGGTCTTCACCACCTGCTGCACGGGAGCGGCGTCCGCATGAATTTCCACAGGCGGGATAGGCCTGGTCAGCCGCTTATTCAGTTCCCCCAGTAGGCCCTGCTCGTCGGTGTCGAGCGCCATCGCCAGCCGCCGCCGCGAGCCCATGACGTTGCCGCAAAGCTCCGCGCGCTCGGGGCCCGCCGCGCGGAACAGTACGGCCTTGGGATTGCCGTCGAGCTTCTCCGCCACATCGACCAGGTCGATCGGCTGGTCGTGGACCTCGCATTCGCCCATCTGCACCAGCCGGTCGACATATCGGCGCAGGTGGAATCGTTCGGTGTCGGCGGCGGACATTGCGGCGGTCTCCCATGATATACGTGGTACGGCGGAGTGCGCGGGCATCGGCGCGTCGGTCCCAAATAGCGCCTGCGCGTTCTGGAGCAAAATCTTTTTTGGTCGGCGGCGGACAACCCCGCCCCGGTCACGAAGCCGACCGTGTCCGTCTCGGCCAGCCATTCAGCTCCAGTAGGCCTTGCCGTCTGCAATGTTGGCATAGGCCCGCTCGGCCGCAGCCAGCAGTTCCGCATGCCGGGCGTGTTGCCGGCCGACGATCATGCCGGCTGCGAAAGCGCGCTTGCGCGCCGCCTGCTCGTCGCCACGCCCCTCGGCGGCAATCTTCTCGGCAAGCTGCTCGCGCGTGGCAATATCGTTGAGGCCGCCGAGCGCCTCCTGCAAATCCTTCAACGCCGCCAGCACCGCGTTGCGCCGCCGCGTATTGCGCTTGCCCGGAAACGCGTCGGCGAAGAATTCGGTCGCATAACGAAGCTTCTTCCCGCGAATGCGCAGCTCGTGGCGTTTCTCGGGGCTGCAATCGCGCAGGCTCCTGCCCCCCTTGATGATCTTGCGGCGCCGGCGGGCGAGCTCGTCGCCGGCGAGCGCCGTGATCGCCTGTTCGCGCCTTGTGCGCAGCAGCGGATCGTCGCCGGTGCGCCACGGACCGCTCTCGATCCATTCCATGGTGTCGAGCAGCACGGCTTGGTAGCGATCCGAGCAGCACGCCGCCACCGCATCCGCATAGGCGCGCAGGCGGCGCACTTCGATGTCGTGGCAAATGTCGGCGAGCCCGGGGTGGTCGGGATGCTCGGTCCGCAACGGAACCAGCACATCGGCCATGAAGACGTCTAGATCGCGTGCCGGTCCAAGCGTACCGGCGAGCCATTTCAAGCCGGCCTTGATCCGATCGTGTTCCGAATCGCCGACGATATCGCGGAACAGGGACATGGCGGCGCGCGCGCGGCGCAGCCCGATTCGCATCTGATGCAGCGCGTTCGGTCGACCCTCGCGCACCGCCGGCTCGTTGGCGGCAAGCTGGCGCAGCCCGTTGTGGGCGATGACCCGGAACGCATCGGCGCAGCTCATCGCCGGATCGAGATGCACTTCGGAGGCCCAGGCGACGGGATGCGGCTCACCCTCCATCAGCGCATAGCCGCGATCGGATTTGCTCTGAACCGCAAAGCGCAGCGGCACGACCCCCGTCAGCGTGCGCGCAAGACGGAACAATTCGGCCGATTCGCCGCTCAGCAGTTCGAATTCCAGCTCGGACACCGGCGCGCAGTCTTGTCCGGTATCAACGTCACCTTCGTCGAAGGCGATGGCAATGACCGATTCCTCGGCGGCGACCTGATAGACCGCGCGGCGGACGCGCGTCTCGAACACCGGCCGCAGCGCCTCGGGACCGCGGCCGTTGAGCAGCGGCGCGAGCGGCGTGTCCTGCACGGCCGTCAGGTCCGGCTGCGCCCTGTTGATCGGCTGTTCCCATTCGCCGCGATCGAACAGGCCCGCGGCGGCGCCATTGACCGATTTGATGGTCTGGACCATGCCCCGCCCGATCCGGCGGACGCGCAACGAGATGCCGGCTTCGTGCAGCCGAAGATCCGGCGTATCGAAATAGACCGAAACCAGCGTCTGCCGCGGTCGGGCCTGGCGCCCGAACGTCCGCCCGAGGTGACGCTTGAGCCGTCCTGCGTCCGCAGGATCGAACACGAGCTTGAGCTCTATCTCACGCGAGAACGCCTGCATGGTGAATCAGCGTCAACGCAACAATGACGGGGACATGGCACGTGCGACGGCACGATCGAACGATCTGAAATCATGCCGATGAACCTGCGCAAGATGATAGCAGCTTCATCGGCGCAATTGTTGTCATAAAACTGTCATAGTAGAGCGGCCATCCGGCCGAACCGCATCAGACTGAAATGATCGAGCGGCGGCACGGGGCGACGTTCGACCAGACGGATGTCGCTGCGACGCTCCGCCCAGCGCGCCAGCCGCTCCCAGCCGAAATCCGGCTGCCAGCCGAGCCGGCGCGCGGCCGGTGCGAAACCCTGCTCCAACAGCCGGCGCGCTCCGCGCTCGGCCGCGAGATGATTGACCAGCACGATCTCCCCGCCCGGCCTGAGCACGCGGGCGAATTCGTCGAGCGTCGCCTCCGGATCGGGAACGGCGGTGATCAGATATTGCCCGACGACCACGTCGAACGACTTGTCGGGGAACGCGAGACGCGCGGCGTCCATCACCGCCAGGCCGTCGATATGATCGAGGCTTTGCGCGTGAATCCTTTGCTGCGCCTTGCGCAGCATCGGCTCGGAAATATCGAGGCCGACGACGCGGTTGGTGCGGGAATAGCCCGGCAGCGAGATGCCGGTGCCGACGCCGACCTCGAGGATTCGCCCGCCGATCCGTTCCGCTGCGTCCACCGCCGCGGCGCGGCCCCGCTCAAACACCTTGCCGAAGACGAAATCATAGATCGGCGCCCAGCGACTGTAGGTCCTGGCGATCGCATTCTTCTCGAATTCGGCCCCCATTTGGCGTCACCTAATGGTGGAGGCCACACGCCAAGGCAATCACCCGCGGGCGGCACGCAAGCCGGCGGCAGCGAGAGTCGGCAGCGGCGGCGGCGCTTCGGCGCCGGCGGCGCTCGCGATAAAGCCGCCGCCGAGCACCCGCGCCTGCCCGTTCGCGGCGTTGTAGAAGACGCAGGCTTGGCCGGGCGAAACGCCGTCCTCGCCGTCGACCAGATCAACCTCGGCGCCCTCAGACGTCAGGCGGAGCCACGCCGGCTGTGGTGGACGGGTGGAGCGGACCTTGACGTAGATTTCGCGCGGCGCCGCCGCAATGCTCTCGAGCGTCTCGTCGCCGATCCAGTTGACCTCGCGCAGACGCATCCGCGCAGTCCGCAGCGCCTCGCGCGGGCCGACGACGACGCGGTTGCGCGACGCGTCCAGGCGAATGACGTAGAGCGGGG
Organism: Hyphomicrobiales bacterium; assembly: GCA_009377755.1. Taxonomy (GTDB): domain Bacteria; phylum Pseudomonadota; class Alphaproteobacteria; order Rhizobiales; family Xanthobacteraceae; genus WHTM01. The sequence continues at coordinate 49,872 of WHTM01000008.1, read as the reverse complement.
CCTGCGCGGGAATGCCGAGCCCACGCCGCTGCCCGACCGTGAAGTGGATGATTCCGTGGTGGCGTCCGAGCACGCGCCCGTTGCGGTCGACGATGTCGCCCGGCTCGGCGGCGCCGGGCATCAGCTTCTCGATCACGTCGGTGTAGCGTCCCGATGGAACGAAGCAGATGTCCTGGCTGTCCGGCTTGTCGGCGATGGAGAGGCCGAAGCGCCGCGCCAGCTCGCGCGTTTCCGCCTTGGTCTTGTCGCCGAGCGGGAAGCGCAGGATGTCGAGTTGCTCGCGCGTGGTGGCGAACAGGAAGTAGCTCTGGTCGCGCTGCTCCTCGCGGGCCCGGTAAAGCGCGCGGCCGCCGTCGGGCAGTGACCGCGAGGCGATGTAGTGGCCGGTGGCGAGCACTCGCGCGCCCAGCTCCTTGGCGGTGCCCAGCAGGTCGCGGAACTTGATCGACTGATTGCAGACGATGCACGGCACCGGCGTCTCCCCCGAAGCATAGCTCTCGGCGAACGGATCGATCACCGCCTCCTTGAAGCGGGATTCGTAGTCGAGCACGTAATGCGGAATCCCGATGCCTTCGGCGACCGCGCGGGCGTCATAGACGTCCTGCCCGGCGCAGCAGGCTCCCTTGCGGTGGGTAGCGGCGCCGTGGTCGTAGAGTTGCAGCGTGACGCCGATGACGTCATAGCCTTCTGCCTTGAGCAGCGCTGCCGTCACCGAGGAATCGACACCGCCGGACATGGCGACGACGACCCGCGTGTCCTGTGGCCGGCCCTCGACGTCAAGACTGTTCAACATGGTTCCCGCGGACCGCGCCGCGCTCCATTCCCGGCCTTTGCGACTGTTCCGTCTCCGCGCACCGCGGGCGCCGGGCCGCCCTTACTATAGGTGGGGACGGTCGCGGCGCAATGCAGCCGGCCAGGCGTGGCGGCAATCCACCGTTGCATCACGCGGCAGTTCTTGCCGCAGCAGCGGCGCCGGTGCCGGCCAGGTGCTTCGCATCGCCGCATCTGACGATTAAATAACTGATTTTACACAATAAATTCGCGGCTTGGCGGCCAGGGCTTGCAAACCAACCCACGCTCGGTAGGTCTGCACGACATTGGGGCATTATGAAGTCGATCGTGCCCCGCGTTGGCGTCCGACGCCAGCAGATCGCGGCCTCCCACGCCCGCAACCGGCAAGCCGCGTCACGGCAGCCCGCAGCCGTTCGCGCGTCTCCTGCCGGAGACCGAGTCCCCCAGTGTGCGGTTTCCGACAAGGGTCTGTTTTTCCTGCTAATCCGACCGAATAGCGCGATTTAGCTTAGGTAAATTTTAAGTCGCGGCTCGTAGATTGCGCGTTGAGTGTGTCAGTCGAGTCTGTGAGTCCACGATGCCAGAGCCCCACCGCCCGAGGGTCAAGTATGTCATCGGGCCCGACGGAAGTCCGCTGACCATTGCGGACCTGCCCCCGCCGACAACGAAGCGCTGGGTGATCCGGCGCAAGGCGGAGGTCGTTGCCGCGGTCCGCGGCGGACTCCTCTCGCTCGAAGAGGCGTGCAGCCGCTACACGCTGACGGTCGAGGAATTCCTATCCTGGCAGTATTCGATCGATCAGCATGGACTTGCCGGGCTTCGTACCACCCGGATCCAGCAGTATCGGCAGTAGGCGCCTTCCGACAGAGTCTACCGCGCGCACGTGCGCGTGCCGTGCCGAATCGCTGACCGCTGACGCGGCGGTGCGCCGACTGCCGCAAGCAACACAGTTACGAAACAAGCGCCGGCCGCTGCCGGCGCTTTGCGTTTGCGGAAAGGACCAGCCCCGGCGACCCCAACCGACGATCTTAACCTGATGGTAACCATAAGCCGGACAAATCTTGCCTAGCATACTTGACTTCGGGGGTGGGGCCGCCTTGCAAGGATTTGTTGCGTTCGTCCGGACGTGGGTGCGGCACGAATCGTGGCGATGACCGGGGTCATCAGTTCGCAACCGCCGTGATTGTGTAACGCCGGCCTCTTGCCCAACATGGTCCACATGGGACACGATCACGAGGGCCATGGTCACGCCGGTCATGCTCATGCACCGGCGAACTACGGCACCGCCTTCCTCATCGGCATCGGACTGAACACCGTTTTCGTCATCGTCGAAGCGGTGTTCGGTGTCATCAGCAACTCGGTCGCGCTCATTGCCGACGCCGGTCACAACCTGTCCGACGTGCTTGGTCTGGCTGTGGCGTGGATCGGCACGGCGTTGGCGAAACGCACGCCCAGCTCACGCTTCACCTACGGCCTGAGGGGATCCACGATCCTCGCGGCCTTGTTCAACGCGGTGTTCCTGCTGGTCGGGGTCGGCGCCATTGCCTGGGAATCCATCGGACGTCTGATGCATCCGGCGCCGGTGGCAGGCACCACCGTCATGATCGTCGCGGCTATTGGCGTCGTCATCAACGGGATAACGGCGTGGCTGTTCATGTCCGGCCGCAAAGGCGACCTGAACATCCGCGCCGCCTATCTGCACATGGTCGCCGATGCAGGCGTTTCCATCGGCGTTGTCATAGCCGGGCTCGTCATCGTGCTCACCGGCTGGCTCTGGCTCGATCCGTTGATCAGCCTCGTGATCGTCGTCGTGATCGTCTGGGGCACGTGGGGGCTTTTGCGCGAGAGCGTCGCCCTATCGCTCGCCGCGGTGCCGTCGAACATCGCGCCGGAGAAGGTGAGCGGCTATCTTGCCGGCCTGCCCGGAGTCGCCGGCGTGCACGATCTGCACATCTGGGCGATGAGCACGACCGAAACCGCGATGACCGCGCATCTCATCATGCCGGGCGGCCACCCGGGCGACGCCGCACTCGCCGGCTTCGTTCACGACCTGAAGCATCGCTTCGGCATCGTCCATCCCACCTTACAGATCGAGCTTGGAGATGCGCAAGCGTGCGCGCTGGAGCCGGACGTCACGGTGTAGCGCTGCCGTTAACAATATTCCTAACGGGCGTTCCACCCCGGGTGCGGCTGAAGTCAGTCGGAAGCACTTGAGCGGACATTCCCGGCGCGCATCCTGACGCGCGGGTATCACATTTGTTCACCGCTGCGTGAAGCGGCTACCGGAACCGAAACCCAGACGCCACGGTTTACGTACGTATTGGCAAAGCGCGAAGGCGTCTGGCCGGACTTGCCAAGCGAGAATGGATTTTGCGCTGCGTCAAACGGCTTTGAACCTTCTTGGTGGAACACTTGACCAAAGAAGGAATGAGCTGCGGGAATTTGGTCATGAATCATTCGCTCCATAGCGCCGACCGGACGACGCATTTGAAGATCGTCGTGATCGCCTTGATCGGCGCAACTCTGGTGACCGGCGTCGGCATCGCCGCACGGGTTTCCGGTCAGGACACCGGCGACGGATCGCAGCATATCGAAGCGCGCATTCCGGTGATCACGGCCGGTGCGCCGATCGCCGTCAGCGGGGCTGGGATCCGGATCATTCGTTGATAGGTTTCCGAACTCATTTTCTGCCCTCCCTCGCTCCTGCGCGCCGATCGGGCGCGCTTTCTTTATTTGGGCGCGCTGCCTGTCTCAGGGACGGGGCGGCGGCGGAACGGCTTCGACCAGCTTGCCTGTAAACAGCACCGGCCCGGTCGGCGTGCCGGTCGGCGAGCCGCCCTCCGGTTCCAGCGACACCGCATAGGTCGCGCTGTTGATCGTATCCTGGTCATAGGCAGCAAGCGCCGCGCGCTGTGTGAACTCGGCGGCGCCGACCAGTCCGAGTGACCGCGGTGCCGGAAACCGATCCGATATCAGCCATAGCTCGTGGCTCCTGCCGGCCTCCGGCGTCGCCGCGACCCGGCGCACCGTGAGCGTGCGGTTGTCGACGTCGACGGTGAGCAGGAATGCCGGCGCGCCGGCGTCCCGCTGCAGCACGGCGACGAAGCGCCCCACAGTTGGAGGTACGGGAGGCGCCGGCGCCGGCACCTCGACGATTTTCTCGATGACCTTCGTCTCCACCGGCGGCCGCAGTTCCGGCGGCAACAGTTCCGGACGATAACGGCCAATGCCGAGCGCAATGAGCAGCGCCGCCGCCATTGCGCCGCTCAGCGCCGCAACGCCGCGCCAGCGCCGCGCACGCTGCGTCAGGACGACGACGTCCGCGGCGGCGGGCGCCGCAGCGGCAGGCACCACCTCCGGCAGTTGCAGACCCGCCTGCGGTTGCGCCTCGGCGATCCGTTCGCGGATGCGGCTCCAGGTTTCCGGCGGCGGCTCGACCGGCTCAACCATCGCCTCGAGCGTGCCGAGGCGCCGCTCCCAGGCGGCGATGCGCCCGGCGAATCCGGCGTCCACTGCCGCTAATTGCTCGGCGCTGGCGCGCTCCTCGGCGGTCAGCGTGCCGAGCACATATTCGGCGGCAAGCGCGTCGAAATCCTCGTCAGCCATGATCGAGGCACTCCCGGATCTCCAGCAGGCTGCGGCGCAGCCAGGTCTTGATCGTGTTCACCGGAGTCTCCAGCTCGGCGGCCAGTTGCTCCCGGCCCCAGCCGTTGTAATAGGCAAGCAACACCAAGCGCTGACGTTCCGGCGGCAGCCGGCCGATGCAGGCGAGCAGGCGCTGGAGCTCCTCGCTCAGCTCGCGTGCCGCCAGCGGGTCGGGATTGTCGGCCACCACTTCCACCGCCTCCGGCTCCTCCTCGATCGAAGTCTCCGTGCGCCGCCGCAACAGGTCGATGGCGCGGTTGCGGGCAATCGCCACCATCCAGGTGATCGGCGCGGCGCGCAGCGGGTCGAACTGCCCGGCGCCGCCCCAGATTTTCAGATAGGTCTCCTGCAGCACTTCGTCGGCAAGGTCCCTACGACGCAAGATACGCAGCACCACCCCGTAGAGTTTCGCCCGCGTCGCCGCATAGAGGCGGACGAACGCCGCCTCATCCCCCTTGGCGACGGCAGCCAGGAGCCAAACGAGTTCCGGCGGTGTGAGCATGCGGTGGCAGCCCCTTGATCCGACGCGCCGAGCATACGCATTTCGTGACGGACAATGCCAGACCGATCCGCGGCCAACGCCCAATGAGGGCTTCAGCGGATCGCGTAGCTGACCGGGACGCTGAACCGTCGTGGCGCGCGATTGGGTGGGGTCGGGAACGGCGAAGCGCGCCACACCATCGCTTCGGCGGCCTGGTCGAGGCTGGCGAAGCCGCTGCTACGCGTGATCCGAACCGAGACGACGCGCCCGCTCCCGTCGATGCTGAAGTCGATGCCAGCGTTGCCATGCTCGCCGCGGCGGCGCGCAGCCGCTGGAAACCGCTTATGACGTGCAAGGTGGGCGGCGACGCGCCCGTGATAGTTGGCAAGCGCAGTGGCGCCGCCGCGGCCGACACCGCTCGCGGCCGATGACGGCCGCGGTCTCGCCTGCCGATTCCGGACGGCGGCATGCGCGGCCGGTGGAATGTCCTCCGCACGCGTGACCGTATACGCGGGCTTCGCCGGCGTGGGTGCCGCCTCGGGATTTTGCTCCGACGGCGGCTGCTCGGTCGCCGGTGCCGCGGCTTCCGGCGACGGTGACTCTCGCTCCGCCGTGGCGGGTAAAGACCGGGTCGCAGCTTCCGCAACAGTGACCGGCTTCACCGGTTCGGACGTCACACCGGTCTCTTCAGCACGAACCGTTTCGGCCGGCTTGGTCTCGATCGCACTCTCCTGCCCCGGCATGCTCGCAACCCCCGCCGCGGAGTTGTCGCCGATGACGATGTCAACCGAGATCGCCGGGATGCCGGCACTCGACACCTGCCGCGGCAGGCCGTCGAACGCGGCGATCACCGCGGCGTGCACAGCGACTGAGCCGATCAGCAGCAGCACCATGACCGCGTTGCCTCGCCGCGGCCCGGGTGGCGCCGGCCGATCGCCGGCAAGAAGGACCGGCGGTCCGGCCGACGCGCGACCTGTTTCGCGGTGACGGAACGCGATCACCGATGTCCGCCCATCATCCGCGATCTGAGCCGCAGCCGAGGCACGCCGCGGGCGACCCTTTCGCCGGCACGGGCGGAGCGCACATGCACGAACGGCGCGGCGAGGCTGTCGTCAGCGTCCCCATGTCCATATGTTATAATATTACAAATCGCTTGACGACCCCCCTAAGATTGTAATGTTATAACGTCTGATACAGGGCGTGGGGAGTGTTCGGAAATGCATTGCCGCGTGGTGGTTCGTCGGATCGGTTTGCCGTTGGCGTTGGCGGTCGTCGCGAGCGAGGCGGGATGGGCGCAGACCGCGCTTCCGGAAATTGTCGTCACGGCGCCCAGCCCAATCGCCCGCCCCGCTTCGGCGGCAACGCCTCCGGCCGATCAACCAGCCGCGCCGGAAGTCCCGCTGCAAGGAACGCTTCCGATCGTCACCGACCAATTCGCAACCGTCACGGTGATCCCATCCGACGAGTTGCAGCGCACGCCGGGGAGTTCCCTGGGTGACGTGTTGCAGTCGAAACCCGGGATCACCGGGTCCAGTTTCGCGCCCGGCAGCGCAAGCCGTCCGATCGTCCGCGGCCTCGATAACTACCGCGTCCGCATCCAGGAGAACGGACTTGCCGTCAACGACGTCTCCGACCTGAGCGAGGATCACGCCGTCCCGATCGATCCGCTCGCGGCCCGCCAGATCGAGGTAATCCGCGGGCCGGCGACGCTCCGGTGGGGCTCGCAGGCGATCGGCGGCGTCGTCAACGTCGACAACAATCGCATCCCCACCGCGATCCCGCCGCGCGGCTTTGCCGGCGAATTGAACGGTGCGGTGACCACCGTCGACGGCGGGGTCGAGGGATCGGTCTTGCTCGACGCAGGCGGCGGCAATTTCGCGGTCCATGCCGATGCCTACGGGCGTAGGGCGGAGAACTACCGTATACCCGGCTACCCTTACCTCTTCCCGCCGGCTCCGGCGCCGCGTGTGAACGGGCATCAGCCGAACTCGTCATTTCGCTCCAACGGGCAATCGGTCGGCGGCTCGTATCTGTTCGACGGTGGCTTCTTCGGCGTGGCGGTGTCCCGCTTCGAGAGCTTCTATCGCATCCCCGGGATCGAGGCGACCGAGACCAAGACCCGTATCGACATGCACCAGACCAAGATCACCAGCAAGGGCGAGGTCCGTCCGCAATCGGCAGCGATCGAAGCAGTCCGGTTCTGGCTCGGCGCCTCCGACTACAAGCACGACGAACTGGCCAACGAAGGCGGCTTCGACGGCGTGCACCAGACCTTCCGGAACAGAGCTCAGGAAGGCCGCGTCGAGGTGCAGCTTGCGCCCGTCAATCTCCCCTTTGCCGCCCTGACGTCGGCATTCGGCGTCCAGGCAAGCCACCAGGACCTTTCCGCGCCGGGCGGCGAGGGCGGACTGTTCGATCCCAATGAGTCGACCAGCGCTGCGGCGTACCTGTTCAACGAACTCAGGTTCAGCGACACGCTGCGGCTGCAGGTCGCCGGCCGCATCGAGCTGGCGAACGTCAACGGATCCTCTCCCTCCTTCCCCGCGAATTTTCTCCCGATCGGAATCGATCCGCCGGCCCTCTCGCGCAACCGCGACTTCGTTCCGGCGAGCGTTGCCGTCGGCCTGCTCAAGGACCTGCCGTGGGGCATCGTCGGGAGCGTCAACGCACAGTATGTCGAGCGTGCCCCTCGAGCGCCGGAACTGTTTTCGCGCGGCGTGCACGAGGCGACGGGCACGTTCGAGATCGGCAATCCCAATCTTGGAATCGAATCCGCGCAGACGGTCGAGGTCGGCCTGCGGCGGGCGCACGGACGGCTTCGGTTCGAGGCGACAGCTTACTACACCCGCTTCAACGGCTTCATCTTCAAACGCTTCACCGGCAACACCTGCGACGAAGATTTCGCGAGTTGCATCGCCGGCCCCGGCGGCGAGCTCACCCAAGTCGCCTACACGCAGCGCGACGCCACGTTCGGCGGCGGTGAGGTGCAGGCACAGTTCGACGTGGCTCCGCTCAGCGGCGGAATGTTCGGGGTCGACGGCCAATACGACATCGTCCACGCCACCTTCGCTGACGGCACCTATGTGCCGCGCATTCCCCCGCAGCGGATCGGCGGCGGTGTGTACTGGCGGAGCTCGGAGTGGTTCGTTCGCGTCGGCCTGCTGCACGCGTTCGCGCAGAATGATACTGCCACGCGGGAGACGCCGACGGCCGGCTACAACCTGCTCAAGGCGGAGATCTCGCACACCAGAAAGCTGGACCCGTCCACGTTCGGGGCGCGCGAACTAACGATCGGCGTCGTCGGCAACAACCTGCTCAACGAGGACATTCGCAATGCGGTCTCGTTCAAGAAGGACGAGGTGCTGCTGCCCGGACTGAATGTCCGTTTCTTCGCGTCGGTGCGGTTCTAGGCGCGAGCGGCGCCCGCGCGCATCAGACCGATGGCGTCGAGTTCGGCCTGCTCCGTGGCGCTCTCGGCAGAGCGCTCCCGCATTTGGTCGCGCTCGTCGAGCATTTCGACCTTCTTGAGCTCCTCGAAGGCATCGGCGAGCGCATTCTTGGCGTCGTCGAGCTGGACCTTGAGGTCCTCGGCGGAGCGCACCAGGTTCTCGCGTCGCTGGATCGCGGCCTTGGCATAGGTCGGGTAGGCGAAATGCCCCGGGTTATGAATGCCGGCCCGGTCCTGCTCGGCCTTGATTTCCCGTTCGAGCTCCGTCGCCATGCGCTCGAACTCGGCGATCATGCTCTCGATCTGAGCAACCTTGCGCCGCTTTTCATCGACCTGAAACTTCCTCAGCCGAATGAGCGTTTCACGAGACTTCATCGACTCTTACTCCCCAGAAGCCGCAACACGCGGTAGCCAACCCAGCCACCAGGCCGGCTGACGCTCGGAGCCGCTAGCGCAAATTCGGGCGGAGTGTGGCCGGATACCGTTATTTTTCGGTTTCCAGAGCACGCAGGATTCCTTCGAGTTGCCGATAGCCCGTCCGGGAGGTTGGTCGCATCCTCCTTGCCCGGGGCCAGGAACGCTTCCAGCGGCTGGTGCAGCGCGCCGTCGGGCCCCGAGGTCGTCCTGCAGGAACTCCTGCACCTGACTGCGCACGCCGACCAGGCCGATGACCGACACGTCGGCGGCAACATTGCGCGCCAGCATCGACAGCAGCACCGGCTTGCCGCACTGGATCTCGGGGCGCGGGTGTCGAATACGTTCATCACCTGGTGCCGTGGGCGTTTGTCATCTTCGCCGGTTCCGGCGTGCCCACCACCTCACAGGAATGTTCCGCGCCGCGCCGCTTTCGATCACCACCCGCGCGTCGGTCCGGCCCGGCGACCTCGACCATTAACCCCCGCACTCCGATGACGCGGCCGCAAATCTCGACGCTGCCGAGCTCAGCGACCCGCTCTGCCAGCGCTTTCATGCACAATCCTTCACGCGCAATCCTTCACGCGCAATCCTTAAGAACGCCCCAGCGGCAAGGGTGCCTATTAACGTCGTGTTTACCCGCGTCGTTAATCATTGCGTCACTGGTCCTTTGGGGGGTCCTCGCCGACCGATTCGGAGGAAGCCGGCCGGAGTCGCCGCAGAGCGATTCTTCAGAGTCGGTTAGCGATGTTTCTTAATGCGTGATGTGAACGCAGGCATGATCAAAAAACGTGGACCGTGCAATCTTTTACGGCGCGTCATCGGGAATTTCCCAGGGGACTCTTGCGCAGGCGAATCAGGTTTTGTTAACCATGCCTGGTTAACGTTGCGAATCAGTTGTCCCAAGGCGTTTTCACGGACCGCCGAAGCGGCGTGCCGACCTTATGCCCGGCGCGGAAGGGGACTGGCATGCGCGTATTGCTGATCGAAGACGATGGCGCCACGGCGCAATCGATCGAGTTGATGCTGAAGTCGGAGAGTTTCAACGTCTACACGACCGACCTGGGTGAAGAAGGCGTCGATCTCGGCAAGTTGTATGATTATGACATCATCCTTCTCGACCTGAATCTGCCCGACATGTCGGGCTACGAGGTGTTGCGGTCGCTGCGCGTCTCCAAGATCAAGACCCCGATCCTGATCCTCTCCGGCCTCGCCGGCATCGAGGACAAGGTCAAGGGCCTCGGCTTCGGCGCCGACGACTACATGACCAAGCCGTTCCACAAGGACGAGCTGGTCGCCCGCATCCACGCCATCGTGCGCCGCTCCAAGGGCCACGCCCAGTCGGTGATCCAGACCGGCGACCTGATCGTCAATCTCGACACCAAGACGGTGGAGGTCGGCGGCGCGCGGGTGCACCTCACCGGCAAGGAGTACCAGATGCTGGAGCTCCTTTCGCTGCGCAAGGGCACGACGCTGACCAAGGAGATGTTCCTCAACCATCTCTACGGCGGCATGGACGAGCCGGAGCTCAAGATCATCGACGTGTTCATCTGCAAGCTGCGCAAGAAGCTCGCCAACGCCTCATCCGGCAAGAACTACATCGAGACCGTGTGGGGCCGCGGCTACGTGCTGCGCGAGCCGCACGAGGAAGAGGTGAGGATCCCGGCGTAGCGTAACGCCCCTGCCCTTCCGGCCGCCAATGTAAAACCCCGCCAGCGATGGCGGGGTTTTTGTTTCGGCCGACTTCGGCGCACTCATCACTTGGCGTCATGGAAGATGATGCCGAGCGTATGGCGCCGGCCGGAACGGATTCGGCTGACACCGTGGCGCATAGTGACACGATAGGTGCCGCGGGTGCCCTTCACCGGCCGATGATGCACCGGAAAAATCACGCCCTCGCCCTGCCGCAGCGGCACGACTTCCGCACGCGACTGCATGCGCGGGCGCTGCTCGGTCAGCACGAATTCCCCGCCGATAAAGTCGGTGCCCGGCTGCGAGAGCAGGAAGGCGACCTGCAACGGGAACACGTGCTCTCCGTAAAGGTCCTGGTGCAGGCAGTTGTAGTCGTCGGGACCGTACCGCAGCAGCAGCGGCGTCGGCTTCGCCTGGCCGGCATCGCGGCACCGCTTGAGAAAGGTGGCGTGATCGCGCGGATATCGCACGGCAATCCCCATCCTTTCATTCCAGCGATTCGCAATCTCGGCGAGCGGCGGATACAGCGCCGTCCGCAATTCCGAAACGGCGGCTGGCAAGGGATGGGCAAAGTACTTGTACTCGCCCCGGCCGAAGCCATGGCGGGCCATCACGATCGTGCTGCGAAACAGGTCGTCTGCAACATAGGACTCGGCAAGCGCTGTGCATTCCTCGCCCGCGAGCAGAGCGCCGGTCGTGGTGTAGCCCTGCGCATCGAGGTCGGCGGCGATCGCACTCCAATCCAACGCCGGCGCGCGTTCACTGATTGTGGTCGGTGCCAATGCCGCCACGTGCGGACCGCGTTGGTGCTTCGCCAAAATCATGCCGTCTGCTCCCGCGCCAGCAGGGCGCGCTTGCGCCTGACGCCCCAGCGATAGCCCGACACGGCGGCATCGCTGCGCACCACGCGATGGCACGGGATGGCGACCGCGATCGTGTTCGATGCGCAGGCCCGGGCGACGGCTCGAACCGCCTTCGGCCGCCCGATGCGCGCGGCGATCTCGGCGTAACTCGCGGTCGAGCCGGGAGCGATCAAGCGCAGCGCCTGCCACACGCTCTGCTGAAACGCCGTCCCGTGCGGATCGAGCGGCAGATCAAGGCCACCCGCCGGCGCTTCGATGACGGCAATGGCCTTGGCGGCGAGCCGTTCAAATGTCGCGTCGCCGCCGGCCAGCCGTGCCGGTGAAAAACGGTCGCGCAGATTGCGCATGAGGGTGTCGGGCTCATCGCCGAATTCGATGGTACATACGCCTCTTTCTGTTGCGGCGACGAGAATCGAGCCGAGCGAGCACTCGCCGAGTGCGAAGCGGATCATCGCCGCCGGCTCACGCCTTGCTACGAGCGTGGTCTCGTTCGCGCGACCGGCGTCTACTGCCGCCCATCGTGTGCGGCGCGCTTGCCGCTTCGTGAGAACGTCAGCTTTCAAGCGTCCGCGGCCGATGCCGAGAGGGCCGGCTTTCGTGCGTGCAAGCGATGCAAGCCGCACCGAATAGTAGAAGACGCCATCCACCAAGCGCTCCCGGCGCTTGACCGCGTCCCATAGTGCGTCGTCGTTCGGGATTGTCGGCAGCTTTCGCTCGGTGCTTGTCGCCATCGTCAACATCGCGGACTCCTTCAGGTGTGCGCGGGCCTACGCGCGCCCCGTTTCCTTCAACCAGGACGTAGCGATCGAAAAGGCACCGAACCACCCGAAACCTGGAATCCTTTTGCGAGGCGCCGCAACCGCCTCCTCCAGACAAAGCCCCGCCGTCGCCGGCGGGGTCTTCGCGGCCGCACTTCCGGCGGCGACGCGTCTACGGCTGTCAGCGCCCGATGCTCGCCGCGGCCATTGCATTCAGCGGAATGACGTTGCTTGCCCGCGGCGCCGGATCAACGACGGTGCGCAAATACAAGCCGCGCCGGTCGGCATGAGGCTTGAAGGCATCGGTCAGGCCGACCACCGTCTCGGCCGCTCCGAGCACAAGGAAACCGTTCGAACCCATGCTGCGCCCGATACGGTGCAATACGTCGATCTTGGTATCGTGACCGAAATAGATCAGAACGTTGCGGCAGAACACGACGTCGAACGTGCCGAGCACCGAGAAGTCGCGCAACAGGTTGAGCTGCCGGAACTTCACCATCGCGCGGACTTCGGGAACCACCTGCCAGTTGTCGCCGTCCTGCTGGAAATATTTCAGCAGCAGAGTGATCGGCAGTCCGCGCTGCACCTCGAACTGGCTGTAAACTCCGGTCTTGGCCTGCTCGATCACCGTGCGGGCGATATCGGTGGCGAGGATGTCGAAGCGCCAGCCCGCGAGCGCCGCACCCATCTCCTTCAAGGTCATTGCCAGCGAGTACGGCTCCTGGCCGCTCGAACAGGCTGTGCACCAGATGCGGATGTGCCGCTGCGCGTTGCGCGCGATCATCAGCGCCGGCAGGATCGTGTCACGGAAGTGCTTGAACGGAATTTTGTCGCGGAAGAAGAGCGTTTCGTTGGTGGTCATCGCGTCGATCACATCGGCGACGAGCGACTCGGCACCGGGCCCTTGCAGCTTGAGAACGAGTTCGCCGAGCCTGGACACACCGGCCTTGCGCACGAGCGGCAGGAGCCTGCTCTTGACCAAATACTGCTTGTCCGCCGAAAGGACGAGCCCGGACCGCTCCTTCAAGAGTTTGCGCACGTAGTCGTATTCATTCGGCGTCACGAGCGATCTCCGGGGAACAGGCGGAGGATGGCCGAGGCGATCTGCTCGATCGGGAGCACCGCCGAGCACAGGCCTGCATTCAGCCAACGCGAGACCAGCCCGCGCACGACGACCGCATCGTCGACGACCAATACGCGGATCGGGCCTTGCTCCTCGGCGGGAGCCGGCGAAACGGCGGGGGCGGTGGCACGCAGTGACGCGATCATGCTACGCGGTTGCGAACATCAGGGTGAACGGGCCGGTCAAATCAGACCGACTTCCTGGAACTTGGCTTCGACGATGTCCTTGTCGAACGGCTTCATGATGTATTCGTTCGCACCCGCGTGCAGCGCCTTCGCGATGTGTGCGACGTCGTTCTCGGTCGTGCAGAACACGACCCTCGGCCGGTCGCCGCCGGGCAGACGCCGCAACGCTCGTAGGAAATCGTAGCCGTCCATCTTCGGCATGTTCCAGTCGAGCAGAATCGCGTTCGGCAATTCGCGGCGGCAGAGCTCCAGCGCCTGCTCACCGTCCTCGGCTTCCGTCACCTGGAAGTCGAGGCCTTCGACGATCCGCCGCGCCACCTTGCGGATGACGCTGGAGTCGTCGACGATCATACACGTCTTCATCTCATGCCTCGCTTTGCCCCATCGGGATTTCGACCCGCCCGAATTTCCGAAATCACGCAGCCGTTCCTGCGGCCTTGGTCGCACCGTCGAAGTGGAGTACCCGATCGACGTCGAGCAGAATCATCAGTTCGCCTTCGAGCCGATAGACGCCGGCCGACGCACCGGCGAGCCGCGGATCAAGGTTCGCCGGATTCACGGCGCGGATCGCATCCGAGAGGCGCATCACTTCGCCCACCGAGTCGACGAGCAAGCCATATGCTTCGCCGGCCAGCTCGATGCCTATCGTCCTATCCGAGGCGATGTTCGCGCGCACGGGCAGACCAAGCCGACGGCGCAAATCGATCACCGTGAGGATGCGACCGCGCAGATTGAGAACGCCGGCGACCTCCGGCGGCGCCAGCGGCACACGCGTCAGCCGCGCCGGCACGAACACGTCCTGCACGCGCGCGATCGGCAAGCCGAACAGTTGCCGATCGACCACCGCGGTCACGTACTCGTGCACGTCCTCGTTGTCGGATATGTGCATCGGGGCCTCGTTCATGCCGCCTGCCCGACGGCGATGCGGGAGGTTTCGAGCGCTGCGATCAGGCCGCGGCGATCGAACTTGGCGACGCACTCGCGGATACCGAACTGGCGCGCGCACCCGGCCATGTCCGACGAGTCCACTGGCGTCAGACCAACAACCGGTACGCCCGCAGTCAACGGATCATCTCGCAGCACCTGGGCCAACTCGAAGCCGGTCATCCCCGGCATGTCAAGGTCGGCGACGATAACCTCGAAGCGCTCGCCGTTCCTGATCAGGTCGAGCACCTGGGCGGCACTGGCTGCGGTGGTCACGGCATAGCCTGCGGCATCGATGATCGGGCTCAGTAGATTGCGGAAGAACGCCTGATCGTCGACCAGCAGCACCTTGCGCGGGGTGGAGCGCCGTTCGGCGCGGCCGTAACTCTGTCCGAACGCGAGCGGCAGGAAGTGCGAGATGTCAATCACCTCAGTGGCCTGGCCCTTGATCACCGCCGAGCCGAGCACGCCGGGCCGGTCGCTGGTCACCTCGATGGCGAGCGGATCGTCGACGATGTCGATGATATCGTCGACCAGCAGGCCCATTGACTGTTCCTCGTCGGAGAAGACTACCAGCGGCTGTGATCCTTCGTTGCGGATGCGGACCGTCTTGTTGACCGGAACCAGCGGCATCAATTGCCCACGATACTGCAAGAGATGATTCCCGTTCGATTTTTCCATGGAGCGCGCATCGATCACCTCCAGCCGGGTGATGAGCGAAAGCGGCACCGCCTTCTGTTGCATCGAGCCGGCGCGGAACAGAAGCATTGGCGTCGTCTGCTCTTCCGCCGCGAGGGTCTCGTCGGCGGCTTCCGCACCGTGCGGGGTGCGCGCGACAGTGGCGGTCCCGATCGCCTGGGCGATGCCGTGCGGATCGATGATCATGATTACCGAACCGTCGCCAAGAATGGTGTTGCCGGACAGCATTGTGATGTGCCTGAGGTTTGGCGACATCGGCTTGACGACGATTTCCTCCGTCTGGAACACGCCGTCGACGACGATGCCGAAGGTCTCGTTGCCGATCTGAATGACCACGATGAAGCCGCTCTCCACGTCGATCTCCGGATTCGGGTCGATCGCCAGGAGCTTCTTCAAATGCACCAGCGGCAGCAGCTTGTTGCGCAAGCGCAGCACCGGCGTGTCCTTGAGCCAGTCGATGCGGTGCTCTGAACCGGCGCGCACGCGCACCAGCTCGACGACGGCGAGTTGCGGGATGGCGAAACGGTCGCCGCCCGCCTCCACGATCAGCGCCGAGACGACCGCCATCGTCAGTGGAATTTTGATGGTGAATGTCGTGCCTTCGCCGCACCTCGACCGCACGTCGATGGTGCCGCCGATCATGTCGATGTTGGCGCGCGCGACGTCCATGCCGACGCCACGACCGGCGATGCTGGTGACCTTTGGCGCGGTGGTAAAACCGGGCGAGAAGATGAACCGGTGCAACCGCGCCTCGGACATCTTTTCCACCTCGGCCTCCACGGCGAGGCCGCGGGCAATCACCTGCTGGCGAATGCGGTCGGTGTCGAGGCCGCGCCCATCGTCGATGATCTCGATGATGATGTGACCGGCCTGATGATGCGCGGTGAGGCGGATCAGGCCGTGCTCGAGCTTGCCGGCGGCCAGGCGCTCTTGCGGCGCCTCGATCCCGTGTGCCGCGCAATTGCGGACCATGTGAATCAGCGGATCCTTGATCAGGTCCAGCACCTGACGATCGAGCTCGGTTTCGGCGCCGCTCAGCTCGAGGTGAATCCGCCGCCCGAGGTCGGTGGCCAGATCGCGCACGATGCGCGGCAGCTTGTGCCAGGCACTGCCGATCGGCTGCATGCGCGTCTTCATCACACCTTCCTGCAGCTCGGCGGTGACATTCGACAGACGCTGCAGCGGTTGCTTGAATTCGGTATCGGGATTGCGGCGTGCGATCTCCAGCAGCTGGTTGCGGGTGAGCACCAGTTCCGAGACCATGGTCATCAGGTGGTCGAGCGTATCGACGCTGACGCGGATCGACTGGCCGGCGATCCGGTCCGGGCGTTCGCTCTCGCCGTTGGCCGCAGGCTCGGCCCGGCGCATCGCCGCCGGACTTGCCTCCTCGTGCTCCTGCGTCTTGGGCGTCGCCGCGGCAGATGCCGTCTCGAACGGACTTGGTGCCATTTGCGTCGCAGCCGGCAGTTCCGCCGCGGACGACAGAATTTCGAGGGCCGCGATGACATCGTGGTCGGCGCCGTCCGGCTCGTGCTGTTCCGCCTCAAGCGCATCGAGCAGCGCCTTGATCCGGTCGATGGCGGTAAGAATCAAGGTCACCGCCTCGCCGGTCACGGTCCGGCCGGCGCGGAACTGCCCCATCAGTGTTTCGGCCGAATGCGCCAGGCTTTCGAGGCGCTGGAGCCCCAGGAATCCGCAGGTGCCTTTGATCGTGTGGACCAGACGGAAAATGTTGTCGAGGATTTCGGCGTTGTTCGGATCCTGCTCGAAGCGGACGAGTTCGACGTCGATGACATGGAGCGACTCATTCGTTTCGGTGAGGAACTCCCGCAGCAGGTCGTCCATGTGCCGCCTTTCGACAGGCGCAGCAACGCGCACTGCCCCGTTCGCGAACGGACGGAGTCTGTTGGCAACTCCTTTAATTTTGGTTGCAGAATATGCGCGCCGCAGGCCTAAAAAGGCCGGCTCGGACGAATTCGGAGACCGGCAAAGGCTCGACCCCAGCACTGGGCCCAAATGGCGCGGTCGGCCCGTCGTCCAGACTCCAGATCAAGCAGCACGTGCTTCAGGCGGCGCGCAGCACCACGGTGTCGCCTTCCGCCGTCAGCGTCACGGTCAGGCGGCAGTTCTTCGCCAGCAGGCCGGTATAGAACGGCTGGATGGTATGGGCATCGACCGACTCGCCATCGGCGCCTCCGGCCAACAGCGCCGGCACCGCTTGTGGCACGCGGGCGTTCAGGCCGGCGGAGGTGATGCGAAATGATATCTCCGGGCCGGCTCCCGCCGGGTCAACCGTCAGAGTGCCGCCGCGCGGGATCGTCTGGCCGGCAATGATCAGCATGTTGAGCAGAAGCTTCACCCGGTTCTTCGGCAACAGCTGTCGTGGCAGGTTCCAGTTGAGCTTGACCCTGTCATCCTCGATGAAGCCGCGGGCCATGTTCTCGGCGTCCCCGAGATCGATCTCGGCGCCGGCCGAGCCGGCCGCGCCAAAGGCCAGACGACAGAACTGCAGCCGGGCGGACGCGGAATTCGCACTCTTTTTGATCAGCTGGAGGGCGAAAGACTTGGTCGCCTCGTCATTGTCCTCCTCGTAAACCTCCAGCCCGTTGACAATGGCGCCGACCGGGCTGATCAGGTCGTGACAGACTCGTGAGCAGAGCAGCGCGGCGAGATCGAGCGAGTCCATTGCGATCGTGGCGGTCATGCGGCCGTCTCCGGTACAGGCAGCCGGGTGGACGGGGTCCGGACCCGGCAATGGGCTGCAATCGCTGGGCCGGCCTCCCACCGGTGTCGAATCAGTGGGGCGGCGAGCGAACAGTGGCACAGCATTCGCTTAGACCGCACCACCAATCGCGCTATCTGATGACGCGCAGATGTGGCGAACGCGCGGCACTGTGCTAGATCGCCACGCGACACCTGCATACGAAGGCATTTTGGGAGGCCCTGTGACGGAAAACTGGGACCACGACCCCGCCGCGGCGGCACATCTGCTCGACGCACTGACCGGCATTGCTTCACAAGCAGCGGCGGCCATCGTCCGGTTGTGCTCTCCCGCGCTCGCCGTCAGGGTCAAGGATGACGAGAGCCCGGTCACGGCGGCCGATGAGGCAGCGCAGGCGATCATTCTGGCCGGACTGCGGCAACATCTCCCCGGTCTCCCCATTGTCTCGGAGGAGGCAGAGCGCACCGGGGTGCTTACCGGGTCGCGGTTCGCCCTGGTCGACCCGCTCGACGGCACCAAGGAGTTCATCTCCGGACGCGACGATTTCACGGTCAATATCGCCCTGATCGACGGCGGCGTACCGCGCCTGGGCGTTGTCGGCGCTCCGGCCATGGGACTGATCTGGCGCGGGATCGTCGGCGGGCAGGCCGAGCGCCTGCGGTTGTCGCCGGGCGCGATGCCCGACGCGGCCACCGAGAAGGTCACGATCCGGGCGCGTCCGGCGCCGGCGGCCGGTCTGACCGCCGCGGTCAGCCGCTCGCATCTCGACCCGCAGTCGGTCGAATTCCTGGGGCGGCTGCCGATCAAGGACCAGGTCGGGGCCGGCTCGGCAATAAAATTCTGCCGGATCGCCGAAGGCAGCGCCGACATCTACCCCCGGTTCGGCACGACCTGCGAATGGGACATCGCCGCGGGCCACGCCGTCGTCATGGCGGCCGGCGGCGTGGTCACGATGCCGGATGGCGGACCATTGTCCTACGGCCACGGCGAGCGGGATTTCCGCGTGCCGGGCTTCATCGCCTGGGGCGACCCGACAGCACCCAGGCTGCTGCGCTAGTTTAGATTACGGCACCACGGCAATCGCGGCTGGAACGAGGCGAAAAAGCCGCAGCTTTGTTTGCCGCCGCGCTGCAGTCATAGTTCGCGCTCATGGTGTATCGATTCGGACACACTACGGTTGGCATGTCAGTGAGCCGTTAAGGACCGCGGCGTCCGGGCGGTCGATGGAGCATCGCGATGCTGAATTTCCGATTTTCGGCCCTGGTCTTGATTCTCCTCGGCCTCTGCCTTGGCCCGGCGGCGGCACAGAACCCGCCCCCGACAACACTCCCGAGCCAGCCGCCGGCGCAGAAGAGCAGCTTTTCGGTGGATGAGCTGGTCGGGGCCGGACACAAGTTCTTCGGCACGGTCTCACGCGGCCTCGCCACCGTGATCGAGAAGGCCACCAGCCAATGGGGCCAGCCCAACGGATACATCCTTGGCCAGGAAGGCGGCGGTGCGTTTGTCGCCGGCCTGCGCTACGGCGAGGGCACCCTGTTTACCCGCAATGCCGGCGACCTGCGGGTCTATTGGCAAGGGCCATCACTCGGCTTCGACGTCGGCGGCGAGGGCGCGCGGACGATGATGCTGGTCTACAATCTGCCGTCGACGGAGGCGATGTACCAGCGTTTCGGCGGGATCGACGGCTCGGCCTATTTCATCGGCGGTTTTGGGATGACGGCGCTGACCGCCAACAATGTGGTGGTCGTGCCGATCCGCTCCGGGATCGGCTTTCGCCTCGGCGCGTCGATCGGCTACCTCAAGTTTACGCCGAAGCCGACCTGGAATCCGCTCTGAGCGAGGAGGAATACAAACGAGTGTGGTGGTTCAGAAGTTCTCTTCATTGCTGCCGCGAGTCCAACAAGAGACCTTCTGAACCAAACCACACTCGACTGATAACTTGCCAGTGTCCTTTCGAATCCGAAGTTCGCTAAGAGGGCGCCGCGAGGCAATGCGAACTTCGGAATCGGGACACCAGATAGGATCGAAGGGCGCGTGTTCTGCGTCCCTGCCTTCTTCCCGTGGCCGTCTCCTTGCCGCGTCCGGATTTAGGTTAATCACGGGTTAATTTGGCACGCCCCGACCGGCCATGGCATGGTGCTGGCTCGGTGCAAGCGGCGTTGGAGGCGTATTCCATGGTTGAACCGATCATGTTTTTTGGGCTCGGGTTCCTGGTGGCCAGCTTGATCGGGCTGGTGTTCATTCCCCTGGTGCACGGGCGAGCTGTGCGCCTGACCATGCGGCGGATCGAGGCGGCCACGCCGCTCTCCATGGCTGAAATCCAGGCCGACAAGGACCAGCTTCGCGCCGAATTCGCGATGTCCACCCGGCGGCTCGAGATGAGCGTCGAGCAGATGAAGGCGAAGACGACCAGTCAGTTCGCCGAGCTCGGCAAGAAGAGCGAGGCGATCGCCAAGCTCAAGAGCGAACTCGGCGAGAAAAGCGCCGCCATCAGTGCGATGGACGCCCGCGAGCGCGCCGTGAAGGATCAACTGCGCGCCACGGAGGAAGAATTCACACAGCGCCTCAACGCCCTGCGCGACGCCGAGGGCAAGCTCGCCGAAAAGGAAGGCGAGCTCGTCAAGCTCTTCGCTCACCTCGATGAGCGGGCGGTGGCCTCCGACAGCCAGAGAATCGAGATGGTCGCCCTGAACACCCAGGTCGAGGCTTTGAAGAACCGAGTCGCCGACTCAGAGCGCGAACTCAAGGATACCGAGCACCGCCTGAAGCGTTCCGAGGTCGAATCGGCGACGCTGGAACTCGAGGCCCGCCTGACCGATCAGGGGCGGCTCTTGGCGCAGCGCGAGCATCGGTACGAGCAGCTCAAGGCACAGCTTGCGAACGCGCAGAAGGTCGAGGCCGATCTGCGCGCCGAACTGTCGGCCTACGGCAGCCGGCAGGACACCGCATTGCAGGTGCTGCGCAGCGAAAAGTCGCTGTTGCAGGAGCAGGTCGAGAAGGCCAACGAGGAGCGGGCCAAGCTGCAGCGCGACCTCGCCACGATGAAGCGCGAGACCGAAACATCGTGGGCCTCCGAGCGGGTGGAAAATGCCCTGCTGCGCGAGCGCATCAACGACATCGCCGCCGAAATTGCTCGGCTGACGGCGACCCTCGAAGGGGTCAATTCACCGATCGACCAGATGCTCGCCGAGCACGCGCAGCCGCTGCGGGTCATGTACGGCAACCCGATCGTCAACGGCGAGGCGGGGTCGACGCCGTCGCTGACCCCGGCGGAGCGCACCGGCGGCAATCTCGCCGACCGCATTCGCGCCCTGCAGAGCCGGGCCGCGCGTGTCCCCACCCCGAATTGACGACATCCGGCTTGGCTGGTACGCCACCCGCGTTCGACCCGAACGTATGACCGTTCCGCAAAACCGGCTCCCACTCCTGCGGATCCATGCGTTAAATTGCCGATTGCTCCGGGCGCTTAGCTCAGCGGGAGAGCGTTCCCTTCACACGGGAGAGGTCGTAGGTTCAATCCCTACAGCGCCCACCAGCCTCCCCTCCTGCCGGGT
The DNA here is from genome assembly GCA_009377755.1 of Hyphomicrobiales bacterium. Lineage (GTDB taxonomy): Bacteria > Pseudomonadota > Alphaproteobacteria > Rhizobiales > Xanthobacteraceae > WHTM01. Next base: position 28,572 of record WHTM01000008.1, on the reverse strand, counting down.
GAAGCGCGCAAGCGGGGAGAGAAGGACCAGAGCGCCATCCCTACGCGCGGCGCTGCCATCCAAGAAGACGACGTGACGGTTTCGGCAAAGAGCAGCGAACGCTCGTCGCCCGATACACATTGCGCCGAGGGTATACGATGGAGAAGTGCGCGGTGACGCTCAGGGACGAGTTCGGATCTTGCTGCTCTTCTTCGCCACCGTATACGGCAACGTAATCCGACAAGGGCATGTATCCCGCCTCGACGAGGGCACGGGCCGTCTCACGATCCAGCGGTGGGGGCGTCCTGCCCGCACGACCCAGTCCGGTGCGCGCCTCCATTCGTAGAGCTTCGGCGTGCGCCTGCTCGTCTAACTCCGATGACGGGCTGGTCAACGGCCGTTGCGCTGCGTGCGCCGCTTCCACCATCGGCCAGGCCCCTTGCCGGGCCGGCCTCGCATCGTCATCGGGTCTGTGCTTTTTCGAGCGCATCACGTTACCTCCAACGTTCGTCCTACGCCTGAGGATGTTGTTCCGCGCCATCTTGGGTGGCTCCTCACCGCTCCACCAGAGAGCGTGAGTCCCAAAGGCATGCCTCTTCCAACTAGCTAATCGTTGTACCCAGCCGGGCAACGACGAAAGCAACATCAACTTATTGCGATCTTGTCTGCGCTACCCCCCCAATGAAAAGCCCTCGTCGTCCCGCGCCGCAGGCAGCTGTGCGCGAGCCAAAAACGCTCCTGCCCGGATAGCTGTCTGCTTTGCACATAGCAGTTACCATGCCTTGGTTCGGCCACGCCTGCGACACTCGCTGGGCGCACAGTCACTGGGCGCACATCGCGCACATTCACTGGAGGAAACCATCACATGTCTCAGAGGACGATCCATATCTCTCAGAGGATGATCCGTATCGCTATGGCAACGGCTGCCGTTATTGGGATCGGGGGGCTCTCGCCGGGCGTTGTGACTCCCGCCGTGGCAGATCCTGTGGCGAGTCCGGTGACAGACCTTTCGGCGCAGCAGCAGCCCGAAAGAAAGGGGGAAAGAAAAGAACAGAGAAGGGAAGAGAGAAAGGGCGAGCAGAGAGAACAGCGAAGGGAGGGAGCGCAGGAACGTAAGCAGGAGCAACGTCGGGAGGGAGCGCAGGAACGTAAGCAGGAACAACGTCGGGAGGGAGCGCAAGAACGAAGGCAGGAGCAACGTCGGGAGGGAGCGCAGGAACGTAGGCAGGAACAACGTCGGGAGGGAGCGCAAGAACGAAGGCAGGAGCAACGTCGGGAGGGAGCGCAGGAACGTAAGCAGGAACAACGTCGGGAGGGAGCGCAAGAACGAAGGCAGGAGCAACGTCGGGAGGGAGCGCAAGAACGTAGGGAGGACCGAAGGGAAGCGCGCCCCGATCCTCGCGGTGGACCGCGCATCGTTGGACGAATCCGCGGCCAAGGCCCGATCCGTCTCGGCGGCCGTGACGTGATCGTGATCCGTGGCCCGCACGCGGTGGAGTGGCGCGGGCGCCGGCGGAACGTGGTTCCGATTGCCGCTCTCGCCGCCTTCACGCTCGGCACGGTCGCCTATGCGGCCCATGCCTATGTGCCCGTCGCGGAACCGGTTTGCACTGGACACACCGAAGGCGGGTGCTTCTTCCGCTGGGCCGAGGTGCCGACGCCCGAAGGCGACCTGATCCCGCAGTGCGTGGCCTACTGTCCGCGGTAGTCGCCACTATCGCAGGCCTGTGCCGGCGCATCGCTCGCCGAAGCGCCGGCACGTCGATGCGGGGGCGGGACCAAGGATGAGGTAGAGCCCGACCAGCTCGCCCAAAAGCTTGCCGAGGCCGGCGTGATTCACGATAGTGCAGCGCGAAGCTCTTGCGTAGCGGTGCACCGCTGAGCCGGGACCGCACAAGGCAGAGTCTGGTACGGTCCCGGGTCTGCAGCGCGCCACTTCGTGCTGCGCTGCGCCCGGGACACGTGCCATACTATCGTTGGAGTCACAACACGAGTGCCGCCGATTTGAAGTTCCTGCACCACTTGCGGCAATCTCATTCAGGAAACGAAAGCGGCACTAGTGCCCTTTGCTTCCGAAGTTCGTGTCGGAGGGTGGTGCAATGTATCACGAACTTCGGAAGCGGGGACTAGGATATCGTCCGGCGTCATCGCGGAATTATCATCCTCCAATGTGTGCACCCGGCCGTCGGCCAAGGTTAAAGTCGCCACTTAACAATACGCCCGGTCGTTCCCAAGCTAGCGCGCTACTCGACCGCCAACTTCGACGGTAACACTGCCGCCGATCTTAATGCAGGTCGATGATCCCTCGACCTTGACGAATCCCGCGCCATATATCGCGCAGGGGTTGCTCTTGATCGGACGCAGCGTAGCCGAGGGCCTCCTTGGCTGCTGACCGGATTGCTCAGCCGCCGCGACCCATGTCGGCAGCACCGCCACAATGACCGCAAGGAGGATATTTTTCATCAGTTCTTTTTATCGCATCCGGCGCGCTCCGCCAACTTTGCCCTCTGGTTGAAACCGAGAGGTTTTCCTATAAGGGCCAGCAGTTAACGCGGCTGGGGAGGTACGGGCGCCACATAGGCGCCGCTTTGTTGTAGACGCCAGGCTTTGATTTTTGCCTCCCTTTCGCCGCCGTTCGGGAATTGCGCGCATTCCGCGTCGGGCAATATGTCGCGTCACCAACTTGTCAGCAAAATCGGGTTGCCGAATCGGCCGATTCATGGCGAATTTGGGTCTGCCCTGCGGCAATCGTCCTTCGGACCGAACCGTCGGCGCGAGCAATTTTTGAGGTCGGCAATGCGTACGCGTGTTCTCCCCGCGGTCTTCGGGGCAATCCTGGCCATGGTGTGCGCTTCCGTCACGGCATTCGCTGCGCCGCCCAACTTCGATTCGGCCCATCCGGTCGAACGGTCGCGGTCCAGCGGCGGTTTCTTTGAACGGCTGTTCGGAGGCGGGAGCGGCCCGATGTCGCGGCGGACGGTCTCTTTCAACAGCCGCTACAAGCCGGGCACGATCGTTATCAGTACCAGGGAACGGCGGCTGTACCTGGTCACCGGCGAAGGCCAAGCGCTGCGCTACGGCATCGGCGTCGGTCGGATCGGCTTCACCTGGCGCGGTGTCCATCGCGTCAGCGCCAAGCGCGAATGGCCGGATTGGACCCCGCCGCCGCAAATGCTGCGCCGCCGGCCTGATCTGCCGCGCCACATGAAAGGCGGCGAGGAGAATCCGCTCGGCGCGCGCGCGCTGTATCTCGGCTCCACGCTGTTCCGCATTCACGGCTCCAACGAGCCGGAGACGATCGGCACCGCCGTGTCGTCTGGCTGCTTTCGCCTCACCAACGAGGATGTGATCGACCTCTATGATCGCGTGAAGGTCGGTGCAACGGTCGTCGTGCAGTGAGGTGTCGTGCTCGCCCTGTCACGCGCGCCGCGTCGGCTCGCGTGACAGATTCTTGCCTGTGAGTTCGTCGAGATATTCCCGCCAATAGCGTTCGCGATTGCGGCCGAGCTCGAACAGGTAGTCCCAGCTGAAAATCCCGGTCGAATGCAGGTCATCGAAGACCAGCCGAACGGCATAGTTGCCGACCGGGTGGACTTCCAGAATGGCCACGTCCCGCTTGCCGCCGACGGTCTTGCGCTCATCCGGCGAGTGGCCCTGCACCTCCGCGCTCGGGCTTCTGACCCGCAGATATTCGGCATCGAGCGCGAATGCCTCGCCGCTGTCGAACGAGACATGAAGAACGCGCCGATCCTTCTGCAGACGCAATTCCGTCGGCCAGGCCTGCTGCGTCGTCATCATCTTGTCCCCGATGTCGTTCCCAATACGGGCATTGCGGCTGCGCGCCCCTGCGCGCTCGGCGCAGCTATGCTACAGCAAGCACCCATGAGCGTCCCCACTCTCGCAACCGGCGGCACGTCCGTGGCGAGGTTCCGGCTGCGGCCGTTGGTGCTCGCCGGCGCCGCGCTGACGCTCGCCTCCGCCTATGTCGGGCCGGCCGGGGCGGAAAACGCCGAGATCGCCCGCCGCCGCGCCGAGCAGCGCACCACGTTTAGCGACGCGGAGATCACCGGCGGATTCCTCAAGATCGCGTTTGGCGCCGAGTACAATCTTGCCGGACGGGTCGATCGCATTCGCAAGTTCGATGGGCCCGTGTGGGTCTATGTGGAGAACCGCGGCAAGCCCGACCGCCGCGCGCAGGTCACCGCGGTCGTCGCCCATATCCATGCCCACGTCGAGCATCTCGACATCGCCATGACGAACAACCGCAGGACCGCCAATGTCGTCGTGCGGCTGGTCCGCAACCGCGATATCCCCCGCACCATTCGCACCTATTTCGGCCGAGGCCAAGCGGATCGCATTCAGCGCACCCTCGATCCGCAATGCCTGTCGGGATTCCGCAAGGACGCGGCTTATCGGATCCAGCATGCAGACGTCATCCTTCCGGTCGATGCCGGCGATTTCGTCTTCTATGACTGCGCCTACGAGGAGCTGCTGCAAGCGCTCGGCCCGATCAACGACGACCCTTCCGTTCCGTGGACCATGTTCAACGACAACGTCCAGCTCGGATTCTTCGGCATTTATGACCAGTATCTCCTCAATATACTGTACGATCCGCGAATCCGGCCTGGCATGACCGTGGCTGAGGTCCGCGCGAAGCTGCCGGCTGTCTTGCCGACCGTGCGTGCCTATATTTCCAAGACGAACGGTATTCCGCCGTAATGTGATGGCCATCCGGCGCGCGTCTGTGGAACCTTCCCGGACGGCGCAGGTTTGAACCTGACATCGACGCGAAGACACCAACACTTATCGGTCCACGGACATGACAGGAGACTCGCATGCGCCAGTTCATCGCTTCCGGTTTGATCGCGGGTGGCGCCCTGCTCGCGACACTGGCCATCGACGCAGGCAACGCGACGCAAGCGCAAGGGATCCGTTATTGCGCGCACTACGACTGGTCGACGGTCAATTGCGGGTTCTACAGCCGAGCCCAGTGTCTCGCCAGCATCAGCGGGACCGGCGGCCGATGCACGCGCGACCTCTACGGGCCGGGCGTCTACGGCTCGGTGCACGGCAGCGACACGCCCGCGCCGCTTCGGCGGCGCCGGTACTGACGGGAACAAACGGCCCGGAGGGTCCACAAGGACTCCTCCGTCCGTCGACGTACGCTGCGTTTGCCGGATGGGCTACTCGGCGGCGATCGCCTGTGCCTGCGGCTGCAGCACGAAATCGAACGCCACTTCGTAGAACGGCGTGTCCAGCATTTCGCCGGCCGGCGTCTTGCCGGATTGCTTCAGCTTGAAATCGACGATCAGCGGCGACTTCACGCCGTAGACGGCGTCCGTCTCGATGAACTTGTCGCCGTCCTGGAACAGGTGCGTCACCACCCGGTGATAGCCGTTCGCCGCGATGCAGAAGTGAATGTGGGCCGGCCGCATGTACGGCACCTTCGCGTGCTGCACGAGTTCGCCGACGGTCCCGTCCATCGGAATCGAATAGGCGATCGGCGCAACCGTGCGGATCCGGAACGAGCCGTCGGGCTGCGTGTGATACAGGCCGCGCATCCACGGGCCGGTTATGTTGTCACGCTGCGCCTCGTAGAGACCCTCGCCGTCGGTCTGCCACAGGTCGAGCACCGCGCCGCCGACCGGTCGGCCGTCGAGGCCGCGCACGGTGCCGGTAACATAACACGGGGTGCCCGGCGCGCCTTTTGCCATGTCGCCGCCATTGGCGACCTCCGGCGCATCGGCGACGTGGAACGGCCCCTCGACCGTCGTCGGCGTCGCGCCGGTATCGAAGCGATGGTTGATCGCGTCGACCAGCATGCTGACGCCGAGCACGTCGGAGGTGAGGATGAACTCCTGCCGCTTGTCGGTGCACATCTTACCGGTGCGCGTCAGCCACTCGATCGCGGTGAACCATTCCTTCTCGGTCGGCTCGGTCTCGCGCACGAACGCATGCAGATGCTTGATCAGCGAGGTCATGACCTCGCGCAGCCGCAGGTCGGGAGTCTTCTGCCACCGCTCGAGCGCGATGCCGGTGAGATTGTCTTCGGTGACGTAGGTCATTGGTTCGCTCCCAACAGGGGTTGGAGTCCTTCAGGTGCGGCCCGTCTGGCTGCTGGCCTCGATCTCGCGGCGGACGATCGCGGCGCCTTCGACCATGGCGGCCATCTTGCCAAACGCGATCTCCCGCGGCAGGTACTTCATACCACAATCCGGTGCGACGATGATCCGTTCGGCCGGAACATGCGGCAAAGCGCGCCGAATCCGCTCAGCAACCGTGTCCGGAGTCTCGACTGCGGAGTCCGCCAGGTCGATGACCCCGAGGATGATGGTCTTCGACGGCAGCCGCGCCAGCACCGCGTAGTCGAGCCGTGGTTGCGCCGCTTCAATCGATATCTGCTGCGCCTTGGAATTTTCAAGCTCCGCCAGGAACGAATAGCCTTCCGGCTTATCGTGAACGACGGCCGCGTAGCCAAAGCACAGGTGCACCGCGACCGTGCCGCGCACGCCGTCGAGCGCGCGGTCGAGCGCGGCGAGCCCGTATTGCCGCGCCTTCTCGGGATGCTGTTGCATCCACGGCTCGTCGATCTGCACCACGTCGGCGCCGGCCGCGAACAGGTCCTTGATCTCGGCATTGACCGCGGCCGCATAGTCCATCGCCACCGCTTCCTCGCTGCCGTAGAAGTCGTCCTGCGCCTGCTTGCCCATGGTGAACGGGCCGGGCACCGTCGCCTTGACCATGCGGTCGGTGCTGGCGCGCAGCACTTCGAGGTCCCGCTCGAGGATCGGCTGCCGCCGCCGGATCGGCCCGACCACCCGCGGCACCGGGATCGGCCGGCCGCTGCGGTTGAGCCTGGTGCCGGGCCGCTCCACGTCAATGCCGTCGAGCGCGGTGGCGAAGCGGTTGGAATAGCTCTCGCGCCGCTGCTCTCCATCGGTAACGATGTCGACGCCGGCACGCTCCTGATCGCGGATCGCCAGTACGGTGGCGTCGTCCTGCGCGGCTTCGAGGTCGTTGGGCGCAACCAGCCACAGATCGGTGGCCCGTATCCGCGGCACCTGCTTGGACAGCTTCACCCAGTCGATCAGCCATTCCGGCTGCGGATAGGACCCGACCAGCGTCGTCGGCAACAGTTTTGCGGGCACGAGTCGCTCCCATGCGTCTTGAGAGGTGGTCGGTGAACCGAATGTGGGGCTCAGCCGTTGCGCGGCAAGGAGCCGATGAACTCCACCATCACGGCCACGTCGCGATCACCGTAGCCCTTGTCCATCGCCTGCCGATAGAGATCGGCGACCCGGTCGAGAATCGGCGTCGCGACGCCGGTCTGATCCGCGAACTCGCCGATCAGATCGAAATAATGCGCCAGCGCCGGAATGGCGCCCTGCACCGGCAGGAAGCGCTTCTCCGCCATCCACGGCGCGCGGATCCCGAACTGGGTCGACCCGCCGCTGCCGGTCGCCACCGCCTTGATCATCAGGTCGACGTCGACGCCGGCCTTCAGGCCGAGCGCCATCGCCTCGGCGGCAGCCGCGATATGCACGGCCACCAGCAGGTTGTTGACCAGCTTCACCTTGCTCGCCGCGCCGAACGGACCGAAGTAGATGCAGGAGTCGGCAAAGCCGGCGATCGCCGGCTCGAGCCGCTTGCAGGCGTCGGCATCGCCGCCGAGATAGACGACGCCCTTGCGCGCCGCCACCATCCCCGGCGTGCCGCTCACCTCGCCGTCGATGAATACCGCGCCCTTGGCGGCGAGCGGGGCGATTTGCCCTTGCTTGACGCCAAGCGGATGCGAGCCGAGTTCGACCACGATCTGCCCCGGCCGCGCCGAGCCAACGAGACCGTCCGCACCCTGGATGACGTCGTCCAGCGCTTCCGACGACGGCAGGCAGGTGAGCACGATGTCGGCCTGCGCGCCGACGTCCGCCGGCGAACGGGCGGCGGCACCGCCGAGCTGTTCAAACTCCGGCATCGGACTACGGCGATAGCCGAGCACGCGGAAACCGCTCTTGATCAGGTTTTCCGCGATCGGCAAGCCGATCTTGCCGACGCCGACGAGGCCGATGGTCTGCATTGTACGCCCTTTCGCTCTCCGCCGTCATGCCCGGCCTTGTGCCGGGCATCCACGTTCTTTTGCAGCGGCGGTACAGTAAAGACGTGGATGGCCGGGACAAGCCCGGCCATGACGAATGTTGGCTACGCCACGCTCATCGACTGATCGGAGAAATTCACCGTCACGCCGAACGAGCCTTCCATCACCGTCCACTCACGTACCTCGAAGCTGCGCACGCCGTGGATGACGAACGGATCCTGCTCCGCGATCTTTCGCGCTTCCTCGTTGCTCGCGGCCCGCAGGACGGTCAGGCCGCGGCCCTTCTGGCCGCCGTCGGCTTCCGACAACGGACCAGACGCGAACACGATGCCTTTCTTCTCGTTGGCGATCATGTATTCGAGATGCGCCGGCAAATGCGCGACCAGCTTTTCGGCTCCGCCGTCGAGCGGCGTGGACAAGACGACATACAACTTCTTCTTCAGCATGCGCTGTGTCAGCGCGTTGATCCGATCCTGTGCGGACGCGCTCATCGCTGCCCTCGCCTTGGTTGCTGCCGCTCCATTTATCGTCGGCGCATGATCTCTTCGCCAAACCGGTTCCCGCTTTTGCGGCTCACGCGCCAGTCAGTCGAGGAAATCCGCCGGCGGCATGATGCCCCAGATGTTGGAGGCGGAGGGATCCTTCGCCCACACCTTCGGCTTCTGCGGGCGATCCTTGTGCCACGGCCGCGGCTCGAAGTAGCCGAGGTCCTCATCATTGATGCGGTCGAGCTCGGCGAACAGTTCGACGATCTGCCCGTCGGGATTGCGGTGATAGGCGAACAGATTGTGGCCGATGCCGTGCCGCCCCGGGCCCCAGATCAGCGGGTAGCCCTTGGTGGCGAGGAAGTCGCAGGCGGTCTGCAGGTGCCCCCAGTTGCGCAGCTCGAAAGCGATGTGGTGCATCTTCGAGCGCTTGCTGTCGACCAGATTGATGGTGTGGTGATCCGGGCTGCAGCGCAGGAACACGAAGAAGTCCGCCATCCAGTCGGAGACGCGGAAGCCGAGCACGTCGCAATAGAAATCGGAGGCCTTCTTGACGTCGACCACGTTGAAGGCGACGTGGCCGAGCTTGAGCGGGACGATGCCCTTCTCGCCGAAGCGCTGCGCCACCGGCTCGCGCTCGCGGAACACCTCCATGATGGTGCCCTTGGTGTCCTCGAAGGTGAGCATTTCGGGAATCGTCGGCTCCGGGTCCTTCTTCGACTCGACTTTGATCCCGTGCGATTCCACCTGCTTCTTGAAGGCCGCAAGATCGGCATCCGGCGCGGTCTGGAACGCAAGCCGCACGCAGCGTGCCTCGGAGGCGCGGCGCAGCACCACCGAATGGTGGTCGTTGGTATTGGCGAGATAGGCGGCGTCCTTTTCCTTCGCCACCAGCGTGAGCCCGAGAATTTCGGTGTAGTAGTCTACTTGCCGCTCGAGATCCGGCGTATCGAAGTCGGCGTGCGCGATCCTGCGGACTCGAATCATTGAAAGTTCCCTCTCCTTAGGCATGGCACTGGCCACCCGCGGCGGCCTTGCGGGATACGGTGTAGCAACCGTTCATCCCAGATCGACTGGACCCAAGTGTATGCGGCGGTGGGCCAGGCTCGCAAGCGGCCTCGCCGGGATTGGCAGGATCATTCCATCCGCCACGCGCAGGTTGCTTTTCCGATCCGGATACTGCTGTATCCTCGGCCGTCCTTGCCCGTACGGCGCCCCAACCATCGATAGCCCTGCATTCCATGCCCGTTCCCGAAATCTATGATTCCCCGATGCGCGACCTCCGCGACGTGGAGGCTCTGGAGCGTGTCCCGCTGAAAGACCGGATCTTTTCCTGGAACGCCAACGACTGGGTCAGGCGCGGCTGCGACCGTGATCCCGACAAGATCGCACTGAGCTATATCGCCGACGGCGACCCGGACAGCGCGGCGGTCCGCCTCAGCTATCGCGACTTGAAGCAGCGTTCGACACAGATCGCCAACCTGTTGCATTCTTATGGGCTCGGCCCTGGCGATGTCGTGCTGTTCCTGCTGCCCACCCTGCCGCAGCTTTACACGCTGACGCTTGGGGCGCTCGCCCGCGCCATTCCCTGCGGCATCAACTGGATGCTCAAGCCGCTGCATGTGATCGAGCTGATCCGCTCGACCAAGGCCAAAGTCGTCGTCGCGCTCGGCCCAACGCCCGGCTACGAGATATGGGAGAACCTGCAAAGCGTGCGCGGCGAGATCCCCGCCGGCACGCGCGTCCTCATGGTGCCGGGCCCCGGCGGGGCGACTCTGCCTGACAGCGACCTCGACGCGCTGGCGGCGCGGCAGCCGGGCGACCGGCTCACGTTTGCGCGCGATGTCAAACCTGATGACCTCGCCGTGCTGGTGCATTCCGGCGGCACTACCGGCTCGCCGAAGCTGGTCAAGCTCACCCACCGCGGCATCAGCTACAAGTGCTGGGCCAATGCCTGGGCAATGGCGCACCGGCCGGACGACGTGATCTTCTCCGACTATCCGATGTTCCACATCGCCGGCATGATCTCCCGCGGCATTATGGCGGTCGCGCACGGCATGCACATCGTCATTCCGACGCCGCTCGGCGCGCGTGACAAACGCTTCATCGAGAACTACTGGCGCTTCGTCGAGAAATTCCGGATTACGATTCTGTCCGGCGTACCGACGACGCTGGCAACGCTGGTGAAGAATCCGCCGCGCGGCGAGGATTTGAGCTCCCTGCGCCCGTTCGCCACCACCGGCTCGACTGCATTTCCGGCGGAGATCGCGCGCAACCTCGAGCAAATCACCGGCGTGCGCATGCTGTTGAGCTACGGCTCGACCGAGTTCACCCAGAACATCACCCAGGCGCCACGCGACGGCGATCCGAAATACGGCTCCGCCGGCATCCGTCTGCCGTATACCCAGGTGCGCGTGGTGAAGCTCAAGCCCGACGGCGCGATCGAGCGCAACTGCGCCGTCGACGAAAGCGGCGCCGTCGTCGCCAAGGGGCCGAGCATCACGCCGGGATATCTCGACTCCCGCTACGACCAGGGCGTGCTGATCAAGGACGGCTGGATCAACAACGGGGACCTCGGCCGTCTCGATACCGACGGCTTCCTGTGGCTGACGGGGCGCGCCAAGGACGTCATCATCCGCGGCGGCCACAACATCGATCCGACGGTGATCGAGGAGACCTTGCTCAAGCATCCCGACGTGCTGCTTGCCGCCGCGGTCGGCAGGCCCGACGCTTATGCCGGCGAGCTGCCGGTCGCCTATGTGCAGCTCGTGGCCGATGCCAATGCCACCACCGAGGAATTGGACCGCTTCGTGCGAGACAATATCAGCGAACGCGCCGCGGCGCCGAAGGACATCACCATCCTGCCGCGCATGCCGCTCACCGACGTCGGCAAGCCGGCCAAGCCGCAGTTGCGGCGCGATGCGGCGCAGCGCACATTCGCCGGCGTGCTCGCCGAAGTGGCGGGCGCGCAGGCACAGGTCGGGGTCGTGGTGCAGCCGGATGATGCCGCGGGCACCAAGGCCATGATCACGCTGACCGCCGCCGATGCCAATGCCAAGGCCGATGTGGAGCAGCGCATCCGCAAAGCGATGTCGGCCTATGCCTCCGCCTACGCGATCGAGTGGACGGCATGACCGGCGAGGCGAGCAATCCGCACCTCGCAATGACCGCCGACGGCGCCGTTGCCACCATCACCTTCGCCCGCCCGCAGAAGGGCAATGCCTACGACAAGGCGATGCTGCACGCGTTGGATGCCGGCATCCGGCGCGCCGGCAATGATCTCGCGATCCGCGTGCTGGTACTGCGCGGCGAGGGCAAGCATTTCTGTGCCGGCGCCGATCTCAGCCCGGCCGAACACGAATCGTCCAACGATGCGGAGCCGGGTGTTGCCGATGTGTGCCTGCGCCTGTCGGCATTGCCGAAGCCCACGGTGGCATTGGTGCAGGGGGCCTGCCTCGGCGGCGGCATGGCCTTCGCCGCCTGCTGCGACATCCTCATCGCCGCGCAGAATACGTTCTTTTCGATGCCGGAGGCGCGCATCGGCTTCTCGCCGACGCCGCTGATCCCATTCATGTTGCAGGCCGTGGGCGAACGCCACGCGCGGCGTCTGCTGATGACCGGCGCGCGCTTCGACGCCGACGAGGCGCTACACATCGGGCTCGCCACCGAAGTCTGCGCGCAAGAGCAGATGGAACAGGCGCTGGCTGATACCGTGTCCGCCCTGCTACAATCGGCACCGGGAGCGGTGGCTTCGGTCAAGACGGCGGTCGCGCGCCTCAAGCATCAAGCACCGACGCCCGAGCTCCTCGCCGAGCTACAGCGTGGCTTCGACGCCGCCAAGGACTCGGCCGAGGCCCGGGAAGGCCGCGCCGCCATGCGGGCGAAACGTCCCCCGAATTGGGCGGTCAAATCATAGCGTGCGCGGCGTTACCTTCGTGCCAATTCGGCTGTGTTTCCGTCTCCGGCGCGCCGCAGGTGGTGCAGCACATCGTCTTACCCAGCTCCATCACCGTGACGTCGCCCGGCAACCCATCGACATGCACGATCCCGTGCGACCCGCAGCGCGCGCACACGCGGTTGATGGTTCGGATTCCGGTCTCTCGCATTTTGCTCAGCGTCATGAACGCGACCTCTGCCCAGCTTTTAGGCCCCACCTCCGGCGGCGGAGCCAATTGCAACACTTTCGTAACTTTTATCGCATTGCAACAGAAATATTTTGCGATGCACAATAATGAGGCACGGACGTGTTGACGCGGAGCCGATGCAGGTGCTGCGGTCGTTCCGCACAGGGCAGCGGAGTCACCATGGCCGGCACGGACCATATGCAGCGGGCGGTCGCGATCGCCTTGGAGAAGATGCACGACAATGAAGGCGGTCCGTTCGGAGCGGTGGTCGTGCGCAACGGCGAAATCATCGCCGAGGGCTGGAATCGGGTCACCTCAACCAACGATCCGACCGCGCATGCTGAAATCGTGGCGATCCGTGCGGCCTGCACCGGGCTCGGGACATTCGATCTCTCCGACTGCGAGATGTTTGCGAGCTGCGAGCCGTGCCCGATGTGCCTCGGCGCCATTTACTGGGCACGCTTCCGCCGCCTCTACTATGCCAACACGCGCCACGAGGCGGCGCAGATCGGCTTCGACGACGAATTCATCTACAAGGAGGTCTGCCTCGACCCGCCGGCCCGCAACATTCCGACGCTTCAACTGAAGACGAGCGACTCGGACAAACCATTCGCCGAGTGGGTGAAGAAGCCGGATAAGAATGCGTATTGAAAACGGCCACCAAGAACACGATGGCGTCGTTGTACTTGGTCATGCCGATCGCCTGCAGCAGCGGCACGCCGCCAGGAGACTTCCACTGCGGAGGCGGTCAAGCATGACTGCCGCCACGCCGCTTAACCGAGGTGCCGGCTTCGCTATGCTCCCCCGCGCCCGCTTGCGCCGCCGAGTCGCGAACCACCAGAAGCTGCGCCGCGATCGAGGCGGCGATCGCGGCCGGCGCCTTGTCCTTGATCTCGGTCAGACCGATCGGACAGACCAGGGCGTCGAGCAGATCATCGGTCACGCCAATCCTGCGCATGGTGCTGACGAAGCGCGCGCGCTTGGTGACGCTGCCGATCAGGCCCATGTAGGTGAAGCGCCGCGCCGTCAGCGCTGCTGTCACCAGTTCGAGGTCGAGCGCGTGGCTGTGCGTCATCACCGCGACGAAGGCGCCGTCCGGCGCGCGATCAAGGAGACGCACCGGCTCGCGCTCGTTCACGCACGTCACGTTGGCGGGAATGTGTTGCGGAAACGCGCCGGGACGCGGATCGATCCAGGTGACGGCGAACGGCAACGGCGCCAGCGCCAGGCTCAGAGCGCGGCCGACGTGGCCGGCGCCGAACAGGAACAGCGATGTCGGCCGCGTCCCGAACCGCTCGACGATGCGGCCATCGGGCAGCCGCGCATACAAGCCGCGCGGCGGCTGAGTGACATCGTTGGGCCCCGCGGGTCGGCGCCGTAACCGGCCGGTTGCCATCGTCCCGATCGTGACCAGCGGGCCTATGCGCTCCGCGGCGGCCAGCACCGCCACCGCCTCGCGATCCCGCGCATCGAACCGCTCGACCGTCACGGCCACCCGGCCGCCGCAGCATTGTCCGAGGTCGGGGCCGAGCGCCTTGTCGAGACGGCGCATGCCGCCCGGCTCCGGCGCCGCGAGCAGCGACTGCGCTTCCGCCAGCGCGATCCACTCCAGCGCGCCGCCGCCGATGGTGCCGGAAAAGCCGCCGTCCGGCCGCACCACCATGCGCGCACCGGCCTCGCGCGGACTCGAGCCGCGCGACTCCGCGAGCGTCACCAGCGCGGCTGAGCCGTGCTCGGCAAGAAAGCGCTCGATCGTCGGCCAGACGGCCATGGTCATCTCATAGAGCGTGTCCCGGGCGCAGCGCGGAGCGGTGCGCTGCGGAACGGGGACCGTTACGAACTCCCGCACCTGGAACGGCCCCGGCTCTGCGGCGCAATGCTTCGCATTGCACCGCGTCCGGGGCACAAGACCGAGCTAGCGCACCTCAACATGACCTAAGCCCGCGCCAGTTCCTTCACCGAATGCAAGATCGATTCCGGCGTCGCCGGCGCGTTCAATGGTACGGATTTTCCCGGCGAGAGGCTATGCAGCGCGTCGGCGATCGCGGCGAACACGGAGATCGCCAGCATCAGCGGCGGCTCGCCGACGGCCTTGGAGCGGTAGATCGTCTCCTCGCGGTTCGGGCCATCGAACAGCGCGATCCGCAGATCGGCCGGCACGTCCGACGCGCAGGGGACCTTGTAGGTCGACGGCGCATGCGTCAGCAGTCGTCCTTCAGCGTCGAACACCAGTTCTTCGGCAGTCAGCCAACCCATGCCCTGGACGAAGCCGCCCTCGATCTGGCCGATATCGATCGCCGGATTGAGCGAGCGCCCGACGTCGTGGAGGATGTCGATGCGCTCGACCTTCATTTCGCCGGTGGTAATGTCGACCGTGACTTCGCTGCACGCCGCTCCATAGGCGAAATAGAAAAACGGCCGGCCGGTCGCTGTCTTGGCGTCCCAGTGAATACGCGGCGTGCGGTAGAACCCGGTCGACGACAGCGACACTTGCCCGCGATACGCCTTGTGCACCAGATCGGGGAACGGGATCGCCGTGTTGCCGGCGAACACCTGGTTGTCGCGGAAGCTGATCTGCTCCGCCGGCACGTCGAACTCCGCCGCCGCGAAATCGGTGAGCCGCGCCTTGATCGCACGCGCCGCCGCCTGCGCCGCCATGCCGTTGAGGTCGGAGCCGGACGAGGCCGCGGTCGCCGAGGTGTTGGGCACCTTGCCTGTCGTTGTCGCGGTGATCTGCACCCGGTCGAGATCGATACCGAACTCTTCCGCCACCACCTGCGCCACCTTGATGAACAGGCCCTGCCCCATCTCGGTGCCGCTGTGGTTGAGATGCACGGTGCCGTCCTGATAAACGTGCACCAGGGCGCCAGCCTGATTGAGGAAGGTGTTGGTGAACGAAATACCGAACTTCACCGGCGTCAGCGCGAGCCCGCGCTTGAGCAACGGGCTGTCCGCGTTGAACGCGGCAACCGTGCGGCGCCGCGCGCGATAATCCGATGAGCGTTCCAGCGCATCGATCATCTCCGGCAAGATATTGTCGGTGACGCGCATCCCGTACGGCGTCATGTCGCGGCCGTTGCCGTAAAGGTTGCGCTTGCGCACGTCGAGCGGGTCGCGGCCGAGCGTCCAGGCGATGGCGTCGATCGCCCGCTCGATCGCCAGCATGCCCTGCGGGCCTCCGAAGCCGCGGAATGCGGTGTTCGAGACTGTGTGGGTCTTCATCCGCTTCGACAGGATCGTCGCCGCCGGCAGATAGTACGCATTGTCGGCATGGAACATGGCGCGGTCGTTGATGCTGCCCGAGAGATCGGCGGAATAGCCGCAGCGCGACGCGAGACACACGTCGTAGCCCTGGATGCGCCCGTCATTGTCGAACGCGATCTGATAGTCGGCGCGGAAGTCGTGCCGCTTGCCGGTCATGATCATGTCGTCGTCGCGGTCGAGCCGCAACTTGCACGGGCGCCCGGTGAGGCGTGCGGCGAGCGCCGCGATCGCTGCCCATTGCCCGGCCTGCGTCTCCTTGCCCCCGAAGGCGCCGCCCATACGCCTCACCTCGACGGTCACCGCTGCCTGCGGCAGCTTGAGCATGCGCGCGATGGTGTGTTGCAGTTCGCTCGGATGCTGGGTCGAGGAATGCACCAGCATCTCGTCCTCGCCGGGCACGGCAAGCGCCACCTGGCCTTCGAGATAGAAGTGCTCCTGTCCGCCGATCCTCAACGTGCCGGCATGCCGGTTCGGTGCGGCTGCCAGCGCTGCGGCGCTGTCGCCCTTGCGGAAGGTATAGTCCGGCAGGATGCGTGATTCCGCCGCGAGCGCCTGGTCGACGGTGACCAGCGGTGGTTCGGCGTCGATCTCGATCTCCGCCAGCCGCACCGCGCGGCGTGCCGCATCGCGCGTCTCGGCGACCACGGCGAACAGCACCTGGCCGCGAAACTCAACAACGCCCCCGGCGAAGATCGGATCGTCGCCCATGACCGGGCTGCAATCGTTGCGGCCGGGAATGTCGGCGGCGGTCAGCACCAAGACGACGCCGGGCGCCGCGCGCACCGCATCGAGGCCGAGGCGCTTGATCCGGCCATGCGCCACCGTCGCGCCACCGACTGCGGCATGCAGCATGCCCTCCGGCTCGCGGATATCGTCCACATAGACCGCGGTGCCGCAGACGTGCCGGACCGCCGAGTCGTGCATCGTCGGCGCGCGCACGGTGCGCGTCGGCGCGTCGATCTCGGCAAGATCAGGAGGCGGCGGCATCGGCTGTCTCCCGAATGCCGACGACGCGGGTGCGATGCGTTGCCGCGCCGGCCGTTTCCATCAAGGCCTTGCGCAACAGTGCGCGCACCACGTCGCGGCGATAATCCGCGCTGGCGCGCTGGTCGGTGATCGGCGAGAAATCATCCGCTAGAGCGGCCAGAGCCGCCTGCCAGCTTCCTGCATCGCCAAGATCAGCGCCGGCGAGCGCCGCTTCCGCCGCAAGTGCCCGTTTCGGCGTCGCCGCCATGCCGCCGAAGGCGATGCGCGCAGCCGCGATCCGCGCGCCTGCCAGCGTCACCTTGAACGCACCCATCACGGCGGAAATGTCCTGGTCGAACCGCTTGGAAATCTTGTAGCAGCGAAAGCGCTCATCGACCTTGAGCTTCGGCACCTGCACGGCGCGCACGAATTCGCTGGCGGTCCGATCCTGCTTGCCATAGGCAAGGAAAAAGTCTTCCAGCGGGATGCGGCGCACGACATCGCCTTTCTGCAACGCCAGCGTCGCGCCGAGCGCGATCAGCGCGGGCGGTGTGTCGCCGATCGGCGAGCCGTTGGCGATGTTGCCGCCGATGGTGCCGACGCTGCGAATCTGCTTGCCGGCGAAGCGCCGCATCAGCTCGCCGAGATCGGGATCGATGGCCGCGAGATGCGGAATGGCCGCCTCGTGCGAAGCCGTCGCGCCGAAGGTGATCGCGTCGGCCACATCGTCGATCGCGTCAAGCCCGCGCACACGCCCCAGCCAGATGATCTTCGCCAGCTCGTGGAATTGCTTGGTGATCCACAGGCCGACATCGGTCGCGCCACCGACCAGCACCGCATCCGGATGTTTCGCATAGAGCGCCGCCAACGCTGGGATGCTTGCCGGTGCCGCGAAGAAGCGCTCGTCGCTACCGGCGAACACGTCATCCTCACCGTCAATCGCCGCCAGCGCGCGCGCGGCCTCCGCCTCCTGCGTGGCGAAGCGATCGGTCGCAACACCGCCGCACGACGCGAGCGCCGCATCGACGATCGGCCGGTAGCCGGTGCAGCGGCAGAGATTGCCGGCGATCCAGTCGTTCACCGCGGCACGGTCGAGCGGCGCGTCTCGCTGCGCATGATAGAGCGCAAACAGCGCCATGATGAATCCCGGCGTGCAGAAGCCGCATTGCGAGCCGTGCTGCTCCACCATCGCCTGCTGCACCGGATGCAGGGTCGCACCGTCCGCGAGGTCCTCGACCGTGATCACATCGGCGCCGTCCGCCTGGCCCGCCAGTAAAATGCAGGCGTTCACCGGCTGATAGACGAACCCGCCGCCAACGCTTCGCCGCAGCACCACCGTGCAGGCGCCGCAGTCGCCTTCGGCGCAGCCTTCCTTGGTGCCGGTCGCGCGCTCGGTCAGACGCAGATAGTCGAGCAGCGTCAGCGTAAGCGCGCCGTCGCGCAGGCGCACCTCTCGACCTCGTCTCAGGAAACTGATCTCTCGCCGCACGCTCGGTCCTATTCCTGAAGGCGTTCCCCGCACGCGGTGCAGCGCCATAAGCGCGTTTACGCGCGTCTTCGACGCGCTATGGCGGTGCACCGCAGATGCGGGGTCCGGTTCTGCGGCACATCATTGCATGCTGCGCTGCGCCCGGGACACACTGTTGTGTTACCTTGGCATCAACAGCTCGGCCACCGCCCGCGCCACGATCCTGGTCGCCGCCTTCAGGTCGTTGAGCCGCAGATTCTCGTTGGCATTGTGCGCGTTCGCCTCCAGGATCGAGCGTGGCCCCGCGCCATAGAGCACGATCGGAATTCCCCGCGCCGCGTAATGCCGGGCATCGGTGTAGAGCGGCACGCCGACCACCGGCGGATCGATGCCGAGCACGTCGCGGGCGTGACGCTGGAGCGCGCCGGCAAGCGTCTCCCACCCGGGCTGCGGCACCAGCGGACCGGCGAGCAGGATGCGGCGCACCTCCAGCGATGCCTTCGGATAGCGCTTGCCCGCTTTGGCAATCAACGCGCGCAGCTCGGCCTCGACCTTGTCCGGCGCTTCCTCGGGAATGATCCGGCGGTCGAGACGGAACGTCACCTGGTCCGGCACCACGTTGGTGTTGATGCCGCCCTTGATCAAGCCGATGTTGAGGGTCGGCGACACGATCCCCGGCACCTGCGATCGCACCTCTGCCAGCTTGCCGCGGCTCTCGTACAGCGCTGCGAGCACGCCGGCCGCTGCCTCCAGCGCGTCGACGCCGGTGTCCGGCATCGCCGCGTGTGCCTGCTTGCCGGTGACGGTCACTTCCAGATGCAGGCAGCCGTCGTGCGCCGTCGTTACTGCGTAGGCGAAGCCGGCGGCGATGGCGAAGTCCGGCCGCGTCAGCCCCTGGTCGAGCAGCCACTTCGGGCCGATGTCGCCGCCCGACTCTTCATCGTAGGTGAAGTGCAGTTCCACGGTGCCGCCCAGCGGTGCCCCCTGCGCCGCCGCAGCCTTGAGCGCCAGCAGTGCCCAGGCATAGGTGGCGAAATCCGATTTCGACACCGCGACGCCGCGCCCGAACATCACCGGCCCGTGCTCGCTGTCCTCAACCACCGCCGCATAGGGATCGTGGCGCCAGCCGAGCCCGGGCGGCACCACGTCGCCGTGGGCGTTGAGCGCCACCACCGGCCCCGCGCCGAAGCGGTGGCGGACGATCAGATTGGTGATGCTGAGCATCCCGGCGGCGCGCACCGTCGCCTCCGGCACCTTGTGCGCCTCGACCTGGAAGCCGAGGTCCTCGAGCAAGTCCTTCGCCCGTGCCGCATGTGCGGCGCAGTCGCCGGGCGGATTGTCGCTCGGCACCTTCACGAGCTCGGCGAGGAACGCGGTCTCGCGCGCAAAATCGCTGTCGATGAAGCGATCGATGTCATCACTCATGGGCATGATCGGGCCGGATGTTCAGGAGCGTGTTGATGAGCACGCGGGCGGCGATGTCGGCGTCCTCGGCGGTGATGGTCTCGCGCGGGCTGTGGCTCACCCCGCCGTTGCCGCAGCGCACGAACAGCATGCCGACCGCGGTCAAGCCATCGAACATCACCGCATCGTGCCCGGCGCCGCTCATGAGATACCGTGGCGTCACGCCGGCGCCCTCAACTGCGGCCGCAAGCCGCTGCTGCAGCCACGGGGCACACGCAACCGCCGGCGTGCAGACCACCTCTTCGGACTCGAAGCTCACACCGCGCGCTTGCGCGATGCGCGCCATCTCGGCATCGATATCGGTCATCGCCGCGTCGAGCGTGGCGCTGTCGCCCGCACGGACATCCAAGGACAATTCGCAGCGCGCCGGGATCACGTTCATGGCGCCGTTCGGGACGCCGAGCTGGCCGACGGTGCCGACCATGCCGGGGGACGCCTGGCAGCGCCGCTCGACGAACAGAATGAGTTCGGCCGCTGCCAGCCCCGCGTCGTGGCGCAGCGCCAGCGGCACGGTGCCTGCGTGCCCCGCCTCGCCGGCGATCGTCACCTTGCGGCGCACCGCGCCGGCAATCGCGGTCACGATCCCGACCGAGAGGTCTTCCGCCAGCAGCACCGGCCCCTGCTCGATGTGAACTTCGAGATAGCCGAGCAAGTCATCGCGGCGTCGCGCCAGCGCCGGGATCGCGGCCGGATCGAGCCCGGATTCTCGGATCACATCGGCGAGCGCGAAGCCCGCTGCGTCGCGCCGCGCCAGCAGCCGCGCATCGAAACGGCCGGCCATCGCGCTGCTGCCGATGTAGGGCGCGGAGAAGCGCACCCCCTCCTCCTCGGAAAACGCGATCACGTCGAGGTGGAACGGCAGCCGCCGCCCTTCGTCCCTGAGCGCTTCCACCGCGACCAGCGCGGCGAGAATGCCGAGGCGGCCGTCGTATTTGCCGGCATCGCGCACGGTGTCGTAGTGCGAGCCGACGATCAGCGCCTTGGCGCCGGGCGCATCCGAACGCCAGCGCCCGGCCACATTGGCGGCGGCGTCGATGGTCACCTCCATCCCGGCCGCCTGCATCAGCCTGCGCAGTTCGGCGGCGACGGTGCGATGCGCGAGCGTGAGGTAAAGGCACGTGAGGCCGTGGGCGGAGTCGGAATACTCGGCCAGATGATCGGCGAGCGCGAGGATGCGCGGACCGAAAGTGCCTTCAGGCGCGGTCGTCACGTGCGGCGGACCTCGACCGAAGCAAGTCGCTCACCTTGTCGGCAAGCGTTTCATAGGTGTGCGGCTTGGTGAGAACGTGAACGCCGGAATCGAGTATCCCGTGATGAACGATGGCGTTGCGGGTATAGCCCGTTGTGAACAGCACGGCCAAATCCGGCCGCTTCTGCAAGGCTTCCTCGGCCAACTGGCGGCCGTTCATGCCGGGCATGACCACGTCGGTGAACAGCAGCGCGACTTCCGGGTGGACGTCCAATTCCCGCAATGCGGCAGCGCCGCCGTCGGCTTCAAGCGTGGCGTATCCCATGTCCTGCAGCATATCGACCGTCATCTTTCGCACGTCGGGATCATCCTCGACCACCAGAATTGTCGCACCGGTCTCGGCGTGCGAAATACGTGCCGGAGTCGCCCGTTCCGCCGTAGCCTGGGAGGCGGCACCGGACAGGCGGGGCAGGTAGAGCTTGACCGTCGTCCCCTGCGATTCTTCGCTGTAGATGGCGACGTGGCCTCCCGATTGCTTGATGAAGCCATGCACCTGGCTCAGCCCCAATCCGGTGCCGGAACCCGCCGGCTTGGTGGTGAAGAACGGATCGAACGCGCGGCCGACGATCTCCTGCGGCATGCCGACGCCGGTATCGGTCACGGCGATCATGACATACTGGCCGGCCTTGACCTCGGCATGCGCTGCGGCATAGGCCTCGTCGAAGTGGGCGTTGGCGGTCTCGATCGTCAGCTTGCCTCCGTTAGCCATTGCAGCCATTGCATCGCGGCCATTCACGGCAAGGTTGATGATGGCGTTCTCAAGCCCTTGCACATCGGCGTAGGTGCGCCAGAGTCCGCCGGCAAGCACGGTTTCGATCTGCACACTTTCAGGAATGGTCCGGCGCAGGATCTCCCCCATTCCGGCGATCAGCTTGTTGGCGGCGATGATTTCAGGTGCAAGCGGCTGCTGGCGGGAAAAGGCGAGCAGCCGGGCCGTCAGGCTCGCGGCCCGCTCTGCGCCCTCGATTGCGCCGTCGATGAATTTCTGCACGTCGGTCTCGCCGCGCTGCAGCCGCCGCTGCAACAGACGCAGGCTGCCGAGCACGATCGCCAGCATGTTGTTGAAGTCGTGCGCGATGCCGCCGGTGAGCTGCCCGATCGCCTCGATCTTCTGCATCTGCACCACGCGCGCTTCGCTCTCCCGACGCCGCTGCATTTCAGCGACGAGCCTGGCGTTGGCATCGGACAATTCCGCGGTTCGCGCGGCGACCCTGGTTTCCAGCGACGCCGTCAGGGCATGGAGATCGCGCGACGCGTGCGCCAGGACGTCGGCAACGACGTTCGCCTCGGACACCGGCGAGTGCAGTGGGTCGACCATGTCTCCGCGGCCGACGGCCGCCGCCGCCATTGTCAGCGAGTTCATCGCGCGATCGATCCGGTGCGCCACCAGGAAGGCGAGCAGCAACGCCGCCGCCGCGATCAGGATGCCGGTCCCGAGCAGATAGGACATCGATTTCCACACCGGCGCGCTGAGCAGCGCCTCCGGCAGCCCGGCGGCGGCCGCCCAATTGCTGCGCGGCGCGTACTGCACCGTCGAGATCAGCGGAATGCCTTCCAGCGAGGTCGTCGGCAGCGTCCCGGTGCCCCCCGTCCGCATATGCTCGATCAGGATCGGCACCAGCGGCTTGCCGGCGAACTGCTCGTTGTTGTGTGAGCGGACGAGGTGCCGTCCGTCCCGGTCGACGATCGACACGATCCGGTCCCTGGGCATGCCGGGCTCATCCAGCAGACGGGCAAAATCCTTCGCGAACAGTCCCGAGGCGAGCGCCCATGCAACCTGGCCGTTGCGTATAACCGGAACGCCAACCCCGGCGAGCAGTTGCCCGCTGCTGGCACCCGCAAAGACGTCGGTCACATGGACGCGGCGCTCCTTGAAGACCGGCGCCCACAAGGCCTCGTCGTAGCGCGGCAGCGGCCGCCCCCGCGGCAGAAAGGTGTTGATCACCTGTTGCCCGTTCGGCTCGACCAGGAGGAAGTGGCGTCCGGTTTCGGTCGCCGTGCGCCGCAACCGACCTTCAAACGCCAACAGATCGCCGGACTCAAGGTACTGCGAGCCGCGCATCGCAAGCAGCGCGGCTTCCGCCGCGATGAACTGCGCATCGATGGCGCGCGCGATCCCCCTCGTGCTTTCGATCAGCGCCCGCTCGGCCCGCGCCCGCTCGCTCTCCGCATAGCGCAGCAGCAGGATTCCAGAGAACACCAGAGTCGGCAGCGTGGCGACGATCGCGGTCGCAAACAGGATGGCACGTAGCGAAAATGCGCGGCCACTCCAGGTGGGGGACGACATGGTCTCCTCGGTCTGCCGCGTTTCGTCTGCAGTCAACCCAAGATCCAGCAATAGCACGTTCGACGCGACCATATCAAAAACGGCCGGACAGCTCTGGTGCGGCCAGGGGGCTCTTGCGTCCCGCCGCGTAGACCTGCATTGACATGGCCGCCGCAGGGACACGCCGCGGGATGACAAGGGCAGAACGATGGCCAGCGACATCAGAGATTGCTTACCCCCCGACCGACACCCCCGTAGGCCAAGCATCGGCCTGCCCAAGGGGTCGGTCGACACGCACGTTCACGTGTTCGAGCAACGCTACCCGCTCTCCCCCAGCCGCGGCTACAATCCGCCCGACTCGACACTCACCGACCTCGAGCACCTGCACGCGACGCTCGGCGTCGACCGGGTGGTGTTCACCCAGCCGTCGGTCTACGGCACCGACAATGCGGCGATCCTCGACGGCATGGAGGCGCTCAACGGCGCGCCGCCGAACCGTGCGCGCTGCGTGGTGGCGATCACGATGGACATCACCGATAACGAACTCGCCGCGCTCGATAAGGCCGGCGCACGCGGCGTGCGGCTCAACACCGACAACAAGGGCGGCATGCCGATCACGCTCGACAAGATTGGCGATCTTGAAGCGCGCATCCGGCCATTCGGCTGGCACATCGAGTGGTTGTTTCCGGGTAAGGACATCGTCGAATTGATGCCTGTGTTCGCCGCGCTCACCGTGCCGATGTCGATCGGCCACTTCGCCTATCAGCCGGCGACCGCCGGCGTGGCGGCGCCGGGGTTCCAGGCGCTGCTGGAGCTGATGCGCCGCGGGAACACCTGGATCAAGGTTTCCGGCGCCAACCGCGTCAGCAAAACCGACCTGCCGCCGTATGACGACGTGAAGCCGATGGCGCAGGCCCTGATCGACGCTGCGCCCGAGCGCATCATGTGGGGCACCGACTGGCCGCACCCGAACAAGTATATCGTCAATCCCAACGACAGCGATCTCGTCGACGCCTTCGGCGACTGGGTCACCGACGACGCCATGCGCCGCAAGATCATGGTCGACACGCCGGCGGGGTTTTATCGGTTTTGAGCGGTGATGACCTCGGCCGGCTCAACCTGTCTTCCGAGCGACGTCAGCCAGCCGCGACGGCCCTATCCTGTACGTCGTCCATGGTCGCCGGAACGAGGTTAGGCGACCACCAGTCGCCTCGCTCGATCCGTACGATCAGCCGCTCGATATCGCCGACGACCTGCCGAGCGAACGGTCCCAGGTGCAGGTAGAGCGCCAACATGATGGTCACGCTCTTGACTGCGCCCGGATTGTGCCGGAGGCAGTCATGGAGCGTGCGCAGGAAGTGCGGCAGGAGCCCGGGATGCCGCGTGCTGACGCGCCACATGATCCGCGCCAGCCGTTTCATGTCGAAGAGCGTTACGCCCTCGAACATGCCGCGCGTGCGTTCCGGCTGGCCCATGCCGGTCGATTCCGCTGGCCGTTGCGTCAGCGACGCGCGCTTGAGCATTCGTCCGACCCGGCGCACCCGCGCAAAATAGGCCTCGGGATCGTAGATTCCTTTGAGCACCCGCGTGTAGTCCAGCAGGATATCCCGCCGCTGCCGCGCCGTCTCGAAGTTGAGGCCGCCGGTGCATTGATCGGTCACCGGCCGCGCCTCCGCGACATCGTGGCCGACATGCAGCCGGCCCTCGCGGATCAGCCGGCGCGTCAGTTGCGTGTTCGGCAGCGCGTACAGCAGTCCCACCATGCAGACCGGAATCGATGTTGCTTCGACGCAGTCGATCATCGGTTCGGCGATGCTGCCGTGCTCGCTGTCGAATCCGAGAATGAAGCCGGCATAGACCGAGATCCCGGCGGCGTAGATCTTGTGGACGCTGTCCGCGAGACTGCGGCGGGTGTTCTGCTTCTTCTGCATCGCCACCAGCGTATCCGCGTCCGGGCTCTCGATGCCGACGAAGACCGCGAAGAAATTGGCATCGTGCAACAGGCTGAGCAGTTTCCCGTCGTCCGCCAGGTTGATCGATGCCTCGGTCGAGAACTCGAACGGAAATCCATGCGCCCGCTGCCAGGCGATCAGGTCGGGAAGAAATTGCTTGAGCGCCTTCTTGTTGCCGATCAGGTTGTCGTCGACGAAGTCGACGTGGCCGCGGTAGCCGAGCGCGTAGAGCTCGTCGAGCTCGGCCAGCATTTGCGGCGTGGTCTTTGCCCGCGGCACCCGGCCGTACAGCTCGATGATGTCGCAGAACTCACAGGTAAATGGGCAGCCGCGCGAATATTGTACGCCCACATGGATGTAATCGCGAAATTTCAGCAGGTCGAAGCGCGGGACAGGGCTGCGGGTGACGTCGGTCTTGAACTTCTCCGCCTCGAAGACGCCTTGCCGCAGGCCCGCGTTCCAGGCGCTGACGAAGGAGCCCATCACCGACTCCGCCTCTCCGAGCACGCGGATATCGGCGTTCTGGTAGACATGCGGACTAGAGGTCACGTCCGGTCCGCCGACGGCGACCGGCTTGCCGCGTGAACGGCAGAGTTCGATGACCGCCAGCGCGGCGAGTTGCTGCGGCAGCATGCCGCCGGTCATGACGAGGTCCGCCGCGTCGATGTCCTCGGCCGTGAGCTCTCGGGTATTCTGGTCGATCAGACGGACCGGCCAATCCGGCGGGAGCAGTGCCGCGACGGTGATGAGGCCGAGCGGAGCAGCCGGGTGGCGCGCGCCGACCGCCTCGCAGGTCTCTTTGTAGTTCCAGAAGGATGCGGAGTTGAACCGAGGATAGACCAGCAGGACCTTGCAGTTCGTTGCACGCATGAGTGGGCTCTCGCCGCCTGCCGTTTACACGCGTCCGCCGAATCCCCATTCGCCTTCGGCGAATGTCACTCTATGCGTGTCGGGCCCATCCGTCCAGCAATCGAGGCCCGTCGTGACGGAGATCCGCGTCGGCGCCCAGCAGCCGCAAGGCTACCCATACGATCTTCCTAAGACCAACCCGGTGGCAATGGAGGCGTTGCGCGACGTTGTTCCGGCGCGGCTCAAGGACGTGAAATGAGTGTACGACCTGAGCGGCGTGTCCCGCATCGACTATGATCTCGAATACATCGAAAAGTGGTCACTTTGGCTCGATTTGAAGATCATCTTACGCGCGGTCAGACGTGAGGTCCCTTCCGGAAGCGGAAGCTGACACAGCCATCCCGTTGCTGCGGGGATCGTAGGGTTGGTTAGGCGCGGCGCGCCGTAACCCACCGTTGTCCACGCACAGGCTCCGGCCCTAACCAACCGCTCTTCGCTCCTTTGGTGGGTTACGCGCTGTGCGCTAACCCACCCCACGCTCCCCACGCACTTCGCCCCATGTTTGTCCCAGCACACGCAGCCAATTTTTGCTACACACCTTGTCGATCAGCGCCTCGCTGTAGCCGCGCGTCCGCAGAACCTCCACCAGATTTTGCAGTCCAGCGGCATTGCCAAGCCCCGCCGGAATCCTGGCGCCGTCGAAGTCGGAGCCGAAGCCGACGCCGTCCTCGCCGACATGTTTGAGCAGGTGCTCGAGGTGATCAATCACCAGCTCGATCGGCGTGTCCGCATCCATCCGGCCATCTTCGCGCAGGAAGCTCGCCGCGAAATTGACGCCGACGAGACCGCCGGTCTTGCCGATCGCCGCCAATTGTTCGTCGGTGAGATTGCGCGAATGCGGACTCAACGCATGCGCATTGGAATGCGTGGCGACCAGCGGCGCATCGCTGATTGCCGCGACGTCCCAGAATCCGCGTTCGTTGAGGTGCGAGAGGTCGACCAGAATCCGCAATCGGTTGCAGGCGCGGATCAGGTCCTTGCCGAGGTCGGTCAGACCCGGCCCAGTATCGGGCGACGACGGACACCGGAACGGCACGCCATGCCCGAACGCATTGGGCCGGCTCCACACCGGGCCGAGCGAGCGAAGCCCTGCCTGATACAACACGTCCAGCAGCTCGAAATTCTCGTCGATCGCCTCCGCGCCTTCGATATGCAGCACCGCCGCCAACACGCCGTCCGTCAGGCACCGCTGAATATCGTCGACGGTGCGGCAGATGCCGACGCGGCCCTGCGACTCCCGCTCGATGCGCGCGAGCAGCGACACCATGCCGAAGGTGACCTTCTGCGCCGGCGCCACGTCGATGGGGGGCGGCAGCGGCGCGCCAAGGTCGGTGCTGCGCGCCAGTGGCTCGACGTTGGCGCCGTTTTGAGACGGCGCTTCGGCGTTGGCGCCATTGGCCCGTTTCGCCGGCGGCACGAACACCGCGAACAATCCGCCGGCAAATCCCCCTTGCTGCGCCTTCGGAAGATCGAGGTGGCCCTTGGCCTCGCCTTCGAGGAACGCCCGCGGCGCGTCCGCGCTGCCGCGCCGGTAAAGGCGCAGCAAAGCGTCGTTGTGGCCGTCGAAGATCGGCATGCGCCGAGGAGAGGTCATGAAAGATGTTCCGTTGCCATCCACTCATGGCACGTCATCTCCCCGCGGTCGAGAACAGCGGGGCGGCTTCGTCGAACACCGTCTTTGGAAGCATGCGCATCTGGTCCTGGACGAATGAAAGATGCGGCAGATGCTCCGCAACAACTTGGCCGATGGTCTGTGCTTGCGCCTCGTCGCGCTTCCGTTTGATAGGATCACGATCCATCCGCTTCGAAAGCCAAAGCTTATGAGCGAACCAAACGCGCGGGTCCGTCGCCACGACACGCAACGGCTCACCCCGTTCGTCGCGGTGCGACCCCAAACCACGTCGTGGCCGGCCGCCTCAAGCGCGGCCACCGCGTCGCCGGGGATATTCTCATTGGCCAGAAAGCGCATCGACGCTCGGATAGACCTCTTCCGACCTCAACACATCGCGGGCATAGGCAAGGCAAGCCGCTTGACTCACCAGTCAGCAACGGCGGTTTCCTACATCGATTCGTAGGCCAGTTTCCCCAGCAGCAAGCGCTTGGAGCGAAGGATCGACGCTGCGATCCGAAGTCTTCAAAGGATTTGACGAGGTACGCCGACCAAATCACCCCCTCCCCTTGCCCCCTCCATCCCCCCTCTGCCATCTTCCCCAACGCCGGCCCGTCACTGAGGCGCCTCCGCGTGGACGTCATCCTGCTCGAATGGCTCAGCGCCATGGTGCGCTGGGTGCACGTGATCGCCGGCATCGCCTGGATCGGCTCATCGTTCTATTTCATCCACCTCGACTTGAGCC
>WHTM01000082.1 GCA_009377755.1 Hyphomicrobiales bacterium | reverse complement strand
GAACAACAAGGTCGAGTACCGGCTTTCGAAGACGTGAATGCGTGCTGTCACCTTCCCCCGATCGTCAGCGCATTCCCACCGCTCAATGTCATCGAAGTGCACCGAACGGCACGCGGCCTGGACTGGATAGTTTGGTCGAGAAACAGGTGCCAATCACTTGGTGCGGACGCTCAAGCGCATCGCGCCACGCCTCGATGTCTTCGAGGCGCCATCGAACGGCACGAGGGACGAGTTGAATGGGGGCCTGAAAACTGCCAGACGGCGACCGACCATGAAGATCGTCTGGAAGCTGGAGAAGCCCCTGCCCGTCGGCTCTTCCGGGAGTTCAGCGTGTTGCGCGGGGTGTAGCGGTCACGACTTGCCGTGCAGGCACCTTGAACACGTTCTTCGCGTTCCACGCCAGGAATTCAGCCGCAGGCCACAGAGACCCTTCCTGCGGTACGTGGATCGGTCGCCCATGGAACTGCAATTCGCAACTCGCGCTCCTGCTCCTCCGAGAACGTGGTGATGAAGCGGGTGTTGTAGAAGCCGTGGTTGACGAATGTCCAGTCGCGCGCGAGCATCGCCTCCGCGATGTCCGGAAAGTGCTCCAGCACTCCGACGTTGAGCGTGGTCGAACAGCGAATGCCGAAGGCATCGAGCACTTCCAGGATCCGCCAGAAGCCGACGCGGTTGCCGTACTCGTGCAGCGAATACTGCTGCACGTCGGGCGGCGGCGTGCGCGGCCATGGATTGCGCGAGCCGTCGAGCAGCGGCAGGTATTCGTCGTGCTCGATGTTCGGCGCGACCCAGAACCCGACGCGCGCGCCATTCGGCCATCGGATGACCGGCCGATCGATGATCGGAGAATAGTCCACGCGATCCGGGGCGAGAGGCATGAAGACCTCCTTCACGATGTGTCGATCACGTCGTCCCGTGGGCCAACGGGATTGCGCCTCGCTGATGCCGGCGATTGTAGAACGGCCCGTCGTCCCACTGCGCGCAGCGAGTCACTGTATCCTTTCCCTGGCGCATGACATCGCTCCTCGCATTGGGGGCGGCCTCCTGGAGGAGATCTGACCATGACGCGTCTTCTCGACGGCATCCGCGTGATCGACGCGGCCAACTTCATTGCGGGACCCGTGTCGACGACCATCATGGCGGATTTCGGGGCCGACGTCATCAAGGTGGAGCCGCCGAGCGGGGACATCTACCGCGTGCGCGGCGCCAGCCATCCTCCGAGCCCGTACAACTATCCGTGGATCGTCGACAATCGCTCCAAGCGCAGCGTGGCGATCGACCTGCGCACGAAGGACGGGCAGGATCTCCTGCACCGGCTCGTGCGCGACGTCGACGTCTTCGTCACCAACGCGCCGCTGGACTCTCGGGCGCGGCTGGGCGTCCGCTACGAAGACTTGGCGCCGCTCAACACGCGTCTGGTCTATGGGTCGATCACCGCCTACGGCGAGACAGGCGAGGAGGCAGCCAAGCCCGGCTACGATAGCATCGCGCTCTGGGCCCGCACGGGCCTGATGGATCTCGTCCGCGCCTCTGCCGACGTGCCGCCTGCGCGCTCGCTGCCCGGCATGGGCGACCATCCGACGGGCACGGCGCTGTTCGCGGCGATCATGGCCGGCCTCTACCATCGCGAGCGCACCGGGCGGGGCACCATGGTGGCCACGTCGCTGATGGCCAACGGGCTCTGGATGAACGCCACTCCCGTGCAAGGCATCCTCTGCGGGGCGCGCACCGAGGTGCGCCCGCCGCGCGAGGAGGCCGCCAGTGCGCTGGCCAACCTCTACCGCTGCGCAGACGGGCGCTGGTTCATGCTGAACATCACGGGCGACGAGCGTCACTGGGAGAGTTTCGCCCGCGGGATCGGCCGCGAGGATCTCTTCACCGATGCTCGCTTCGCAGCGACGATCGACCGCCGCGCGAACGCCCGCGCCCTCACCGCCATCCTCGACGCGTGGTTCGCGACCAAAGACTGGGCGGCGTGGTCCACGATCCTCGACAAGACCGGTGTCGCGTTCGGCGTGGTCGCCACGCTCGACGACATTCCGCATGACGTGCAGATGCGGGCAAGCGGCGCGCTGGTGCCCATCGACGATCCGCGTGCCGGGGCCTCGCTCACCGTGTCGAGCCCGCTCCAGATCGGCGGTCAGGAGAAGGTTCCACCGACACTCGCGCCGGAGATCGGGCAGCACACTGTCGAGGTGCTGCGCGCCGCGGGCATTGCCGCGGCGACGATCGAGCGGCTCCTGCAGGCCGGCGTGATCGTTCAAGCCTGACTGGAAGCGACGATCGCCGGCAGTTTCGGGCAGGTCTTTTCACGCCCGCCTGTGCCGAGCAGTTGGGCAATCTCGTCGGCATGGGTTTCGGTGTTGATGCCGGGACGCACCGTGCCCTTGCGCTCGCCGCAGCCGTCGAGGCTCGGGGCCGCTTCGGAGGCGATCGAACGTGAGCGCGGGGTCGCGAGTTGCCGATGGCATGAAAACAAGAAGGGCCGCAGAAGCGGCCCTTTGCGTTGCATGACACAAAGTTCAGGCGTTGCTGCGGCGGTTCTGCTCGTAATAGGAGTTGCGAAGCACCTTGCCGGGCAGGGCGCCGGTGTACTTGCCCTCTTCGTACAGCACCTGGCCGTTGACGACAGTGCCAAAGATACCTTCCGCCGATTCCTTGATGCGCCAGCCGCCTGCCGGGAAGTCATGCACGACGGTCTCGCGCCCACATTTCACCGTGGCCGGATCGAACAGTGTGATGTCGGCGGCCATGCCTGGCCGGAGCAGGCCGCGGTCGTACAGGCCAAAGGCCGAAGCCGAGTCGAAGGTCAGCCGGCGCACCGCCTGCTCCAGGGTCATTACCCGTTTCTCGCGCACCCATTCGCCGAGCAGCTTGGTAAGGTAGCCGTAGCCGCCATGGAACTGCACGTGCGCCCCGCCGTCGCCGAGGCCGATCACCGCGTTCGGGTGCGTCAGAATCTTTTTCAATGCCTCGTCATCGATGTTGTTCTCGGCCTGCAGGAAGCGCGTCTCGAGCTTCTCCTCGACGACAAGGTCGAGGAACGCGTCGATCACGCGCTTGTCCTGCTGCTTGGCGATTTCGCCGATGTTCTTGAACTGCATCCAGTTGTTCTTTTCCAGCACCGGCTGGTTGACCCAGATGTAGTTCCACCAAGTTTTCGAGATTCCGACCGCACTGTCGGGTTTGTTGACGACCGCTTCCTCGTGAAGCCTGGCACGGGTTTCCGGGTCGGCGTAAAGCCGCAGCTTTTCCTTGTCCGACATCAGCAGGATCGGGTGCCAGGTCGGCAGGCCGCGGAAGACCTGCGAGTTCTTCATCGTGAAGTCCTGCGTCACCCGGTTCGGGCTGCACATCGGATAGGCGCGGATGCCCATCGCCGCGGTCTCTTCGACGCGCGCCATATGGATCTTCCACTCATCCGGGCGGCGCATCGTCTGCGACAGGCTGTTGTAGACGACCATGCGGCCGGTCGCTGCGGCGAGGCGCCGCATCATGCCGTCCTTCAGCTCGACATACTGGCCGCCGCCGCACTGGATCGTGCCGGTGCCGATCTCGCGCAGCACGTCGGCGAGCGCGAAGATCTCCTTCTCGTCGGCCCATAGCGCCGGGATCGGCACGCCCTGCGGATCGAAGTGCCCCTTCTCGCGCGACACGCTGAGGCCGAGCGCGCCGGCCTGCATGCCCTGCCGGACGACATCCTGCATCTGCTTGATCTGCTCTTCGGTGGCGCCGGGCTTCTGGCAATCGTCGCGCATCACGTAGTGGCGCACTGCGGTGTGGCCGATCAGGTTGCCGACATTGATGCCGAGCCGCTTGTCGACATGGTCCATGTATTGCGGGATCGTTTCCCAGTCGAAATCGACGGTCTTCAGCACCGACATCGGGATCGCTTCGACATAGGAGAGGAACTCGGCGAGCCGCTCCTCGGTGCCCTTGCGCACCGGCGCGAGACTTAGCGAGCAATTGCCGAAGATCACGCTGGTTGCGCCGTGCTCGGGCGAGAAGGTGCACAGGGGGTCCCATGTGACCTGAGCGTCGTAATGGCAATGATTGTCGATAAAGCCCGGGCTGACGGCGCGGCCGTCGGCGTCGATGGTCTTCTGAGCAGGGCCCGACAGCTTGCCGATTTCGGCGATCTTTCCGTTCTTGACCCCAACGTCGCCGCGGAATGCCGGTATGCCGGACCCATCGACGATCGAACCGTTCCTTATCAGTAGATCGTATGCCATCGCCCATATCCTCCGTAGGCCGGCACGTGCCGGAGTTCCATGACTCGCGCGAAAAGTGTAGCACGCGGTGCGATTCGAAACGGGCTGTTGCCCTTTCGAATGGCTCTTCGCCCGTATGATCCAGACGGTCGGCGACTGGCTGCTGCAATTCGCGCCCGGGGTCAGTCGACGGGCCAACTCGGCCAATCCGCGCCATACACCGATCCGCGATCTCGAGACGACGATGGCCGAGTGCGAGCGCCGCTATCGCGCCGCCGAGCGGCCGGTGCTGTTTCGTGTGCTGTCGACGACCGAGCCCGCAGTAACGCAACGGCTCGACCGGCTCGGCTACACCAGCGAAGGCGAAACCGCGACCCTCCACGCGCCTATCGAGGCGACGGTGCGGGCGCGCGATCCCGACGTCCTCCTGACGGTAAAGCCCGAGCCGGCCTGGCTCGACACCATGACAGCCGCCCAAGGCCATACTGGCGAGCGGGCGATCACCTATCGCGCCATCGTCGGCGCCATCGCGCTGCCCACGGCCTTTGTCGCTCTGCGTCACGAGGGCCAGCTTGCGTCGCTCGCCTACGGTGCGATCCATGACGGATTCTTCATGTGCGAATCCGTGATCACCCGGCCCGCCTATCGAAAGCGCGGCTACGCCCGGCGCGTTGTGACATCGCTGCTCGCCTGGGGCGCGGAGCAGAGGGCCCATACCGCCTGCCTGCAGGTCCAGACCGACAACATGCCGGCTGTAAGGCTCTACGGTGGGCTCGGGCTCAAGACCAGTCTCTACGGTTACCACTACCGCCGCGCCCCGCTTGGATGAGCGGCCCCTTCGAATTGGGGTGAAGGCGGCGTCTGCCAATGACTGACCCTCGGCCAGTGCGGCCAAATGTCTGACAAGGGCGAACGGCGGATGTCCACCGGTTTTCGGACGGTGCCGCCTGTGCTCCTTCAGCGACACATGGGTTCCTCCCTATCACGCCACGGCCAGTGCGGGACCAACACCACCCAGCTGCGGGATGACCCCGCTATACTGGTAAAGGCGCTACGGCGTGCCCGTGCTTTGCCTTCCCGCGAACGCTAGGGGCTACCCAGCAGCTCGAGTCGATTGCGACAGTCGTGAACAATATCTGCGTCATCTTTGATCTCGACGGCACGCTGGTGGATAGCGAGACGCTTTGCAACCAGGCTTTCCTGGATCTTCTGCCCGAAATTGGAGTTCCCGTCGCCGTACTGGTTCAGCGCTATCGCGGGTTAAAGCTTGCCGCAATTTTGGCCGATCTCTCCGCACGGTCGGAAAACCTCTTCTAGCCGACTTCGAATCGATCTACCGAAGCCAAGTCGCATACCTTTTCGATACGCAGTTGCGGCCGACTCAGGGAGCGCTGGAGATGCTTCAGATCACACCGTTCGCAAAGTGCGTTGCGTCGAGCGGACCCCGCGAGAAGATCGCCCGCGCACTCGCGGTCACCGCACTCGCTCCGTACTTTGGGGGAAACATCTTCAGCTCATACGAAGTCGGATCCTGGAAGCCGGAGCCGGGCCTCTTCCTACATGCGGCGATGGCGATGGGCTTTCCGCCGAGCCGGTGCGTCGTCATTGAGGACAGCGACGTTGGAATCAAGGCCGCCGTAGCGGCCGGTATGAAAGCGTTGCGTTTCGGCCCACCCGACGACGGCGGCTCTTTGCCCACAGACTTCTCGCATATGGGAGAGCTTCCAGCCCTACTTGCGCGTATAGCTAAACAAGGCCGGTAGCGCTTCGCCTGCCATTGATTTCGCCAAATGAAGGGTCGCTCTGGCATACCGTGCGGCCAAGCCAGGTGGATGTTGTCTCCTCCTCGGCCCATGCGGTCAGGCGATCAGCGTCGAGCGTGTGGCCGTTGTCCGTCAGTCAGCGGACGTTGGCGACGGACAGGCTTCCAACGCCGGCTTTTCCCCCACGCCGCGGGCAACTCGCGACCCGTGCTGCCTATGGCGCTAACGAAAAGCGGTCATTCGGTTGTGTAAACGAGCTTTCTCACTTTCTTCGGCGGTAGCCTCATCCGGGTGTCAGGCGACTGCCTCCTCGGGAACGGGATTGAACAGCGTTTCCATCGCGAGGTAACGGCGTGGCCGACGACAATTATCTTGAAGGCGACCGATCAAAATCGTTGACGCCGGGCAGACGGCGCTTCCCCCTGTTGCGATAGTGTTCGCAAGGAGCATCGAGTACAGCGAACGGGTCACACCATTTCCTTCAGCCGTTGCAGCGGGCGGTAGCCGCTCGCAATCCCGGCCAGCGCGCCCCCGATGATCAAAGGGAAGGCTCCCAGGCTAAATACCAGCATCACCGCGACAGTCAGGCCGAGCAGAGTCGCGGTAAATGCGTCCGGCGCCGCGTGAGGCATCAAATAGAGCAGGGATACTGAAATCACGCCAATGACGCCCGCGCCCACGCCTCTCATTGCCGCCTTGATCCAACGAATGTCGCGGAAGCGCGCAAGCACCGGCAAGATCGACAGCATCAACGCAAACGACGGAACGTAGATCCCGATCTGTCCGACGAGTGCTCCTGGAATGCCGGCAAGCTTGTAGCCGACATAAGTTGCGAGCATGAGCACCGGTCCAGGCGCCAGTTGGCCCAATGCGAGACCATCAAGAAATTCTTGAGGCGTGAGCCATTTCAGCTGGTGCACCACTTGCTCTTGCACGAAAGCCACGATGGTAATGCCGCCGCCAAAAGTGAATGCTCCCACACTGGCGAAGAAAATTGCGATGCTCAGGAGGCCGGGCTCCCGATCGCTCGATAAGGCAATTGCCTCGAGCTGAGCCGGAAGTACGGTGCTCCCAAAGTGCCACCCAAGCAGAGCAAGCGCCACGGGAAAGGCGGCAAGCGCTCCCCATTTCGGGGAGTGATATAACGCGACGCCCCCACAGCCGGCCAACAGCAGGATCCCAACGATGCCAATCGGCGTGAAGGCGAGCGGTTACGGCCGCAACACATGCTATAACCACTTGGCATGAATTGGTTAGCGCCGTAGTTCCGAGGCGAATCACGGTAACGATATAGATGCCGAGCACGACCGGGCCCAGTCCGTACAGAGCGTCGCGCATGATGGGCAACGCGCCGTAGCTCGCATAGAGCAGCGTCAGCGCGAGCATGATGCAAGTGGGCGGCAGGAGGAACGCCAGGCCCGCGAGAAGACCTCCGCGCCAGCCGGCGCGCTGGTATCCAATAAAGATGCAAAGCTGCATGACTGCCCCGCCCGGCAGCATGTTCACCAGGGACACCCCTTCGAGAAAGCGCTCCTTTGTCAGCCAGCCGCGCCTTTCCTGCAGCTCGGAGTGAATGACGCCGATGATCGCCGGCCCGCCAAAGCTGGTCGCCCCCAGTTTCAGAAAAGCCTTTGCGAGCTCCCGCCAACGGGCGGCGAACAGATCTCCATTGGTCATTGCCGGACTCCAGCAGGCTCAATCTTGATTTTAGCGGCGGTTAGACGGCTTCGGCAGGGTATAGGAAATTCAAACCACTTTTTCCCCCCGCGGGCAACGATATCGCCAGCCCTCCCCTCTCGATTACCATCCGCCCCAGGCATCGACCTGAATCGTTGCCCGTTGACGCAGTCTGACCGCGGCGCGCGAGTGCGGGCCGAGCGAAACCCTCGGCTCCGTCGCACAACCGTCTTTGCCTCGAGGATCAGGCCGCCCGGAGTTGCACCGGCGGCCGCGCTGGCGAGCGCGGAGGTAGGCGCACGGGCAAGCCCAGATGCGTGAGGATGCTAATAATCACCGCGGGCGCTTCGATGGCGGCGATGACACTGAGCTCGCCCCAGCGCTGCGGGCAGTGTTCGAGGTCGAGATCGAACACGCGCTTGAGCAGCCGCGAAGAACTCATGCGCGCCGGCGCGTCGTGCCCGTGGTGTTCGTGCGCGGGCATGCGAGTATTCTGCCGTGCAACCCAGGGACGATCGCGGCGCGCCGCGCGGCGTTGGGCGCCAGCACCCCGTGGAAGCGTATCAGGTGCAGACGCGGGCGCGGCACCAGGGCGGCCAGGTGCTGCATGAACTCCTGCGCCGACATCTTGATGTGTGTCGTGGCGCCGCGCCAGGCGCTCTTCAGTCGCAGCACGACGCGACCTTCGCCATCGTGCTCGAGCCGTTCGTTGGCGATCGCAGGGCGGGTGATGTACCGGCACAGCCGTTCGAGTTTCTGCGTTGATCCGCGCCGCAGCGCACCCCGGCATGCAGGCTAAAGCCGTGCGCAGCAGCGGCGTGAGCAACTCGGGGTGCGCCGCCGAGGCCGCCTCGAATGCGAAAAATAGGTTACGTCATCTGCCGCGGTCGTGTGCCCCCGAGCGCTGACGGCTGATCGTCCGTCGCACCAACGGTTGTAGCAGTAGCGGCGAGAGGTACATGGGGAAATAGCAGAATGCGAAATAGAGCCAGGTGAGATCAGGCAAGTCCCCTGCGGTTGCGGCGAGCATGAGTCCAACGTTTCGTTGCGAGCTCATCAGTCCGGCGGTGAGGGCGCTCTCCCACCCCGCCAGTGTGAAGACCAGAGTCGTCAGCAACAGCATCGCGATGAACACAACAAACGCAAGCGCAAGTAGGGCGATTGTAGTGATCGGTGTCGCGACGAAACGCGCGGCAACCCCTTCCATAACGGCCGCGACGAAAATGAACAAGACGACAATGTTCAAGCCATTGATGGGATCAATGTTTCGGTTGATTGCAAGGATGCCGACAATGCGACGCAAGCCAAAACCAATAAGAGCAGCACCCGCCAATATCGCGAACAGCTTAAGAGCGAGGGCGAGTGGCGACAGCGTAAGTGCAGGCCCAATGAATGCACTAGCAAACAGCGGTGCAGTAAACGGCAATAAGACGGTGCTTGCCACCATGCTGCAGAGCACGAGTGTTTCGTCTAATCCGATCAGCGCGGCAAGTGCGGGCGCCGCCATCAAAGGTGACGTAACCGCCTGCAGCACGAGCGCAAGATAGAGGTCTAATGACTGCTCCTTGAGTCCAGACATCAGATAAGTTGCGCCGAACAATATGGGGATCAGCACAGATGTCCAAATCGTCAGTGCAAGCACAAGCTTGGGGCGCGTCAAGTGGCTCCTCAGCACTCCCGTGTCCACTTGAACGAAGGCAATGCACAACAGCAAGAAGACCGCTTCCGTGACAAACGGCTTCAGCGCAGCGCCGACCGGTGGCAGCGCAATGCTGATGACGATCAACGCAGCGACTGCACGCGGACCTTGTCTCCCGAGCCACGACAACACCGCGACTGGTGCGCGAAGGACTTGCCGGCCTAGCACTGTGAACCTGAATTTCTCATGATCGAGCCTGGTGTCTTGAGTGAAGTTGGTTTCGACCAATAGCGGTGGCATCAGCCCCGTTCAGATGCTCGATGGAAGATGAAAATATCGTCGGCGAGCCAAACACGAGAGAGGTACGTGCCAAGTGAGTATCGAAGTAGTCTACCTTCCTTCTTAAGAAAGGCTTCGGGGCTTGGCGTTTCTAGTCTGCCAACTTGATTGCACTCGGTCTCGTCGCCCGCTTGATCTCTACTTTCGGAATACGGAACCGGCCCCTTCGGGTCGGTTCCGGCCATAGCCTGAAGTGGCAATGAGTCATTCGGGCCTTTACTCCCCGCTGGCTGCTATGCAACCCATTGCGGACCCATGCCGACCGGGTCGCGATCGTCAGCTCCGGCCGAGATGCTTCCGTTGGGCATTGGGCATCTGGCAGGCTCCAGATTGAACCGGTCATGCGAAGGACCGTTGTGTAGTCCGGTGACCGGCTGCTCCTGGCCGGCTGCCGACTCACCCGGCCGGCTCCTAGACACCCTGACACCGGTCCTCATGACAACAATGACTCTGGGAGCAGAGGCCGTCGACAGACTGCAAAGATCATCGAGCGAGCGGCGAGTACCTTGCGTTTGAGGGTCTGTGGGGCCAGGAATAAGTGACGATCAGGGAAAAAGGTGGTTTAAATTTATGCGCCGACACCGGTTGCCCTGGCCGCGTTCCGGGTCGAGGATGCGCGCCAGGTTTGACATTCACCATGGGGGATAGCGCCATGCAGGCTACGGGGAAGATCGCGGTCATCACGGGTGCCGGCAGCGGCATCGGGCGGGCGTCGGCGCTGGCTCTGTACGCCGACGGGTTTTCCGTCGTGCTGGCCGGCCGTCGGCGGAAGATGCTGGAGGAG
>WHTM01000081.1 GCA_009377755.1 Hyphomicrobiales bacterium | reverse complement strand
AACAAGGACCAGGTGCCACCCGTGCACGGCTTCTGGTCGCTCACGATGTACAACGAGAAGCAACTCTTCGCAGCCAACTCGATTGATCGTTACGCCATCGGGGATCGCGACAAGCTCGCATTCAATCCCGACGGTTCCCTCGACCTCTACATCCAGCGCGAGTCCCCCGGCAAAGACAAAGAGTCGAACTGGCTGCCAGCGCCCGCGAGCGGCCCGTTCACGATGAATCTCCGGCTCTATTGGCCGAAGGTCGACGTTCTAGACGGAAGCTGGGCACCCGTGGGGGTGAAGCAGGTGAGTTGACGCGGAATTCGGAGAAGTTGAGCCATGCCCTCTGCTCCCAGTCGGCGCGCGGTACTGGCGGTTCTGCTTGCTCCGTGCCTATCCGGCAGCGCCGCGGCACAGGTACAGGCGCAATCCGACGCTCTCCCCTCCTGGAACGACGGCGCAGTGAAGAAATCCATCACCGACTTCGTCGCGCGCGTCAACACGCAGGGCGCGCCGGATTTCGTACCGGTGGCCGATCGCATCGCCACCTTCGACAACGACGGCACACTGTGGAGCGAGCAGCCGGTCTATTTCCAACTTCAGTTCGCGTTCGACCGCATCAAGGCGATGGCGCCGCAGCATCCGGAGTGGAAGACCAAGCAGCCGTTCAAGGCGGTGCTCGACAAGGACATCAAGGCCCTCGCTGCAACCGGCGAGAAGGGCCTGCTGCAGATCACGGCGGCGACGCACGCCGGCATGACGACGGAGGAATTCACCAAGACGGTGCTCGACTGGATCGCCGCCGCGTGACACCCGCGCTTCAACCGGCCCTACATCGATCTGGTCTACCAGCCGATGCTGGAGCTGCTCGCCTATCTGCACGCCAACGGCTTCAAGACCTTCATTGTGTCGGGCGGCGGCATCGAGTTTATGCGGCCGTGGGTGGAGAAGGTGTACGGCATTCCGCCCGAGCAGGTGGTCGGGTCGTCCGGCCTGGTACAATTCCAGATCGGTCCGGACGGCAAGCCGATCCTAATGAAATTGCCGAAAGTCGAGTTCATCGACGACGGCCCGGGCAAGCCCGTCGGCATCAACCGCTTCATCGGACGGCGGCCGATATTGGCCTTCGGAAATTCCGACGGCGACCTCCAGATGCTGCAATGGACCGCGGCAGGTACTGGCCCGCGCTTTGCCGGCATCGTGCACCACACCGATGGCGAGCGCGAATGGGCTTACGACCGCAAATCCCACATCGGCAAGCTCGACAAGGCGCTGGACGAGGCTTTGGCGAAGGGCTGGACCGTCATGGACATGAAGCGCGATTGGAAAGCGATCTATTCGTTTCAGAGATAGACCCGGACAAATTGGCGGATGACCGCTTCGGGTCTTGGTTGTGTGAAAACGTGCTGAGGGAAGCGATTCTCAGCGTATGATTCCTGCGCGATTTGCGGAGTGATCGGGATGAGACGCTTCATTGAGGGCATGGACCGCCAGCAGAGCACTCTATTTCCAGAGTGCCTGGAAGACTGGATTTGCGAGGACAATCCGGTTCGTGTGATTGACGTATTTGTCGATGAGCTCGATCTGGCGGAGCTTCGGTTCGAAGGGGTTGATCCGGAGGCCACCGGCCGGCCCTCGTATCATCCGTCGGTGCTGCTGAAGCTCTACATCTACGGTTATCTCAACCGGGTTCAATCGAGCCGTCGGCTTGAGCGTGAGGCGGGGCGCAACGTTGAGGTGATGTGGCTCACCGGTCGGCTGGTTCCCGATCACAAGACGATTGCCGATTTCCGCAAGGATAACGGACCTGCGATCCGCAAGGTGTGTGCGCAGTTTGTGGCGCTGTGCCGAGCGATCGGCCTGCTGACGCAGGCGAGCGTCGCGATTGACGGCAGCAAGTTCAAAGCGGTCAACAACCGGGACAAGAACTTCACCCGCGCGAAGATGGAGCGTCGGCTGGCGCAGATTGAGGAGAGCGTGTCGCGGTATCTGAGCCAGCTCGACACGGCCGACCTGCAGGAGCCGTCGGAGGCGCTTGCCGTCAAGACGGCGCACCTCAAGGACAAGCTTGCCAAGCTCGCAGGCGAGATGGATCGCTTGAAAGCGATCAAGCGTGCGATGCTGGCCTCACCTGATCAGCAGATTTCCTTGACTGACCCTGATTCACGTTCAATGGCGACGAGCGGGCGCGGCTCGGGCGTTGTTGGCTACAACGTGCAGGTCGCCGTGGATACGGAGCACCATCTGATCGTGACCCATGAGGTGACGAATACCGGCTCGGATCGCTCACAACTGGCCAAGGTCGCGTCGCAGGCGAAGACCGTTCTTGGCGCCGACCGTCTCGATGTCGTCGCCGATCGTGGCTACTTCAACAGTCCCGAGATTCTAGCATGCGCGCAAGCTGACATCACGGTGACGCTGCCGAAGCCGATGACATCGGGCGCGAAGTCGGATGGCCGCTTCGGCAAGCAAGACTTCGCCTATCTGCCGACGGAGGATATCTATCGCTGCCCGGCGGGCGAGAAGCTGACCTATCGGTATACGAACGAGGAGGATGGCAAGACGCTGCGTCGCTATTGGACGACGGCATGCCCGCGTTGCCCGCTCAAGGCTCGCTGCACGACAGGACCGGAGCGACGCATCACCCGATGGGAGCACGAACACCTGCTCGAAGCAGTGCAGGAGCGTCTCGATGCAAACCCGCAGGCGATGCGCGTGCGCCGCGAGACGGTCGAGCATCCCTTCGGCACGCTCAAGATGCGGATGGGAGCAACCCACTTTCTGATGAAGCGCCTGCCCAAGGTGGCGACCGAGATGGCCTTGCACGTGCTCGCCTACAACATAACGCGCGTCATGAACATCTTCGGGGTGAAGCCCCTCCTGGCGGCAATCCGAGCATGAGGGCAGCATCGCCCCGATAAACTCCCGACATCGCCAGATCACTCACAGCGGTTGGGGCGGCGTAATAAGCTGCGCAGTGTTGAGCGGATCCTCGACCATTGCCCCCCACCAAATGTTTTCGCACGGCCAGGGTCATTTTCGACCCGGGACCAGGCCAGCGGTCCCGCCATGTCGGCTGTGCCCCCGAAAGCGGAACTAAAATCAGGGTATTGGCATCTGCCTCGATGGGGCTGTAGCGGGTTGATGGTGTCGCTTGGCGCGTGATTCGAGCTCCCAAACCGGAGCCTCGAATCATGCGCTACGAACTCACCAATTATGAATGGGCCGCTATCAAGCCGTTCCTGCGGAACAAACCGCGCGGTGTGCCGCGTGTGAACGACCGCTGTGTTCTGAATGGCATCTTCTGGGTTGCTACGATCTAAGGCACCATGGCGCGATCTACCGCAGAGCTTCGGTTCCTACACCACCTGCTACAACCGCTTCGTTCGCTGGCGTCGGGCTGGAGTCTGGAGCCGGATCATGGAGGCACTTGCCGGCGCTCATGATGCAGTTTGTCCAAATGATCGAAACGTCGATTGTGCGTGTTCATCAGCACGCAGCTTGCATCGCTCGTAACAAGAAACAGTCCATGGACCGGTCACGAGGTGGCCTGACCAGCAAGATTCATGCAGTGGTCGATGCCAAAGGGCTGCCCGTTCGTCTGGGAGTTACAACGGGCGAAGCGCACGACAACCGTCTCGCCTCCAAACTCTTGGCCCAATTGAGGTCGGGATCGATGCTACTCGCTGACCGTGGATATGACATATTCATCCATGAGAACGTTGGAACATTGGATTTTGAACTCCGCAAAGACATGTGCAGGAGTCTAATCGGGAATTGGAGCGTGCGCGATCCGTGCGCAGGCTTCGCGCCTTTGCTGCCGCAGCGCCAACGTTGCTAGTCGGGCGCACGCAAGTTGGTTTTTTTTCGGTGCGTCGGTGCTGTGCCAAAGAAGCGAATGCGCGGCGTGGATCTCGATCGTGACACCGTCGCCGCGAGCCTGAGCACCCGGCCCCATTGTCGCCCCAGGACCGCCCCGGGTCATTCCGCTCCGTGTCGCTCGCCCCGGCTCCTGAAAATATCTATCACTATTTCAATGATTTAATGGTGCCTAGGGGCGGGATCGAACCACCGACACCGTGATTTTCAGTCACGTGCTCTACCAACTGAGCTACCTGGGCGCCGACCCGTCGAACGACGGGGGATATGCGGAGCGCGGGGCGTTATAGAGGCTCGCTGCCGCACTGTCCAGAACAGCGCGAACCGCGAAAAATGCGCGATGTTTGCGGGGGTATCCGCCCTCAGCCGCGCTCGTTCTCCGGCGCGCCGTCGTCGCGCAGGCCGTCCTCATCCTCGTCCTCCTTACCGGGCACGGCGTAGACGCCGGACAGCCAGCGATTGAGATCGACGTCGCGGCAGCGCTTGGAACAGAACGGACGGAATTGATCCGCGACCGGTCGGGCGCAGATCGGACAGCGCCCAACGGCGCGGGATGAGGCGTGATCCGACATCGCTCTTATATGGGCATCGACGGCGGCGCGGCCAACGGTTGTCAGACCGCGTTGAGCCAGCCGAAGCGGATCGGATAGCCCTCGCCGTGCAGCAGCGCGGTGGTCTCATAGAGCGGCAGGCCGACCACGTTGGAGTAGGACCCCACGAGCTTGACGATGAAGGTGCCGGCGATGCCCTGCGCTGCATAGGCGCCGGCCTTGCCGCGCCACTCGCCGGAGGCGAGATAGGCTTCGATATCCTCCTCGTTGAGCCGCTTGAAGCGTACCTTGGTCTCGACCAGCCGCTGCCGGAACGCGCCGGCCGGGGTCACCAGGCAGACCGCGGTATGAACGCGATGATTGCGGCCGGAGAGGAGCCGCAGGCATTGCGCAGCCTCGTCCAGGAGTTCGGCCTTCGGCAGGATGCGCCGCCCGACCGCGACCACGGTATCGGCGGAGAGGATATAGGCGCCGCGCAATTCCTCATCGACATTGACCAGCGAGAACGCGGCCTCGGCCTTGGCGCGCGCCAGCCGGTTGGCGCAGGCGCGCGGCAGCTCGCCGCGTTTGGGCGTCTCGTCGATGTCGGTCGGACGCAGCGCATCGGGCTCGATGCCGGCCTGGTTGACGAGCGTCACGCGGCGCGGAGAACCGGAAGCGAGGACGAGTTTGGGCCGGCCGATCATGGGATAAGACTTTCGCTCATGCTGCGCTCGGTGAGATCGCAAGGGGTTACCGGAAGGCGGCGTTTTCGACAACCGGATAACCGACAGATGTCCGCGCCACCATCCTCCTCTTTGCCTCATCTTTGCGTGCTTGCGCCCCCGAAGAACCTGGCCTTGATCCGGGCCAGCAACTGGTCCCGCACCGCGCGGTAGGCGTCGAGCCGCTGCGCGCGACTGCCTTCGGTCGCGGTCGGATCCGCAGTCGGCCAGTATTCGATCGCGGCGGCGATGCGATGGGTGAGCGCCAGCGCCGTATGATGGGCTTCCGGCGACAGGGTCACGATCAGATCGAAATCGAGGCCCTCGAGGTCTTCCAATTCCTCGATGGTCATGGGCTCGTGCTCGGAGATGTCGATACCGCTCTCCGCCATCGTGGCGACCGCGAACGGATCGAGCACATCCTTGCGCACGCCAGCCGAGGCGACCGTCATCCCCTCCCCGGCGGTCTGACGCAGCAGCGCGGCCGCCATCGGCGAGCGCACCGAATTGAAGGCACAGACGA
Organism: Hyphomicrobiales bacterium; assembly: GCA_009377755.1. Lineage (GTDB taxonomy): Bacteria > Pseudomonadota > Alphaproteobacteria > Rhizobiales > Xanthobacteraceae > WHTM01. Next base: position 4,814 of record WHTM01000081.1, on the reverse strand, counting down.
ACAGCACCGACCGCGGCCGTGATGCGGCGACCTCCATTAGAGCCCATCCCGCTCCAGTGGAATTGGAATGCGCTCTCGATTCTTTGCACGGCGCATGTCCTTTTCGGAAAACCGGTTCCCACTTTTCCGGGACATGCGCTAACCCTTCCAGTGCAGCACGCAGATCAGCGTGAACAGCCGGCGCGCGGTCTCGACATCGACGTTGACCTTGCGCTTGAGGCGCTCGGCCAGGAGCTGCGAGCCCTCGTCATGCAGCGAGCGGCGCGCCATGTCGAGCGCCTCGATCCGGTCGGGCGTCGCGATGCGGATCGCTTCGTAATAGCTGTCGCAGACCATGTAGTAGTCCTTGACGATGCGCCGCAGCGGTGTGAGCGACAGAAGATGTGCCATCACAGGCTCATCGTTGGCGCGGCGGATGTCGAAGACGAGCCGGCTGCCGGTGATGCTCAGGTGCAGCTTGAACGGCCCGCGCGCCGCATGCGCCGGATCGAAGCTGTTGGCTTCGAGCAGATCGTAGATCGCGACCGCGCGCTCATGCTCGATGTCGGGGCCGGAGCGGCCGATCGAGGCCTCATCCAGCGTCACGGCCACGAGGCGGCGGGAGCTGCCGGCGGCGCGTGGCCGGCGCATCATTGCGGATTGAAGCGCATCGCGACCGAACGAGCGTGGGCGTCGAGCCCTTCCGCTTCACCGAGCGCGATCGCGGCCGGACCGAGCCGGCGCAACTGCTCGGGCCCGCATTTGAGGATCGACGTGCGCTTCATGAAATCGAGCACGCCGAGGCCGGAGGAAAAGCGCGCCGAGCGCGCGGTCGGCAACACATGGTTCGAGCCGCCGACATAGTCGCCGATCGCTTCCGGCGTGTGCGCGCCGAGGAAGATCGCGCCGGCATTGCGGATACGTCCCGCGATGCCCTCGGCATCGTCGCATTCGATCTCGAGATGCTCGGGCGCGACCGCGTCGACCAGCGGCACCGCGTCGTCGAGTTTCGCGATCTTGATGATGGCGCCGAAATCGCGCCACGATGCGGAGGCGACCGGCGCACGCGGCAGGGTCTTGAGCTGCGCTTCGACGGATTTTTCCACCGCGCTCGCGAGCGCGTCGTCGTCCGTGATCAGGATCGACTGCGCGCTGACATCGTGCTCGGCCTGCGCCAGCAGATCGGCTGCGATCCAATCGGGATTGCCGCTCTTGTCGGCGAGGATGAGCACCTCGGACGGGCCGGCGATCATGTCGATGCCGACCTTGCCGAACACGAGCCGCTTGGCGACCGCCACATAGGCATTGCCCGGCCCAACGATCTTCGCGACCGGCTTGATCGTCTCGGTGCCGTAGGCGAGCGCCGCCACCGCCTGCGCGCCGCCGACGCGATAGACCTCGTCGACGCCGGCGATCTTCGCCGCCGCCAGCACCAGCGGTGCGAGCTTGCCGTCCGGCGCCGGCACCACCATCACCACGCGCGGCACGCCCGCCACCTTGGCGGGCACCGCGTTCATGAGAACAGACGATGGATAGGCGGCGGTGCCACCCGGCACATAGAGCCCGACCGCCTCGATGGCGGTCCAACGGTGACCGAGTTCGACACCGAGCGCATCGGTGAAGCGGTCGTTCGAAGGCACCTGGCGCTTGTGATAGACTTCGATCCGCTGCTTGGCGAGATTGAGCGCATCGAGCGCGCGGCGGTCGCAGGCCGCATGCGCCACCTCGATCTCGGCCGCGGTCACGCGCAGATCCTTGGCGCCGACCGACACCCGGTCGAACTTGTTGGTCAGTTCGACCAGTGCCTGGTCGCCGCGGGCGACCACATCAGCGATGATGCCGCGGACGGTCGCCTCGACGTCAGCCGCCGCCTCGCGCTTGGTGTCGAGGAAGGCGCGGAAACGCTGCGCAAAATCGGGGGATTGGGCGTCAAGACGGATGGGCATGCCCCTTCATAGAGCACCCGTTCGCAAAAGGGGAGATGTCAGATGTTTCGCCGTCCGCGCCTGTCGCGGGCATCCACGTCTGATATCGACGTTCAAATCAAGACGTGGATGGCCGGGCACCATGGCGTTTACGCCCATCTTCGACGGGCTATGCCCCCTAACGAGGGAGATGTTAATGCCGGACGCCGGTCGCTTCTGTCGCGCTCGGCGCTCGCGTCTCGACCACTCGGGCCGGACCAAGGTCGACCAGTTCGACCTCCAGGCACTCAACCTCGCACCGCAGCGCCGCACCGCCGGAGAACAACAGCGTCACGACGCCGGCGGGCGTATCGGTCGCTTCAAATTCGACTGCCAAAAGGTTAAGGACCTTGTCCTTTCCGGTCGGCGCGACCTGCTTGCACTTGCAATTCAGGACGCGGTCGAACCGCAGCGCCGCGCGGCGGCGGCGCATGTCGGGGTTCGATGCGGTCCAGGCCTGCCAATCGAAGCGGTCGAGACCGACGACCAGGCGCTTCTCCTGCGGGCGCCAATGCACGTCCGCGACCTTGACCTCGGCGTCCTGCAGATGGGTTGACACGACCTCGAGGTCGTCCGGGTCGAGAGCGACAAATTTCAGCGGCTCCATCGTCGCCGGCTCCATGGCTTACCCCTATTGCCATCCTCCCCGAGGATAGCTGGTAGCTAGGAAGCGCCCCCGCGATGCGCAAGCGCTTAACTTGTCCCCTTACCCCCCGCGACATACGATCCGATCTAATGGCCGATTAACAGCCGCGAGGGACCGCCGATGCCGAAGCCTTTATCGACCGCCGCCCGCATCATTTTCGGGTTCGTCTTGCTCGCCGGTCTGGCCGGGATGACCTCTGCGCAAAGTCATGCGCAGGTCCGTCTCGACGTGCCCTATGTGCCGACACCGCAGAACGTCGTCGATCACATGCTCGACATGGCAAAGCTCACGACGGACGACGTCCACGTCGACCTCGGCTCCGGCGACGGCCGCATCGTCATCACCGCGGCGAAGCGCGGCGCGCGCTCGACCGGTGTCGACCTCAACCCGACCCGGGTCGCGGAAGCCAACGAGAACGCGAAGAAAGCCGGCGTCAGCGACCGCGTCGCCTTCATCCAGGGCGACCTGTTCGAGATCGACATCAGCAAAGCCGATGTGCTGACGATGTACCTCCTGCAGGGCGTCAATCTTCGGCTCCGCCCGCGCATCCTCGCAGACCTGCGTCCGGGATCGCGCGTCGTCTCCCACGCCTTCACCATGAATGACTGGGAGGCGGACCAGCATGCAAATCTGAACGGCCGCAACATTTACCTCTGGATCGTTCCCGGAAAAGCCGAGGGCACCTGGCAGGCTGAGAGCGGCGGGCGCAAGTTCACGCTTAACTTGAAGCAGGCGTTCCAGAAGCTCACCGGCACCGCCACCATCGATGGCAAGTCCGTACCGGTAACGGGACGCCTCACCGGAAATACGATCGAATTGTCGGCCGACTTCGGCGGCGGAGCGACGCCGCTGCGCGGAGAGATCAAGGACGACGCCATCGCAGGCGAAACCCTGCGCGCCACGCGGTCTTGACGCCGCCGCTGGGCATGTAACCATCAGAACCGGCGGACGCGCCCGATCGGGCCTCATCACACAGCCGCGCTCGAACCTCCCGGAGAACTCCCGACATGGCCGAACCTGCGACCGCGGCGCCTCGCGCCAGCCTGTCCACGCTCGATGCCGCCGCCATCCTGGTCGGCATCGTCATCGGTATCGGCATCTTCAAGACGCCGTCGCTGGTCGCGAACTTCGTGCCCAATGAGACGTTCTTCATCGCCATCTGGCTGTTGGGCGGCTTCGTCACGTTGGTGGGCGCGCTTTGCTATGCCGAGCTCGGCTCATCGCGGCCGAGCGCCGGCGGCGAGTATCAGTTCCTGAAGGATGCGTACGGCCCGAGGGTGAGCGTTCTGTTCGCCTGGGCGCGCTGCAGCGTCATTCAACCGGGCGCGATCGCGGCGGTCGCTTTCGTGCTCGGGGATTACGCCAATGTGTTGTTGAATCTCGGACCGTATGGACCTGCAATCTATGCAGTCCTCGGCGTCCTCCTGATCACGGGCGTCAATTTCGTCGGCACGTTGCAGGGCAAGCAGACCCAGCTCGTGCTGGTGCTGCTGACGATTGCGGCCATCCTCGTCGTTGCAGTCGCCGGCTTTTTTGCAAACGACGTCGTGCGGGTGCCCGCGCAACCGAAAGACGTCGGATTGGGCGCCGCCGGACTTGCGATGGTGTTCGTTCTGCTGACCTATGGCGGCTGGAACGAGGCCGCGTACCTTTCGGGCGAATTGAAAGACGTGAAACGCAACATGGTGCGCGCGTTGATGCTCGGCGTCGCCGTAATCGTCGCGCTCTACATGTTGATCAACTTCGCCTACCTGCACGTGCTCGGCCTCGATGGGATGCGCAAGAGCAACGCCGTCGGCGCCGACCTGATGAAAATCGTCGCCGGCCAGAACGGAGCGATCATTCTCAGTCTGGTTGTCACCTGCACCGCACTGAGCACGCTCAACGGCACCATCTTCACCGGCGCGCGCTCGTACTACGCGCTGGGACGGGATGTCAGCATCTTCCACCGCCTCGGCATCTGGGAGGAGCGTGGAGATACGCCGGCGAACGGCCTCATCGTCCAAGGCCTTATCGCCATCGTGCTGATCCTGTTCGGATCGACGACGCGTGACGGGTTCGAGCACATGGTCGCCTATACCGCTCCGGTGTTCTGGCTGTTCATGTGCCTGGTGGCGATCTCGATCATCCTATTCCGCATGCGCGAGCCCGGCCGCGAGCTGCCGTTCCGCGTGCCGTTTTATCCGCTGCCGCCGCTGATCCTCGCCGCCGCCTGTGCCTGGATG
>WHTM01000037.1 GCA_009377755.1 Hyphomicrobiales bacterium | reverse complement strand
GTTCGGATTTCTTCTCCGGACCACACAGTGAAACCTGGGAGGATCACCATGACTTTCGCGTCGCGCGAGGCGCTTACTGCGGTCTCGGCGGTCGCCGTGTTGGCCGTTGGGCTGGCGACGATCGCTGCGCAGCCGGCGGCCGCACAGGCCCCACCCGGCATGAGCACCATTGACAAGTCGAACCCCGCCACGAGCGCGCAGGATGCCAAGCTGCGTCCGCATCCGACGCCCCCGACCGTCACGGCGCTCGACAAGATTCCGGTGGGCCGGCTGAAGCTGCCGGCAGGCTTCACGGCTGAGATCTGGTCGCATGGCCACCCCGGCGCGCGGACGATGGTGCGCGGCGACAAGGGTACGGTCTTCATGGGGTCACGGCTGATCGGCCGCGTCTATGCCATCGTAGACAAGGATGGCAAGCGCGAGGCCAAGGTCATCGTTCAAGGGTTGACCCAGCCGAACGGTCTCGCCTTCAAGGACGGTGCGCTCTACGTCTTCGCCATCAACAAGGTGTTCCGCTACGATAGCATCGAGGACAAGCTCGACAGTCCGGGCACGCCGGTCGAGCTGACCGACAAGTTCGGCCTCCCGCCGGAGATCCACCATAACTGGAAGTACGTTGCGTTCGGACCGGAGGGGAAGCTTTACGTGCAGGTTGGGTCCAACTGCAACATCTGCGAGGTCAATCCCGGCGTCCACGGGCAAATCCGCCGCTACAACGCCGACGGCTCGAGCATGGAGATCGTCGCACGCGGCGTCCGCAACACGGTCGGCTTCGACTGGCACCCGGTGACGAAAGAGCTGTGGTTCACCGACAACGGTCGCGACTGGGCCGGTAATGCGGGGCCGCAGGACGAGCTCAACCGCATCCCCGCGGGAATGGAAGGGGCGAATTTCGGCTTTCCCTATTGCCACGCCGACGGTGTTCCGGACCCCGACGTTCGGCGGCCCTTCCCGTGCGCCGGCGTCGTTATGCCGGCCGCGCTCACCGGACCGCATTCGGCCGGGCTCGGCATCAAGTTCTACACCGGCAACATGTTCCCCCCACAATATCGGAACATCGCGTTCATCGCCCGGCGTGGGTCTTGGAACCGGGAACAGAAGTTCGGCTACGACGTGATGACCGCCACACCTCAGCCGGACGGAACTGCCATCATCCAGCCGTTCATGACCGGACTTCTGGATGAGGCGAAGAACGAATTCTACGGGCGGCCGACCTATGTTCTTCAAATGCCGGATGGTGCGGTCCTCGTGTCGGACGAGCAGAACGGTGCGGTCTACCGCATCTCCTACAGCAAGTGATGGTTTGAGGCGGACAGTCTCAAAACGTGGGCGGTCACTGGCTCTTGCGCTGGTGGCCGCCTTGTACGGCGCGGGCTCGGTCCTCGCGCAGAGCATGCCGTTCGATGAGCGCGTCACGCAGTGCGGTGCGTGTCACGGCGAGGACGGCAACTCGCGCATCGAGAAAATTCCGTCGCTTGCCGGCCAGCCGGAATTCTTTGTCCTGAACCAGTTGGTGCTGATGCGCGAGGGCGTGCGCCAGGTCGAGGCGATGGCGCCCTTCGTCAAGGATCTGACCGACGAAGACATCACCGCATTGGCGAAACACTACGCCCAACTCGAGGCGAAACGCGGCGACGAGCCGATTGATCCGGAACTCGTCAAGCGCGGGACCGAGATTGCCGCGCAGCGGCGTTGCGTCTCCTGTCACCTGCCGACCCTGACCGGGCAGGATCAGATGCCGCGGCTGGCGAAGCAACGTGTCGACTACATGGTCGAAGCGCTTAAAGCGTTCCGCGACGACAAGCGCACCGGTGCCGATACCGCGATGACGGCCACGATTCTCGGGCTGTCCGACGCCGATCTCGCCGCCCTCGCCCACTACGCGGCCTCGCATTGAACTTCGAATTGGGGACGGGTCTGCTGGGGCTCTTGTTGGGGGATGTGCGGACGTTCGGGACTGAGAGGCTGAGCATGCCCTGAATGGCGGCATATCGGGCATGCCTTGCACGCAGGGAACTTCGCCATGTCGTGATTGGTGATGGCTTTCGGCCGGGACTACCGGTCTGTCACGCAATTCTGCCGCTGCCTCGACAAGAGGCGAGGCCGGCCAAGAAAACAGGAGCAAGCCATGACAAACCTGGTGCATGGGCGTGTCCCGCTCGGCCGTTGTGGCGAAATCGTTGGACGGGCATCGGCGGGCATTGTCATCGCCGGCGCCGCATGTTTCGCGCTTGCGGCCCTGATGGCCGACCTTCTGTAGGCACAGACGGCTCAACTTTTATCGAAATTACGTCGGGCCGCCGGACGCTCTCTTGGTAAGCCCAGCCAATCGCCTTGGGACTTTCACGCGCACGTCGCGACGGCGCCACATATCCCGACTAAGGCTTGCACTGCGATCAGCCACATCAAAGGAGGTCCACCATGACTCCTCAGATCCTTGGCCCCGTCGCGTATGGGTTCCGGCGCTATCTGGAAAGACCCGCCTGTCCATGCTGCGGCGACACGCTCCTGGCGGCGGAAGCCTCGGTCCTGGTTGAACGCAGCCTGATCCGGCATTCCTGGTCCTGCGACACCTGTGGTCATCCTTTCGAGACGGCCGTGCGGCTTTCCCTCGGTGAAGACGCCGGCGACGAGCGCGATTAGCCACCCATTGTCCGATGCATCCCTTCCCGGGCTTTTCGGGTCTTGGCGCCACTGCCGCTGACGCTCTAAAAGACGGCCACGAGACGCCGCACCTCGCGGGCGGGCCGATGCACCCGGCCCGCGCGGGCAAAGGTGGCGTATGGTTGGGCCGGTTGAAGGGAGAGTCACGCGTGGCAATGAACGGTCATGATTTGCCGATCCTGGTGGTGGGTGGTGGCATTGGCGGCTTGGCGACCGCCTATGCGCTCGCGCTGAAGGGCTTCCCGGTGCGCGTGCTCGAGCAGGCCCCGGAGTTCAAGGAACTCGGCGCGGGCATTCAGCTCGGCCCCAATATCTTCCGGGCCTTGGAAAAGATCGGCCTCAAGGACGCCGTGCTGGCCGACGCGTGGCAGCCGGATGGAATGGAGATGCGCAACGCGCTCACCGGCAAGCATGTGATGCGCATCGAGCTCGGCAAGTCCGCTCAGGAACGCTTTCACCAGCCCTACGCGGTCACTCACCGCACCGACATCCATGGGGCCTGCCTCGAGGCCTGCCGCAGTCACAACCTGGTGTCGCTGGAGAACAACCAGCGCGTCGACGCCATCCGTGACGACGGCGCGACGGTCACCGTCACCTTGCAGTCCGGCGAGGAGGTGAAGGGCGGTGCGGTGATCGCCTGCGACGGGCTATGGTCGAAGGCGCGCGAGACGATCATCGGAGACGGGGCCCCTCGCGTCTCCGGCCATATCGCGTACCGTGCCGTGCTCAAGCGCGAGGAGGTTCCGGAGGACCTTTGGAGCCGAGACATCATCCTGTGGGCCGGGCCGCGCACGCATTTCGTGCACTACCCGTTGCGCCGCGGTGAACTCTACAATCTCGTCGCCGTGTTCCATTCCGACCACTACGAAGAGGGCTGGAACCTGGAAGGCGATGCCTCGGTCTTGATGGAGCATTTCAAGGGCGAACGGCCAGAAGTCCTCCGGTTGTTGGAAAAGATCGAGACATGGCGCTACTGGGTGCTGTGCGACCGCGAGCCGATCAAGGACTGGACCAAGGGCCGCATCACGCTGCTGGGCGATGCTGCGCATCCGATGCTGCAGTATCTTGCGCAAGGCGCCTGCATGGCGACCGAGGACGCCGTCTGCATCGCCGAGAAGGTGGCGGAGCAGCCGCACGATCTGCCGGGGGCGTTCCACGCCTACCAGCAGCAGCGCTATCTGCGCACCGGCCGGGTGCAGATCATGTCGCGCGTGTACGGAGAGTTCTATCACGCCCGCGGGGTCACCGCGGAATTGCGGGACATGATGCTCAGCTCCCGCACGCAGAAGGATTCGCTCGATAGCATCGAGTGGCTCTACGGCGGGACGTGAGCAGCCCAAGGGCGACGCCGGCCGCTACTTGACCACCTCGACGATGATCCGCTGCTGCGTCTGGACGACGACGATGGCATCGTCGGAGATGAAGAACTCGTGCGATTTGATCTGCGGGATCTTGCGGGCAATCTCGCGCGGAAACGAATGCAATTTGACCATGGGGGGCACCTTTTTCCCCGGTTCGAGATCAACCTCCATGGCTTCCGGCTTGACCGTGGTGGTCTTGAGTAGATTCTCCTTCAGGACATGCCGGTTATCCATGCTCAGATTGATGCTCGGCGTGGTCGGTACCGGCTGTGTCTGTCCCTTGTTGGGGGCGACTTGCGCATGCGCCGCCGTCGACAGCAGCACGGCGGCTGCCAATGAGCAAAAAAGGCGTGACGTCGTGTTTGACATGGACCCGCTCCTTGCCACCCCCATTCAACACGCAGGCCGTGCCGCCGGTTCCAACCTACCGCCGGCGGCGCCCAGGATCGGATGGCGGTCCCGCGACAATTAGCGCCTGCAGGAGCAGGTAGAGCACGACCGCATTGAGTATGTGCCAGAGGGCGTGGGTGCCGAGCGGCAGGCCGGCGCAGACCCACAGGTCGATCGTGCGGAATGTCAGCGAAACGGCAAACATAGCCGCGGCCCACAGGATCGTCCGGCCGGCCGCCTTCGCGCGCACGATCCAGCCGACCGTCAGCATCGCGGTAAGCGCCGGCAGGTAGCCGACCGAGCTGTTCAGCAAACCGCGCGGGAGCATCGCCGTGAGCCCTTGCGTGACGGAAAAGAACGCCACCACGATCGCCAGCGACAGCACGATGCCGAGCCCGACGAAGCGCCGTAGAGCGACGTAGAGATAGCCGTGGATGAACAGCGCGATCGGGATGACGTCGAGCAGCACCGCCCCGCGCGTCGCCAATGTGTGGAAGGCGAAGGAGCCGAGCCCGACCAGTGCCGTCACGATGATCAGCAGGAGCGCGGCAACATCATCTCCGCGCCGATGCCAGTGGACGTACGCGACGTACGCCGCAAGCAGGAAGGCGGCATTGCTCAATGCATTCACGGGCTCCGCCCAGAACGACGGATCGGTGCGCTCGCAGTAGAGATCAACCGGCGTGGACCACATGGGATTGGTGGACTCGTCGCAGCCACAATTCGTAACAAAATTCCTAGGCCGGGCGATCGCTTTCGTAAACTCGGGCCCGAAAGCGCAATGACGGCGATTCGGTCTCGTGGTCGCGAGCGCAAGTCAGGCCGGCTGATACTTGAAGCTAGCTCGCACCACGCCGTGATCGGTCGTTCCACTCTCCTTATGGTCGTCATGGTTCAAGTGGTCATTGCTCACTTCCATGCCGTCAAATGCCCAAATGCGTTTCCTGCTATTGTCGTAAAATTCCTGACTAACCAGAATGTGGTCCAAGGATTCTCGATTGTTTTGGTGGATGTGTGTGTAATAGACGTCGCGGGTGCTGCGATACTCCTGAAGCGTTTGAGTGGTGTACAAATCTACGTCGCTGCCCCCGGTGGACAAACCGGAGAGAAGATAGTTCGGCTGGCCGGTAAGAATATTAAGCGTGTTGCTATCCTTTCCATCGTTTGTGTCTCCCAACACGACAACCGGAGTATTTGTTCCTTTCATTTGCTGGGTCAGGATCGTTCGAAGCGCGGTCGCTTCGGCAGTGCGACGGACGGTGGAAATTGCGGAGCCGATCGCCTCACTGTGTTTGGAATAGATGTCGCGGTCATACCAAGCCTCTCTGAATATTTGCGTCGGTGCTTTCGACTTGAAATGGCACACGTAGACATGAACATTCTCGCGGTCCGAACGCGGCTTGATTTCGAAATGCAGCACAGGTCGCGAAAATCGATTGATGGAGACGGAAATCTCCGATGTCTGAGGATCGTCACCGCGACTGGTCAGGCGAAAAATCGACGGAAATTCATCGATCCATTCCGGTTCGCCGACGAGCAGATCGGAGCGGACCGCACCGGCACATACAATCTTTTGGCCAGCATGCCCGCTCGGGACGAGAGGTGTGTAGTCGTCCGCCAGACCTGCCTCCCGAAGACATGCGACGAGTGAGTCCGCGTGCCAAAGCTCTTGGAAACCATATACATCGGAGCGCATTATTTTTAGTATTTGCCCCGTCCACAAAATCTTCCTTGCGTGTTCCGCTTGTGTCCAACCATCGGCATCCCCGTACATACGGATGCCCCGTTCGTTCAGGTTGTAGAGGTTGCAGGTCGCGAAGCTGATTTTTTCCCGAGCCATGAGCAGTCCCCCCGATGGCACCAGTAGGCTAACCGGCGCGTCGCATTCTTTGCGAATCTATCAGGCTTGCAAATTCAAAATTGTGAAGGTGCCGTCGGCCAATCACCCACTGACCGGGTCGGGAGCGGTGACGGCCGGAAAAGAGCTTGGGAGGGAAAGCTACCCATCCCCCATCCCCCAGGTCCTCCCGGCATATTGCGCCTGCTCGCCCAGTTCCTGCTCGATGCGCAGCAACTGGTTGTACTTCGCCGTGCGGTCGGAGCGTGCCAGCGATCCGGTCTTGATCAGCCCACAATTGGTGGCGACCGCGAGGTCGGCGATGGTCGAATCCTCGGTTTCGCCGGAACGGTGCGACATCACGGCGGTGAAGGAGGCCTTGTGCGCCATCTCGACCGCCGCGAGCGTCTCGGTCAGCGTGCCGATCTGGTTCACCTTGACGAGGATCGAGTTGCCGAGCCCTTCCATGATGCCGACCCGGAGCCGCTCCACGTTGGTGACGAAGAAATCGTCACCGACAAGCTGACAGGTGGCGCCGAGGCGCTCGGTCAGAATACGCCAGCCGTCGTTGTCGTCCTCCGCCATGCCGTCCTCGATGGAGACGATCGGATAGCTTGCGACCAGCGTGGCGAGATACTCGGCCTGCGCCTCGCGTGAACGGGTTTTTCCTTCTCCCGCGTAGACATAGGCGCTGTTCTTGAAGAATTCCGTGGACGCACAGTCGAGCGCCAGCACGACGTCGGTGCCAGCGTTGTATCCGGCCTCGCCAACAGCCTCCATGACGAAGTCGAGCGCCATCTCGGCCGACTGCAGGTTCGGCGCGAAGCCGCCCTCGTCACCTACGTTGGTGTTGAGGCCGGCCTGCTTCAGCCGCGTCTTCAGTGTGTGGAAGATCTCGGCGCCGCAACGCAGCGCCTCGGCGAACGACGGGGCGCCCACCGGCATGATCATGAATTCCTGAAAGTCGACCGGGTTGTCGGCGTGCACGCCACCGTTGACAATGTTCATCATCGGCACCGGCAGCAACCGGGCGCTGACGCCGCCGACATAGCGGTAGAGCGGCAACCCACGCGCCGCGGCGGCCGCCTTCGCCACCGCCAGCGAGACCCCGAGAATGGAATTGGCGCCGAGCCGCCCCTTGTTGGGCGTGCCGTCGAGCCCGATCATCATCTCGTCGATCTTTGCCTGGTCCTCGGCATCCATCCCACTGACGGCGTCAAAAATCTCGCCGTTCACTGCGGCCACTGCTTTGCTGACGCCCTTGCCCAGGTAACGGGACGGATCGCCGTCGCGCAATTCGACCGCCTCGTGCGCCCCGGTCGAGGCGCCTGCGGGCACCGCGGCACGTCCCTGCGAGCCGCCGTCGAGAATCACATCCACCTCGACGGTGGGGTTTCCGCGGCTATCCAGGATTTCCCGGCCGATAATGTTGACGATGGCGGTCATGGGGGCGATCGCTCTCCAACTTGTGTTGGCCGGGGTCATACACGGCCTCTCACGCGGCGAGAAGGGCCGTGCTATTCCTCCCGATCCTTCGCTCTGGAACCGGAGGCATTTCGATGAATCGTCGTCATTTCTTGCGCGGCGCCGCCATGGCTGGTGGCGTGATCGCCTGCCCGTCCCTCGTCCTTCGCGCGACGACCGCCGCCGCGGCCGAGCCGTTCCGAGTGCGCTACTACCCGGTCGCCGCCGGCATGGGCTCGCGCGACGTGACTCCTGCGCCGGACGGGTCGATCTGGTTCTGCGGGCAGCGGAATGGAACGCTTGGCCGGCTCGATCCGAAGATCGGCGCCCACGAGCTTGTCGAGCTCGGGCCCGGCGCCACACCGCACGGCGTGGTCATCGGGCCGGACGGGGCACCGTGGATCACCGAAGGCGGACAGAACGCGATCGCCCGCGTCGATCCGCAGGACCACAAGGTGACCCTTTTCAGGCTGCCGGCGAAGCAGTCCTACGCCAACCTCAACACCGGCGTGTTCGACAAGACCGGCATCTACTGGTTCACCGGCCAGTCCGGCATCTACGGTCGGCTTGATCCGAAATCCGGCGAGATGACGGTGTTCGACGCACCGCGCGGCCGCGGCCCCTACGGTATCACCCGCACGCCCGCCGGTGATATCTGGTACGCCTCGCTCGCTGGCAGCCACATCGCCAAGATCGACCTCAAGAGCGGCAAGGCGACGATCGTAGACCCGCCCACCAAGGGGCAAGGCGCCCGCCGCGTATGGTCCGACTCCAAGGGCCGGCTCTGGGTCAGCGAATGGAACTCGGGCAACGTCTCGGTGCACGATCCGGCGAACGGCTCCTGGCGCCAGTGGAAGCTGCCGGGCGAGCGGCCGCGCACCTACTCCGTCTATGTCGACGACAAGGACATCGTCTGGCTCACGGATTTCGGCGCCAATGCCATCGTGCGTTTCGACCCCGCGACCGAGCGCTTCACCTCGTTCCCGAGCGACAGGCCGAACGCCAATGTCCGGCAGATGGACGGCCGGCCCGGCCAGGCGTGGGGCGGCGAGTCCGGCACCAACCGTCTGGTGGTGATCGAAACCAACCCGGCGGTGTGATTGCACGAATGTCTTTCGGCCCATCATCCCGGAAGCCGCCACCGATCTCGGGTTTACCCGAGATCGGCGCCATTAATGCCCAAGTCGGCAACAGCCGACTTGGGTGGCGGCTATCCGGGACCCATGTATCCCAAGCGTGCGAATAATACTGATGCGTAGGGATGCATGGGTCCCGGCTCTCCGCTTCGCTTCGGCCGGGATGACAGCCGCGATGCTGTGCATCGTCCCGGCCTACGCCGACGGCCCCGACCGCGGCCGCGCTCTGTTCGAGCCCTGCCGTGCCTGCCATACGCTCGATCCCAATGCCCAACCGACCGCCGGCCCGAACCTTGCGGGTCTGCTCGGACGGCGCGTCGCCGGCGATTCCGAATTCGACTATTCGCCGGTGCTGCGGCAGGCGCGCGCGGAAGAGCGACGCTGGAATCGCGCGATGCTTGATTCGTTCCTGACTGATCCCGAGGCCATGTTTCCCGGGATGTGGATGACGGGACGCCGCATCGGCGACGCCGCCGAACGAAAGGCACTTGCCGGTTTCCTCGCCGATCCCGCTTCGCGCTGACGGCGTTACGCGGTTACGGCGGTAGCCGACTCTTCCAGCGTACGGTATCGTGCCGCCGGAGGTCGCACATGAGCAGCTATGTCGAGCGGATCCTGCAGCCCGGCGAGCAGGTTCGCCATGTGGCCACGCTGCATTGGATTCTCTACGTGCCGGGATTCCTGGTTCTCATCGTCAGTCTGGCTGTTCTCTCCTTTGCCCGGTCCGTCGAGCGTGGGGAGGGCTTCTGGCTCGCCGTCTCCGCCGTCCTGGCTGCCGTCGCGATCATTTGGATCTTTCAAGCGTGGTTCAAACGCTGGATCACGGAGATCGCCGTGACCGACCGGCGGGTCATCTACAAGACCGGGTTCATCCGGCGTGATACCAACGAGATGCAGATGGACAAGGTCGAGAGCGTGCGAGTGGACCAGCCGATTCTGGGCCGACTTCTCGACTACGGCGACGTCAGCGTGCTGGGTACCGGCAAAGGCGAATTCGCCAGGCTGAAGACAATCGCCGAGCCGCTCGAGCTGCGCAACCAGATCACCGGCCGCTGACGCGACCGCTTGAGGATCGCATCGCCACCATGGCCAAATCGCTGCGCCATCTCGGCAAGCCGAGTCGCATTCCGGCCTCGCCCAACGAGGCGGTGCTCGACCACGTGCCGAACCCGCATCCGGACACCAATTACGTCGCGCGCTTCACCGCACCGGAATTCACCACGCTGTGCCCGATCACCGGCCAGCCGGACTTCGCGCATCTCGTGATCGATTACGTGCCGAACCGCTGGCTGGTCGAGTCGAAGTCGCTCAAGCTCTATCTCGCGAGCTTCCGCAACCACGGCGCCTTTCACGAGGACTGCACCGTTGGCATCGGCAAGCGGCTCAACGTGCTGCTGAAGCCGCGCTGGCTGCGCATCGGCGGCTACTGGTATCCGCGCGGCGGCATGCCGATCGACGTGTTCTGGCAGACCGGCCGTTTGCCGGCCGGCGTCTGGCTGCCCGACCAGGGCGTTGCGCCCTATCGCGGGCGGGGATAGCCAGCCTCGGCTAGGGATTATGTCGGCCGCCGCAGCGCGAAGGCGCAGCCGGTGCCGAGCGCGGCCATCGACAGCGCCGCGATCACCATGGTCCAGGCGGTGCCGAGGTGCGCAAAGCCGAGCCCGTAGACGACTGGCCCTGCCGCCTGGCCGAAGAAGAAGCTCGACGAGTGCAGCGCCAGTGCCGAGCTGCGGGCCGTGGTCGAGAGCTCGGTCACGTAAACCTGGATGCCGCCGTGCATCAGGTAGAAGCCGAAGCCGAGCAGCACGAAGGTAAAGAACTGTATTTGCCACGCCGGCTGCGACGCCACGATCAGCAGCGCGACGCCCATCAGCGCCCCGCCGTCGATCATCAGCGCCCGATCGCCAAAGCGAGGCAGCAGCCGCCCCACAAGGACCGCATAAAAGATCCCACCGACGCCCCACCCCGCGATGATGATGCCGACGATGGACGCGCGCGTCTCGCCTTGCGCGTGCAGCAGCGAACCCATGTAGGGAAACAGGCCAAACAAGACGAGAGCATCGAGAAACACGGCGCCGAAGCAGTATTTCGCCAGCGGATTCTGGAAAATGCCGCGGTAGCGTGAGACCGCGAGGGAGAACTGCAGCGGCGTCCGTACCTCCGTCGCGGCATGGCGCAAGAGCCGCAGCGACGGCACGAACATCAGCGCGGCGATCGTGCCGGTCACGAGGAAGACGCTGCGCCAGCCGAACATGTCGCCGACGATGCCGGAGAGTGAGGCACCGAGCAGGTTGCCGAGCATGCCGGCGGCCAGCACCCGGCTGATGGCGATCTGGCGTCCCGCCATCGGCACGAGATCGCCGATGATCGCGACCGAGGTGGGGAACACGCCGCCTGCGGCAATGCCGGCGATGACGCGCGTCGCCGCCAGCATCGCGAAGTCGTTCGCAACCGCGGAGGCGAGCGTCGCGAGTGTCCCGATCGCCAGGCAGACCACCATGATCCGCGCCTTGCCGAGGCTGTCGGCGAGCGCCCCGAGCACCGGCTGCATCAGCGCATAGGGCAGCGCGAAGGCGGTCGACAGCAGGGCCGCGGTGGTCGGCGAGACGCCGACACCGGCGGCAATCTGCAGCACCAGCGGATCGACCGAGCGCACAAACAGCGTGGTCGCGAACACGGCGAGAGCAACGGTGACGAGAACGCTGGTCATGGGATGACGCTGAAAAGCCACTCGACCGCTATGTCTTGGCGAGTCGGTCAAAGCCGATCAGCCGGCGCAGCAAGCCTTCCATCTCCCTGAGCGGCACCATGTTCGGACCGTCGGACGGAGCCTTGTCCGGGTCCTGGTGCGTCTCGATGAACACGCCGGCCACACCGACCGCCACCGCTGCGCGCGCCAGCACCGGCACGAACTCCCGCTCGCCGCCGGATGCCGTCCCCTGCCCGCCTGGCTGCTGCACCGAATGGGTCGCATCGAAGATCACCGGCGCCTCGGTGGTACGCGCCAGGATCGGCAGGGCGCGCATGTCGGACACCAGGGTGTTGTAGCCGAAGGAGGCGCCGCGCTCAGTGACCAGCACATTGCGGTTGCCGGCGCCTGTGATTTTGGCGACCACGTTGGCCATGTCCCACGGGGCCAGGAATTGCCCCTTTTTCACATTGATGATGCGACCGGTCTTGGCGGCCGCCACCAGCAGGTCGGTCTGGCGGCACAGGAAGGCGGGAATTTGCAGCACGTCGACTGCTTCCGCGACCGGCGCGCATTGCGCCGGTTCATGCACGTCCGTCAACACGGGCACGCCGAGCGTCGCGCGGATATCAGCGAAGACCGGCAAGGCCTGGTCGAGACCGATGCCGCGCGCGCTGGCGCCGCTGGTACGGTTCGCCTTGTCGAACGAGGCCTTGTAGACGAGGCCGAGGCCCAGTCGGGTTGCGATCTCCTTCAGAGCCGACGCCATTTCCAGCGCGTGCGCGCGGCCTTCCAGCGCGCACGGGCCAGCGATCAGCGCCAGCGGCAGCGCATTGCCGAACCGCGCTCCGCCGACTTCGACGATCGCATTGGGAATGAGGCCGGGGTGCATCTTCAGATCCTTGGCCGGGGACCATAGGCCGCGCGGTGGCGCGGTCAACGGCGGCTCTGCTACGCGGCTTCGAAGACGAGTGTCGCCCCCATTGTCTGCGCAGGCGAAACGACAACCCTCCCCATGGGCTCGGCAAATTCAAGCCCCGCCGCGCGCAGCAGATGCCGTGTCGCTGCCGGATCGCGCACGGCAATGCGCACCGCGGCGATCCGTGCACCACGGCTGATGTCGGGCGCTGGCACCGCGAAATGGCTGCGATAGGCCGCCTCATCCATCACCTGGATCTCGCCGCGCGGGGTTGCCACGGTGATGCCGGTCGAGGTTGCCAGCAACTCGCGCTCGCCGACGAAGGCGGACAGGAAGATGTGGTGATCACTTGGGTTTTCAGCGACCAGGACGACGCCGGCGATCGCCGCCGCCGTATTGGCATGCTGCTGGAACGCCGTGTTCCAGAAATTCTCCGGATAGTGCTGCTGACAGGCGGCGAAACCGATCGCAGGCGCCTTGGCATCACGCGCGAAGGCGAGCGCGAAGCCGACCTTGACCGTGCTGCCGTCAGGCCGCTTGCCCTCGCGCTCGAACGTCAAAGCATCCGACACCCGAATCCCGGCGGCGCGAAAGACTTCGGCGTCGGCACTAGCGCTAGCGCTTTCCAGGATGAGGAGAGAAAACCCCTCCTGCCTCTCGATGAATCTACGATTGAATGTACCAAACAACGCCGAGAATGGATCGCTACCGAGCTTTTCCGGCGCCGCCACCGTCAGCAATTCGATGAAGAAACCCGGCAACTGGACAATGTGATTGTGCGTTCCCCACGAATGGCGGTTGCGGGAGCCGACGGTGAAGCCGAGCCGGCGGTACAGCGTCGCGGCCGCGTCGAGATCGCGCACCGCATGGACAATGTGATCAAGGCCGCGGGCAGTCATGGCAGACATCTTTCTGTGGCTACGGTCTTGCACCAACGCGGCGGCGAATGCACGTGGCGCGTGGCGCCCCAGCCATTCGCGCCGTGGCGATGCACCTGATCGCGGCGGCATTCCTTTGCGCTCTCCGCACCGCCCCACGCAGCTTGGGGCCGCCGACGCATCGGCGTCGCCATGCTCCGTGGCAAGCAGAGTACCCCGGAGCAGATGGCCCAGCTTGGGGCGGCGATGCGTAACAAGCCGGCAATAGGTGGATTGCGAGCCGTTACACCAGCCGGCTCTGCTCCACCGCCGCCTCGATGAAGGAAGCGAACAGCGGATGCGGCTCGAACGGCCGCGACTTCAGTTCGGGGTGGAACTGCACGCCGATGAACCAGGGATGACCCGCGTATTCGACGATCTCGGGCAGCACGCCGTCCGGCGACATGCCTGAGAACCGCATGCCGTGCTGCTCCAGCCGGCCCTTGTAGCCGGTGTTGACCTCGTAACGGTGGCGGTGGCGCTCGGAGATCTCCGTGGCGCCGTAGATGTCGGCCACATGGCTACCCGGGGGGAGGTGGGCACGATAGGCGCCGAGCCGCATGGTGCCGCCGAGGTCGCCGCCGGTCCTGCGCTGTTCCAGCGCGTCGCCCTTGAGCCATTCGGTCATCAACCCGACCACCGGCTGCGGCGTCGGCCCGAACTCGGTCGAGTTGGCGTCCTCGATGCCGCACAGGTTCCGCGCAGCTTCGATCACCGCCATCTGCATGCCGAAGCAGATGCCGAAATAGGGAACGCTGCGCTCGCGTGCGAACTGGGCCGCCCGGATCTTGCCCTCGGCGCCGCGCTGACCGAAGCCGCCGGGGACGAGGATGCCGTTGACGTGCTCAAGGAACGGCGCGGGGTCCTCGTTCTCGAACACCTCGCTCTCGATCCAGTCGAGATTCACCTTGACCTTGTTGGCGATGCCGCCGTGGGTCAGAGCCTCGATCAGCGATTTGTAGGCGTCCTTCATGCCGGTGTACTTGCCGACAATGGCGATGTTGACGTGGCCCTCCGGGCTGCGGATGCGCTCGTTGATCAGCCGCCAACGCTCCAGATCTGGCTCTAGTCCGGGATCGATGCCGAATGCATGCAGCACCTCGGTGTCGAGGCCTTCGGCATGGTAGGCCTCCGGAACCGCGTAGATGTTGTCCACGTCGCGCGCCTCGATCACCGCGCTCTCGCGTACATTGCAGAACAAGGACAGCTTGCGCCGCTCGCCGGCGGGGATCGGGTGGTCGGTGCGGCACAGCAGGATGTCGGGCGCGATCCCGATCGCACGCAACTCGCGCACCGAATGTTGCGTCGGCTTGGTCTTGAGTTCGCCCGCGCTCGGAATGAACGGCATCAGCGTCAGATGAATGTAAACCGCGTGATTGCGCGGCAGATCGTTACCGAGCTGGCGGATCGCTTCGAGAAACGGCAGGCTCTCGATGTCGCCGACGGTGCCCCCGATCTCCACCAGCACGAAGTCAAAGCCGTCGTTGCCCTCGCGGACGAAGTCCTTGATGGCGTTGGTGACATGCGGAATAACCTGGATGGTGGCGCCGAGGTAGTCGCCGCGCCGCTCCTTGGCGAGAATGTCCTGGTAGATGCGTCCGGTGGTGATGTTGTCCTGCCGGGTCGCGGGTCGGCCGGTGAATCGTTCGTAGTGCCCGAGATCGAGGTCGGTCTCGGCACCGTCGTCTGTAACGAAGACCTCGCCGTGCTGATACGGCGACATCGTGCCGGGGTCGACGTTCAGGTAAGGGTCGAGCTTGCGCAGCCGGACCTTGTAGCCGCGCTCCTGCAGCAGCGCGCCGAGCGCTGCGGAGGCGAGACCCTTGCCGAGGGAAGAGACCACGCCGCCGGTGATGAAGATGTACCGCGCCATGGGGCCCTACTTCTAACCCCGCCGAATCGATTCGACGAGGCGAAAACGCCGCAACCCACGACTTTCACATCTCATTTCAGCGGTTCCACCGCTATTCCAATAACTTGTGATGCGAAGATGATGTTCTACGCAAGGACAAGCCCAGGCCTGCGCAGCCTTCCGGATGGCCCTGTCAGGCAACGACTACTGAGATTGCGGCACCTGCGGCCCGGACGGTGGGGCCGCTGGCGCCGGCGTGCTCGGCCCCTGGAGCTGATCGAGGACGCCGCCCCCGCCGGATCCGATTGGCGGCGCGCCGCCAGGCCTGACAGGCTGGTTGATCGGCGCGGACCCGGGAAGGATCGAGGACGGCCGCCGCTGCATGCTGGCGAGAATCGACAGCGTCAGGCTGGTGACAAAGAATACGCCGGCGAGAATCGCAGTGGCGCGGGTGAGCACATTGGATGTCCCCCGGCTGCTGAGAAAGCCCCCGCCGCCTCCACCGCCCATGCCGAGGCCGCCGCCTTCAGACTTTTGCAGCAGCACCAGCCCGATCATGGCGACGACCACCATCAGGTGAATGACGATGACGACAGTTTGCATCCGCTAGGGTTCCGCGCGTGTGGCAGCATGGCCCGTAACGCCCGCCGCGCCCGCCATATAGGAAGTTGGACGCGTCTGTAACACGATCCCCGGACGCAATTCTACCCAGACGCACCACTAGGCATAAGCCGCCGCGATCCCGAGGAAATCCTCCGCCTTGAGGCTCGCGCCGCCGACAAGCGCCCCGTTGACGTTCGCGACCGCCATCAGTTCGCCGGCGTTCGACGGTTTTACCGAGCCGCCATAGAGGATGCGGACTTTCTGGCCCTCGCCGCCATAGCGCGCGGCCAGGCGTTCGCGCACGAACCCATGCACCTCCGCGACGTCCTGCGCCGTCGGGGTGAGCCCGGTGCCGATCGCCCAGACGGGCTCATAGGCGAGGACAAGATTCGCCGCCGTGGCGGCCTCGGGGAGCGAGCCGTCGAGCTGTCGCCGAACCACCGCCAGCGTCTGCCCGGCCTCGCGCTGTTCCCGGGTCTCGCCGATGCAGACCATCGCCATGAGGCCCGCGCGATGCGCGGACGACGCCTTCCGCCGTACCAGGGCATCGGTCTCGTGGTGCAGCGTGCGCCGTTCCGAATGGCCCACGATCACGGCCGCAGCACCGGCGTCTGCCAGCATTTCAGCGGAAATGTCTCCGGTGAAGGCACCGCATGCCTCAGGGTGGCAATCCTGCGCACCGATTGCGACCTTGGAGCCGAGCGCGGCATGGGCAAACGTCAGCACCAACGTCGCCGGGGGACAGACCATGAGATCCGCGTCCGGCCTGTCGGCGGCATGGCCTCGGATGATCTTGCCGAGTTCCGCCGCCGAGGCCTTCAGCCCGTTCATTTTCCAATTGCCTGCCACCAGGGGCCGGGGCGCCGCGCCCGCCATGGTCCGCTCCCTCTACGGTTCTACGTGCCGCAAGACCGGTACCAAAGCCCGCGACGACATGCCAGCGCGCCACGTATGAAGCAAAATGTCGCCATCTGTTGCGGGGTGACCCCGCTGTCCCTATGATACCAGGGCATTTGCGCCGCCTCCGGGTAGCCATTTTCCCTCCCACAGCGCGAAACGGACATGCTTCGAGGAATCCGAACGGCGTCTTCCAATTGGCTCGGCAAAGTCGTCATGGGCCTCGTTGTCGCCTTCCTGGTCGTAAGCTTCGCGATTTGGGGCATCGGTGACATTTTCCGCGGGTTCGGCCTGTCGAAGGTCGCCACGATCGGCAATGTCGAAATCTCCATCGAGCAGTTCCGACAGGTCTACAATGATCGGCTGCAGCAGCTCGGACGCCAGGTCGGCCGACCGGTCACCGCCGATCAGGCCCGGGCGCTGGGTCTCGACCGGCAGGTGCTCGGCCAGATGCTGGCCGAGGCCGCGCTCGACGAGCGCGCACGGCTGATGGGGCTCGGCGTTACCGATGCGCAGGTGGCCCAGCAGATTACCGACGAGGAGGCATTCCGCGGTCCCACCGGCCAGTTCAGCCGCAGCCGGTTCGAGCAGGTGCTCCGTGAGGCCGGCTATACCGAATCCCGCTTCGTCAACGAGCAGCGCCGGCTGACGATACGGCGGCAGCTCGCCAATACGGTCAACGGCGAGTTGAGCGTGCCGAAGGCAATCATGGAAGCCGCCAATCGCTTTCAGAACGAGCAGCGCGCAATCGATTACGTCGTCCTCGACCGCGGCCAGGCGGGCGATGTAGCGGCGCCTACGCCGGAAGAGCTGGCGAAGTACTTCGACGACCACAAGATCGAGTTTCGCGCCCCGGAGTACCGCAAGGTCGACCTGTTGGTCCTGTCACCCGAAGAGCTCGGCAAGTGGAAGCCGATCGAGGATGCGGATGTTCGGCGCGTCTACGAGGATAATCGCGCGCGCTATGTCACGCCGGAGGGTCGGCACGTGCGGCAGATTGTCTTTCCCAACGAGGATGAGGCGAAAGCGGCGGCGGAACGGATAGCCAAGGGGACGGCGTTTGGCGCGATTGCTGCCGAGCGAAACCTCAAGGAGCAGGACATCGATCTCGGCACCGTTCCCAAGTCCGGAATCATCGACCGGGCGATTGCCGACGCTGCCTTCGCCCTCAGGACCAACGAGGTCAGCGCCCCTGTCAAAGGCCGCTTCGGTACCGCACTGGTGCAGACCCTGTCGATCGAGCCGGAAAAGGTCCGTCCGTTCGAGGATGTTGCCGCGACGATCCGAAGCGATATCGCGAAGGACCGCGGCAAGGACGAAATGCACAACGTGCGCGACAAGGTCGAGGACGAGCGCGCGGCCGGCTCGACGTTGGGGGAAGTGGCCAAGAAGCTCAATCTGGCGCTGCGCACGGTCGAGATGGATCGATCCGGCCGAGCGCCTGACGGGGCGCAGGTGCGCCTGCCCCCCGGCAGCCAGGGGCTTCCGGCGGCGTTTTCGACCGACGTTGGCGTTGAGGCCGATCCGGTGCAGTTCGGCGATGGCGGCATGCTGTATTTCGAGGTCGTCGGGGTCACGCCGTCTCGCGAGCGCAACCTCGATGAGGTCAAGCAGCAGGTGGAACAGCGTTGGCGCGACGAACGGATCGCGTCGCGTCTGAAGGCGCAGGCCGCCGAAATGCTTGACAAGCTCAAGGCCGGCGGCACCCTGCAGGAGTTGGCCGCTGCCAAGGGCCTCAAGGTCGAGTCCGCGACCGCGCTAACCCGCATCCAGCCGACCGAGGCGATTCCGGCCAGCGTTCTTTCCGCAGTGTTCAGCACCGCAAAAGACGCGGCCGGAAGCGCCGAAGGCAATCCACAACAGCAGGCCGTGTTCCGTGTCACCAACGTGACCGTCCCGTCGTTCGACCTGCAGTCGCCGGAGACCAAACGGATCGCCGAGACGGTGCGCCGCTCCATTGCCGACGCGATGCTTGCCGAATATCTGGCGCGCCTCGAACGCGACATCGGCGCCAGCATCAATCAGAGCGCGCTCAACCAGGCCACCGGCGCCGTCAGCGCGCAATAGCGGCCGGCGTCCGCCCGATGCAGATCGAGCCGAGCTTCAGCGCCTTCGCCGCCGCCCATGCGCGCGGCGAGCCGCAAGTGGTCTGGACCAGCCTCGTCGCCGATCTGGAAACGCCGGTCTCGGCTTTCCTGAAGATCGCGTCCGGTAAGCCGATGAGTTTCCTTTTGGAATCGGTCGAAGGCGGCGCCGTGCGCGGGCGCTATTCGGTGATCGGCCTCGAACCGGACCTGATCTGGCGAACGCTAGGCGGCCGTGCCGACGTCAACCGCGCACCGGCGTCGTCACCGCAGGACTTTCGCCCCTGTCCGGAGCCGCCGCTCGCGGCGCTGCGCGGCCTGATCGCGGAAAGCCGGATCGCTTTGCCGCACACGCTGCCACCGATGGCCGCCGGCGTGTTCGGCTATCTCGGCTATGACATGGTCCGGCTGATGGAGGAACTGCCGCAGCCCAATCCCGATCCGATCGCAGTCCCCGACGCGCTGCTGATGCGTCCAACCGTGATCGTCGTGTTCGACGCCGTGCAGGACATGATCACTGTCATCACGCCGGTGCGTCCGCATCGCGGCGTCACGGCGGAGGCCGCGTATGCCCGCGCCACCGACCGGCTGACCGCCGTGGTCGACAACCTCGACCGGCCGCTCGACAAGGCGGCGGCCGCGGACACCGGGCCGCTGGCGGTGCCGGCGCAGTCGAACACCACACCCGCCGAGTACGAAGCGATGGTCGCCCGGGCAAAGGATTACATTATCGCCGGCGATATTTTCCAGGTGGTGCTGTCGCAACGATTCGAAGCGCCGTTCACGCTGAGCCCGTTCTCGCTGTACCGTGCGCTGCGTCGCATCAACCCGGCGCCGTTTCTCTACTTCCTCGATTTCGGCGGCTTCGCGGTTGCGGGATCGAGTCCGGAAATCCTGGTGCGGGTGCGTGAAGGCAAGGTCACCATCCGGCCGCTTGCCGGCACCAGGCCACGCGGTGCCACGCCGCACGAGGACACGGACCTGGAAGCGGAACTGCTCGCCGATCCGAAGGAACGCGCTGAGCATCTGATGCTGCTCGACCTCGGGCGCAACGACGTCGGCCGCGTCGCCAGGATCGGCACCGTCAAGGTCACCGACCAGTTCTTCATCGAGCGCTTCAGCCAGGTGATGCACATCGTCTCCAATGTCGAGGGCGAGCTTGACGAGAAGTACGATGCGCTCGCCGCGCTTGTCGGCGGCTTTCCGGCAGGTACGGTGTCGGGCGCGCCGAAGGTGCGGGCGATGGAGATCATCGACGAACTGGAGAAGGAAAAGCGCGGCCTCTATGCCGGCTGCGTCGGCTATTTCTCCGCCGCCGGCGAGATGGACACGTGCATCGTGCTGCGCACCGCGCTGATCAAGGACGGCGTGATGTACGTCCAGGCGGGCGCAGGCATCGTGGCGGATTCCAATCCGGCCTCCGAGCAGCAGGAATGCATCAACAAGGCCAAGGCGCTGTTCCGCGCCGCCGAGGAGGCGCGCCGCTTCGCCAGCGCCGCCCGCCGGGGGCAGTGACCAGCCTCTTATTGGTCATGCGAAGCCACGATAAAGCCAAACCATCGGAATATTCCCTGGCGGAGGAACGATTGTCATGAGCACGAACCACGTATCCGGCGATCATCGTGACGGGAAATGGAAGCACGACGGTGTGCGGGTGATCCCCGGGAATTCGCTTGACGCGAACACGGCCCAGACGCCGGGCATGGATCGGAGGGCTGCGATTAATTACGCTCGGGTGGGTGCGCAGAAGATCTGGGCCGGGACGGTGAGTATCCACCCCAATGCCAAGACGGGCGCGCACCATCACGGCGAACTCGAGAGCGTGATCTACGTCGTGCGCGGCAAGGCCCGCATGCGCTGGGGCGAGCAACTGGAATTCACCGCCGAAGCCGGCCCCGGCGACTTCATCTATGTCCCGCCCTACGTCCCGCATCAGGAGATCAACGCCAGCCGAGACGAGCCGCTCGAGTGCGTAGTGATCCGCAGCGATAACGAGGCGGTGGTGGTTAACCTCGACATCGAGCCGGCCGAGAAGCCGGAAGACGTTGCCTGGATTGATCCGATCCATCGGGGATCGTAGCCGGGGTGTTCGGGGCCGACGTGCAGCGCCCCGCACAGGCGGATGCGGTCGTTCGGCAGCATCCAACCCTCAAGCGCCGCCGGTAGATGCGCCAGCTCCTTGGAGAAGTCGCTGATCCGCCCCCACGGCTTGAGGACGCCGTCGTAGACACGCGTCACAATAATTCCGCGCGAAACACCAAGACAAGGGCGGATGCGGACGGCTGAAGACAGGCGTCAAGCCAAGCCGCGGGAGCCCACCTTGACCCCCCGGCAGGCCCCGTTTAGACCCTGATGGACCTGAGAAAACTCCAATGATCGTCCTGATCGACAACTACGACAGCTTCACTTTCAATCTCGTCCATTATCTCGGCGAGCTTGGGGTCGAGGTGGTCGTGCATCGCAACGACAAGGTGGCGCCGGACGACGTCGTTGCCGCCGATCCGGATGCGATCGTGCTGTCCCCCGGTCCTTGCACTCCGAACGAAGCCGGAATCTGCGTCGACCTCATCAAAAAGGCGTCCGCCACCATTCCGATCCTCGGCGTCTGTCTCGGCCATCAGGCGATCGGGCAGGCCTTCGGCGGCACTGTCGTGCGGACGACCCCGGTGCATGGCAAGCTGTCGGACATCCGCCACGAGGCCAGGGGCGTGTTCCACGGCATCAACGGCCCGTTCAAGGCGACGCGTTATCATTCGCTGGTGGTCGACCGCGCGACCCTGCCGGGCGAGCTGGCCGTGACAGCGGAAACCGACGACCGGCTGGTCATGGGGCTCTCCCATGCCAGGCTTCCGGTGCATGGTGTGCAGTTTCATCCGGAAAGCATCGCATCGAATCACGGCCATTTGGTCCTGAAGAACTTTCTCGACATCGCCGCCGCCTGGAACGGCGTGGCGGGGCGCCGTGCGGCTGTGCCGCAACCTGTCGAAGGAAACGGGCGATGGACGAACTGAAGGCCGTCATCGCCAAAGTCGCGAGCGGTGCCGCGATGTCGCGCGATGAAGCGTCGGCCGTATTCGACCTCATGATGGCCGGTGAGGCCACGCCGTCGCAGATGGGCGGCCTGTTGATGGGCCTGCGCGTGCGCGGCGAAACGGTGGACGAAATCACGGGCGCGGTGTCGGCGATGCGCGCTAAGATGGTCAAGGTCGACGCACCGGCCAACGCCATCGACGTGGTCGGCACGGGCGGCGATGCATCGGGCTCCTACAACATCTCCACCTGCGCCGCGTTCATCGTTGCCGGCGCCGGCGTGCCGGTCGCGAAGCACGGCAACCGCGCGCTCTCCTCGAAGTCCGGCGCCGCCGACGTCCTGCAGGCGCTGGGTGTGAAGATTGACCTTTCGCCCGAACAGGTGGCGTGCTGCATCCGCGAAGCCGACATCGGGTTCATGTTCGCTCCTGCGCATCATCCGGCGATGAAGAACGTCGGGCCGACGCGGGTGGAGCTCGGCACGCGCACCATCTTCAACCTGCTTGGTCCCGTCTCCAATCCGGCCGGCGTGAGGCGGCAGATGGTTGGTGTGTTCTCGCGCCAGTGGATCGAGCCGATCGCGCAAGTGCTTGCCAATCTCGGCTCGCAGGCCGCCTGGGTGGTGCATGGGTCCGACGGCCTGGACGAGATCACGACGGCCGGGACCACCAGCGTCGCCGCATTGGCGAACGGCGGCGTCCGCACCTTCGAGATTTCGCCCGAGGAAGCCGGTCTTCAGCGCAGCAAACCCGAGGCCCTGCGCGGCGGCGATGCCGAGACCAATGCCACCGCGCTCCTGGACGTACTCAAGGGCAAGCCGGGGCCGTTCCGTGACGTCGCCGTGTTCAATGCTGCGGCCGCGCTGATCGTTGCCGGATTGGCGAAAGATCTCAAGGAAGGCGTGGCGATCGCGCAAGAGGCGATTCACTCCGGCGAGGCCGAAGGCCGGCTCGACCGGCTGATCGCCATCTCCAACGCGTGACCCATGAATACGTGACATGGCCGACATCCTGCGTAAGATCGAAGCGTACAAGCGCGAGGAGATCGCCGCCGCCAAGCGCGCGCGGCCGCTGGCGGACGTCGAGCCCGTCGTCAAGTCTGCACCGCCACCGCGCGGATTCCTGCGCGCGATCGAGCAGCGGCTCGCCCGCGGCGACGATGCACTGATCGCCGAGATCAAGAAGGCGAGCCCCTCGAAAGGCCTGATCCGTGCCGACTTCGACCCGTCGGCGCTCGCGCGCGCCTATGAGGCGGGCGGCGCCGCGTGCCTGTCGATCCTGACCGACGCGCCGTCGTTCCAGGGAAAGCCCGAGTTCTTGACGCAGGCGCGCGCCGCCTGCGGGCTACCGGCACTGCGCAAGGATTTCATGTACGACCCCTATCAGGTCGTGGAATCCCGCGTGCTGGGCGCGGACTGCATCCTGATCATCATGGCGGCGGTTGACGATACGCTCGCCGCCGAGCTCGAGGCGGCGTCCTTCGCGCTCGGCATGGACGTGCTGCTGGAGGTGCACGACGAAGCCGAGCTCGATCGCGCGCTGCGTCGGCGCTCGCGCCTGATCGGCATCAATAGCCGTGATCTGAAGACCTTCGAAACCACGCTGGCGACCGCCGAGCAGCTGGCGCCGAAGGTGCCGCGCGACCGCGTGCTGGTCGGCGAGAGCGGATTATTCACGCCCGCGGACCTTGCCCGCCTGCGCCGGGTCGGTATCGGCACCTTCCTCGTCGGCGAGAGTCTGATGCGTCAGCCGGATGTCGCCGCTGCCACCCGCGCGCTGCTGCAGCGCGGCGAGGCGCACGGCATCTCCGCCGCGGAGTAGCCCATGGCCCGCGCCGCAAAGCTCACGCATCTGGCGCGCGGTGGCGAGGCGCGCATGGTGGACGTCTCGGCCAAGGACAAGACCGAGCGCGTGGCCACGGCGGAGGGCCTCGTCGTGATGAGCAAGGCGACGCTCGATCTGGTGCTTGCTGGCAATGCCAAGAAGGGGGACGTGCTCGGCGCCGCGCGCATCGCAGGCATCATGGCCGCCAAGCGCACCGCTGAACTGATCCCGCTGTGCCATCCCCTCCCCGTCTCCCAGGTGGCGGTCGACATTCTGCCCGAGCTGACGCTTCCCGGCTTTCGCGTCAGTGCCACTGTCAAGGTCACCGGGCAGACGGGCGTGGAGATGGAGGCGCTGACCGCGGTATCGGTCGCCTGCCTCACCATCTACGACATGGTGAAGGCCGCGGAACGCGGCATGCGTATCGAAGGCATCCGGCTGATCGAGAAGCGCGGCGGCAAGTCCGGCCACTACCGCGCCAGAGCATGATCCCGAAAAGTGGGAGCCGGTTTTCGGAAAAGATCATGCTCAATCAAAAAAGTTGGAGCATGATCCGATCCAATTTGATCGGATCTGATCCAAGGGGCAAATGATGGCGTTGATGCCGGTGGCCGAAGCGTTGGCGCACGTGCTCGACGGCGCCGAGCCGCTCCCTGCGCAGGCTGTGCCGCTCGGCGAAGCACTCGGCCGCGTGCTCGCCAAGGACCTGGTGGCGCTGCGCACCCAGCCGCCCGATGCCGTCTCCGCCATGGACGGCTACGCGGTGCGCGCCGAGGACGTGGCGCACGCGCCGGTCACGCTCACCGTGATCGGCGAAGTCGCCGCCGGGCATCCCTTCAACGGTGCCGTCGGACCGGAACAGGCGGCGCGCATCTTCACCGGCGGCGTGCTGCCGCCCGGCGCCGATGCGATCGTCATCCAGGAGAACACGACGCGCGAGCGCGAGCGAGTCACGGTCCAAGCGGTGGTGAAACCAGGCCGGAACGTCCGCAGGGCCGGACTAGACTTCAGCCGAGGCGACGTTCTGTTGCGGCGCTCGCACCGGCTCACCGCGCGTGACTTGATGCTCGCTGCGGCGATGAACTATCCGGCGGTTCCGGTGCATCGGCGCGCCAAGGTCGGCGTGCTGGCCACCGGCGACGAACTGGTGCCGCCCGGATCGCAGCCCGGTCCTGGCGAGATCGTCTATTCCAACGGCTTCGGCCTCTCCGCGCTGGCGCGCTCGGAGGGCGCGGAGGTGCTCGATCTCGGCATCGCCCGCGATCGGATCGACGCCACGGCAGCCGCCATCCGCCGCGCGCGGGAAGCGCAATGCGACGTGCTGGTCACCATGGGCGGCGCCTCGGTCGGCGACCACGACGTGGTGCAGCAGGCGCTCGCCGCCGAGGGGCTGGCACTCGCCTTCTGGAAGATCGCCCTGCGTCCCGGCAAGCCGATGATGCACGGCCGGCTCGGCGGTATGGCGGTGCTGGGTCTGCCGGGAAATCCGGTGTCGAGCTTCGTCTGCGCAGTCTTGTTCCTGGTCCCGCTGCTGCGCCGGCTTGCCGGGCGGCTCGACATCAGCGCCGAGATGCAGGACGCCGTGCTGGGGCACGGCCTGCCGGAAAACGACGAGCGGGCGGACTACCTGCGCTCGACGCTGGTCGAAGGCCCGGACGGCGAGCCGATCGCCACCCCGCTACCGCTCCAAGACAGCTCGATGATGGCCCCGCTCGCCCGGGCCAACTGCCTGCTGATTCGCGAGCCGCACGCGCCCGCGGCCCCCGCCGGTTCACCGTGCCGTATCCTTAAGCTCGGCACTTAGCGGTCTTTCGAGTTGTTCACGGCAAATTAAAGGGTTGCGGAACACATAATGAACAGATAGTGTTCGTTCATGATTTGTTTCGACCCCGCAGGGGCCGTTCAAGCCGGAGAAACCACCGCATGCTCACGCGAAAGCAGTTCGAACTCCTCCGCTTCATTCACGAGCGGCTGAAGGAGAGCGGTATTCCCCCGTCCTTCGATGAAATGAAGGATGCCCTCGATCTTCGCTCGAAATCGGGGATTCACCGGCTGATCACCGCGCTGGAGGAGCGCGGCTTCATCCGCCGCCTGCCCAACCGGGCGCGCGCGCTGGAGGTCATCAAGCTGCCGGAGCCGGTGGCTTCGGGGATGGGCGGCGCAAGGCGCGGGTTCACGCCGAGCGTCATCGAGGGCAACCTCGGCCGCATCCGCACGGATCTGCCGGAAGACAGCGGCCGGCCGGTGCCGGTGCCCGTCATGGGTCGCATCGCCGCCGGCACGCCGATCGAAGCGATCCAGACCAAGAGCCACGTCATCAACATGCCGCCCGACCTGTTGTCGAGCGGCGAGCACTTCGCACTCGAGGTGCGCGGTGATTCCATGGTGGAGGCCGGCATTCTCGACGGCGATACGGCGCTGATCAAGCGCACGGACACGGCTGACACCGGCGATATCGTGGTTGCCCTCATCGACGACGAGGAGGCGACGCTGAAGCGGTTCCGGCGGCGCGGCGCCTCGATCGCACTGGAGCCGGCGAACACCGCGTATGAGGTGCGCATCCTCCCGCCCAACCGAGTGAAGATCCAGGGAAAGCTGATCGGTCTGTTCCGACGCTATTGAGCGGCACTCAATCGTCCGGCTGCAGGTCCTCGCTGCGCGGCGTTGCATCCGGGGGCATTGGCGCCCGCAATCGGGGGCGTGTCGCTACCGCGGGCGCAACATAGGCCGGCGACCAAGGCCGATCATAGCCTGGCGGGCGCGCCGGCCGGACGGCAAATCCCTGCCCATCACGATAGAGCTCGACCGCTCCGGTTTGGCGTCTGACCGTACGGTCGATCACGCGGGCGGCGCAGCCCGGTGGGGCATCGCCCTGGGTGACGACGACCGCCGCCCGCCGGCAATCCTCGGCAAGCGCTTCCAGCGACAACGCCACCGCCACCAGCCGCCCATCGGCGAGGCGTCCGAGGCATCCGATTGGGTCGCAACGGACGGATGCGGTCAGGCTCGGGTCGTCGGCGGTGCGGGCATCACCGTCGGCGGCCAGCCAGTCGCGCGTCGCAAAAGTATCGCTGCCGGTCTTCGCCACCGCGAGCCGCCCATCCGCACCGCGTATGGCGACGGCGCGGCCGTCGGCAGCGATCAGGATGTCCGGGCGCGCCGCCGCCGCCGCCCACAGCGCGGCGATCAGCGCCAGACCGGTGCCCGCAAGGCGCAAGGGTGTGCGTAGCAGGCACAAAACGAGCAGCCCGGCCGTTCCGAGCAGCAGCGGTCCGATCCCGAACGCGGAAATGCGGCCGACGGCCCCGGGCAGTGCGGCGACCCATAGGGCCACGGCGATCATCCAGTCGATGCCGGCGCCCATCAGCCGCCACAGCGGCGCGTCGAACCCGAACGGCATCAGCAACACGCCGAGCAGTCCTGTCGGCATAGTCCACATCGAGAACACCGGCATGGTCGTGAGATTGGCCAGCAAGCCGTAGGGCGCCAAGCGATGGAAGTGGAATGCCGCGTACGGCATGGTCGCCATCCCGGCAACGAGCGAGACGAGGATAAGGCCGCTGATCTCGCGCGCGCCCCACAAGGCTGCACGGGCACCGGCCGATGTTTCCGCGCGCATCGGCCAGCGCAGGCTGTGCTGATAAGTGGCAACCAGCGCCAGCGTCGCCGCGAACGACATCTGGAAGCTCGGATGCACCAGCGTCTCGGGCGCGATGAGCAGCACGACCAGCGCCGCGATCGTGATAGTACGCAGTGTCAGGGCGGGCCGGTCGAGCATCACGCCAAACAGGACGATGGCGACCATGATGAACGAACGCTGCGTCGCGACCTCGGCGCCCGAAAGGAGCAGATAGAAGCCGGCGGCCGCGAGTGCCGCTATCGCCGCCCATTTCTTGATCGGCATTCGGTTGGCGAAGGCCGGGACCAGCGCCAGCACGCCGCGCAGGAAAAAGAACATGACGCCGGCGACCACGGCCATGTGATAACCGGAGATCGACAGCACATGGCCAATGCCCGACACGTACATAGCGTTGTTGACCTGCGCGGAGATGGCGTCGCGCTTCCCGGTGATCAGCGCCGAGGCGATCGAGCCCCGGTCACCGGAGACGACCGCGCGGATGCGGGCGTCGATGGCATCGCGCAGCCCGCTGATCGCGGCGCGATAACGCAGCCGAAGGTCCGGCGGGCCCGGCGGCGGCACTGTCTCGATTCGACCGAGCGCGAAGCCCGACGCGCCAAATCCCTGAAAGTACAGGTCGCGCGCGAAGTCGTAGCCGCCTGGACGCAACGGTGGGAGGGGCGGCGTCAGCCGCGCCTTCAGTTGCACAAAGCTGCCCATCGGCGGCGCCGTCCCTTTGCGCACCGAGACGCGCACCCGCTCCGGCTTCGGAGACATCCGCAGCGCCTCGATCCGATGCACACGCACGACAATGCGGTCCGAGCGCTCGCGCTGCTCGCGCGCCTCCACCCAGCCGGTGATCGCGACATTCCACGCAGGAAACGCCAGCACCGGATGCGAGACCGCGGCGGTGCGCAGCGTAGCGACGGAGAATCCGGCGGCGATGGTGCACGCGCCGAGCAATAGCGGGAATGCGAATGGGCGATTGCGCACAGCAAAGGCCGCGGTCGCGCAGCCGAGCGCCCCCGCCGGGCCTGCCCAGATCGCTGGCTCCCGCTCCGCCGTGAAATAGATCGCGATGCCGAGCCCGAAGGCGATCGCCAGCCACGGCACCAGGCGACCCGGCGCGACCTCGGCGACGAGCCAACGCCGCAACAGCGTCGTCAGCCACGTGCCGGTGGTTCCGAGCGCGGCCGGCCAGCGCAGCAGCCGACGGCGCGCGGATGCGATCCCCGCCGGCCATGCCGCGATCCGCCCGCGCCCCCTGCCCCACTCGACCATGCGCCGCGCCTCCCCACCGGCGCTACACCTCGCCCGTGTACCATGCTACACGACGCGCGCTCGGAGGTCGCCTCATCTGTCGATGACGCGCGTAGTCGCGAGTCCCATCATGAGGAAGAGTAGTGGTCGAGACCGTCGTCACCCGCTTCGCCCCGTCGCCGACCGGCTTCCTGCACATCGGCGGCGCGCGCACCGCGCTGTTCAACTGGCTCTACGCGCGCGGCCGCCAGGGACGCATGCTGCTGCGCATCGAAGACACCGACCGCGAGCGCTCGACCCAGGCGGCGATCGACGCGATTCTCGACGGGCTCGCCTGGCTCGGCATCACGTGGGACGGCGATGTCGACCACCAGTATTCTCGCGCCGCCCGTCACCGCGAGGTCGCCGAGCAACTGCTTGCCGCCGGCAAGGCCTATCGCTGTTACGCGAGCCAGCAGGAACTTGACGAAATGCGCGAAGCAGCGCGCCGCGAGGGACGCGCGCGCCTCTACGACGGCCGCTGGCGCGACCGCGACCCGGGCGACGCGCCGCTCGGCATCGCTCCGGTCATCCGTCTCAAGGCGCCGCTCATCGGCGAAACCGTCGTCGGGGATCAGGTGCAGGGACGCGTCGCCTGGCAGAACGAAAACCTCGACGACTTCGTGCTGCTGCGCTCCGACGGCACGCCGACCTACATGTTGGCGGTCGTCGTCGACGACCACGACATGGGCGTGACGCACATCATCCGCGGCGACGACCATCTCAACAACGCCGCTCGCCAGAGACAGATCTACGACGCACTCGGCTGGGCCGCACCGGTGATGGCGCATATCCCCTTGATTCACGGCCCGGACGGTTCGAAGCTGTCGAAGCGCCACGGGGCACTCGGCGTCGATGCCTATCGCGCCATGGGCTACCTGCCGGCGGCGTTGCGCAACTACCTGGTGCGGCTCGGCTGGAGCCATGGCGACCAGGAGATCTTTTCGACCGCGGAAATGATCGCCGCGTTCGACCTGCCGCAGATCGGCCGCGGCCCGGCGCGCTTCGATCTTGCCAAGCTGGAAAACCTCAATGGTCATTACATTCGGCATTCCGAGAACGAGGAGTTGGTCACCGCCCTGGAAGCGCTGCTGCCCCACATTGCCGACGGTGATGCGATCGCCGCGCGGCTGACGCCGGCCCTGCGCGCCAAGCTGATCGCCGCCATGCCCGGACTAAAGGAGCGGGCAAAGACCCTGGTCGAGCTGATCGACGGCGCGCGGTTCCTGTTCGCCGACCGCCCGATCCCGCTCGAAGACAAGGCGGCGGCCCTGCTGACGCCAGCGGCCACCGCGTTGCTCGCCGAATTGCTGCCGCACCTTGAAAGCGTCGAGCCTTGGACCGACCAGGCGCTGGAGGCGGTGGTGCGGAATTTTGCCGACCTTGTCGGCGTCAAGCTTGGCATGGTTGCGCAGCCGCTGCGCGCCGCGGTGACCGGCCGCACCACGTCACCCGGAATCTTCGATGTTCTTGCCGTGCTGGGCAAGGAGGACAGCCTGGCCCGGCTGCGCGACCGCGCTTCCGGCGCAGCCGAACCGCGGTAGCCGCACAGCCGACTCCGGTCACGTCGGGAGCCGCCATTTGCCTGAAGAAGAGGCAGGTCCTCAACCCCCGCCGATCGGTATCTTGCGGTGCAAACTGGGATGGGCTAGGCAAGCCGACTGGTCTCCGCCATCGCGGCCCACATCATTCGGCGCGCGCGAACTCGTTCCGCCCGCCGGCAATCGGCTGCAGCTTTTCGAGGGATTCCACATGGATGCAACCACCGGCGCGAACACCCGGGCTGGAAAGCTGACCGTCGGGGACAACAATTGGGATTTCCCGATCTATGAGGGGACCATCGGCCCATCCGTGGTCGACATCAGTTCGCTGTACGGCAAGACCGGGTTGTTCACCTACGATCCCGGGTTCACCTCGACCGGCAGCTGCGAATCCAAGATCACTTATATCGATGGCGACGAAGGCATCTTGCTGTATCGCGGCTATCCGATCCAACAGCTCGCCGAGCACGGCGACTTTCTCGAGACCTGCTATCTGCTGCTCTATGGCGAGCTGCCGACCGCGGCGCAGAAAGCGGACTTTGACTATCGGGTGACGCGCCACTCGATGGTGCACGACCAGATGAACCGCTTCTTCACGGGTTTCCGCCGCGACGCTCACCCGATGGCGATCATGGTCGGCAGCGTCGGCGCGCTGTCGGCCTTCTATCACGACTCGACCGATATCTCCGATCCGCACCAACGGATGGTTGCTTCGATCCGCCTGATCGCGAAGACGCCGACGCTTGCCGCGATGGCGTACAAGTATTCGATCGGGCAGCCGTTCATGTATCCGCGCAACGAGCTCGACTACGCATCGAACTTCCTTCACATGTGCTTCGCCGTGCCGTGTGAGGAGTACAAGCCGAATCCGGTGCTGGCACGCGCCATGGACCGCATCTTCATCCTGCACGCCGACCACGAGCAGAACGCCTCGACGTCGACGGTGCGGCTTGCCGGCTCCTCCGGGGCCAATCCGTTTGCCTGTATCGCCGCGGGTTGCGCCTGCCTGTGGGGCCCCGCGCACGGTGGTGCCAACGAGGCGGCGCTGAAGATGCTGGCGGAGATCGGGACACCCGACCGCATTCCCGAATATGTCCGCCGCGCCAAGGACAAGAACGATTCCTTCCGGCTGATGGGGTTCGGCCACCGCGTCTACAAGAACTACGATCCGCGCGCCAAGCTGATGCAGCAGACCACGCACGAGGTGCTGGCCGAGCTCGGCATCAAGGACGATCCGCTGCTCGACGTTGCCATGGAACTCGAGAAGGTCGCGCTCAACGACGAATACTTCATCGAGAAGAAGCTCTATCCCAACATCGACTTCTATTCCGGCATCACGCTCAAGGCGATGGGCTTCCCGACCAGCATGTTCACCGTGCTGTTCGCGGTTGCGCGCACCGTCGGCTGGATCGCCCAGTGGAAGGAGATGATCGAGGACCCGAGCCAGCGCATCGGCCGGCCGCGCCAACTCTACACCGGCGCCACGCGCCGCGACTACGTACCGATGTCGCGGCGGAGGTAACTTGCTTACCGCCGCCCGCGCGCGGCGATCTCCAGCACGATCTCCGCCGCCCGATCGCTTGGCCGGGCGCTGCCGATCTGCATGATCGCATCGAGCCGTGCGAATGCCTCGATCTGCCGGCGGCGCAGCGGTGTGTTGCTCAGGAGCGGCAGCATGGCATCCGCGAGCGCATCCGGCGTGCACTCGCCCTGCAGGTATTCCGGCACGATGTTCTCGCCGAGCACCAGATTGGCGAGGATCACCGATGGCACCCGGATCATGTGCCGTGCTACGAAGGCCTCAAGCGCCGAAACCTTGTAGGCGGCCACCATCGGCACTCCGGCAAGCGCGAGTTCCAGCGTTACCGTTCCTGACTTGGCGAGCGCCGCCCGCGCGGTGCGGAACGCAACCTGCTTCTCCGCCGGGTCGATGACAATGCGCGGGCGCACCCGCCAGGCCGATGCCGCGCCGCGGATATCGCCGGCGAGATGTGGCACCGTCGGAACCACCAGATCGATCGCCCCCGCGCGTGTCTCCAGCCGTTCCATCGCCTCCGCAAAGGTCGCCTGCATGCGGCGGATTTCGCCGCGCCGGCTTCCCGGCAGCATGAGCACAAGCGGTGGATCGGCGCGCCGCCGTCGCGCTTCCCGCTCATCCGGTCGCAGGCTGCCGACGCGTTCACTCATTGGATGTCCGACAAAGCTGCACGGTGGCCCGCCGAGTTCGGCATGCACGGCCGGCTCGAACGGCAGCAAGGCGAGGATGTGATCGACGTAAGCGCGCATGGCCCGGGCGCGTCCCGGCCGCCAAGCCCAGACCGTTGGCGAGACGTAGTCGACAATCGGCATTGAGGGCGCCGCGGCGCGAACGCGGCGCGCCACCCGGTGGGTGAAATCCGGGCTATCGACAATGACCAGAATATCGGGGCGCACGGCCACGACCGCCGCCGCCGTCTGCCGGATGCGGCGCAGGATCAGCGGCAGCTTTCCGACGATTCCGAGACCGACGATCGCCAGTTCGTCGATTGGAAACAGGCTCGAAACGCCCTGCGCCGCCATCGCATGCCCGCCGACGCCGATAAACTCCACATCCGTCCCGGCGCGGGCGCGCACGGCCTCGATCAGCGCGGCGCCAAGGCGGTCCCCGGATTCCTCTGCGGCGACCAGAAATACCCGCTTGCCGCTGCGCATCGCCGGCGGCGGCGCCGGCAGTGGGCCCGGGTGGTCGGCGGACATCAGTCAAATGCCCCGTCTTCGCGGACACCGACGACGAAGATTCCGCCGCGGTCGGCCTCCGCGATCAGCCGCTCGATCTCGGCCGCGACCGTACTGCCGGCAACGACCGCAATTCCCGCAAGGCCCGCGGCGGTTGTGCCCGCGACGGTCACGGGTCCGATCGAGGGCAGATCGAACCGGCGGTCCTGTCCCGGTTTCGGCGCTTTGACCAGGACGCCGGCTCCGGAGGCCGTCCGTATCCGGCCGCTTTGGCGCATCACGGCGACGCGGTCGAGCATCTGGTCGGTGCCTTCGGCACCCTCCACCGCGATGCAGTGGTTATTCGCGATGACGGCGGCCTGCCCGATGTCAAAGCGCCCGATGGCATCGAGGATCGTCAGGCCGCGGGCGATGTCGGCACGATCGCGGGCGCCCGGCCGGACCCGCCCTAGCACGCCTTCGGGCACCAGAATCTCCGGTGCGACCTCGTGCGCGCCGAGCAGGCGAAATCCATGCTCGCCGAGAATCCTGCCCACCGCGGAGAGCAGGTGATCGTCACCGCCGCGGAACGCCGCAAACACCCGCGGCAGCAGTTTCAGCGCCTCCAGGTCCAGTCGCAACTGGGAGAGCGACGGCCGGACCAGGCTGCCGATGCAGACGACGTCGCGGCAGCCCTCGCGCTGCGCCAGCCTGCGGAACCGGCCGAGCTGGCCGATGGCGATCCAGTGATGTGAATAGCTGCTCACGCGCGCGGCATCCGCCCACCCCCGCAGCGCGAACAACACCACGCGCCGTCCGCGGGCCGAGGCGGCGGCGGCGACCGCGTAGGGCAGTGATCCGCCGCCGCACACGACCGCGAGCGGGCGATCGGACGGGTCGCCTGCAGGCGCCTCGTTCATGAGGTATCGCCACCGGTCGCCGGGCTCCCCTTGCGGCCCGCCGGCATGGCCAGTGATCGCTTGCCACTCTCGTGGATGAATTCGAGAATCTTGCCGACGAGCGGATCGCCGGCGTAGGCCACGTCGGCTTCGGCCAGCCGCTCCCGGAAGGCTCCCGCGCCGGAAAACAACATGCGGTAGGCGCCCCGCAGCCGTAACAGGTCGGCCCGGTTACATCCGCGCCGCCGCAGCCCGACAACGTTGAGGCCGTTGAGGAAGCCCCGCTGGCCGATGCAGAAGCCGAACGGGATGACATCCTCGCTGACGCCGGTGACGCCGGCGATCATCGCGCCCTCGCCGATCCGCACGAACTGATGCACCGCCGCCTGCCCCCCGAGAAACACCCAGTCGCCGACGCTGACGTGCCCGCCGAGCACGGCATTGTTGGCAAACGTCACGTGCGCGCCGACCCGGCAGTCATGTCCGACATGCGAGCCGACCATCAAGAAACAATTGTCGCCGATCTCGGTGACGCCGCGACCGTCCTCGGTGCCGGTATTGATCGTCACGCCTTCACGGATGTCGCACCGCGCACCGATCACCAGGCGCGTCGGCCCGCCGCGATAGCGCACCGACTGCGGCGGCGTCCCGAGCGAAGCGAACGGACAAACGTCCGTGCCGGCCCCGATGCTGGTATGGCCGGTGACATGGACATGGGCCACCAGCCGACAGCCTTCCGCGATCGAGACGTTCGGACCGATCACGCAATAGGGGCCAATCTCGACGTCGGCTGAGATCTCCGCATGTCGATCGACCACCGCGGTCGGGTGAATGGCCAGCATGGCCCTATCCGTCGGCGATCATGGCCCCGACCACAGCCTCGGCCACGAGTTGATCGGCGACCTTGGCCTCGCCGCGATACCACCACATCTGCTTGCGTCGCGTGACCTTGGTCATGTGGTACTCGACGGTTTCGCCCGGAACGACCGGACGACGGAACTTGGCCTTGTCCACGGTCAGGAAGAACACCGCGCTCGGCGGTCGGTCGAGCCCGCGCAGGAGGCCGCAGATCGCACCCGCCGTTTGAGCCATCCCCTCGATCAGCAGCACACCAGGCATCACCGGCCGGTTCGGGAAATGCCCCTGGAAATACGGCTCGTTGAAGGTGACATTCTTGATCCCGATGCACGATTCGTCGCCACGAATGGCGATGACCCTGTCCACCAGCAGGAACGGATAACGATGCGGGAGGAGCTTGAGGAGGTCGTCGGGCCCCAGGATGGCCATGCCTGTGTCGGCGCCGCTCATCTCGACTGGTCCGTGTCCGTGCCGTCCGGAGGCAGGTGCGAACTGCGTCCGGTCCGTGCGGTCAGGCGCCTCAGGGTCGCGATCTCGCGAAACTGTTCACGGGCAGGCTTCGCCGGCGTGCCGAACCACTTCTCGCCCGCCGGCACGTCACGCATTAGCCCGCTGGAGGCGCCGATCTGTGCGCCCTCACCGATCGTGAGGTGATCCGCAATCCCGACCTGACCACCCAGCATCACATAGTCCTCAAGCGTCACGCTCCCGGAAATACCCGTTTGCGCCACGATGACGCAGTGGCGCCCAATGCTCACGTTGTGGCCGATTTGGACCAGATTGTCGATCTTTGTGCCCTCGCCGACAACGGTATCGCCCATCGCGCCGCGGTCGATCGCCGAGCCGGCTCCGATCTCCACGTCGTCCTGGATGATGACGCGGCCGACCTGGGGAATCTTGCCGTGACGGCCGGCGTCCATCTGGTAGCCGAAGCCGTCTTGGCCGATGCGGCAGCCGGGATGAATGATCACCCGGTCGCCAATGACTGCATTGCTGATCGTGGCGCCGGCGCCGATCATGCCGTCGCGGCCGAAACGGACGCCGGGGCCGATCACGGCGGTCGGCCCGATGGTCGTTCCGGCGCCGATTTCGGCGCGCGGCCCGATCACCGCGCCCGGATCGACGGTGACACCGCTTTCCACGCGCGCCGTCGGGTGCACGAAAGCGCCGATTGCGGTCCCCTGCGCCTCGAACAGGGACGACGGACGCAGCGCATCAGGAAACAGGGCGCGCGCGACGTTGACGAAGGCCCGGTACGGGTTGCGCACGCACAGGACGATCACCCGCCCGGGAACCTCGCTCTCGAACCGGGCCGTGACCAGGCAGGCGCCAGCTCGAGTCGCGCGGAGCCGGCCGTGATAGGCGGCATTGTCGAAGAAAGCGAGATCGTTCGGGCCGGCACGGTCGAGCGGCGCAAGATTGCCGATCACGCGATCAAGCGGCGATCCTGGGCGCGGCTCGGCACCGGTTAGCGCCGCAATCTCACCGATGGTGAGATTGCGCGCCGACTTGAAGAACATCGGCTTCGTCATGCCACAGAAACCGTGGCCGCGACGGCACTCGGGATCAGAACCTCGTCCCGCCGCCGAAGCGGAATTCCTGCACGCGGTCGTATCCGGTCTTCGACAGCGGGAACGCGTAGTCGAACCGGAGCGGTCCGAACGGCGAATCCCAGATCAGGCTGAGGCCGACCGAGCTGCGAATGGTATTTGCATCTCCAAAGCAGAGAACCGTCGCGGCCGCGCCGCAGCTGAGGAATTCACCGGTGGATGGCCGCGAAACGGGGCCTCGGTAGTCCCACAAGGAACCGGCATCGGCGAAGGCCGCTACCTTCAGGCCGGCTTCCTTCGGCACGAAATACAGCGGCATCTGCACCTCGAGGGTGGCACCCCAGTACAGTGTACCGCCGAGGGCGTCGTTGGTGGTCCCTGCCGTCAGGTCGCGCGGGCCGAAGCCGGACGGCGCGAAGCCGCGCACCAGGTTCGGGCCCATCTGGAAATGGTCGAGCATGCGGAGTTCGCCGTCCCAAGACGCCACATGTCCGCCCTGTACGCGCACGAAACCGATCAGGTCGCCGAACAGCTCATGATAGTAACGGGCGTCAACGGTGCTGCGGATGAAATTGACGTCGCCGCCTACGCCCGCGAAGTCCTGCCGGAACTCCACAAGCATGCCCTGGCTCGGATTCTTGTTGTTGTCGAGCGTATTGTAGGCGAGCGTGTAGCCGACGAGCGACGTGAAGGCGGCACCTTCCGCCAGGGCGATCTTCACCGGCAGCGATGCCTCGCCGTCGGCGTAGCACGTCGCCACATTCCCGGGAGGGGGGTTGAAGTTGCAGTTCGTGTATTGCCCCGGCAGCGTGATCTCTTGCGAATAGGCCGAATAGCGCAGCTGGAGACTGAGGTTCTCCGTCAGCCCCAGCCCGAAGCGAAGCGTCCCGCCGAGGGTCTCCGTGTCGTACGAAATATAGCTCGATGCCAGCGTCTGCTTGGCGAACAGATCGACTCCCAGTGCCAGCCGATAGTCGAGGAAGTACGGCTCCACGAACGACAGTTCGAAGCCGCGCACGCGCTCCCCGTAGGTGACGGCCGCCCGTGCGTAAAGTCCGCGGCCGAGCAGATTGCGCTCGGCGACGCTGACCTCGGCGATGAATCCGTCGGCCGTCGAGTAGCCGCCGGCCACGGAAAATTCGCCGGTCGACTGCTCCTCGACGGTGACGTTGAGCACCACCCGGTCGGGAGCCGATCCCGGCTCGTTGGTGATCTTGACCGTCTTGAAGAAGTTCAGGTTCTTCAGCCGGCGCTCGGCCCGGTCGATCAGCGCACGGTTATACGCATCGCCCTCGGCGATATCGAACTCGCGGCGGATAACGTAGTCGCGCGTGCGTGAGTTGCCGCGGATATTGATGCGCTCGATGTAGGCCCGCGGACCCTCATCCACGACGAAGACCAGGTTGACGGTGCGGTTTTCGAAATTGCGCTCGCCGCGCGGACGCACCGTCGCGAATGCATACCCTAGCTTGGAAGACTCGATCGTCATCTCCTCGATGGTCTTTTCGACCGCCTCGGCGTTGTAGACGTCGCCGGAGCTGACCCGCAGCCGCGACCGCAACACCGACGGATCGATGTTGCGCACGTTCGACTGCACATCGACCGTCCCGAACCGGTACTGCGGCCCTTCGTCGATGGTGAAGGTGATGATGAAGCCCTTCTGCGCCGGGTCGTATTGGGCGCCGGCGGAGAGGATGCGGATGTCGGCGTAGCCGTTCTTCAGATAGAAGCGGCGCAGCAGATCGCGGTCGGCCTCGACCCGGTCCTGGTCGTAGATGTCGCTGGTCTGCAGGAAGCTGAGCAGGTGGCTTTCGGTCGTCTTGATGACGTCGCGCAGGCGGTAGCCGGAATATGCTTTGTTGCCGACGAAGTTGATCGCCTTGACGCCGGTCTTGTCGCCTTCGTTGATCTCGAAGACGAGATCGACGCGATTGTTCGGAAGCTCGATGACCTTCGGCGCAACGCGTACATCATACCGGCCGTTGCGCCGATAGATTTCGACGATCCGCTGCACGTCGGCCTGAACCATCGGGCGCGAGAATGTGCCACGCGGCTTCGACTGCACCTCGGTGCTGAGCTGTTCGTCCTTGGTCTTCTTGTTGCCTTCGAACGCAACGCGGTTGATCACCTGATTTTCCACCACGGTGACCGTGATGCGTCCGCCCGCCTGGCCGATGCGTACGTCCTGGAACAAGCCGGTGGCGTAAAGCGCCTTCAGTGCAGCGTCGATCTTCGCTGCATCGAGCCGCTCGCCGGGACGGGTGCGGAAGTACGATCGAATGGTCTCGGCTTCGACGCGCCGATTGCCCTGGACGACGATCGCAGAGGACGTCTGCGCGTAAGACATGGACGCCGTCGAAACGGACGCGACAACGCAACCTGACGCCAGGCCACCGAGAACCAAGCTGGCGAGGCCAAGTCCTCGGACCATTCCCACAAATTTCATGCGTAACGCGTCCCCAATATCCAGCGGCCACCCCACCGACCGGGAACCCAGGATTCGCTCGGTGTCGGTCTATTCTTCTACAGAGTTTTGCGGTCTCTGCAAACCGCGATTCACCATGTCGATTCGTCCAGAGGGTTAAGAAAGCGTCACTAATTCACAGCCTTAGGATGTCCACAGATGCTTGATGTCGTTGAAGGTGGCAAAAAGCATCAACATCAAAACGAGCGCCAAGCCGATCCGGAATCCGACCTCCTGGGCGCGCTCGGACAGAGGCCGCCGGCGCACCGCTTCGATGGCATAGAACAGCAGGTGACCGCCGTCGAGCAGCGGGATCGGGAACAGGTTCAACAGGCCGATGGAAACCGATAGCACCGCCGCAAGATGGATCAGCGCGACAACGCCCGCCGTCGCCACCTGTCCGGATACTTGCGCAATGCGGATCGGTCCTCCGAGCTGGTCTGCGGCCTCGCGGCCGACGACCACGCCGCCGATGTAGGACAGCGTGCGCTCGACGACGAACCAAGTTTCGCCGATACCGAGAATGATGGCGTCGAGCGGAGGGACG
Source organism: Hyphomicrobiales bacterium (assembly GCA_009377755.1). GTDB lineage: Bacteria > Pseudomonadota > Alphaproteobacteria > Rhizobiales > Xanthobacteraceae > WHTM01. Next base: position 10,223 of record WHTM01000037.1, on the reverse strand, counting down.
GGTTGCAGCTTCATATCGTCGGGAGCCATCGACCGGCTGATCCCCAGCACGCCGACCCGATGTGTATTTCCGAAAGAATCTTTGATCTCCTTGAGCGCGGGCGCGGCCTTCAGCGTCAGCACTTGGCCGCCCCGGTCCACCTCCACCGCAAGCGTCTCGCCGGCGCTGGTGCTGACGATTCGCTGCATGTCGGAAAAACTGTCGATCTTGCGCCCGTTGATGGAGAGGACGACATCGCCCGGCTGGAAGCCGGCCGTGGCGGCAGCGCTCTCCGGTTGCACGCTATCGACCCGCGCCAGCGTGGACTGCTTGCCGTAAAACATGAAGATCCCGGCAAAAATCACCACCGCCAGGATGAAATTGGCAATCGGCCCAGCCGCGACGATGGCCGAGCGGGCGGCCACGCTCTTATGGAAGAAGCTGCCCTTCCGCTGCGCGTCCGTCATGCTCGCGAGCTGCTCGGCGTCCGGCACGCTCGCCGCGTTTTCGTCGCCGAAGAACTTCACGTAACCGCCCAGCGGAATGGCGGCGATTTTCCAGCGCGTTCCGAGCCGGTCATTGAAACCAACGATTTCCGGACCGAACCCGATGGAGAAGACCAGCACGCGCACACCGCACCAGCGGGCCACAAGAAAGTGCCCGAGTTCGTGGAAGAACACCACGATCGTCAGCACAAAAAGAAAAGGGATGATGTAGCCCAGGAAGCCGTTGCCCAGAAAGGTAAGCCCGGCCGCGACGTTGAAATCCATGATGTCCTCGAACCACCCGGCGGTGCCGATCCTGCCGCTCTCCTAGGATGCCTTTGCGGCAATTTCGGACAAGAGGTTACCAGCTATTAATCTCGCGGTATGGTCAACGGCGAGCGCGTCCTCCACACTTGCCAAATTGCGGGCCAGTCCCTCCGACTTCTCCAGGGTTGCTTCGACCAGGGCGACGATGCCGGCAAACGGTAGCCGGCCGTCGAGGAAGCCGGCCACCGCGATCTCATTGGCGGCATTGAGGATCGTCGGCGCCGCCTCGCCGGTTTCGAGCGCTTGGCGGGCGAGCGCCAATGCCGGGAAGCGCGCTGTGTCTGGTGGCTCGAACGTCAGGCTCGCCACTTTCGCAAGGTCCAGCCGCGGAGCCGGCCCGTCGATGCGCTCGGGCCAGGCAAGGCAATGGGCGATCGGGATGCGCATGTCCGGCGCGCCCAGTTGCGCCACCATGGAGCCGTCGCGGAACTCGACCAGCCCGTGCACGACCGATTGCGGATGCACCAGCACGTCGATCTGCTCGGAGGGAAGCGCGAACAGATGATGCGCTTCGATCAGTTCCAGCCCCTTGTTCATCAGCGTGGCGGAGTCGATCGTGACCTTTGGGCCCATGGACCAATTGGGATGGCGCAGCGCCTGCGCCGGCGTCGCGGCGGCGATCGCCTCCCGTGTCCAGGTGCGGAACGGGCCGCCCGAGGCCGTCAGGATGACGCGCCGCACATCCTCGCGCCGGCACGAGCCCATCGCCTGGAACAGAGCGTTATGCTCTGAGTCCACAGGCAGCACGGTGGTGCCGGCCGCTGCCGCCCGGCGTATGAACAGCCCGCCGGCACAAACCAGGCATTCCTTGTTGGCCAGCGCCACCGTGGCTCCGCGCTCGACCGCGGCGAGCGTCGGCTTGAGCCCTGTCGCGCCGGCGATGGACGCCATGACCCAGCCTGCAGGCCGTTGCGCGGCCTCGATCAGCGCACTCTCGCCGGCCCCGGCCGCGATCCCTGAACTCCCGAGAGCGTCCTTCAGTGCTCGGTAAGCGCCGGCGTCGGCGACCGCCGCGAAACTGGCGCCGAGATCGCGCGCGAGCTTGGCGAGGGCCTCGGCGTTGCTGCCGGCAGTGACCGCCTCCACCCGATAGCGCGAGCGGTTGCGGGAAATCAGATCGATCGTGCTGGTGCCGATTGATCCGGTCGCACCGAGGATCGTCACCGTGCTCGCGGTGCTGAGCGGAGCCCGCCGTGGAATGCTTTTTGCCGTCATGGTCACCATTGCAACAAGCCCTGCGCGGGGCCGTCCAACCCCGAGCGGACCATACCGTAGAGTGCCGCGACCGTCGTGGCGACAATGAATCCGTCGAGGCGGTCCATCAGGCCGCCGTGGCCGGGGATCATCTGGCTCGTATCCTTGGCGCCGAATCGGCGCTTCACGGCCGACTCGAACAAATCCCCGCCCTGCGAAGCAATCGACAATACCAGCCCCACCACGGCGAGATGCGACGCGTCGGCGGGGCTGACGACGTGCGCGACGGCCCAACCGACGGCGGCACCGCCACAGGCGCCGGCAATGGCGCCGGACCAGGTCTTGTTCGGACTGATACTGGGCCACAGCTTCAGGCCGCCGACCACGCGCCCGACGAAATAGCCGAGGATGTCGGTTGTCCAGACAACACCAAATAGAAAGATGATGGCAATGAAGCCCAGTTGGGAGTCGTGCCGCAGGACAATCGGCGCGATCAGCAGCGAGCCGGCGTAGATCACGCCGCCGCCAACCCAAGCGCCGCGGCCCGCCGGCGCGACGACATTGGTGGCGCCGGCTCCGAGCGCGATGACGATGACCGCGGCGAGGTATCGTCCGGTCGCCGCCAGCGTCAGCGCGAGCCCGAGCGCGCCCACGCCGGTGAACATCACCAGACGCGCCGCCGATACCGCCACCAGGGCCGTCCACTCCCACCAGACGCCGAAGGCCGCCAGTCCCCAGAACAGGGCAAACGGCCAGCCGCCGATCCACGCGGCACCGATCGCCAGCGGCGCCAGCACCAGCGCCGACACGACGCGCGGCACCAGGCTGACATCGGGTGATGCGGGCTTGTCGGAGAGCGGAACCGGCATGCTGTCGGCCAAGGCTCAGGACCCGGTGTGCGCGACGAGGCCGCCGAAGCGTCTCTCGCGCCGGTGATATTCGTCGATCGCCGCTTCCAGCGCCGCGCGATCAAAGTCCGGCCAATAGATCGGAACGAACACGAGCTCGCTGTAGGCGCCCTGCCAGAGCAGGAAGTTCGACAGCCGCTGCTCGCCGCTGGTGCGGATGATCAGGTCCGGGTCGGGCAAGGCCGCAGTATCGAGCCGCGCGCCGAGCTGATCCGCCGTTATCGCTTTCGGCTCTAGCCGGCCTGCGTGAACCTCCACCGCAAGGGCGCGCGCCGCTCGCGCTATTTCCTGACGCGAACCGTAATTGAAGGCGACGATGACGGTGAGGCCGGTGTTGCCCTTCGTCAGTTCTTCGGCTTCCTCGACGAGGGCGCGGATATCCGGGGCAAGATCGTCGCGCTCACCGATCACCATGACGCGGACGTTGTTGCGATGGAGATCGGCCAGGTCGTTGCGGATGAACAGGCGCAGCAGCCCCATCAGGTCGCGGATCTCGGCCTGCGGCCGCGACCAATTTTCGGCGCTGAACGAAAAGATTGTCAGAATGGCGATACCAAGTTCGCCGGCGGCGCCCACCGTCCGGCGCAGCGCCTCGACCCCGCGCCGGTGCCCTTCCCCGCGCGGCAGGCCGCGGGCCTCTGCCCATCGCCCGTTGCCGTCCATGATGATCGCCACGTGCCGCGGAGCGGCCGAGGCGGCAGGCAGAATGCTCGGCAAAGGCTTCTGGGGCATCGACGTCGCGGGCTAGCGGCCCGCCTTTCTAGACGGTCAGGATTTCTTTTTCCTTGGTGGCGAGCATCTGGTCGACTTCAGCGATGGTCTGATCGGTGGCCTTTTGCACATCCTGCGCCATCCGGGTCTGATCGTCCTCGCTGATCTCCCCGTCCTTCTCCAATTTTTTCAGGGTATCGAGGCCGTCGCGGCGCACGTGCCGCACGGCGACACGCGCAGCCTCGGCATACTTGTGCGCGACCTTCACCAGTTCCCTGCGCCGCTCCTCGTTGAGCTCGGGAATACGCAGGCGCAGCACCTGCCCTTCGGTCGCCGGAGAGAGACCGAGGTTGGAGTTGACGATGGCGCGTTCGACCGCGTGCACCAGCGACTTGTCCCAGACCTGAACGCTGAGCAGACGCGGCTCCGGCACGCTCACCGTCGCCACCTGGTTAAGCGGCATGTGGGTGCCGTAGGCCTCCACCTGGATCGGCTCCAACAGGCTCGCCGACGCGCGTCCGGTGCGCAGACCGCCCAATTCCTGCTTGAGCAGATTGACCGCCCCATGCATGCGCCGCTTGAGTTCGTTGAGATCGTGGGTTGTGGCTGCCATGGCGCCCTCGTCTGCTTTGTTCAGCCGGACGGCCGGTCGCGGGTCCTGGTGGTGTCGGCCGCCGCAAGCGCCGCTCAGCCGCCGACAATGGTCGCACACCCCTCGCCAAGCAGGACCCGTTCCACGGCACGCGGCTCCCGGATCGAGAAGACGATGATAGGCATATGGTTTTCCCGGGCAAGCGCGAAGGCGGTGGAATCCATCACCTTGAGATCGCGCGACAGGGCCTGCTGATGCGACAGCCGGTCATATCGCGTGGCCTTGGGATCGGTCTTCGGGTCGGCGCTGTAGACGCCGTCGACATTGGTCGCCTTGAGCACCGCCTCGGCGTCCAACTCCGCCGCACGCAGGACGGCCGTGGTATCGGTCGTGAAGAACGGGTTACCAGTGCCGGCGGCTAACAGGACGATGCGGCCCTTGTTGAGGTGCGCAAGCGCACGTGCGCGGGTGTAGAGATCGCACACTTCCGGCATGGCGAGCGCCGACAGGGTCCGGGCAGGCTGCCCCCGCGCCTCGATCGCGGCTTCCATCGCCAGGCAGTTCATGACGGTGGCGAGCATGCCCATGGTGTCGCCGGTCGGGCGCGAGACGCCCTTCTTCGACACCTCGATCCCGCGAAAGATGTTGCCGCCGCCAACCACGACGCCGAGGCTGACCCCCAGCGCCCGCGTCGCCACCAGATCGGCGGCGATGCCATCAATGGTCCGCTGATGGATGCCGAAGCCGTCAGGCCCGGCCAAAGCTTCGCCGGACAGTTTCACCACCACGCGGCGATAGACGGGCTCGGGCATGCTCCTACCGCTTCTTGGATGCCACGCCTCGCAACGGCGTGCGCCTTGGAAGCGGTTTGGCACAAGAAGAAAGCCGGAACAATCGGCCGCAACCGATCATCCCGGCAATTCAACACACGCGCGGTCAGCCTTCGCCCTCGCTCCGATCGATCCCCTCGCCGACCGCGTAGCGAACGAAGCCGGTGATCTTGATCGGCCCGGCGATCTTGCCCTCGGCCTCCTTGGCGGCCTGGGCGACGCTCTTGCCCGGGTCATGGATGAACGCCTGATCGAGTAGGCAGGCCTCCTTGTAGAAGGTCTTCAAGCCGGACTCGATGATCTTTTCGATCACGTTCTCCGGCTTGCCCTGCTGCCGGAATTTCTCCGCCAGGATGTCCTTCTCGCGCGCGACCACCGTGGGATCGAGCCCCTTGGCGTCGAGCGCCTGCGGGTTGGCGGCCGCGACATGCATCGCCACCTGCCGGCCGAAGGCGGCAAGCTCGTCGGCCTTGCCCGGGGACTCCAGCGCCACGAGCACGCCGATCTTGCCGAGCCCTTCGGCGACCGAATTGTGCACATAGCTCGACACCACGCCCTGGTCGACCGAGAGCGAGGCGGCACGGCGCAGCGTCATGTTCTCGCCGATCTTAGCGACCGACTCGGCGATCGCCTCGTCGATGGTGATGCTGCCGACCTTGGCTCCCTTGATGGTCGCGACATCGGTGCCGACGCCGAGCGCCACCTGGGCGATCATCTTCACGAGGCCCTGGAACAGGTCATTGCGGGCGACGAAGTCGGTCTCGGAATTCACCTCGACCACGACGCCTTTGGTGCCACTCACCATCGCGCAGATCAGGCCTTCGGCGGCGATGCGTCCGGCCTTCTTGGCCGCCTTGGACAGACCCTTCTTGCGCAGCCAGTCGACGGCAGCGTCCATATCGCCGCCGGTCTCCGCCAACGCGCCCTTGCAATCCATCATTCCCGCGCCGGTCTGCTCGCGGAGTTCCTTCACCATGGAAGCGGTGATTGTTGTCGTCATCGGACCCTCTGTGGTCATCGCCCGCGAAGGCGGGCGATCCAGCACGCCCTGCGCTCGCGTCAAGTCTCGCGTTTGTGGTTACTGGATGCCCCGCCTCCGCGGGCATGACGCCGGACGAGTGGGCGTCCGTCGTCCGCTTATTCCGTTTCTGCCGTCAGCTCTTTGGCCTTCGCTATCCAGCCGTCGACGCGCCCCGGCAATCCGACTTCCTCGCCGACATTGTGCGCGGCGGTCGGGTTCAGCTCGGCGATCTGCGAATAATGGAAGATGCCGAGGTCGTTGAGCTTCTTCTCGATCTCTCCCGAGATGCCAGGCAGCTTCTTCAGGTCGTCGGCCACGCCGCGAGGACCCGGCAGCGGCTCGAAGCCCAGTCCCTCGCTCGCAGGCTCCGGGAGCGGCTCGGGAATCGGCTCCGCAGCGGCGCCGATATCGATGCCGACCTCGCCCTGTGCCCGCGAAATGCCGTCGATTGCCGCCTTGGCGATCAGGTCGCAGTAGAGGCTGATGGCGCGGCTCGCATCGTCGTTGCCTGGCACGACGTAGTTGATGCCGACCGGATCGCAATTGGTGTCGACCACGGCGGCGACCGGAACGTTGAGTCGCCGCGCCTCCTTGATGGCGATGTCCTCCTTATTGGTGTCGATCACGAACAGGAGGTCGGGCAATCCGCCCATGTCCTTGATGCCGCCGAGCGCACGGTCGAGCTTGTCGCGTTCGCGCTGCAGCGTCAGCCGTTCCTTTTTGGTGTAGGCCTGTGCCTCGCCGGACGAGAGCATCTCCTCCAACTTGCGTAGCCGCGAGATCGATTGCGAGATCGTCTTCCAGTTGGTCAGCGTACCGCCGAGCCAGCGCGAATTGACGTAGTACTGCGCGCAGCGTTTGGCGGCGTCGGCGATCGGGTCCTGCGCCTGCCGCTTGGTGCCGACGAACAGGATGCGGCCGCCCTTGGCGACGGTGTCCGAGACCACCTGCAGGGTCCGGTGCAGCATCGGCACCGTCTGGGCCAGGTCGACGATGTGAATGTTGTTGCGGGCGCCGAAGATGTATTCTTGCATCTTCGGGTTCCAACGGTGGGCCTGATGGCCGAAATGCACGCCAGCCTCGAGCAGCTGGCGCATCGTGAAGTCGGGAAGCGCCATGTCATTCTCCGGTTTGTCCGCCGCGGACCCGTGAGCCCCAGAGCTAAGGTAACGAGTTGCCTCGCGCCGGGGCCACCGGACGGCCAAGAAGCCAAGATCCGCGTGTGAGATGGCGTGCATATAACCCCGAGGGGGTAAGGAAGCAAGGCGGCCGTGCCCCGGCACGCAACGGCCGGGGTGTAAGCCCTGCTCATTCTACGACCCGGCCATGATGGCGGCCACTTGCTACGACCCGGCCATGATCGCGGCCACTTGCGGACGCATCCGGCGCGGTCGATACAGAACGTCGCACACCAGCCGGGTGCGACACCGGGAGGATATCGATGCTTCGTCACATCTTGTCAGGTTTGTTTGCCCTCGGGCTGATAATCGGCGATCTTCAGGCCGAGGCCACCTACCCGACAAAGCCTGTCCGCATCATCGTTCCATCCTCCGCCGGCGGCGGCACCGACGTGATCGGCCGCCTGCTGGCGCAGCACCTGTCGACCACGATGGGGCAGCAATTCTATGTCGACAACCGTCCGGGCGCCGGGAGCATCATCGGCACCGAAGTGGCCGCGCGGGCGGCGCCCGACGGCTACACCTTGGTGATGGTGGCCAGCACGCTGACCACGCTCCACCTGATGTCCAAGACCCTGCCGTTCAATCCGGCGAAGGACCTCACGCCCGTGACAATGGCGGTGATGGTGCCGCAGGTGCTCGTCGTGCACCCGTCGGTCCCCGCCAAGTCGATACAGGAGCTGATCGCATTGGCCAAGAAGGAGCCCGGCAAGCTGACCTTCGGCTCGGCGGGGCTGAGCACCGCGCCGCACATGGCCATGGAGCTCTTCAAGAGTATGGCGGGCGTCGACATGCTGCACGTTCCGTCCCGAGGCGTGGCGCCGTCAGTGACGGACCTGCTCGGCGGTCGTCTCTCGGCGATGATCGTGAACTTGCTGGTCGCGAAGCCGCACATCGAAGCCGGCAAGCTGCGCCCCCTGGCGGTCACGACGACTGACCGCACCGACACCCTGCCCGATGTGCCGACCATCTCGGAAGCGGGGCTCAAAGGTTACGACGCGCCGCAATGGTTCGGCATCATGGCCCCGGCCGGCACGCCCCGCCCGATCGTCGAGCGCATCCGGCAAGTGATCGCCGAAGGCCTGAGGAAGCCGGAGATCGCCAAGCACCTGGCGACCGATGGCGCCCGCCCGGTGGCGAATTCACCAGACGAATTCGCGGTGGTGATTCAAGCGGAGATCGACAAGTGGAACGCCGTCGCCCGCGCGGCCAACATGAAGACCAACTGAGGGTGCCCACGCGAGCTTGACCGTCCGGGCGATCGGTGACCGCGCTGTCTTCCGCTGCCGCGCATGACGCCATCCGCCACTCTCCGCCGCGTCGATTTTCCTACAAGGACCGCCATGACAGACGTGACCATTTCCTGGCCGAACGGTAAGCGCGTTGCCGTCGTTGTCAGCGTGCTTCTGGAAACCTGGTCGGAAGGCAAGTCGCCGAGCTACTTCCCCCGCACGACGGCGTTGCAGCCCGGAGAGGTGGACCTTCCGGCACGGCAGTGGTCGCAATACGGCGCCGAAGAAGGGCTTTGGCGCATCCTCGGCGTACTGGAGCGATGCGGCGTCCGCGCCACCGTGTTCAGCAATGCGCTCAGCGCCGAGCTGCATCCGGACCTGATCGCCCAGATCGTCCGCTGCGGCAACGCCGTCGCGGCGCACGGCTATGCGCAGGACCAGTTTCTTCAACGCATGCCGCGGGAGGAGCAGCATGCCACCATCCGCCGCACGCTCGACGTTCTGGAGAAGCACGCCGGCACCCGCCCGACGGGCTGGTGCACGCCGGTCTACGGCTGGAACGAACACAGCCACGAACTGCTGGCGCGGGAAGGCCTGAAATGGCACAGCGACGCGCTGAACCGTAGCTTGCCGCGGCTGCAGAAGACTCCGGGTGGGAGCATCGTGGCGATGGGCTGGAGCGATTTCGTCGACAACCGCGTGCTGCGTGGAAGTCCACGGACGTTCCATGACGTCTACATCGATACGTTCGATTATCTCTATACGCAGGAGCGGCTCGGCCTACTGCACATCGGGTTCCACGGTCACTTCGGCGGGCGCCCGATGATGAGCGCAATGCTGTCGAAGGTGCTGCGCCACATCGCAAGCGTTCCCGACGTGTGGCTTGCCACGCACGAGGAGATCGCCGACTGGTTTCTCGCGCAGGGCATCGAGGACATCCCCCCGGCGCAGCGCTTCTTGTCCGCGGCGCCTTAACGGTAATCACCCGCCACTATTAGGGCAATCTGTGCGGTGGCGCATGCTGTGTCCCGGAATCCGGCCGATGCCGTCGACCCGCCGAAGGTCGGGCGGCAGAAGTTGACGACCTACAGCGTCAGCGCGACGAACCAAGTCATTTTCCACACTTCTGTTGACTTCCACATTTGTGTGGTGTAGCCTAAATGCACAGGAACTCAGGAAGCTTCTCGCGGCGCAGGGCTGTACCTTCGAGAACAAGAAGGGCGGGTCCGGTCACATCGTCGTTAAGCATGGCGACCGTCGCTCCGAGTTGCCGATGCACGGCAGCCGCAAGGAACTCGGCAAGGGTTTGGTCAGCCGCATCCTCAAGGACTTGGGACTGAAGTGATGGTCAGCTACCGCATCCGCCTGGAACCCGACGATAACGACACCTTGCTGGCCACGTGCCCGGACCTGCCGGGCGTCGTTACTTATGGCGATACCCGCGAGGTGGCGATGGCACATGCGGTCGATGCCATCGAAACCTGGATCGCCAGCCTCATCGCCGACGGCCTTGACGTCCCCCGGCCGACCACGGTCAAGCGCCGGAAAGCCGAGGAAGCGATGGTCACCCTCCCCGCCCTGACCGCCCTGAAGCTCGAGCTCTATTGGGCGCTGCGCGATAGCCGCATCACCCGCGCCGAGCTCATGCGCCGATTGAACTGGAATCGGGAGTCCGTCGACCGCCTGTTCCGGCTCGATCACGCGTCACGGCTCGATCAGATCGAGGCCGCGTTCCGCGCGCTCGGCAGACAGATCAGCGTGCAGAT
>WHTM01000036.1 GCA_009377755.1 Hyphomicrobiales bacterium | reverse complement strand
AACTCAAGCACTTTCGAGCCATCGCCACACGCTACGACAAGCTCGCCAAAATTTTCCTCGCCGGAGTTCAACTGGCTTCCGCTATCATCCTACTCAACTGAAGACAGGCTCTAAGTCAAATAACCGCGTACACGGTTATTTTGTTGATGAAGCGGTTGCTGCCTCGCCCCGGCGCCCCCGCGCTTGCTATCCGCTTCCTCCACGAAATGTCCGTGTGCGCGGACATTTGATTTGTTGCTGCCTCGCCCCGGCGCTGCCGCCGCGGCAATGGTCTCCGCGCCTGTGTTTGCGAACCTATATCGCTCGGCCGTGCTGTCGTGTTACCGTTATACCATTGAGACGAACGGGTGCCAGTAAGCGAACGGAGGCAGACCCATGCATCGAAGCATCATGATTTGTGCCGTGACCGGCGTGATCGCCGGGTTCACGGCGACCGCCGCTGCGCAAGTGGGCCGCGATGGACTTGATCAGGGCGCGCGAGCCAAGACCGGCGTGGCCCCGGCCGCTGCGGGCGCCTGTAGCCCGAACAAGATCGCATATAAGACCAGCGATGTATCCGTGAATATGAGCTCAAACGTCTTCGCAGTGGTGCCCCAGACCCTCGTCGCATTCACCCAGGGTGGCGCCAGCCCAAGCTGCGTGATCGTGCGCTATTCCGCGATGGCCGCCGCACAAGAATCATGGATACCGCTGCGCGTGGTGCTCGACGGCAGCGTGATCGCCGAACCTGGCGTGATTTCATACGAAGGAGAAACGGAAATAATTGGTATATCGCTTGCCCGCTCCTTCGATTTCGTGTTCCCGGCGGTCGCACCCGGTGCGCACCGGGTGCGAGTGGACTGGCGGAGCTTCCGCAGCACGATCATCTATATGCATCGCCGCACGATCATCGTGCAGCATCGCTAAGGCCCGACAGCTGTGTTTCACAGTGTGAGGTGGCTGTCGTCAAGACCCTCCCGCCTCCGTTGCGAGCCACGCCTCGCCGCAGGCCTTGGCGAGCTCGCGCACCCGCAGGATGTAGCTTTGCCGCTCTGTGACTGAGATCACGCCGAGCGCGTCCAGCGAGACGACGCACACCGTGCCGGCGCATGGTGCCGAGCGTCATGGGCGGGCCGGTGTATCGTTCGATCATCTCGATGGAGCCGCCGTTACCTCCTCCGAGGTGGCCTGCCTTGGCACCGCCGCATCAGTTCACGACCGGCGTCTCCGTGAACCTGTCGCTGCCGAACTTGCTGGGCGCACGCGGCTCGGATGCGGGCCATACAAGCGCGCATGAACTGTCTACGCTGGTCCTGCGTCAGTGCTCTTGATCTGGCTTGGTTGCGGCAGTCATTGAAATTGGGGACCTGTGCCTGCGCCGACGCGATGGCGGTGAACCCGGCGATAGCAAAGGCGAGCAGGAGCGAGCGCGTGGAGGATGCTCCCCGCGGACAATTGAGATTCATAGCGAACCCCTCCCCGAATTAGGACACGACCAAAATCAAATTAGGATACTGAGGCTTAAATACGGACACTGACGATTAGCCCGCCGGGGAAGCTCGGCGGGTTTTCAAGACGAAGACCCCGGTTGATCTCCGGGGCCTTGGCAGCCCCAAGGGGCGAGGCTGGGGAGCCCGATAACTGGGGCGCCTTGGCGCCCAGTAAAGCTCGGAAAGCCGCCGTGTCGCAAGCCCGTCGGGGCGACTGCGGCGGGTTTTTCATTACTGTCCATGCCGGTTTATGGGATAAATGTTGGACATGACGCCTGTAATCTTCATTAAGTATTTGAAATTGCTGCAATTCAAATTTCTGCTTTTCACCTCGGTACGGACCAATCGCATCGCGGTCCACTTCAGCGGCAGCTCGATCACATCCCGCGACCGGGCGAGGTGGTGCAGATCGCCTTCATCAGCAACCAGCGCGCCGGAGGTCTCTACCGGGACGCGCACCGCTACATCACCGCGGCGCTTCAGGACCGGTTCGACCGCATCGCCCACAGCATGCCTGAATTCCACTACGGCCGCTTCGACATCCGCTTCGAGTCGACGGAAGCGCTGATGCGCGGCAATGATTTCTCCATCATCGAGATCAACGGCATCGGCGGCGAAGCGATCGATGCATGGGATCCGGAGCTGCCGGTGATGGAGACCTATCGGCGGCTGTTTGCCCAGCAGCGGCTGCTGTTCCGGATCGGCGACAGCAACCGGCGGCGCGGCTTCAAGCCGATGGGCTCGTACAAGTTCCTTGCGTTCCTCGTACGCAGAGCCGGCTCATTCGCCGCTTGCCGGCCTCAAACTGAGTGCTGCGGGGCGGTCGCCAGTCCGGCATCGATCGGGTCGCCTGGGCTGCACTAAGCTTCGGAAAATGGTAGCGGCTCGTCGTCAGGAATGTTGGCGCGGAACACGTTGAGCGTCATCGAGATCAGCGCGTAGTAGCCGAGGATGCCGACGAGCTCGACCATCCCGGCATCACCGAGCAGCTTGTGGACTTTGCGGTAGTTCACATCGCTCGTGCGGCGCGTTTGATAAAGTTCCTTGATGAAATCATAGAGGGCTCGCTCGTCGGCAGGCGCGCGCGCCGGCCGGCGGCCTGCGCGGAGATCGCGAATGGTCTGCTGCGCCACGCCGGCGCGTGCCGCCATCGGCGCATGGGCGAACCACTCATACTGTGCACGCCACAGCCGCGCGGTGGTCAGGATGGCGAATTCCGACAAACGCGGCGGCAGCGACGTCTGATATCGGACAAATGCCCCAAGCTGCTGTGCCGCGTCGCCGTATTCCGGAGCGTGCAGGAAGCAGCCGAACGGCCCGTTCATGACGAGCCTCCCCCGCGGCCCGGACGAGATGGCATCGCGCAGCTTGCGCTGTGCTGCCGTAAGGCTTTCGGCGGGGATCGTCGGCAGACGCGGTGCTGGCCGTTTCCGGGGCATCGGCGGATTCTCCTGATGTTGATGTTCGCGGGAGGACGGGCTGTTGCGGAATCAGTCCGGGGTAGGCTTTTTCGGGATCATGCTCTATGCGAACCGTTCCTTCGCCCGCGCCCGCGCTTTCATTGCTTCGGTCTCGCGATCCCGCGGCGGCCGCGCTGTCTCCATCGAAGCGAGAAGCCGACGGGCAGCGTCGGCAACCTCGTCGACCGCGCGGCCGAACGCCGCCTCGTTCGCCTTTGACGGACCGGTGAATCCGCTCAGCTTGCGAACGAACTGCAGCGCGGATGCGTGAATCTCATCCTCGGTCGCGGGTGGCTCGAAATTGAACAGGGTGCGGATATTCCGGCACATCGATTCCTCCTGAGTGGCGCGACGGCGTTCGTGGAAGCCGTGTTGAACGAACTGGCGGACAATCCCAGCATCTAAATATCAGGCAGGAATTGGCTCAGCAAAGAATGCCTAATCGACAAGTTTTTTGCCGTTTCGTAGACGCTCGCCAAGGATACAAATGCGCCTTCTTTTTCTCGCCCGTAACACACGAGGACTGTTACCTGTTGCTAGGAAAAATTGATCTAAGCCATTGATTTGGTTGACATGGCTGGGGGACTAGGATTCGAACCTAGATTAACGGAGTCAGAGTCCTTCCGGCGGCTGCGCCATCATTTTGATATATCTGATTTTTCTCTGCGAGTCCGCTTCGCCATGTGACGGCTTTTGTGCGGGCCGCTGAGCGATTGCGCCACGGCTTCCGCCTCCAGGAAGGCGTAACGCTGCTCTGTCACGGTGACCGAAGAATGGCCAAGCAGCAATGAGACCTCAGCCATGCTCTTGCCGTCGCGCTGCAGCCAGCGGCAGCCGGAAGTGCGCCGTAAATCGTGCCATCTGAAGTCTTCGATCTTGGCGCGGCGGGCCGCCGCCTTCAGCCCCTTGTCCATCTGCACGTAGCGTTCTCGGGTGTCGGGATTGACCAGCACGTAGGGGCTCTCCAGGTAGCGCACCTGCTGTGCCAGGTTTTGTGCCGACCGGGTGCTGATCGGAACCTTGCGCATTCGGCCGCTCTTGGTGAGCGTCGTCGTGCTGATCAGCCCGCGTGCCATGTCAACCTGCGCCCAGGTCAGGCTGAACAGCTCCTCGCGGCGCAGGCCAGTATCGATCGCCAGGATCATGGCCGCGCGCGGCGCCGCTGTGGCCGCTGAGAGTAGCGCTTGCTCCTCGGCCTCTGTGAGATAGCGGGTGCGGGGAGGGGCTTCCTTGAGCCCGCGCTTGGCTCTGCGGCGCATGTAGGACGGCACCGGATTGCAGCCATCGACGATCCACTCCCAATCGGTTGCCGAGGTCATCAGCGACGACAGGCAGGCCAGGTCGCGGCGGATCGTGCCGGGCGCGACGCCATCGCCGCGGCGGGCGGCTTCGAACGCGGCGAGCTCGGCACTGCGGATCTGGTCGAGTGTCTTGCCGCCGAAGTGCGGCGCCAGCGTCTTGAGGCTCACGCCGTAGCGTTTCGCGCCGCCGGGCTTGAGCGTCGTCAGGTGTTCATGGATGAAGCGGGCTGCCGCTTCCGCGAAGCTGCGCCGCGGCTTGTCGCCCCAGGCAACCGCCTGGAGGTCGCCGAGCCATTGGGCAAGGCGCTTTTCAGCAATTGCTCGATTTGCCGTTTGCAGGCTTCGCCGGTGCTCTCGACCGCCACGCTGGGCGCGGCCCCACCACACTTTGCCTCTGCGGTATAGCCCGGCCATGACGGGACCTCTCGCTTGGCGCGCTCCCACCAGCGGGTGAAGGTGTTGCGATCGAACAGCCAGTGCCCGCGCGCGCCGGCCGGCTGCCGGGCACCCGGAATCCGCCCCGCGGCCGCAAGCCTAATCCAATGCCGCGGGGTGAAGCCATAGGCCTGGGCAAGGTCGGCTGCGGTGAGCTGGGCGCGGGCCACGAGTCGCTAGTCCTTTGGCGGTGCGGGGGCGGGCTCGCCTCTTACCTGCGTGATCGTGAAATGCCGCCGGACACTCTCCGGAAGCGCCGCGACCCGTTCCGCCGCCGGCGGCATGATGAAGCCACCATGAGTGATGATCAGCAGCACCGCCACGGCCTCGGCCAATTCGGACGCTGTGATATCGTCCCGCGGCGTCCAGGCGACGGTCTTCCCATAATGGGCCTGCGTCACGAGTCGATTCATCCCCACCTCCACGGTTGCCCTGTTCTCCGGTCGACCACACGCACCGGCCCGGACATCCTGATCCTGATGTTTGAGTCTCTGCGGCCGGGGAGAGGACGCGCAACGTAGGGCTTGATGTTGCGATGGCGGTCGCCGACGCGGCGCGCCTTGGCGACGATCGGCTTGTCGTAGCTGTTCGTTTTCAGATGCCAGCAGGTACGGGTGAGCACCGCGCAATTCTCTAATGTCGGCTCGCCGTCGATCCCGTCGCAGATGATGTGCTCGTAGAAGGTGTTGCCGGGTCTCGCTCGGAACGACGGCCACAGGCGGCATCGCCGGGGGGCATTTGGGGCTGGGGTTGGCGATGCCAGGGGAGTCATGCCGAGCCCGCTGTTGTGATCGGCCCAAGCCGTTGCTCGGCGAGGCGCTTCTTGACGCCATCAACCAACGTGTCGAGCACGATCTCGTCGCCGCCCATCTTGACTGCCACCAGGATCACGCCGAGCACGACGCTTTCGAGCAGCACCAGCACATCGGTCATCTGCCCGCCAGCATCGAGCGGCGGCTTGACGATGGACCGGACGATCTCGCCGGCCATGCGGTTGTGAATCGTGGATTGCGTCGTTAGGTCGCTCATGTCAGCCTCACTTGTTCTCTGCCGGGGAGAGGGCGGCGTCGATTAAGCTCTCAAGTTCTAATGATGCGACGTACTCACGACACTGCTCCAGCGCCTCCCGCATCGCCTCAACCTGGGCGCGGGAGGCGTCTCGATCCGCTTCCGCCTTCTCAGCGCGCGCGACAAGGCGCTCAATTTCATCGGCGATGATCCGCCGTCCGCTCTGGCGCAGCCGCGCTACCAGTTCCTTTCGGTCTTCATCGATCATGTTCCAATCTCCCGCCTACTCGCGACATAGTCGGCGAGCGACGCGTAGCCGGCCTCGACGGCGGCGCGATGGGCCGGATCGGACTGGGCGTCGGAAAGCGCCGCCAGCCGGTCGCGGGCCGCGCGCAGGTGATCGCGGGCTGCCTCGGCGCCGGCGGCGCGGCCGTCGAGCCGACCGATCAGGTAGCCCAGCGTTGCGCCGGCACCGAGCCCGGCGAGGATGCCGGCGAGCGCCGGCGTGGCGGAGGTCAGGTCCATGCGGCGGCTCCCGTGGTTGCGGATCGTGAGCTACCGAATATCCGCCGCCACCGGCGTCGCCCGCCAATGCGCGCCGCTGTCGTTCCCATAGTGGACGGTGTGCAGGCAGCCGCCCAAGGACGCGGCCAGGGCCAAGAGGATGAGGAAGCGTGTCATGGTGGGTCTCCCGTGAGGTTCACGGGAGATGTACGCTACGCTTTGTTGTCTGTCAACAGAAAGGGAAACGACTTGTTGCTAACTTGCCAAAATGCCGGATCGCAACGGCATGCGGCACTCGGATAGAACTTTAGAAATATTGCACCTTTGGGGGAGGGGCGTAGAATGGTCATGCAACGAAAAGTAGAAACTCTAGCGGCCTCCGAAGGGGGGGTTCGATGACGACAAGCAGGGAAACAAGAGAGGAATTTATTGCTCATATCGCCGCGCACATTGCGGCGCGGCTGCCGGAAAGCGCCGACTACGCGCTGTTGGTGCTGGACCGGCTGCGCCGGCAGATCGGCCTGGTGCCACGGCTCCGGCATTGGCTGCTGCGGTGTGCGCCGTTGACCAGCTTGTTCGTGGCGGCCGGCCTTTTGGGCGGGGTCGCATGGACGGCGATCGGCTACGAAGCGCCGGAGGAGATCGGCGCGATCCGCGGTCGCGTCCTGATGCTGCCGGACGGCCAGTATCAGCTCTACGTGGTCGAGCGGCGCCCCGCCGATCCCGAAACTCTGCTGCGGCTGTCCTGATGGAGCCGCTCACGAACGAGCGGGCGATGCGGCTCTTGGGCCTGCCGCCGGTCAGGGCCGCCACGGTGCGCCAGCCCGCTACCTGACCGGAGTTTTCGGCCTCGGACCCTTTTTCCGCGGCGGCGGCCCGCCGCCGCGCTCAATCGCGCGCAGGTTCGCCTTGAACTCGTCCGAGCAGTGCCGCAGCCTGTCTGAGAAAATCCACTCCATGGTGCAGCCGTAACGCGCCTCGAGCACCAGGGCCTGCTCGACGTCGAGGCGCCGGGTGCCCTTGAGGTACATCGCCCACGCCTGGCGTGAGACGCCGACGAGCTCGCCCATAAATTCGTCGGTCTCCCCTTCCATCGCTTGCAGGATGGCCAACCGCTTCCCCACCGCGACATCGAACGGTTTCGCTTGATCCCCCATAGGCAACGATGTTTGGCCAACTTCGGCCGCGGACTCAAATGGGGGGTTATCCACCATAATTTACGCCCCTATTGACAACGCAACAAATCGTAGCGTATTGGCAAGGTCATGCGCTGCGAAACCGCCCATGAAGTGATCGAGACTCTGGGAGGGCGCTCGGCCTTTGCTGAATGGTTCGGCGTCGATCCCCGCACCGTGACGATGTGGCGGGTCCGCGGCTTCCCCGCGAACACCTATCTGGTCATGACCACCCGCCTTAAGCGCGAGAAGCGGATCGAGGTTCCGCCGTCGGCTTGGGGAATGATCGAAGTCGACGAGGCGTCGTGATGCGTGGGCCGCCCCAACTCGTGACCGCCGGAGACGGCCCGCACAACGCCCCAGCACGAGGGCGCATCCGTGTTTCTGTTGCGTCAGTGGAGTCCGCCTCATGCACGGGACCGTATCGGTATCTGAATCTGAATATTCTGCAAGTATCGGATTTGCCGCATCCGGCAAGGATTTCGAATTCTCTGCCACATCTGGCAGTGACGGCTTCGCCTGGTTCGGGAAACTGGCGCGGAAATTGTGGCCGCGGAAAACCGCGGCGATGCTGCAATACCTCACCGGCCTGCCTGAACGCACCGGCTACGCGCTTGCCGGCGGCACCCGCCAGCCGATGGGCACCACGATCATCGCGCTGCTGCGCTCGGCCGAAGGCGGGCGCGTGCTCGACTACATCATGGCCGGATCAAAGGCACCCTGGTGGCGCCGGCACATCGAGGATCGGCGCGACGGCGGACTGTTCCGCGAGGCGATCGAGAAGCGGCAGCTCACCTTGCCGCTGGAATGAATCCCTGGCGAACGCGCGTGATGAAGCGATGCCCACGAAGCTCCCGCAAGGGAGGGGCAAAGTGGAGCGCGCTAGTAGGCTCGCCATCGGGCGGACGATGGCCCCGGGCCGGGACGGGACAACCCCGGCACCAATATCCCAGAGAGGCGTCTGGTACGGCTCGCAAGGCCCCCAGCGGTCCGTTGTAGGGCGGACCCTCCGCAGTGATGCGGGTGAAGCGGAGTTCAGCTCGCGCCTCGTTCTCTTACCGCAGGGTGGCGCAGGCCGGTCAGCGCGCGTGGCTCATAACCACGAGGTCGTCGGTTCGAATCCGACCCCTGCTCCCAATTCAACCGACGGGGGGAATCGCCGATGACCGACATCAACTTGTTCGGCCGCTGGTCGGAGCAGGAGGTCACGCGGCTGCGCCATGCGGTCGCCGAGGGTTTGCGCGGCGACGCGCTGGCGGCGCTGTTCCCGGACCGGACGCCCGGCGCGATCGAGGCCAAGCGCCTGCTGGTCACCAAGACGCCGGCGCAGCTCGCGGCGCGGCTGTCGCGGCGGCGGCCGCGCAAGTCCGACTGGACGGAGGAAGAGGACGCGATCTTGATCGCGGGCCTGGACGCCGGGCTGTCGCTGGAAGCGCTGCAAGCGCGGCTGCCCGGACGAAACGGGGCTGGCATCAACCGCCGCCGCTGGATCGTCGGCCTGTCCGACGAGCGGCGGGAGCAGATCAAGCTCGCGCGGCGGGGTGAGCACAAGAAGCCCGACCCGGTGCCGTATCACGCCGCGCCGATCATCGTGCCGGAGGCCGTGATCGAGGAGCGCGACCGGCGCCTGCTCGCGCAGGATCGCCAAGCACTCGTGGCGCGAATGATGGGCGATCCGCCGCCCGGCTACTCCGCGCTTGATTCTAGATCGCTGCAATCGGCCTGATCGTTCTCGCGTCCGTCGCGTTCTAGTTCCAGTTCCTGTTGCGTTCGTAGTGTTCGGTTCTCGCGTACCCCGGAGCGCAACGCCTGCGCGCCGTGTGGGTCGCTGCCTCCCGGCCTTGCGCGGTCCGGGCTGGGCGCTCCGGGGCAACGCAATAGGAGAGCACCAAATGAGACGGCACAGCCTGAAGATATGGCCGCAGCTCTTCGAGCAGGTTCTCTCCGGAGCAATGACCTGCATGCTGCGCAGGAACGATCGTGGCTTCGAGGTCGGCGACGAATTGCTGCTCGAAGAATTCCGCTATCGCCTCGGTGAGTACACGGGCCGGAAATGTCGCGTTCGTGTGACTCACATGTGGGTTGGCGATGAATATGTGCAATTCGGTTTGATGACCGGCTTTGCGCTGCTGTCGATCGAGCATGTCGACGCGCTCCAACGCGAAGCCGAAGCACGCGTGAAGCAGGTGATGGGGGAGGCGTGAGCGATGCAACCCGATCCGGTCCTCGTCGCCTTTACGGTGTCGTTCATTGTCAACATGCTGCAGCTCGGCATCATCCTCGGGCTGCTGTGCATGGCGCCCGCCTGGACGCGGGCGATCCGGCGCGAGCTCGAGCACGGGGACCATCGGCCGCATGGCGACGTGGTGCGGCTGCCGCATCACTGGACGGACAGGGCAGGTGCGCGATGAAGCAGTCCCGCGCCACATCGCTGCCTCGCCTCGCCAATTGGCTCCTGCTGCGATTGTCGCTTCTCGCCCATCGACGGCCGCCCGACCAGGTGATCGGGCGAGAAGGCGACGACTATCTCCGGCGCTGGTACCTCATTCCGCGCAACCGTTGGTGCAACGTCTATCTGCATCATTTCCTTCGCTCAGACGACGATCGCGCCCTCCACGATCATCCGTGGTGGAACCTGTCGTTCCTGCTGGCGGGCAGTTACGTCGAGCACACGATCAGCGCAGGCGGCATCAACGTGCGCGCACTGCGGCGCGCAGGTGACTTCAAGTTCCGCACCGCGCGCTCCGCGCACCGAGTGGAGCTTGTCGATGGCCCGTGTTGGACGCTGTTCCTGACCGGGCCTCGGCTTCGCGATTGGGGCTTTCATTGCCCAAACGGATGGGTGCCTTGGCAACGGTTCACCGATTCGACCAACAGCGGGCGCGTCGGCCCAGGGTGCGACGCATGACGGGTGCCGCATGCTACATCCATCGCCCATCCAGCACTCGGTTCCAGGCTCGTGTGCGCTACGCCGGATACCGGCGCTCCATTCTCGTCGGCAAACCAACGACGTCGCTGAGCATCGCGATCATGCGCATGGCGCGCGAGTTTTCCAGCGGCAACTATAAACGCGGCGATGTCCTCGCGACTGCCGACTATTACGACCCAATGATGCTCGTTGAAATGGTGAAGCGATGAGCCTCACCCACGACCACGGCAACATTGTCTTCACCTGTGACGGCAAGGGCTGCGGTTCCTATCTCGAAACCGACACCTCGAATTTCGATGCCGCGCGCAACGTGCTCAAGCGCAATCGCTGGAAGCCGCACCGGCGCAATGAGACGTCGGACTGGCAGCACGCCTGCCCCGACTGCCAGGCGCCGCTGCTGCGCAATGGGGCGAGGTTGACCGGATGACCGCGCGCTCAATCCCTGTCAATGTCCTGCCGTTCGTACAGATCGATGTCGCGGACGGCCTCGTCGATCAGCTCGCGCAACGCCACGAGCGTGTCGCGCGCGCGCAGTGCCGAGCGGCCAGCGAGATATGGGCCGGCGGGCGGCAGGGCGTTCGCCTGAGCAGCGGCGACTCCATCGCCTCGCTTGCCGGTGTTGATCTCGCCGATCCGTCCGCCGTTCACGCCGAAGTAGGCGGCGATGTCGTGCTGCCGGTCGCCGCGCGCGATCATTCCCTTCACGACTGCAATTTCCTGGTCATTCAGCGGCATAGCAAGCCCTCCCAAGTGGCACCCGATGATGCCACGCGCCTGGCAGTAAGCAAGGGGTGTGGCCGAGCATGACCGCCCTTGTCCGATACGAGACCGCGAAGTCGGCGCTGGCCGAGGCCCGCAGCGTCGACGAAGTGAAGGACATCCGCGACAAGGCGGAAGCGGTCCGGGCCTATGCCCGGATGGCGAACGATACCGAGCTTGAAGCGGATGCCGCCGAACTGCGGCTGCGCGCGGAGCGGCGCATGGGCATCCTGCTGGCGGACATGAAGGCACGCGGCGAATTGCACGCCGGCGGCCGGCCGAAAACCGGTTCCGCGGAGGAACCGGTTTCCAAGGTCCGGCTGAGCGACCTGGACGTCGATAAGAAGCTCTCGGTGCGCTGTCAGCGCGTCGGCGGCATTGCCGAGCGCGCGTTCGAGGCCATGATCGCGCGCACGCGGCAGCGCATCGCAGACGGCGCCGGCCGGCTGATCAACATCGATGCAGATACCGAGAGCAAGAAGCTCCGGCGCGCACAGCGTGAGCGCGAGTTGGCCGAGCGGCAGCGGGCGCTGCCCGAGAGGCGCTACGGCGTCATATACGCCGATCCCGAGTGGAAGCACGTGCCTTGGTCCGAGACCGGCATGCGCAAGGCCGCCGACAATCACTATCCGACGCAGGCGACCGACGAAATTTGCAAGCGCCCGGTAGGCGAGATTGCCGAACAGGACTGCGTTCTGTTCCTGTGGGCCACGGTGCCGATGCTACCGGATGCGCTGCGCGTCATGGCCGCCTGGAGCTTCAAGTATCGGTCGCATGCGGTGTGGCGCAAGATCTATCCCGGCAAGCAGCAGGGAATGGGCTACTGGTTTCGCATCAATCACGAGCTTTTGCTGATCGGAACGCGCGGCACCATCCCCTGTCCGGCGCCCGGTGAGAATTGGGGAAGCGTTTTCGAAGAGCCAGTCGGCAAGCACAGCGCCAAGCCCGATCGCTTCTATGAGCTGATCGAGGCCTACTTTCCGAACCTGCCGAAGATCGAATTGAACGCGCGGCGCGAGCGCCTGGGCTGGGACGCCTGGGGCAATGAATCGCCGCAACCGACCGACGCTGTTGGTGAAGCAATCGACCACGATCCGGAGACCGGAGAGATCATTGATGGAGAACGATACAGTATCGCTGATGGACGCGAAGAAGGAACGGAAGCGCAAGAAATACAATCAGATGGTGCTCCAGACATTCGACGATCTGGAACATGCGGACAAGCGGGAGCTGCTGGAGAAGAAAGCGGAGGTCGAGAGGTCATCGCGCCAGCGACTGTAACTGCCGCGACGGCGGGTGAGATCGAAGAGATTCCCGCCTTCCTGCGCCGTGGTGATGCGGCCTGTCCGGTGGAGGGGAGATGACGTCAGGCAACCTCCGCCAGCCGCTTGCGCACGGCGTTCGCAAGAAAGCCGGAGCGGGATTCGCCTGCGGCCTGCGCGGCGCGGTCCGCGCGCGCCAGCAGGTTCTCGTCCATCGAGATGTTCACGCGCACGCTTTTGCCCGGCAACTCGACGTCGACCGCGGCAACGATCGCGTCGCGCAAGTCCTCGGCGAATTCCGGATCGGATGCGATCTCGGCGAAGTCGCGCACACGCGGCAGCGCCTCTCCGTCCTCCACCAAGCTCTCGATGTGAAAGGCGAGGGTTTCGCGCCCGCGCCGCAAGGCTTCGTCAACCGTTGCGCCGCCCGACACGCAGCCCTGAAAGTCGGGATAGGAAATGCCATAGGCGCCGGCCGTGCCGTGCACCAGGGCGACCACTGCAACCATCGTCGTTCTCCTTCGTCACCAAGCCCATCCGGCCTTGCGATAGATCGAGTGCAGCGTGCCGATCGGCAGCTCGCGCACGCCCACGTCCAACGTGATCAGGCTCGGGTTGCCGGGCTTCTTGAAATTCACGTGATCGCCCTTGCCGCCGCGTTCGATCCAGCCGTCCGCCAGAAGCATTTTGCGAACCTCTTTCGGCGACTTGGACCGGCTGACCTTGGACATCACTCATCCCCTGTTATTGTGTATCCAATACACAATAACAGGGATCGTGTCAAGGGATATTGTGTATTCAGTACACAAATGTCAAGGGGTGGCAGGGCAGCAAGCGATGGAGCTCTGGCGCTCTCACGCCATCAACCCCTTCTGCACCAGCACCCGGTGCACCTGCTCGGTTGCGGCTTTGATATCGGCGTCCGCGCCGGTTTCGGCCGCCGCCAGCAACAGCTCGATCGCATGTTCCAGCGGCGGCCAGTGCGTCACGCCGGAGAAGGCCGCATCGGAGAGCAGCACGTCGCGCGCGTCATGCAGGGTATGCAGCACGCGGCCGTCGGCGAGCGCGAGCGGGTAGGACAATCGGGACTGCCAAGCCATGGCGAAGGATAGCATGGCGATGTGCGAAGCATCATCCGTGAAACCTGTCCGGCTGCAGCTTTCGCGGCGCAAGGGCTTTGATCTTCAATTGCACTCGTTCCGGACAAACGGCCTAGCGGCCGTCAGCGTCGCCCGGCCTAGCATCTTCGGCAATCCTTGGCGCGTCGGCGCTCAGCCGTATTTTTCGCTCGATATGGTGCTCTCGCTGCATCGGTGCTGGATCACTGGCGCGGCGAGCGACGAAGACGTCGGGCCGCAGGCCGCGGAACTGCGCAAGGGGGTGCTCGGCCGACTGCACGCGCTGCGCGGTAAGAATCTCGCCTGCTATTGCCAACTCCCGGATCCCTATGAGCGCGATCGCTGTCACGCAGCGATTTTGCTGCAACTCGCGAACGCCTGAATTCAAAAAACTCCCGCCTCGTGTCGCGTATAGGGCCGGGAGAAAATCTGAAAGCAAGAAGCGACTGTCATGACGATGCCATCAATCGAATCGGCAACGATCGCTGAAGCCCCCGCGCGCAAGCACCGCTGGGAAGGCCATCGCTGGATTCACGGCCACGACTCGCCGGACGGCTGCTCCCGCACCGAGCGCACCTGCGTCCTCTGCACGATGGTCAAGATCACCGTGCATCCGCCGCAGGGGCTTCCCTGGCGCGAGTGGCGCACCTTTGACGGCAAGGTGTGGCATGGCACCGCGACGCCGCCGTGTCTCGATCGGGTGGCGGGATGAGCTACCGCGAGGAAATTCTTGCTGAAGGCGTCCGGCTCATGTGCGGCGACTGCCGCGAGATATTGCCGACGCTCGGCAAGGTCGATGCCGTGGTGACTGATCCGGTATGGCCGAACGTGCCTGCAGGACTTCTCGCCGGAAGCGACCGGCCGTTCGATCTGTTCGCGGAATTCTGCGCGTTGATCCTAGCGTCGGTGAAGCGACTGGCGATCGAGATGCGCAACGACAGTGACCCCCGTTTTCTCGCGTGCATGCCCGGCCGCTTCGAATTCATCCAGGTCATGTGGTGCCAATACGCGATGCCTGGATATCTTGGCCGCGTGCTCGGCGGCAACGAAACCGTCTATGTGTACGGCACCCCGATTGAGAGCCAGGAAGGCCGGCGCGTCATCCCGAGCGTGTCGCCGAAAGCGCAACCCGGTGACCGTCCGCCGAACGGTCACCCATGCTCCCGCGCGCTCATACATCAACATTTCGTCGTCAACTGGTGCAGCGACAACGGCGAAACCATCCTCGACCCTTTCATGGGCTCTGGCACCACAGGCGTTGCCGCTGTCAAGCTCGGCAGGAAGTTCATCGGGATTGAGATCGAGCCCAAGTATTTCGACATCGCCTGTCGGCGCATCTCCGAAGCCCTGAAGCAACCCGACATGTTCATCGAGCGGCCCAAGCCCGCGGTGCAGGAGGCGATGGAGCTATGACCGTCGCACCACGCCGCAAGCGCCGCATCGCCGCCGACGAAGCGCATTCGTGGGCGCGTAATCTTCGGCTGCACAATTCGCTCGCCAAGCTCGTGCTGTCGATGCTGACGCTCTATGTCGACGGGGACGGCGCGTGCTTCGTCGGCATCGAGGCGCTGGCGGAAGATACCGAGCTGTCGCCGGACACGGTGCGCAAGCGGCTGGCCTGGCTGGAGCAGGTCGGCGTGGTCGCCCGCTTTCCACAGTGGCTTGACGGCAGCGGCCGGCGCAACGGCGAGGGCCGCGGCAAGCGCACCTCGGATGAAATCCGCCTGCTCTTGGACGTCGATCCGGACACGATCGAGGCCCGCGCCGTGGGAGATTCGATCGCCGACGGCGCGGCGTCCGATGCCGAGATTAGCCCTCGCTCCCAGCAAGGGCTAAATCCGCCCGGCGAAACGGCTGGCCCTGCGTTAGCCCTCGGCCAGCCCTCTAGCTGCAGCGAGGGGTCAGACTCTTCTAACCTGAACCTGAAGATTCCCCCCCTACCCCCCCTTCCGGGGGGGACGTGCGGTGACAATCACGAAGGGGAAGCAAGCGAAGCGAAGGAAGCAAGCGAGTCGGGCGAGATCGAGGGCTGGGCCGAGTTCGCGACCGCCTTCGAAGGCGACGACGTGCCGATGATGCGGCCATCGATCGCCAAGACGGTTTTTGCTGCGCTGAGCGCCGACGAGCGCAGGCGGGTGACGCGGGCGGCCGTGGGGCTGGTCCTGCATCGGACCAAGGACCGCAAGCCCGGCGCCAAGCCATCCGCGCAAACCTTCATTCGCGAGATCGCCGCCTGGGACAGTTGGGTGAAGCACGCACCGCCGGAGCCGGTCGCGATGATGACATTCGTGCGCGGCTCCGAGGAATTCCGGGCCTATGCCGTCTACTCGATGATCGTGCGCCGGCTGGTCATCACCGCCGATTCGGTGAGCGTGCCGCGCGCGAAAGCGCAGGCGCCGGAGATCATGGCGCTGGCGCAATTCGCCGACGCTCACGGGCACATCGACCGCACCAACTGGCTGCATCTCGACCCCGGCGACATCGGCGACAAGCAGCGCATCGCCGCTTGGCGCGAGCGGATTCAGCGTTGGACCGGCTATTGGATCGAGCTCGAAAGCGTGCCGCTTTGCGAGGCCGATGGCACGCCAAAAGTCAGCATTCAGGAATGGAATGGGCAGCAGCTCACGTTCCCGGTCAAGCGCGACATGCTGATCGTCCCGTGCCCATGGCCGCCGCGCAAGGACGGGACGATCCTCGAGACCACCGGCCCTCCCGCTCAACCTGTCAGCGAGGACGAGCTTGCGGAATTGCGGCGGGGATGAAGGGAGTGACGATGTTGACCACAAATGAACGAGACCTGGCTCGGTGCGCGGAGCTCGCAGCGCTCGCAACCGAACGATCGGCCAAGCAGCGCAACAATGGCGACGATCCTAGCCGCCGTCGCTGGTACATCGTTCGCTCGGTCGGAAAGTCTGATCAGTACGTGCTCGATTGGCTCAAGAAGCTCAACATCGTGACTTACTACCCGATCGTGCTGGAAATGCATGCGGTGCCGAAGAAGCTGCTCTCGGCAAATCAGCGTCGCTCCGGTGTGGTGATCAAGAAGCCTATGCCCGTGCCGATGTTTCCGCGCTACATCTTCACCCAATTCGACATGGGCCGCCACGATTGGCATGACGCCTTCAGATTTGTCGGCGTCGGCGGCATGGTCTGTGAAGGCGATCGGCCGGTGTGGGTGCCGGACAGCCTGATCGAGCGCATAAAGGGTCGAGAACACAAGGGCATCGTGCCGGGCGACACCACGGCCCGCGTCGTCTTCGGCGTCGGCGACCAGGTCGTAGTTACCAATGGGCCGTTCGCATCATTCCCTGGAACTGTGGAAATCGGGCTCGATGTTCCCATAGGGGAGCTTGACCCCAACAGTAGAATCAAGGTTGCTGTCTCCATCTTTGGACGTGCCACGCCGGTGCAGTTGGAAGTGTGGCAGGTCGACAAGCGCTAGCCAGCCACCCCGCAGCCACCCAAGGGCCACGCGGAGTGCCGCGCACGCGCAGGGTCAGGCGCGATGGGCTGCCAGGGAATGCCACCATGGGGCGGGCAGCACCGAGTGGCTGACGACTCCTTGCTTGACGCCCCCCCGTCTCCGAACCGGGGGAGTAGAGACCGGGCAGAGACCGCTTCCCCTGGAAGGCTGGCGGTCCTGTCTGGCTTGCCTATGACTCACGCGAGGCTGGGCAGGATGCAGCCAGACGGCGAGCAGCAACGCGAGCGACAGCGAGACACCGGCGCGCCCTGGCGCAAGTGGTACAAGACGGCACGCTGGCGCGGGCTGCGCCTTCAGGTGTTCGCCCGTGACCTGTTCCAGTGCCGCCTGCCGGGCTGCGGCAGGATCGAAGGCAACACGGCTAGATTGGTCTGTGACCACATCAAGCCGCACCGTGGTAACGAGCGGTTGTTCTGGGATACCGCCAACCTTCAGACGCTCTGCAAGACCTGCCACGACTCAGTGAAGCAAGCCGAAGAGCAAGCCTCGCTGCATCAGCGTGGTGTTTGGGACTGAGCGACGCGGGGGGGGTGGGTGAAAGTCCTTAACCCGTCAACGCCAGGACCGGTGCCCCCCTCATTCGCAGGTTTTTTTGTGATGGATCAGATTTTCGACCTGTTCGGTCACCCTGTTCGGCCCGGGTTTGGGCAACGAGGTCGTCCGCCCTATGAGCCGACGGAGAGAGACCGCAACAAAATCAAGCTGGTGCTGGCGCTGGGTTGGTCGATCGAGCGGCTTGCCAATAGCATTGGCGTGTCCCCGGCAACCGTGAAGCGCCATTTTAGAGCCGAGCTCAAACAGCGCGATGCGATGCGCGACCGGCTGATCGCCCGGCAGTTCGAGATCGCAATGGAGCAAGCCAACGCAGGTAACGTTGCGGCGTTGAAGGAACTAGCTCGGCTGCTCGAGCGCAACGACTTTATGGTGTACGGCCAGCCGACGGCGCCGGACAAACCAAAGGAACCGAAGCTCGGCAAGAAGGAGGCGGCGCTCGCGGCCGCCCATCAGCCAGACACCGGCACGACGCTCGGCGACCTGATGGTGCGCCGACAAGAGGCTGCGGCCTCGACGCACTGACCATGTGGGACCTGAGTTGCGTCGACTGGCAGGATCGCATCCGCGAGGGTCGATCCCTAATCCCCGATCTGCCGCTGATCGAATCCGAGGCGACGATCGGGCTGCAATTCTTCGACGAGCTGCAGCTTCCCGACGTTCCGGGCCTGCCGAAGATGCGCGATGCGGCGGGGCAATGGTTCCGCGACATCGTGCGCGTCGCGTTCGGATCGTGGGATTCCGTGGCGCAGGTGCGCCACGTCCGTGACATCTTCGCAATGCTGCCGAAGGGGCAGTCGAAGACGACCTATTGTGCCGGGCTATGCCTGGCAGCGCTGTTGATGAACCATCGCCCACGTGCTGAGGCGCTGTTCGTGGGCCCGACCCAAGCGATTTCCGACAATGCCTATGACAAGGCGGTCGGCATGATCGAGGCCTCGAAAGCCCTGAAGGCGCGTTTCAGGACACGGGACCACATCAAAACGATCGAGGATTTGGTTACCCATACCGAGTTGAAGGTTAGGACCTTCGACGTGAACATTCTTACAGGCGCGATTCTCATCCTCGCGCTGGTCGACGAGCTGCATCTGCTGGGCCGCAACCCGCACACGACCAAGGTTCTGCGCCAGATTCGCGGCGGTCTCGAGAAAACCCCTGAGGGGCTGTTGCTCATTACGACGACGGAGAGCGACGAGCCTCCGGCTGGTGACTTCAAGGACGAACTGAAAGCCGCGCGCAGGATTCGCGACGGGTACTTCAAGGGCAAGACAGTAAGGCCGATGCTGCCGATCCTGTACGAGTTCCCGGACGATATCGCGGCGGATCGGGAGCAATGGCAGGAGCCGGCGAACTGGCCGATGGTCATGCCGAACCTCGGCCGGTCGGTGCAGCTCGACAGCCTGATTGCGGACTGGAACAACGAGAAGGAAAAAGGCGAGCATGCGATCAAGGTCTGGGCCTCGCAGCATCTCAACATTGAGATCGGGGTCGGCATCAACGACGACGGCTGGCCCGGAGCGCTGTTCTGGGACGATGCGGCCGACGCGACGCTCACGCTCGATGAGCTGATCGATCGCTCGGAGGTGGCGACAGTCGGCGGCGACGGCGGCGGCCTGGATGATCTGTTCGGTGCCGCCGTGATCGGGCGCGAGAAGGGCACCCGTCGCTGGCTGATCTGGAATCACGCTTACGCGCATCCGCTCGTGGTCGAGCGCCGTAAGGAGATCGCCTCGACGCTGAAGGACTTCGAGGCCGAGGGCTCACTGACCTTCTGCGACGATCCGCAGGACATGGCCGTCGCGTTCGCAGCGATCGCCGCGAAGGTCAGGGATGCTGGTCTTCTGCCGGAAAAGAACGCGGTCGGCTTCGATCCGAACAACGTCGGGACCATCGTCGAGGAGCTCGCCGCGGTCGAGATCGAAGGCGACATGCTGCGGCGCCTGTTGCAAGGCCCGGCGCTCTCGCCGGCCTTGTGGGGGCTGGAGTTCAAGCTGACCAACCGAACCGTCAGTCATTCCGGCCTTGCGCTGATGAGCTGGTGCGTCGGCAACGCCAAGGTCGAGGTCAAGGGCAACGGCAACATGATCACGAAGCAGATTTCTGGCCGCGCCAAGATTGATCCGTTTATCGCCACACTCTGCGCGGTGATCCTGATGACCTGGAATCCCGCGAGCGCCAATCTTGGTTACGTCGAAGACAGGGTTGCCGTACTGTGAAGCTGTTCGGCCTCGACATCACGCTGGCGAGCAAGTCCGAGGCCATCAGTCTCGACACGCTGATCCGGCGGCTCGAAGCGGTCCATGAGACCGTGTCCGGCGTATCCATCACACCAGAAAACTGCATGGAGTCGCCGACGGTCCAGGCGATCGTGATGGCGGTAAGCCGTCGCATCGCGACCTTGCCGTTGCATGTGCTGCAGAAGGTCGAGAGCAATGACCGAGCCAGCAAGGAACCGCTGCCGAATCATCCGGTACAGCGGCTGTTGAATCGCCCTAACGATTGGCAGACGCGCACGAGCTACTGGCTTGATGCCACATCGTGGCTGATCCGCTACGGCAACCACTACGCCTTCAAGGCGCGCGGTACAACCGGCCCGATCCGGCGACTCGAGCCGCTGCTGCCATCTGCAGTGACGGTCGAGCAGGACGATGATCTGACCGTCCGCTATCTCGTGATCCAGCGCAGCGGCGGGCGCCGTGAATTGCGACCGGACGAGGTGCACCATGCGCGCGGGCCGGCGCGGGACGGCCTGATCGGCAATTCACCGGTCATCGACATGCGCGAGGCGATCGCGCTCGAGATCGCGGCAGAAAAAATGGGTGCGGCGGTGTTCGGCAACGGCGCCACGCCGGGCATGATCTTCGAGTTCATGGAGGGCTCGCAGGGTTTCCGGACTGACGAAGAGCGGCGCCAGTTCATCGAGGATTTTGGCCAGGCTTATGGCAAGCGCGGCCGCTTTCGCGCGATGCTGATGCCCAAAGGCATCAAGCTCGGCACGCCGATCACGGTCGAGAACGAGAAGGCGCAATTCCTTGAGACGCGGCAATATCAGCGCACGGTGATCGCCGGCGGCTTCGGTGTGCCGCCGCACCTCGTCGGCGATCTCAGCAAGGGCACCTTCAATAACGTCGAGCAGCAGTCGATCGCGTTCGTCCAGAACGTCGTGCTGCCCTATGTGAAGATGTTCGAGTCGGCGATGGAGGCGCAGCTTCTGACCGTCGAAGACCGCAATAGCGGCGTGATCATTCGATTCAATCTCGACGGTGCGCTGCGCGGCGACTTCAAGAGCCGTCAGGAGGGCTTGCAGATTCAGCGCCAGAACGGCGTCATCAATGCCAACGACTGGCGCGAGCACGAGGGCATGAACCCAATCTCGCCGGAAGATGGCGGCGATGAATACTGGCGGCAAGGCCCTTCCGGACAATCAGGCCAGACGGCGGCGGATGACGCAGGCGACGAGGAAGACGACGACGATGACGCAGACGCTTAACATCGGCCTCGAGCTCAAGGCGATCAACGCCCGCGGGTTCGAGGGGCATGGGTCGATCTTCCGCAACGTCGACCTGGGCGGGGATATCGTTGTTCCGGGCGCATTCCAACGCACGCTTGCCAAGCACGGAAAGGCGGGCGCGCTGCCGCCGATGTTCTGGATGCACAAACCTGATCACGTGCCGGGCGCGTGGATGGAAATGCGCGAGGATGACGTCGGCCTGTTCGTGCATGGCCAGTTGGCGGATACCACGCTCGGCAACGAGATGCGGACGCTGCTGCAGATGAAAGCCGTGCGCGGTCTTTCGATCGGCTACAGGCCAATCGATACCGACTTCGATGCGGACGGCAATCGCCTGCTCAAGGAGATCGATCTCTGGGAAGTATCACTCGTCTCGCTCGCGATGAACCCGCTGGCGCGAGTCGAGCAAGCCAAATCGCGCCTATCGCGCGACGGGGAGTATTGCCCGACCGAACGAGAATTCGAACGCATCTTGCGGGATGCAGGATGTTCGAAGAAGACCGCGCTAACGCTTGTGGCGCGGGTATTCGACGCAGAGCCAGGTGGGATGCCTGATTCCCGGCGGGATGCCGGCACCGTCGATCCGGAAGCGGCCGAGGTCATGAAGACGCTCGCCCAGTTCACCGATCGGACATGGGCTGACGCCTTTCGGCGCTGACCGCCGCTCACATCGCTGCACACAAACCGCGCGGCCACGCGCCGCCTGATGGAGATTATTCCATGTCTACGTTTCAGGAAATCAAGGCCGCCATCGACAAGCAGATGGAGGCTTTCGAGGCATTCAAGCAGACCAACGACGAGCGGCTGAAGGCCGTCGGCGATGGCAACGAAGCAAAGGCGAAAGAGCTCGGCGAGAAGCTCATCAGGATCGAAGCCGATGTGCAAAAGTTCGGTGAGATCAAGAAGCAGCTCGACGTCGAGATGACTCTCAACCGCGAGCGGTTGGAAGAGCTCGAGAGCCGCGCGAAGTCGCCCGGTAAGACGGCCGAACAGAAGCGCGCCGACGAGTACAAGGACTGCTTCTTCGCCTGGATGCGCAACAAGGGCCAGTCGCCGCATGACGAGGCCAAGCTGCATGAAATCCAGAAGAAGCGCATCGAGGCCAAGGACATCACCATCGGCTCACCATCCGGCGGCGGCTTCGCGGTGCCCGAAGAAATTGCGCGCGAGATCGAGCGCCTCGAGCTCAAGTTCTCGCCCGTGCGGCGCCTCGTCAAGGTCGTGCGCGCCGGTTCCAGCGACTACAAGGAGCTGGTCAATATCCGCGGCGCGACGTCCGGTTGGGTTGGAGAGTCCGGCTCGCGCACGGCGACCAGCACCCCGCAGCTCCGCGAGGTGGCGCCAACGCACGGCGAGCTGTATGCCTATCCGCAGGCGTCGGAATGGTCGCTCGACGATATGTTCTTCAACGTCGACGCCTGGCTGGCCGAGGAAGTGGCGCAGGAGTTTGCCATCCAGGAAGGCGACGCGGTGATCCGCGGCAACGGCACCAGCAAGCCAACCGGCATGCTCAACACGACGCCGACGACGGCGGCGGATTTCGCCTCGCCGCTGCGCGCCGCTGCGGCGTACCAGTTTATCCCGTGCCTGTCCGATGATTCCCCGGCGGTTGCGGAAATCCTGCCGGACTGCCTGATCGATCTGATCTACACGCTCAACTCGGCGTATCGATCGGGTGCGAACTTCACGATGAATTCCGTCACGACTGGCGCAATCCGCAAGTTGAAGGACGCCGACGGCCAGTATCTCTGGCAGCCGGGCCTCCAGGCGGGACAGCCGGACCGGCTGCTCGGCTACATGGTCGAGACCTGGGAGCAGATGGACGATATCGCGACCAACAACTTCCCGGTCGCGTTCGGCAACTTCCGGCGCGGCTACGTGCTTGCCGACCGCGTCGGCCTACGCATCACCCGCGACAACGTCACCAACGTCGGTTTCGTGCGCTTCTATGTGCGGCGTCGCGAAGGCGGCATCGTGCTCAACAACGACGCCATCAAGTGGCTGCGCACGACCATCGCGTAATTGTCCACGCCAAAAGCCCATGAAAGGGGGAGGGCCGGTTTTGAACACCGGCCCTCCAACTCCGCGCATGAAATACAGAATCGAGCTGTTCGCACCCTGGCGCCACGGCGCCGGCATGATGCATCCTGGCATCTATCGCGTGCCGCAGGATATGCCGGAGAATTTGGCCCAACGCGCGTTGAACATCGCGGGCCTGGCGCAGCAATTGCCGCCGGACTCCAGCACCGCGCGCAAAATCCGCGGTCGGCGCAAGGGTCCTGCGCCAGAGAACAAGGTCATTACCGCGTCCCCGGAAAACAAGGCCGACATTGAC
This sequence comes from Hyphomicrobiales bacterium, assembly GCA_009377755.1. Classification (GTDB taxonomy): domain Bacteria; phylum Pseudomonadota; class Alphaproteobacteria; order Rhizobiales; family Xanthobacteraceae; genus WHTM01. The sequence goes on along the minus strand of WHTM01000036.1, from coordinate 27,661 downwards.
CGGCCGGCGAGCGATGCTGCACGAGACGATTTCTCCGAGGTGGAGTGAGTGCATCGTCGCAGCGACCGGGCCTTCGCTGACGCCCGGCGTCGCCGACGCGTGTCATGGCCATCGTGTCGTCGCGGTCAACGACGCCTATCGGCTGCTGCCGTTCGCGGATGTGCTCTACGCCTGCGATACGAAATGGTGGGATGTGCACGCGGGCTGTTCCGGTTTTGCGGGCGAGCGATGGAGCTGTCACGGCGACGCGGTGCACAACGATAAGCGCCTTGCGGCGGAACGCTATGGCCTCATGCTGGTGCGCGGGCGCGATGCGGAAGGCTTCTCGCTCGATCCCTCGCGCATCCACTACGGATCGAACAGCGGGTTCCAGGCGATCAATCTCGCCATCCTGTTCGGCGCCAAGCGGATCGTCCTGGTCGGCTTCGACATGCGCGTGAACGGAACGCGGCATTTCTTCGGCGATCATCCGTCGCCGCTCTTGAACAGCAGCGACTACGTGAAGTGGGTGCCGATCTTTGCCCGTGCGGCCAGGATGCTGCCGCCAGAGATCGAGATCATCAACGCGACACCGGGAAGTGCGCTGACGTGCTTCCCAATGATGGACCTTGCCGATGGTCTGGTTTCCGCTGCGGCTTGACGTCGATCCGGTCCCGGCCGGCTCGACCGCGCTGATCGATCTCGCGCTGATCAAGCAGCACGTGCGTGTCGACCATGACGACGAGGACGAGCTGCTCGAGATGTATGCTGCTGCGGCGATATCGTGGGCCGAGGGCGATACGCACAGGACGATCTTCCAGCGCGCGCATCGCTGGATCATCAAGGATTTCCCGCACTTTCACCGGATGGATATCCGGCTCCCGCGCGGCAAGACGCAATCGGTCGAGTCCATCGCCTATGTGCGCGGCGGCCAAGCCGGCACGCTGATTGGATCGTCCTCCGGGAGCCCCGCCGGGACGGACTATCAGGAAGACCTGCGCAGCGAGAGCGGGGGCGTGCTGATGCCGCCGCAGGGCGGCTCCTGGCCGAGTGTTGATTGCGATGTGCCGGCGCCTGTGACGGTGAACTTCACGGCCGGCTGGGCTTCGGTCGATGTGCCGAAGGATCTGCTGCATGCGATCCTGTTCTGGATCGCTGATGCTTATGACCTGCGTGGAACGCCGGATTTCAACCCGGCAATGCTGAATACGAGTGGGCCACGCTTTGCCGCGCGCGAGGCGCTGGTCAGCAGTTGGAGGATGACGCGGTGGTATTGAGCGAACGCCGCGCTGCCGAACACGCCAAGTATGCGCGTGCGTACGGCCTCAATCCAGACTATCGCATGGGACGTTCCCGCATGGAGGATGCTGTGCGTGATCTCTCCGCACTCCGATCGCGCGGCTCATATCTTGATGTGTCCTGCGGCCGAGGCGAGATGCTGGCCCACGCACGCAGGCTTGGATTTGCTCCGGTGCATGGCACCGAGATCGTTCGGGAGCTGATCGACGGAACAAATGTCGTGCGGGCGGAAGTGCATGCGCTGCCGTTCGCAGGCAAGAGCGTTGATGTCGTGTCGATGCTGGACGTGATCGAGCATCTTCTGCCTGGCGATGATGAGGCTGCGTGCAGGGAACTTGATCGGGTCGCGCACCGTCATGTGCTGGTCACCGCCAACAATCGACCGAGCTTCAACAAGTCCGGCGATGATCTTCACATCAATAAGCGGCCTTATGAGGAATGGGATGCGCTGTTCCGCCAGTGGTTTACCGGCGCGGTGACGTTGATCAAAGGTAATCGTGCCTATGTGAGCGAGGCGTGGCGGGTCGATCTGTGAAGACAGCTTACGTGGTGGCGAACGCCAAATCCGAGCATCAGATGAAATGGGGCGTGGCGTTCGCGGCCGGCCTGCGACGGCATAGATGGAAGGTCACCATCGCTGATGACCTCGCGCCCGGCGAGCTCGTGGTGATGTGGGGCGCGCGCCGCAAGGATCGGATCGACCGCGCGAAACATCAGGGTGCGGAGGTCTGTATCCTCGAATGCGGATACGTCGGTGATCGGCTCAAGTGGTCAAGCGTTTCGTTCGAGGGCGGCTTGAATGGCCGCGGCGTATTTCGTGGCCCGCTCAATGATTCCTCGCGCTGGGAGAGGCGCTTCGCGCACCTGATGCAGCCATGGCGCGAACGGCCTGACGGCCCCGTGGTAATCATGGGGCAGGTGCCGGGCGACACGGCGGTCAGCAACGTCGATCTGCCTGCGTTCTATGCCGAGTGCGACCGAGCCTATCGCGCCCTGGGCTTCGATACGGTGCTGCGGCCGCATCCAAAGGTGCGCCAGACGGTGCCGATCGAGAGCGCGCTGCTGAACGCGCGCTGCGTCGTGACATGGAATTCAAACTCCGGTGTCGATGCCGTGCTGGCGGGCGTCCCGACGGTGACGATGGACGAAGGGGCAATCGCTTGGCCTGTGGCCGGGCACGTCTTGGCCTTGCCGCCGACGCCGGATCGATCGGCCTGGGCGCATGCGCTCGCGTGGAAGCAATGGACACTCGAGGAAATGACGTCCGGTGAATGCTGGGCGACCGTGGGGACTGCCTGATGCGCGCCGGCCGCCTCGATCGCCTAATCACCATCCAGCGCAAGACGGTGACGCTGTCGCCGTCCGGCGAGCCGGTCGAAACGTGGATGACGATTGCAGCGCGGCGGTCGGCTTCGATGGCGCCGGTGCATGGCGATGAGCGTTACAGCGATCCGCAGCGCGTGGCGCAGGATCAGATCGAATTCCGCATCCGGTATTCATCGAACGTCGCAGAACTGACGCCGCAGGACCGCATTATCCATCCGGCGCTGCCCGCGGATTTGCCGGAGCCGGAACCGGAGACCCGGCAGATTCATGACGTGCTCGCGGTGCACGAGCTCGGCCGCCGCGAAGGGCTGCGGATCATCACGCAGCGACGCGCCGACGTGCTGGCATGAGTATTGCCGACATCCGTCCGGCGCTGCGCACGTTCCTGCTCGCCGACTCCGCGGTGGCGGCGGCCGTCGGCGGCACCCGCATCTATCCTGTCGTGCTGCCGCAGGGGCAGGTGTTGCCCAGCGTGGTGTTCGCGCGGATATCCGGCCTTGGCGATCATCATATGCAGGGGGCGTCTGGCTTGACGCGCCCACGCATGCAGATCGATGCCTGGGCGCGGACGGCGGACGAAGCCAGCACGCTCGCCGATCTGGTGAAATTCCGGCTCGACGGCGACCGCAGCCCGATGGGCGCCGGCGCAGCGCAAGTGCAAGTGCAGGGCGTGTTCTTCGATTCCGAGCGTGACGATTACGATTCAGAATCGAAGTTGTTCCGCGTGAGCCGGGACTATTTCATCTGGTGGGAGGAGCGTTGATGGCCAGCCAGGTGTTCAAGATTGAAGGCTTACGAGAGCTCGATCAAGCGCTCACCGAATTGCCGAGGGCCGTCGCGCGCAGCGCGCTGCTGCGCACGCTGAAGGAGCAAGGACAGCCGATCGCCGCCGCCGGCGCGGCATTAGCGCCGCGCGGCGAAACCGGACAACTGGCGCAGTCCTATATGGTCGGCACCAAGCTGTCCCGGCGGCAGAAGAAATTGAACCGCAAGGAATCGATGGTCGAGGTCTATATCGGCCCGACGCCGCATCCGAAATCGGTGCAGACGGAATTCGGCAACGCGCACCAGGCGCCGCAGCCGCACTTGCGTCCCGCCTGGGACGGCAACGTGATGCGCGTGCTGAACGGCATCAAGAGCAGCCTCGCGCAGAAGATCGAAAAGGCGCGGGCGCGGCTGGCGCGCAAGGCGGCGCGGCTCGCCGCGAAAATCTGAGGGATTAGAGTCATGACAACCGATGCCGCCATCGGCCACGGCACGATATTCTCCGTGCTGACGGCGCTGCCCAGCACCTTCACCACGATCGCGGAGGTCACCAGCATCGGGCCGCCCTCGCAGGCGCGCGATGCGATCGACGCGACGCATATGAATTCGCCCGAGCAGTGGCGCGAATTCATTGGCGGACTGAAGGACGGCGGCGAGGTGGCGATCGAGCTCAACTACGTGCCGGGCAGCGCGACTTCGGCACTGCTGATCGGCGAGATCGCGCAGGCCGCCGCGCGGACCTACCGCATCACCTTCGTCGACGCCAGCGTCTGGCTGTTCAGCGGCATCATGACCGGATTCGAATCCGAGGCGCCGGTCGACGACAAGATGACGGCGACCGCGATCTTCAAGGTCACCGGCAAGCCGCAGGCCCCGCTTGGCCCTCTCTGAACCTCTCGGGGGGTCGCCCGCAAAAGGCGGTGCGGCGACTTCGCCCGCACAAATCTGAAACGTGTCCGCGCCGCGCCGGCATTCCGAAGCGCGGCATCCATCCGAATCTGAAGGAGAGTCCCCCATGGCTACCGAAGCTGCCATCGGCCACGGCACGATATTCGCCGTGCTGACGACGCCGCCCAGCACCTTCACCGACATCGCGGAGGTCACCAGCATCACGCCGCCGTCGCTGGCGCGCGATGCGATCGACGCGACGCATATGAATTCGCCCGACCAATGGCGCGAATTCATTGGCGGACTGAAGGACGGCGGCGAGGTGTCGATCGAGCTCAACTACGTGCCGGGCAGCGCGACTTCGGTATTGCTGATCGGCGAGATCGCGCAGGCCGCGGAGCGGACCTACCGCATCACCTTCACGGACACAACCACCTGGGTATTCGACGGCATCATGACCGGATTCGAATCCGAGGTTCCGGTCGACGACAAGATGACGGCGACCGCGACCTTCAAGGTCACCGGTGAGCCCGTGCTGACGGCGGCGTAACACCATGATAAACCCGCACAAGGGCGAAGTGGCGTTCACCGCCGACGAGCGGCGGTACGTGTTGCATTATTCGATCGACGCCATCTGCGCGCTTGAAGAGTCGGCCGGCAAGGGCTTCCCCGCGCTCGTGCAGGAGATGGCGGACCCGGACAAGATGTCGGTCTCGCTGTTGCGCAAGGTGCTGTGGGCCGGCCTGCGTGAACATCATCCCGATCTCACACTGAAAGATGCCGGCGAGCTGATCCTCGGTGCCGGCGGCATGGTCGGATTGTTCCCGCATATCGAGCGTGCCATTGCCGCCGCCTTCCCCGCCGCGACGGAAAGCGGGGACGCGCGCCCTCAGTAGCCGGGCGGGGCTGGGATTGGCCGACGCTGTGGCGCGCCTGGATCAGTCTCACTCTCGACCCGGATGCGTTCTGGCGCCAGACGCCGCGCACACTCGCGATCATCTTCGCCGGCTGCGAGGACCGATTGGAGCGCGAGCATAATGAGCGCGCATGGCTGGCGCACCAGACGGCCGCGATGATGCGCTGCGATCCGAAGAAATTTCCGAAGCTGGAAAAGCTCATGCATCGCCGCCGCGTTCCGGGGCGCAAGCAGACGCCGGAACAGCAGTTCGCGATCGTCAAGATGCTCAACGCCGCATTCGGTGGAAATGTCGTCAAGAAGGAAAGCTAAATGGCGAGCGGTGCCATCATCGGCGCATTGCGTGTGGTCCTTGGCGCGGATACCGCAGCGCTCGACAAGGGCCTCAAGAATTCGCAGTCACGCCTGGAAAAATTCGGGCACAGCATGCGCGGCGTCGGCGCCGCCGTGGCCGCATCGTTCGCCGCGATCGGGGGCATCGCTGTGCTCGCCATCAAGGGCGCGATCAACGAGGCCGACAAGCTCGGCAAGATGGCGCAGTCGATCGGCATCCCGGTGGAGGAGCTGTCGCGGCTCAAACATGCGGCCGACCTGTCCGGCGTAAGCCTGGAGGGGTTGTCGAAGGGCGTCGCGCGGCTGAATCGGAACATCGTCGAGGGCGCGCAGGGATTGCAAACCCCGATCCGAGCCTTCGACGCGCTCGGCATTGCGATCCGCAACACCGACGGTTCGCTGAAGACCGTCAGTCAAATCCTGCCCGAGCTGGCGGGCAAGTTCGCAACAATGCGCGACGGGCCGGAGAAGACGGCCTTCGCAATGCAGCTTCTCGGCCGCGCCGGCGCCGACATGATCCCGCTGCTCAACGGCGGCGCGGAAGGCCTGCGCAAAATGATGCGCGAGGCCGACGAGCTCGGCCTCGTCATCGACTCAAAGACCGCGAAGGCGGCGGAGGATTTCAACGACAATCTGACGCGGCTCGCGCGCGTCAAGGATGGCCTGATCCTGAAGATTACGGCGGAGTTGTTGCCGGCGCTCAGTCGTTTCTCGCAGGTCATGATCGACTCGGCAAAGAATACTGACATTGCGAAAACCGCCGCCGACTTCATTGTCGCGGCATTCACGCGGATTGCCTTTGAGGCTGCATCGGCAGTCGTGTTCGTCCAGCGGTTCAAGGCCGAGCTGTTGGCGCTGCACAACCTGTTCGCTGCTCCGTTCGGCGAACAATTCAGCAAGGCCTGGGAAGCCTTCAATAACACCGGGGAGGAAACCAGGCGCACGTTCGAGAATTTGCGCAAGAGCTTCGAAGAGTTCCGCAGCGAAGCCGCCACGTTCGATGAACGATTCAACGCCCTCAACGGTAAGGGTGTTGGCAAGAATGTCTCGGCGCCGATCATCCAGGCCGCTGCTGCCGCCAAGAACGCGCTGGAATCGTTCCTCAGCAGCACCGCCAAGCGCAAAGCCGCGCTGGAGGCGGAGTTCCAGACCATCGGGGTGGGCACCGCGGCGCACGAGCGGCTGCGCATCGTGCTCGGCGCGGAGACTGTCGCGAAGGAAAACAACATCGTCATCACCGAGGCGATGCGCGCGAAGATCGAACAGACGGCGACCAGCTACGCCATGCTGGCGCAAAAGGTTGAAGAGGCGCGGGAACGTTTCAACGTCGTCAAGTCGACCATGGAGGGGATCGCCAGCAAGTTCGAGGATGCGCTGGTCGCGCTCGCCGATGGCTCGAAGAAGGCCGGCGAGGCCTTCTCCGACATGGCCAAGGGCATCGTCAGCGACCTGCTGCGCATGATCATCCGCATGCAGATCACGATCCCGCTGGCGAAGAGCCTGATGAGCATCTTCGGCGGCGGCGGTGGGGGCGGCGGGTTCGGCAGTCTCTTCGCCGGTTTCGGCAAATTGTTTGGCTTCGCGCAGGGCGGCTCGTTTGCCGTCGCCGGCGCCGGCGGCATCGACTCGCAGATGGTGGCGTTCCGGGCGACGCCAAACGAACGCGTCACCGTGACCAAGCCGGGGCAGGGCATGGGGGGCAATGTCTACGCCCCGGTCTACAACATCGATGCCCGCGGCGCCGATGCCGGCGCCGTCGCCAGGATCGAGCGCGGACTGATGGAGCGCGACCGGACGTTCAACGATCGCGTCGCGTCGGTCAACCGCACCATGCGCGTGCGCGGCGGGAGGCCGTGATGCCTCCGCACCGGCCGCTCAACAGTGGCGCCGGCAGTGGCCGGCGCGGAGGGGAATGATGGCGCGGCTGCTGGGCTGGATCGACGGCGTCGGCTTCGTCAGCCGTCAACCGCTGACCGGGCCGCGCACGGTCGGTTCCGCGGCGACGGAAAGCATTGGCGGTTTTGTTCAAACCGTCGCGTCGGCGTTCGGCGCATGGCGCTGGTCATTTAATGTCCAGCCCATGAATGGCCGGCTGTTCCGGCTGTTCCGCGGCATGGTAACGGCGCTGCACGGCGGCGCCAACGCAGTGCGGGTGCCGTTCGATGATCCGGACATCATGTCGTGGGCGGAATCAGGGGTCGATACCACGCCGGCTGAAATCCGCGCCGGCGTACCGTGGTCGAATGGCGCGAGCTGGTCGAACGGCGAGAACTGGGGCGTGGGCCGTCCGTGGGTTGGGATTTTCGGGAACCATGTGAAGGGCGACGATACAATTCGGCTCAACAACCAACATTGGGGACGCGATCTCGTCGGCGGGGAATGGATCGGCTTCGTTCCGTTCCACTTTGGGCTCTACATCATCACCGAGCGGATTGATGACGTGGGGAATTATCGCATCTGGCCGCCGCTGCGCAAGGCGCTGACGGCGACAGATTTCGCAACGCTGACGCCGATCATGGTGATGCGGCTGGAGAGCGAGGCCGCCGCCACCGCCGGCCGCGGCGTCGCGGTGGCCGATGGCAATTCCCTGACCATGGTCGAAGTCGAAGATTCCGATGTCCGCGATTATTTCAGCGAGTGACATGGAAAATCTGGCGCGCCCGCACGTCGCGCGCGCTTGGTTTGCCCGCCTCGATCTGCCGTCCGGCGTCGCGCATCTGCACTCTGGCACCGGCCGCGTTACCATCGCCGGGCAGGAATGGGTCGGCGTCTCCGATCCGATCCGCGGTCAACTGGTGAGCGTCAGTCAGGTGGAGGAGCCGGCGTTCGGGCAGGCCGCCGCCGTGACGGTCACGCTCGGCGGCGCCAACAAGGAATTCATCCAGTCGGTGCATGCGACTGCGCGTGAAATCGAAGGGCGCGAGGCCGAGATCAGTTGGGCCGCGTTTGACGGCGAGACGCAGGAAATTCTGATCGGGCTCAAGAAGCTGTTCCCGCGCGGGCGCATGACCTCGCCGTCCATTCAGTGGTCCGGCATCGGGCGCCGTACCGTGTCGATCACTATCGAGAATATCTTTTCGGCGCAGAACTTCGCGCCGGGCGGTCGCTGGAACAGCACCGGGCAGCAGCAGCGGTATCCCGGTGACCTCGGGCTTGAGTTCATCGGCGTGGCGATATCGGAGAGCTGGAAGTGACCAGGCCGGATCGTTTACGCCGTTACCTTGAATCTCTCGGGGCTGTCGTGTGGGGGGAGAGCGATTGCTGTGCCTTCGCAGCACGCTGGGCGGCTGCTGAGAGGGTCCGTCTGGTGCCCCTGCCGCGCTACCACACGCAAGCGGAAGCCCATGCACTGATCGCCCAGGCGGGCGGTCTGACGGAGCTGGTGACGAAGGGTCTGGCGGGGATGCTGTCCGAGACGGAGTCACCGCAGCTCGGCGACATCGGCGTGATTCGCCTCAGTGCCAACGATGTCGGAGCGATTTTCTGCGACGGCGGCATTGCCGCGCTGCGCACCGAGCCGCACGGGACGATCTATTTGAAGCCGGCGACGATCCTCAAGGCTTGGGTCGTCTGATGCGCATCTTGTTCGCTGCGGCGGCGCTGCTGGCCGCGACCACGCCCGTACACGCGGACCCGATCACGCTGGTCGCCACCGTCGTGGCCTCGCTGCTCTCTTCGTTGCCCATTGCCGTCACGGCGCCGATCATCGCCAGCATCGGCATCACCGCGGCCGCGCAAGCGATCGGTGCGGCGCTGGTGATTGGTGGGCTGGCGGCGGCGAGCTTTCTTTTTTCGCCGACCCGGTCCGGTGTCGCGATCGACCCGGGCCAGCTCAAGGAGACATTCGAAGGCGAGGAAAGCGCGGAAATCAATGCGGTCGGGCGCGTGCGGCTCGGCGGCGTCAAGATTTTCGGCAACACCAACGAGGAGGACCGTTTCCGCTTGATTGGCCAGTGCAAGGGGCCGATCGACCTGGTCGAGGAGACCTATCTCGGCGGACAGGAGGTGGTGCTTGAACCCGCCACCGGCGAGGTGATGTCGCCGCCGTATCGCACCAGCGGCGGCGATTCATTTATCATCGTCAATACCAAGATCGGCGACGGGACGGAGACCGCGTGGACCGATCTGATCAGCTTCTTTCCGCAACTGTGGACCGCCGCGCATCGCGTGCGCGGGATTGCCCAGGCGCTGGCGCACTACATATCACCGGGATTCACCAACCCGCTGTTCGTCAAATTCTATCAAAGCGGCGCGCCGAACCTGGAACAGGTGCTCCGCGCCCAACTGGTCTACGACCCGCGCACCGAGACGACCGTATGGAGCGACAACGGCATCCTCTGCGCCCTGCATGTGATGTTGACCTGGCCGGACTTCACGATCGACGATTTTGATCTCGACTTCATCCGCGCCGAAGCCGATCGGGCCGACCTGCCGCAGCTCACCGAGGCGGGCACGATGGAGCCGCGGTCGCGCTGCTGGGGCGTGTGGACATCGGAAACGCCGCGGCAGGACGTGATGGACCAGTTGTTGCGGTCCATCGGCGCCGAGATCGTGCCGCGGCCGGACGACACGCTCGGCATTGCGCTGATCGACGATGACCGCGTCGCCGAAGTGACCATCCCGCTGCGGCATATCATCGATCTGAAATGGCGTTCGGGACCGGAAAGCGTCGAGCGGCCGAACCTCTGCCGGGTAAAGTACTACTCGCCCGAGCGCGTCTACGAGATGTCGGAGATCGACCTCACCGGCATCGCGTGGGCGCGGAGTGAAGAGGAGATCGCCCGCGTCGGCGAGAAGCCGATCGACATCGATCTGCCGTTCTGCCCCTCCGCGTCGCAGGCGCAGCGCATCGCCCGTCGATTGTTCGAGACAGCCCGCGCCGACGCGGGGATCGCCATCACCAACATGGTGGGGCTGGCGGTCTGGGGGACCCGCGCGGTCGCCTTCGAACTGCCGGATGATCTTGGCACGCCGGTCACCGCGATCGCCCCGCCGCGTGTGCGCGACGCGGACGGAGAGGTCGAGATTCCATTCGTGGTGTGGCCGTCGCTGCCGCCTTGGAATCCCAGCGTCGACGAAGCGGCGGCCCCGGCCGTGCTTCCGCAGCTCGCCTCAGCCGATCCACTCGATCCGCCGGATGCGCCTGGTGCCGCGACGGTAGTGACCAACGGCGACGGAACATTCATCCGGGTCGCTATCGGTCCGTTCGCCCCGCTCAGCACGCGTGCCGAGGTGGCCTACCGCACGATGCTGGCGTCCGGGCACCCCGCCACGGCATGGCGGCCACTCATCTTGTGGCTGCCTCCCGGTATCGGGTTCAACCAGATCACGATGGCCTACGCAGAGGATGACCTAACCGGAATTCTGAGTGAGTTCCGCGATCGCGTGTTCAATGCCGCGGACGAGCGCGGCAGCCAATGGTCCGCCACGTCCGTCGCCACGCCGGCGGTGAACGATGCGCAGACCAACCCGCCGACGATCTTCGCCAGCTATGACGATGTCGTGACCACCAGCTTGGTGGTCACGGCGCCGGCGCAGCAGCGCGTGGCCTACATCGAGATGACCGGGACAGGGGTTGGCAGCATCATTCCAGCCACGATCCCGTGCAAGCCGCTTGAGCAATTCAGCTATCAAGTGACCACGGCACCGTCCGGCCCCGCGCATCAGGAATGCTGGACCGCGCAGGCGTTCACCACCAACGGCACCGGCTCGACGATCGCGCAGGATTGCGTGGATATTCCGGGAGGATAGTGTGACCACATTCACCAAATTGGCCGTTGACATCTTCGATCCGCTCACCGGCGGCGGGCAGCCGCGCGGCGCCGACATGCCGGAGTGCAGAACGTGGGGCACCGAAGTTGAGTCGGGGCTCGTGGGCCTGCCATCGGTGTCGGTCGACAATACGGTACCGCGCTTCGACGGCGCCGCTGGGGCGATGCAGGGCTCTGGCGTCACGATCGGCGACACCAACATCATCACGGCGGCGTCGTTCATCAGCGCATCCAATAGCCTGCTCGATGATACAGCCGTGGCGCTGGTTACGCCGACCACCGCTGGCCTGCTGGCATTCTCGATGAATTTAAGTCCGTCAGCGCTCAATATATTCGGGCTGATCTGCTACCGCAGCATGGGCGCGGCGGTTGCACCCGTCACGATCGCGCTGAACAACGCCACCAACGTCGAATACGCGACTGGCGTTCTCACCGGCGTGACCGGGACCGACGGCAAGCTGACGTTATCGTGCAATGCGGATGGCATGATCTATGTCGAAAACCGGCTTGGCGGCACGAAAGTCATGACGTTCACCTTCATTGCCTGACGAAAAAACATGGGACAGATTTATTTCTCCGACATGGAAGTCGCGCGGGGCAGCGAGCGCGCTTGCGCGTGGCGCTTTTGGTCGGATGCAGGCCACACGATCCCGAAAATCCTGTCGCTGGGTGACGTCGTCATCCTCAGCATCTGGACCGGCGGAAAGATGATCATCCGCAAGACCACGGGCATCGATCCTGAGCTGGTGATCGATCTCGGTTCCGAATTCGTGGCCGCGCAGCTCACCTGGTCACCGAGCATCGCGGAGAGCCGCATGATTCCCCGCGGCCGTCTCACCATCTACGAGATCGAATATTGGACTGCCGAGGGCCTGCAATTCCCGCTGGTCGGCTACCCCGCGTACATGGTCGGAGTCGGCGGTGGCAACAATGACTGAGGTGCAGATCGTGGATGTCACGGTGGCGGAAGCGCCGTACCTGGTCGATGCTTTTGTGATCGAACACGGTCCGTCCGGAGAGCTCGACTTCTCCGACGACACTCAAACCATGTTTCTGCTGATCTTCTGACGCGGTCTAAAGGGGAATCACGCCATGGCCTTCGTGCCGATCAAGGATGCCAACAAGGACTCGCGCAAGATCAAGACGACGCTTGATGGCGATGAGCATGTCCCGCATCACTTTGTCGATAACCCGATGCTGCTGACCAAGTCGACGGTGACGCTGGCGAGCGCGCTGACCACCGGATCAAGCGCCGCGATCACGGTCGGTGGCGCGCCTGGTAATGCGCCGCCCGGCTTCTATCAGCTCACGGTGTGGGGCCTGCCGGGCACGTCGAATGTCGACGTGGAATTTTCGCCGGACAGCGGCGTGACCTGGGGCGACACCGATTTCTTCGGCGTAAGCGAAGCGTTCTCGTTGCTCGGCTTCACGCTGGTCGAGGGCCAGTACCGGCTCACCATCAATTCGCCGGGCGGCGGATCATCGTGGAATGCCGATCTGAGGGGAGCCGAATAATGGGTATCGTGGCACGTCCGCTGACCACATGGGGTGCCGGATCGCTGCAAGTGCGGGCCAAGGACCGTCCCTCGCCGCGCACGCTTGCGGACCGATCCGCCGATCGGGTGAACGCGCTGGATTTCCGGGCGCGAGCGGACGGCGTCGAACTGACGCCGGGACAGATCGGCGGCTCGTTTAGCGGGACGGACAACCGATCTGCGTTGCAGGCTGGGCTCGACGCCGCCGGGGCTGCTAGCAAGCCATTCTGGGTTCCTCCGGGACGATATCGCCTGTCGGACCCCAACGCCAGCCAAACACCGTATCTCATTCTCAATTACCCGTGGACCATCATCATCGCACACGGCGCGGAATTTTTGCTTGATGATGAGGATACCGCCGAAGCTGGCATAGCATTTCTGCAAACCGTCGATTTCAACGACGGCGATAGTGACAATCGGCGGGTCCACGAATTATTTGAGATGCACGGCGGGACCATTGGAGGTCGATGGTCGCATTTCGATCTGTCGGGCTGGAACCCCAGTGATGGCGGGCGCGGCGGCATCCGCATTTCCGAGACCGCAGAAGCCATTCTGGACGGTGTCAAGTTCCGCGACATCCGTGGTGCGGCCATGCGCTGGCGCCACTGCGATGCGGTCAAGATCAAAGGTTGTGATTTTGAGCGGATTGGCGAGGACGGTGGACTCTACACGAATTGCAACCGCGTTAGCATTTGGGGCAATTCGTATAAGTGGTGTGCTGACGACCCGATTAACGTGGTGTCGGCGAACAGCCTCAATCCCCCAACGTCGTCACAAGTCAGCATTTTCGGCAACAACTTTTTCCAATGCAATTCGCTGCTGGTCGCGGGGGCCAGGAACGCCAGCGTCATCGGCAACAATTTCCTGTTCAGCCACGGGGGGGTGGCCATCCGCATTGGCGGGTCAGTTCAGCAAGACTCGACGGCGCCGTGCGTGGTGACTGTCCAAGGCAACACCATTGAAAACACCGTCATGGCGTATAACGGAACGGCACTGACGACGGCCGGCAACGATGCTGCCGGAATCACAGTGTTCGGCGAGCCCATGCTTAACGCCACGACGGACGGTTTCCCAGGGTTCGCCGGGACGGCGGGCGTTGTCGATCCGCAGGGTAAGGATTCCGCCGGCGACTGGATCATTTTCAATCGAGAGGGTTCGTCACGGCGGGCTGCGAACACATTCAATGTCTCCAACAACGTCGTCACACAGACACAGGTCCCGACTGGCGCCGTGTTCTCTGACTTCGGCTATGGCCCATTATTCTACCACACGGGTTTTGTCGATCCGACGGTGAGTGCAGACAATGTGTCTAAGCACGGCGTTTCGCTCCGGTGTGATCTCCAGGACACGGTTGTCAGCGGCAATGTCATTACGGGGATGCGGTCGGGCGCGGGCTTTTTCCTCAACTTCGATGCCTCTGCCGATGTGGAAAGAGCTTTCGAAAACGTTCTTCTCCGTGGGAATACGGCACGCGATTGCCTCCGCGGTGTGGCTACGTCCAGGTTGACGTCCGTAGCAACGCCGGTCAGGGTTGGCGTCACCTCCATCGGCAACACATGGGATTGCGACCCGTACCACGTGCAGGCGACACGCGCTGTGGCTGGTGATGGGACGTGGCAGAGCGGGGTTGCTATTGGAGATCGCGTGCTGGGCGTAGCCATACGCGGGACGACGGGCTGGTCGATCAACGGCGACACGTTCGCCAACTGCTATGAACCGGTGCTCGGGCAAGTGGCAGGCGCGCCATACGACCAGGCGACGATCCTGGGCTGTGTGGTCGCCTGCGATCCGGTTGCGGTCGGGTTCGACGCAGGAAACAAAGGCGTCGCGACGGTCCTTGAGGCCGGCCGCTCCTTTGTGCACGAGATTCGGCACAGCGATCCGACCGATGCCGCGAATTTCGGGATGCTCAAGAACATCTGCCCGCTGAAGGCATCGGCGATGCCGAGCGCCGGGACGTTTGTTCGCAGCCATTTTGTTGAGGCAGAGAACCCGACTGTTCTAGCGAATCGCATCCTGAAGGGCTGGTTGCGGCTGACCACCGGCACCGCGCATGTGCTCGATAGTGACTGGCGTCAGGTCTTCGAGCTCAAGCCGTTCATCGATGTGCTGCTCAACGACGATACGGCGGTTGCGCTTGCCTCACCATCGAACGGAGGGATGTTGGGCGTGGTGATCAACAACGCCACGCCGGCCGCCACCCGCCCATTCGGATTCGTAGCCTACCGCTCTTCCGTCGCCGCGACCGCTCCGGTTGGTGTCGCATGGAGCGATGCCACCAACGTCGAGTACATGACCGGCGTGCTGTCAGGCACGACGGGTAATGATGGCAAGCTCACGTTCTCGTGCAACTCCGACGGCAACGTCTACATCGAGAACAGGCTCGGCGCGAACATAACGTTCCGGTTCACTTTCATCGGGGTCTAAGTCACTCCCATCTAACTCCCCCGCGACCGATGCTCATCGGAGGCTGATAGATACGGAACTCGTCGTCTGAAGACTCGGCGACTATTTCGCCACTCGTGTCGAAAATGTTTGCTGTGACGTGGCATATCCTGCCATTTACTCGATAGCCAAACACGACCGTGCCATCGTCGGCAACGAGTTCATAGCCCTCGCCTTGAGCGAGCTGGCGTCTTGTCCATCCTGCGGGGCTTGATCGTGGAAAATTATCAATGATGGTCCCTGCGGTTCGACCACGAATGAACAATCTACCGTTGAAGAGAAACTCGCCATCCGCAACGATTTGTGCCTCAAGCCAATGACCACTCCCGGTGCGTTGGCCTAGTTCAAACCAGTCGCAAAGGTTAGTGGCTATCTCGATCGCCGGCCCATTCGGGGTTACGCCAAAATAATTTCCTCGGACGACGCCGTAATTGTGTCTAACCGGCTTGGGGTTGTCTGCCATCGCACCAAATCTTGTTTGTAGGTTGCGGCCACCGAGAAGCGCTACCTTATAGGCGTGTTTGTCAAGTACATAATCGCCGATACGAACGTCGGAAAATCTGGACACTAGACAGTATCGACCTTGGCCAGAACGATCGCAACCGTGGCTGGTGACCAGGTCAGCGCCATGTCGCGTAGCTCATCCGCAGCCGCCTTAAGTTTCGCGATGTAGACCGCGGCTTCCTCGCCGTCGTCGCCGTCCTCCCACCGCCACGAGCTCTGCCACGCGTCGAGTGCCGCCACGATGTCGGCGCCGGTGAGGATCGGGCGCGCGCGCGCAACAACATAATCATTGATGGCGCGGGACAGTATCTCCCACTCCCATTCCGTCACCGCCGCCAGGTCGACCTCGGCCTGAACGGCAGCCAACCGCTGTCGCATTGTGGAATCCTCCCCCGCGGCAGTGTCTCAGTTTTCGAGACATGACCTTCCCCGCATCGGAGCCTAGCGGGCTGCCGCGCCACAGTCTAGTCACATTTGTGGCGGGGCCGGCCGCCGTCGCCTCAATCAAGGAACCGACGATGCGAGAACCTTCCTCGCCTTGCTGGCGCTTGCGCGCCCGCGCTGGCGCAGGAGCAGCACGCGCAATCACTGAGGATTTTTCTCCGATGACCATCTCCGGCTTCGCGGCACAGATCAAGAAGCTCGCACCGCGCGCGCGGCAAGACCTTGTCGACGCGATCGTGCGCGGCTGGCCGGAAGCCGAGCGCGGCGCGCGGTTGAACACGCCGCTGCGCGTGATGCACTTCCTGTCGCAGATCATGGTCGAGACCGGCGGGCTGTCGGTCCTGTCGGAGAGCGGGGCCTACAGCTACCAGTCGATCGTGAAGATATTCGGCGTCGGCAAGCATTCAGCCAAGGTCACGTCCGCCGAGGCCAAGCGTATCGCCGCGCTGCCGGTCGCCGCGCGCGGCCCTGTGCTGTTCAATCGCGTCTACGGCATCGGCAATCCGAGCAAGGCCGCAGAGTTCAACAATCGCGGCCCGAACGACGGTTGGCTCTATCGCGGCGGCGGCATGCTGCAAAATACTGGCAAGTCGAATTACACCAGGCTGGAGGAAAAGACCGGCCTGCCGCTGGTCGCGCACCCGGAGCTGCTGCACCAGCCGGACAGCGCCTTCAAAGCCGCGTGGTTGTTCTGGAGCAACGATGATCGCGCCAACAATGCGGCCGATGCCGACGATGAAGTTGCCTGCCGCAAGGTCATCAACGGCGGCACCAACGGCCTTGCCGAGTATCGGGTTTATCTCAAGAAGGCGCGCACCATTTTTGCCGGCTTCACACCGTCCGGCGAACTAGCGCCGGAGCCGTACACAGAGGCCGCGCCGCAAGCCGATGGCGTCGCCTACCGGCCTGGCGCCGTCTATCTTGAGGTGAAGTCGGTGCAGCTCGCCCTGCTTGAGATGGGCTATTCCAGCGTCGGCGAGCCGGACGGCAAATGGGGCGGCATGACCAAGGGCGGGATTGCCGCCTTCAAGAATGATCGCAAATTGGACGGGCCGCCTGTCGTCGACGACGCGCTGAAGGCGGCGCTGCAGGCCGCGACCGATGAAGGATGGACGCGCCCGATCGCGCCGGAGCGCAGGGACGCGACGCCCGAGGAACTGGCGCCGAAGCTCCCCGAGGTCGCGGCGTCGAAAAAGGCCGAGCGGGTCGGCTTCTGGGCCTCGGTCGGCGGGGCATTCGCGACCGCGTGCAGCGCGCTCGTCAGTTCGCTCGGCGACGCGGTCGAATGGCTGTCGCCGCTCAAGACGTTCGCGGGCGACGTGCCCTGGTTCGTCTGGATCGGCGGCGCGCTGATCGGGTCCGGGGTTATCTATTACGTCTCACGCAAGAGCGGCGAGGCAAAGAACGCGGCCGTCACTGCGTACCAGGAAGGCGCGCGAACATAGGAGGACCCCATGAAGCGTATCGCACTCGCACTCGGCGTCTCGAAGGACCGCACGTGATGCCGGACTGGATCAATCCGCTGTTCGGATGGCTCGGCCTCGGCGGCGTTGGCATCGCCGGACTGCTCGCGCTCGCCTGGTTCTTTCCTCCGTTCCGTAAGTTGGCCCTGATGGTGGCAGGGGTCGTCGCGGCGGCGCTCGCCATCTACACGAAAGGAAGCCGTGATGCCGCAAGACGCAAGCAAGCCGAGTGGGACAAGGCCGAAGGCAAGATGGTCGACAAAAGCAACAAGGCTCGCGCTGACGCTGAGCGTGACCATGCTGCTGGCCGGTTGCGCGGCGGGGACGAGTTCGACCGGGACCGCGGCTAAATGTGCGGGCCTGAAACCGATCACGTATTCGTCCGCGAGCGATACCAAGGCAACCGTGGATCAGATCAAGATCCACAATCAGACGCTTCGAAACCTTGGCTGTCTGTCGAGGTGAGTAAGCAGCGGGGGCGACGATGGCAGCACGGCAGCAACACGACGGCAACGGTTATAGTGGTCTCAAGGCGCGCGTCGATGCCATTGACGAGCGCGACCGGCAACAGGCGAGCGATAATGCGCGCAACATCGGCGAGGTGCGAGATCAGACCGGGAAAAATATTGCGGTGCTGCAAAGCCAGATCAACACCATCGGCCGCCCTAACTGGCAGGTGATGATCTCCGGTTTCACTGCAATTGTTATCGGCGGCGGCATCATCGGGGCCTTTACGGTAACACCAATCAACAGTTCGCTGTCGCGGTTGGAGGCGGAAGACAAAGTCATCATGCGCGAGTTCGTGCGTCGGGAAATTTATGAAGAGGCATTGCAGAATTTAAATAAGGACCTTCAGCGCCTGCGAGAGCGGCTTAATGAGGTACATACCGCTGCTGCGACCAAGGATCAGATGGCGGTAGTGGCGCGCCAGACCGAGGATTCCGCCAAAATACTCGGCGGGCTCTACCCGCTCGATCGTGTGCTGCAAGATATCCAGCGCCGGCTGGAAGCCATCCAACTGCAGCAGGTGCCGATCATGGCAGCTCCCCCGGCATTGCCGGCGCCGCGGACGGACCCGCCCCGCTGAGCCGCCGGGGCGGTCGGTCAGCAACCGACTGCGGCGTTGCTGCACTCTCTGCTTTATCCCGGCAAAGCACGGTCTGGAAGCGGGAGGGCTACCCAACTGCCGCTCTAGACTTCCTCTCTGCTTTATCCCGGCAGAGCACGGGCTGGAAGTTCATACTGTGGCAGGACTGTGGCGGCAAGCAACTACTCTCTGCTTTATCCCGGCAGAGCACGGGCTGGAAGATTCCGCGAATTGGATTGTTGCGTTGTGCAAGTTTTCCTCTCTGCTTTATCCCGGCAGAGCACGGTCTGGAAGCAGTGACATTCCAACGCTGTCGCCCGATGCTGTACTCATCTCTCCGCTTTTGGCCCGGCGGAGCACGGTCTGAATCCTTGTGTGACCTAGGGGCTGAACCCGCGTCACAGGTCACTCTCCGCTTTCTTCCCGGCGGAGCACGGTCTGAATCATCGCCTCCTGGCAGATGCAGCCGGTCCTAGATGCACTCTCTCCGCTTTCTCCCGGCGGAGCACGGTCTGGAAGGAACCCGTCGAGGCCCGGCCATGAGATTTCCTTCGCCTCTCTCCGCATTGGCCCGGCGGGGAGCACGGGCTGGAAGGGATGCTACGCGCCACAGTGTCGCCCTGTAAATGACTCTCCGCGTTGGCCCGGCGGAGCACGGGCTGGAAGGCCTCTGCCAGTACGTCGTGCTTCTCGTACATCTGCACCTCTCTGCTTTATCCCGGCAGAGCACGGGCTGGAAGGCAGGGGCACTGTGACACGGTTTCAGCCCTAGGTCACTCTCCGCTTTCTTCCCGGCGGAGCACGGTCTGGAAGGGATGCTACGCGCCACAGTGTCGCCCTGTAAATGACTCTCCGCGTTGGCCCGGCGGAGCACGGTCTGGAATTTTTGAGCTCGCGAAGAAAGAGCTTGGCGACGATCCCTCTCCGCGTTGGCCCGGCGGAGCACGGTCTGGAATCCGGCCGGCGGCGGATGTTCACCGGCAGCGACATTCTCTCTCCGCGTTGGCCCGGCGGAGCACGGTCTGGAATGGCCTTCCTATATCTCATTGATGGGCTTGCGTCCATCAGCCTCTTTGCGGGCGCTGCGATAGTCCGCTGCCGCCCGCTTGGTGCGGCCCCATCTGCCACCAGCCGAAGCCGTTGGTAGTACTGGCGCGAGCGCTGCCCCGTCTTCTTGCGTTACCGGAGCGCTCGCCAATGCGGCGGCGAGGAGATTCCTGGCGGCATTCACGTCCTGGTCCCATGCGGCGCTGCAGTGCGGGCAGGTGACAATCAGCGCGGCCGGGTCCGCCGGCGCATGCTCGGCCCCGCACTCGGCGCAAATCCATGTGCTCTTTCCCCCGTGCTCATGCACGCGTGCGCCGGCCTTTTTCGCGGCCCACCGCAGCGCGGCGATAAAGTCTCCGGGTGCCGCCACGCGCCGGTAGAATCGAGACGGTTCCGGAGTGGGGTTGTCTTCCGCCGCACTCATGGTGGCGATCGACAGTTTTTCGAGGCCGATTAGCCCGTAGCGATCTGCAATTCTCTTCGCCTCGCAACGATAATGGTCGCGCCGTGCCCGTGTCAGCCGCAACGATAGACCTGCGCTCTCGCGCCAGTCAGCCAGATCGCGCGCGAGCACATCCCGTAACCGGTCGAGGGTCGGTCGCTCCCAGGGCATCTCACACCACAGAGCGACCAGGCGCACCAGCAACCGTGCCGAGACGCGCGGCAGCGTGCGTATGGGCACGGCCGCATCGCGCAATACGGTCGGCGCCTGCGCCCACGGCAATTGTCGCAGAGTCTTGACGATATCGTTGACGCGCTGATCGCGCTGCGCCTTCAGATCATCGACATGCCGGAAGCCTGACACAATCCGTTCTGGACATGTGACGAATTCACGCTCGCCGGCCTGGTTCACGATCGTCGCGACCCGGATGCCGTCATTGCGCCGCCGCCAGCCGATATCAATGCCGCAGGCCTGGCCGTCATGCGTCATCTCCGGCTCCGGCACGGCGAGAGAAAACGAAACCGACCAGTCGTCGCGTCGCGGACCGCGGCGCCGACGCGTGATGTGCACTTCTTTGATCACCGCGCCGTCCGGGAATGGGCGATCGAGGATCAGCGGCCAGGAGACATGACGCGGTTGCCGCTCCCGCGTGTAGATGGCCGCGGTCAGGATATGTGCGTGCGGATGCAGCCGCGGTTTCGGCCACGCGGCCGCGGATGCCGGCCGCATACTGACTTGGCTGCGCTCACTGTCGAACAGGCCCGCTACGCTGACGCCGCCCTGAATCTGATTGACGATCCGGCCGGAGCCGTCGAACCGGCGAAACCGCAGCTCGCCGCCGTCCTTGAGCACCTTTTGTCGGGCGGTGTCGTAGCTGTTGATCACGGCGTTGTAGTTGCCCCAATAGCAGCCGCTGTTCTGCCGCGCGGCTTTCACGGCCGCCAGCCGTGCCCCTTCGAGGGCGCGCCGGCGCTCCCGCGTTTGCCCGCGGGCGGAGATCTTGGCTTGATCGACGCGCTCTTTGACCGCTTTGAACTGTTGCCGGATATCGGCTATGGCGTCGTCGGTGTCCGGCGTCGACACGCGCCGACGTACCTTGGCATGCTGGCGCTTCCGCTCCGTCTTCAGTGCATCGAGGCGCGCAAGCAGGTCGTCCCGTTCAGCCAAGAGGTCCGCATCCATGGCCTGCGTGATCGCATCGCGATAGGCGGCTGAGTTGGCGTGGTCGATTTCAACCAGCTTGTTCCAGAGATCGTTCATGCGGCGCATTTCGGCGTCGCAGTCATCGCCCCAATCGAGCGGGCCGAATAGCCCATAGGCCCAAGCCATTGCGCGCATCAATCTGCCCATCCCATTGGGTGACCTGCCGCCGCCAGGAGCGATAGGGCGCGCCTGACGTTCGGATCGTCGTGGCAATAGACGGATCGGTATTTAGCGCGCGCCGGCACGTACCGCTTGCGGGATTTGTCGTAGGCCATCACACCGGGGTGAGTGCGATTAAATGCGCCGATGTCAGCGGACGCTTGAGCCTGCGACACCCAGAACGTGCGGGTGATGTCGGCGCGCTGCACCTCGCCGTGCAGGGCGAGGCACCGATCGATATAGGCGAGGCGCAGGAGAGCGGCGTAGCGTTCAGACATTAGCCGCCTCCTCCACCAGTTCGCGCGGCAGTCCGTATTGCTCTCGCAACGCGCGGTATCGCGGATCGAGAAGATGACTGCGGAGATGCGCTGTGGCTTCATCAATACATTGACGAGCACACGCACACGCCTCTTCGCGGGTGCGGTAGGCGCGATTTCTGATTTGGGCCGTTCGCGTCGCGTGGACGCTGACTTTCTGCTTGCCGTAATCAATTATTGGAACCCATGGCCAATTAGGATTGCGGCCGCGTTTGGCTGCCGATGCGCGTCCGAAGGGATATTGCCGGAGGATGCTATCCACCTGTTCCGTGAGGCTCGCCATGGCTCAGCCTCCGCTCGCGGTAACCTGCACGCGGTACCCGGCGGCTCGCAGCTTGCGGACAATGGCATCGAGATCGCCCGTGACGATTCTATCATGGTCATCCCGGTACGCATATCTCACTTCGGTCGTGTCGGCGGGCACCGCAGCCACCATGTCCTTGTGCAGCCGCAAATCAAAGCCGACATCGATCGGGCGTAATGAGATACTGGGCATCTTTCTCTCCATTTCACGCCTCCATCAGGCAAAATTCACGCTCGCGACGCCAGCCCAATTCCCACTGCGTCATGTTGACGTGGAAATATCCAGGCGTCGGAACGCGATGCGGATTCTGTTCGACGGGCGCGCCCTCGATGAAGGCAAGACGCCCCTGGTCAAAAGCGTCCCAGACGTAATTATGGTCGCGCGCTACCTCTGAACAAAGCGCGGCTCGGCGCGACTTCCATGGCTCGGCGAGGCGATCGTTGGTCATGACTCAGGCCCTCCTCTGTGCAGTTTCGAACTCCGCATCGCGCCAGCCCTTGAGCCAATCCCCGTGCTCCTCGGTCCCGGTGGTGAACGGGTTGGCTTTTTCCGGAGCGCCTAAGTGCCAAGCCTCATCGCCGAGGTAATAGGGGTCCGCACGGAGCGTCTTGAGCAAGTCCCGCTTCACCCGTGCCGCCCTCAGACATGCCCGACTAATCATGACCATCTCCTTTGCCAGTCCCTGCTGACAATGGATAGACTAATGAGACGGGTACAGAAAGTAAACCCATATTATCCGCGCACAGGTAACGAATTGTTGCTGCGGTAATCCCCCTCCACAACCCCCAACAGGTGAATGATGCAGCCACGGCACCTCGCCGCGGCCATCGGCATGCTTGCATTTGTGATCATTCCGACGGCCACAGAAGCCAAGCCCCGCAAGGTCAAGATCATCACCTGCGATCGGTTCGGATGTGCCCCGACTCACGTCAAGCGTCCTGCCCCAATTGGCGTCCTGCGCCAAGCCCATTACCCCATTTCGCGTCCCGCCGGCTGCCCGTCGCTGTGGTGCGGATGCTGGGCCGCTCTGAAGTTTCTTGGACTCAGCCCGCGTGAGTCGAAGCGGCGCGGCCTCTGGCGCGCCCGCGCCTGGGCGCAGATCGGCAGACCCGCCGCGGGCCCGGCGCCTGGTGTCATTGCCGTGTTTGCCCGCGGTCGCCGCGGCGGTCACGTCGGCATCATCAGGCGGGTGACAGGTGCCAGCCGGATCGTGCTGCTCTCCGGCAATGACGGCGGGCGGGTGCGGCAGCGGGAGCGCTCGACGGCGCGGGTGATCGCCTACCGCAGGATCTGAAATCGCGGCACAGGCCGCCACGACACCGGGCGCCGCGAGACTCAGCGGCACACGGGAGGCCGGGTCCGAACTGTCCCGGCCGATGCTTCCTCCCTGACTCGCCCCGGTGGTCAGCTTCGGCTGGCTGCCGGGGCGTTTTTGCGTTTCGCCAGCGTCAACCAGGCAGCCGCAGTCTCCGACGATCCTCGATCGAGAGCTTGCTGCCGAACGGCGGCCTATAGTCCTCGCCCTCTCCCCGGAGCGCGAGCCACCGCCGCCAGTTCCGCGCCAGGTCCCGCTTGCACGTCTCGATATCGCCGGCCTGTCCGCTCGCGTCGACCGCACCCTGCACGATTGCGCCGTTAATCGCCCAATACCAGGGCGGCGAGTAGGCCACGTTGTGTTGGATCGTGCCGACCGAGCAGCCGGCGTTATTGATGACCAGGTATTGGTCCGGCGACCAATGGCCGTCGGGCCAAACGTCGGTGTAGCGGCGGATGTGGAGTGGCATCGCTTTAAAGCAAATGGCTCCAGAGCGGCGAGAGCAGGACCGCCCACAGCGCCAGGCTGATGACCAGCAGGATCGGGATGGTGACCCACTTGCTCAACAGGTCGCGCCGCGTCGGCCTGCGGAACTTGTGCTTCCGGCCGGACGGGGCGAAGAGGTCGAAGTCCTCGATAGGGGGTTCTGGCTGACCGACTGACGGCATGCCAGCACCATAGCGCAGGCGACGAGCGGCGAACAGGCTGTGCCGACTTTTGTGAGTCCGATGTGCGCTTTCCGTTCCGCCTTGTCCGCTTGGTCCACAGCCTCAGAAGTGCAATAACCACTGGCATTTCTTGTGGCTGGGGGACTAGGATTCGAACCTAGATTAACGGAGTCAGAGTCCGCTGTTCTACCGTTGAACTATCCCCCACCAGAGCCGCGCGGACATCCGGCGGCTCGGAGGCATCCGGCGCGTTGCGCGGCCTCCATATGCGGCCTTCATATAAAGCGGCTCCGCAGGCCGGTCTACCCCCGCGAGCCCCACCTTGCGGAGGCCGTTTCAGCCGTTTTTCATTACCTTCCGCGCCGCCGCGGCGATCTTAGCCGGGTCGGGCGTGATGGCCTCTTCCAGCGGCAGGCTGAACGGCACCGGCACATGCGCGCGGGTGACGCGCGCGATCGGCGCCTTCAGCAGGTCGAAGCCGTGCTCGGCGACCGACGCCGAGACCTCCGAGGCGATGCCGCAGCGCAGCGGGCATTCGTCGACCACCACCAGCCGGCCGGTGCGCTTCACCGAGTCGAGAATGGTCTCCTCGTCGAGCGGCACCAGGGTCCGCATGTCGACCACCTCGGCATCGATACCGTCGCGGGCGAGCTGCTCGGCCGCCAGCAGGCTGTAGTGGGTCATCAGCGAGTTGGCGACGATGGTGACGTCGCGGCCCTTGCGCTTCACGTCGGCCTTGCCGATCGTCACCACGGATTTCTTGTCCGGCACCTCGGTCTCGATGCCCAGCAGCTTGGCGTGGCTCGCGATCACCGTCGGGTTCTGGCTTTGGAACGCGGCGCGCACCAGGCCGTAGGCATCGGCGGCGCTGTACGGCGCGACGACTTCCAGGCCGGGCGCATTGCACAGCATCGATTGCGGGCTATGGCTGTGCTGTGCCGCGCCGCCGCCGCGCACGCCGTGCAGCAGGTGGAATGTCACGCCCGCGGAAATGCGGCCGTTGGACATGTAGGAACTGACCGCCGCCTCGTTGGTGATCTGCGACATGGCGAGATAAGTGAAGCTGCCGGTCCCGAGGTCGACGAACGGACGCATGCCGGCCATCGCGGCGCCGACGCCGGTCGCTGCCGCTCCGGCCTCCGCTGTCGGCGGATCGACAATGCGGTCGGGAAAGTCTTCGCGGATTCGGTCCATCAGATTTCGCTGCGGCCCGAGCCCGAGCACATAGCTGCCGATCATGCTGGCGCGGTCATCCGCTGCAAGACTGTCGTAGATGCCGTCGACAAGCGCCTGGGCGTAACTCTGCTTGGCCATGGTGTTTGATCTCACGCGAAGACGTGGTCGAACGCCGTCGCTGGCGCGGGGAGGGGACTGTCGATCGCGAAATTGACGGCGTCGTCGATGCGCGCCTTCACGGCGGCGTCGAGCGCATAAAGCCGTGTCCTGGCGTCATTGCCGCCGCCGGCCAGTGCGCGCGCCAGCCGCAGCACCGGATCGTGGTTCTCGATCCAGTCCTTGTGCGCTCCGCCTGCCTGCGTCTCGCCGGTCGCGATGCGGATGTCGGTGACACCGGTGGCCGGCTCCGGCCAGAGCGGATTGCTGCCCGGCCAGCGCTTGGTCATCGCCTCGATGAAGGCCGGTCCTTCGCCGCGTCGGCAGCGCGCCACCGCGTCGCTCACCGCCTCGCGCACGGCGGCGGCATCGGCGCCATCGACCCGCATGGTCCTGATCCCGACCGACTGCGGGATCAGGCGGAGATCGGTACTGGCATGCACCAGCGTCGGATAGCCTTCACCCGGCGCCCACGAACCGGTGCTGTTGTTCTCACACATGAAAAGCACCGGGAGCTTCCATAGCGACGCGATGTTGAGCGCCTCGAAGCTCACGCCCTCCTCCAGCGCGCCGTCGCCGAAGAATGTAGCGCAGACCGAGCCGTCCTTCTTCTGCTTGCAGGCATAGCCGCCGCCGACGCCGAGGCTGATGCAGCCGCCGACAATGCCCGACGTGTGGAGGAAGCCGAGATCGGGATCGCAGAGATGGATGGTGCCGCCGCGGCCGCCGATCAGTCCGGTCGCCTTGCCGAGAATCTCCGCCATCGCCTTACCGGGCTCTGCTCCGCGCGCCAGCACATGGCCATGATTGCGGTGGGTGGAGTTGAGCCGGTCACGCGGCTCCAGCACCGACATGACCGCGGTGCCCGTCGCCTCCTGGCCGATATACAGATGGTAGTGGCCGCGGAACTGGCCCTCCTGCGACATCCGCAGCACCGCCTCTTCGAAGCGGCGGATCAGCAGCATGGATTCGAGCAGGCGCCAGGCGACATCGTCCGGAAGCGGGGTCGGCATGGGAAATCCTCGGGTAGGAGCGGCGCTAAGGATCAGCGTAGCCGGTCGGGCGGGATCGTGGGCAAGAATCGAGTAGAATCAAGCAGCACACTTGATCGGCTGCAACAACGTGCTGGTTGCAACGTCACGGACTGGCTGTGTATGCAAAAGCGGCCCCACCGTCGCCTTGGCGCGTGATCGTGCCGAATCCCGGATAAGGTAGATGTGCCCCGGCAACGCGCAACCGCTCGCGCGCCACCCAGTCGAAAACCTGCGCGCGGGTCTCCGGCGCCATGACCGGATCCACATCGTAGACCAGCGCCGCGTCCGGGCGCGGCACCTGTACTGAGGGCAGATGTACGATATCGCCCCAGATCAGCAGCCGCTCGCGGCCCGATTGCAGCAGCCAGCAGGTGTGACCGCGCGTGTGCCCCGGC
Source organism: Hyphomicrobiales bacterium (assembly GCA_009377755.1). Taxonomy (GTDB): domain Bacteria; phylum Pseudomonadota; class Alphaproteobacteria; order Rhizobiales; family Xanthobacteraceae; genus WHTM01. The sequence goes on along the minus strand of WHTM01000036.1, from coordinate 690 downwards.
TGCAGCACTGCCGAAATGCCCGGCAATGCCTCCCCGTCCGGAATAGTGCGGATGCGCCCGCGATACGGCGCGACCGCGAGCTTCGAGGCGACCAGCGTGCGGCGCACGCGCTCGGAGTCACCGTCATTGGCGTCGCGCTCCAGGTAGAAGCGCGATTCCTGCTCGTGCACGATCAACTCGGCATTCGGAAAGATGGCGTTGCCGTCGCCGTCGATCAGCCCGTTGGCGTGGTCCGGATGCAAGTGCGTCAGCAGGATCGTCGTGATCGCCTCTGGAGGCACACCTATAGCCCGCAGATTGTCGGGGAGCTTGCCGAGCGTCGGCTGCATGTTGCTGCCGGAGCCGGCATCGACCAGCACGTGCTTGCCGGCAAGGTCGATCAGGAAGCTGTTCACCGGCAGATAGATCGGCGCATCGTAGGCGCAACCGGCAAGCCGCGCGCATTCCTCGGGCGTAAGGCCGAGAATGACGTCGAGCCCGGTCTTGAGAATGCCGTCGCTGACGGCGGTCACCGTGATTTTGCCCACCCGGATGCTTGCTTGCGACATCTGTTGTGCACCTTTCCTGCCATCTAGCACGCGCTGTCATGTATGGACGGCCCCCTGTCGGCAAGGAGTTTTTTGACGGTTCGGCTGCACGGGTTGGGAGCGGTCATGTATCCGGCCTGTTGGCGCGGTCGCTGACCGCTGG
>WHTM01000007.1 GCA_009377755.1 Hyphomicrobiales bacterium | reverse complement strand
GTGCGAGCCCGAGCGAGGGCTCGTCAAAGATGATCAGTTCCGGCTGTCCCATCAGGCAGCGGGCGATCGCCAGCATCTGCTGCTCGCCGCCCGACATGGTGCCGGCGACCTGGTTGCGCCGCTCGGCGAGCCGCGGAAACATCCGGTACATACGCTCGCGCGTCTGCCGCGCCTTGCCGCGGGCGCGCCTGAGCATCGCGCCCATGTCGAGATTCTCCTCCACCGTCAGCGAGGCGAAGATTTGCCGACCTTCGGCGACCTGGCCAATGCCAAGCTCGCAGATGCGGTGGCTCGGCAGCCCGGTGATCTCGGCGTCGTGGAAGCGGATGCGTCCGGACCGCGCTGTCTCGATTCCGGCGATGGTACGGATCAGGCTCGATTTGCCGGCGCCGTTGGCGCCGATGATGGCGACCAGCTCTCCGGCTTCGACGGACAGCGACACGTCGTCCAGCGCCTGGGCGTCGCCGTAGAAGAGGTGCAACTTGTCGACGTCGAGAATCATAGTAGCTCCCCGACGCGCGGCGCTCGTGTCCCGGGCGCGGTGCAGCATGCAATGCTGCACCGCTGATCCGGGACCGCCAAGAAGCGCCGACTGTGGAACGGTCCCGGTTCTGCAGCGCACCACTCGCGTTGCTCGCGCTGCGCTGCGCCCGGGACACGAGCCGAGAGTGATGAGCCGAGGATCACAACGCCTCCTCGCCGAGATAGCAGGCCAGCACGTCCGGATTGCGCGTCACTGCTTCCGGCGCGCCTTCAGCGATCACCTTGCCGTAGTTCACGACCACGATGTGGCGCGACATCGCCATCACCGCGCGCATCACGTGCTCGATCAGCAGGATGGTGAGGCCGGTTTCCTCGTTGAGCTTGCGGAAGACTGCGACCATGCGGTCGGTCTCGGTCGGGCGCAGCCCTGCCATTACCTCGTCGAGCAGCAGGATCTTCGGCTTGGTGGCGAGCGCCCGCGCCACTTCCAGGCGCTTGCGGTCGGGCAGCGTGATCGAGTCGGGCAGCGCGAAGCGCTTGTCCTCGAGCCCGAGCAGCCGCAGCAGGCCGACCGCATGGTCGCGCGCCTCGCCGAGATCGTCGGTCCAGGCGAGCGCGCCGACCGCGACGTTTTCCTCGACGCTGAGCGCATGGAACGGCCGGACGATCTGGAAGGTCCGGCCCACCCCGGCGCGGCAGATTTCGTCCGGCCGCTTCCCGACCAGCGGCTTGCCGTCGAGCAGGATCGATCCGGTGTCCGGTCTGAACACGCCGGCGATCATGTTGAAGATCGTGGTCTTACCCGCGCCGTTCGGGCCGATCAGCGCATGGATCGCGGCGGGCGCCACCTCGAACGACACGTTGTCGACGGCGGCGAGCCCGCGGAACCGCTTGGAGATGCCCTGCACGGAGAGCGAGGCCGATTCGCCTGTGGCGCGCGCGGTCATGGCTTATCCCCGCGCCGCGGATCGAGGCCGAACAGCGCGCTGATCCAAGGCCATAGCCCCGTGGGGCGGAACAGCACGATCGCCGCCACGCAGACGCCCCAGAAGAACGACTTGATGCCGTCGATCTTCATCCCCTCCGTCAGGTGCGTCAGCACTTCGCCGAGGGGGGTGAGGATGAAGGCACCGAGGATCGGACCGAACAGGGTGCCGACGCCGCCGACCACGGTGCCGAGGATCAGTTCGATCGACTTCGCCGTGGAGAACGTCGTCTCCGGGAACAGGTTGTTGTAGTAGAACGCGTACCAGACGCCGGCGATGCCGGTCAGCCCTGACGAGATCGCCACCGCGATCATCTTGTAGCGGAACAGATGCACGCCGATCGCCTCGGCGGACTCCTGGTCCTCGCGGATGGCTTGCCAGTAGAGTCCGAGCTTGCTGTTGAGCAGCAGCCGGCAGAGCACGAGCGCCGCAGCCGTCAGAGCAAGGATCACGTAATAGAACATGATCTGCGAGCCGCGCAGGTTGAACAGATCGATGCGGTCGCGGTTGGCAACGGGCAGGAAGAAGCCGCCGGTGCTGCCGAGCCAGGGAATATGATCGACAATGACCAGCACGAATTCGGCGAAGGCGATGGTCAGCAGAGCGAAGTACACGCCGCGGATCGAGAAGCGGAACCCGAGGTAGCCGATGATGCAGCCGGTCAGCACCGACAGAGCCACCGCGGCGAACATGCCGATCCACGGTGCGATGCCGAAATGGATGAACAGCGCGGCGCTAGTATAGGCGCCGATGCCGACGAACAAGGCATGCCCGAGCGACAATTGCCCGGCAAAGCCGATCATCAGGTTCCACGCCTGCCCGACATAGGCGAAGTAGAGGACGATGATCAGCACGCTCAGCACATAGCTCGAGACGAACAGCGGCGCGATCACGAGGGCGGCGGCGAACACGGCGAGCAGCACCAGCGCGCGCGGCCGCACTCCCTTGATCAGCCGGTTCATTGCGTCGCTTTTCCGAGCAGGCCCTGCGGCCGGACCAGCAGCACCAGGATCAGCAGCCCGAAGCTGAAAGCCGACTTCAGCGAGGGCTGCAGCAGCAGGCCGGCAATCGCCTCGGAGGCACCGATCAGGACGCCGCCGAGCATGGCGCCGGGCAAGCTGCCCATGCCGCCGACGATGACGATGATGAAGGCGAGCAGCGTCAACGGCGGGCCGAGATAGGGATGCACGTCGATCAGCAACAGCAGGATGGCGCCAGCGGCGCCGAGACAGGCGGTGCCGATGCCGAAGGTGAGTGCGAAAAGCCGCCGGACGTTTAGCCCGACCACCTGCGCGCCCAGGTAATTATCGCCGCAGGCGCGGATCGCCTTGCCGGTCGCCGCGTAGCGGAAGAAGGCGAACAGCGCGGCGGCGACCACCAGCGCCGCGAGGCCGGCGTAGAGCCGCACCTTGTCGACGATCAGCGGGCCGATGCTCAACGAGTCATAGGCGTAGCCGACCTGCGCCCCCTGCGCGTCCGGCCCGAACAGCATCAGGCAGACGCTGATGAGGATCACGGCCACCGCGGCCATCAGCAGAAATTGCATGTGGTCGGCAAGGTGCGCGACGCGCCGCACCACCCAATCCTGCAACACGAAGCCGAAGCCGAACAGCGCCGCGGCGACGATCGGGATGCTCAGGAGCGGGTCGATGCCGAGATGCCGGAACAGCACCAGCGTCACGAACATGCCGACCACCATGATCTCGCCATGGGCGAAATTGACGATGCGGATGACGCCGAAGATGACCGAAAGGCCGAGCGTACTCAGGCCGTAGATCAGGCCGGTCAGGATGCCGCTCACAGCGACGTTGAGATAGATATCCGCGGGCACGGCTAGTCCATACTCCGTTCATTCCCGCGCAAGCGGGAATCCAGGGGCCCCATATTCGGCTCCGCTCGGCTGTCCCTGGGTCCCCGCTTTCGCGGGGACGAACGGGATAGACTCACCCGCGCTTGTCGTAGGGCTTCAGCGGCCAGTCGGGTTTGGCGTTTGCCGCCGCCTTCGGCGCGAGCGTGACCAGCTTGCCGTCGCGATTCTGGATCGCCGCGTCCTTCACCTTGTCGTTCTGACCCTTGGCATCGAACTGGATGCCGGGGCCGATGCTGACATTGTCGGTGATGTTGGTCTTGCGGATGGCGTCTGCCAGCGCCTTCGGATCGGTCGAGCCGGCGCGCTTGTAGGCATCGGCGGCAACCAGCAACGCCTCGAAGGTGAAGATGTGGTTGGTATTGAGGTTGATGGCCGGATAGGCCTTGGCCAGCACGGCTTCGAGCTGCTTGCTGAGCTTCTTGTTGGGATCGTACCAGGGCACGAAGCTCATCGGGCCGTCGGACAGCTTGCCGAGGGTCTTCAGGTACTGATCCTCGTACCAGCCGGGTCCCATGCTGAGCACGGCCATCGGCGTCCAGCGCTGCTTGACCAGCTCGCGGGTGAGCAGGATCGCATCGTTGAGGCGGCTGACCACCAGGAGCGCATCCGCGCCGGTCGCCTTGGCTTTGGCGATCTCGACCGACAGATCGCGCGCCCGCGGGTCGTAGGCAATCGTCTCGGCAATTTTGTAGGGCATGTTGAACCTCGGCATCACGGCGCCGATGCCCTTCTGCATCGCGGTGCCGAATGTGTCGTTCACATGCAGGAATGCCGCTGATTTCGGCGCCGAACCGGTCGCCGCGAAGATCTCCTTCTGATTGGCGAAGGCGTCGCCCAGGATCATCGGCGCGGTCGGGAAGTTGCGGAACACGAACTTGTAGCCCTGCTCGGTGATCGGCGGCGCCGCGGCGATATTGATCACGAGCGGGATGCCGCGCTGCTCGGCGACCTGAGCGATCGTCGTGGTCTGGCCGGAATCGAACGCGCCGACCAGGAGCTGCGCGCCCTCATTGATCAGCTTCTCGGCCTGGGCACGGGCGATCTGCGGGTTGGACTCGGTGTCGCCGTTCATGATCTGCAGGTTGGGCAGGCCCAAGTCCTTGAAGATGCCCGGCGCGATCTCGACACCGCGCTGGCAATCCTGGCCGATGCCGGCCTGCACGCCGGAGCGCGGCAGCAGCACGCCGACCTTCAGCGCGCCGCCCTGGGCGCGCAGGACATTGAACGGCCCGGCCGCGGCGGTCAGCCCGGCGGCGGTGACTCCGGTGCTGAATGTGCGGCGGGTGATGACAGTATGCGGCTTACATGTCATTGAATTGTCCTCCCTGACCCGATCCACGACGGCGTGCCGTCGCGTCTTGCCTATTGTTCGTCCGGTTCCGTGCGCGATGCAATGCCCGGCATGACGCAGCCGCGCGGCATACGCACCGCGCGGAAAATCGCGCCAATACGCCTTGCCGAACGCGGCGAAGCTCCGATAATGTTGTTGATTACAATAGATGTCGTCAACAACAATATGGGCCGTGCGCAATGGCAGGGCGGCCTGCGAATGCCGGAGGGGCGCCAAGGATGGCCGTGGCAAGCCGCAAACTCACGCAGACGGCGCCGCTCGGCGCCTCCGCCGGCCGCAGCGGACAGGCCCGCAACGGCCGGACCGAAATCGACCTCGGCGTACTCGACGAGCACCTGGGCTACCTGATCCGCCGTTTTCAGGTCTGGGTGTTCCAGGATTTCATCCGTACGCTGGAGTCGATCGACATCCGCCCGGCGCAATATTCGGTGCTGGTGGTGATCGGCGCCAATCCCGGGCTGTCGCAATCCGACCTCGCCGACACGCTCGGCATCGAGCGCGCCCGGCTGGTGCGGCTGCTCGACCGGCTGGAAAAGCGCGGCCTCACGCGCCGCCTGCCGTCGCCGCGCGACCGGCGCTCGCATGCGCTGCAGCTCACCCCCGAGGGACAGAAGACTTTGAAGCGCGCGAAGACGCTCGCCGCGACGCACGAGGCGCGGCTCGCCGAGAAGCTCGGCGCCGAGTCACGCAAGGCGATGCTCGGGTTCTTGCGCGAATTTTGGCGCTAGCAACTTGAAGCTATGAGTCTTTCAAATCCAACCACACTAGCAAGCTATCAGTCTAAAGAGTAAACTATCCGCGCGTTCGGCCCAGGTTCCCTTTCGGCTTTCAATCTTGGGGCGGATTTGACGCAAATCGAAGGACTGTCCGCAAGGCATTGGACACCACGATGTTACCTGGCGCGGATACACTGCGCCATTCCTTCGTTGCTGTTGCATACGCCTTGCGTCACGTGAAAGCGGCCTGACCGGATGAGTAGACCGAACGCGAATGTCGTCTCTGATGGCTGTCGCTGTTGCTACTTTTCCTCAGCAGATTATCGACGCGGCAAATGACCGTCTGGCTCAAAGGGCGGACGGTCGGGACAGGAGAAGAGCGATGAAAGAAGTCATCGTCCGTAGCCCGATGCAATATCTCGACAAGGCGGTCGGCGCCTTGCGCGACGTTGGTCTAATGCCTGACAAATTAGAGCCGGCGCCTATCAACGCCCTCTTGGAGAAGATTTCCGATCTGGACCCAGAGAAGATCCAGGTGATCGCCCGGACGTTGGGCCAAGCCTCCGTCTTCAACGAGATCGTACGCGAGCAGATCTCGGGTATGGAGATCGGCGAACGCTACAAGGAGATCACGGCCGGCTTCAATTCCATCCGCGACGACTCCAAGCGCATGGTCGATCAGCTGGCCGACAGCAAGCTCGACCTTATGGAGCGCGCCACCAATGTCTGGATGAAGATTTCACGGGGCGACGTCGCCGACCGCTTCGACAAGGTGAAGCAAACCTATCTTCACGTCACCAAGACCACGAAGGGGCAAATCGACCGCGAGCACGTGATCCTCGAAGCTTACAACGACTATCGCGGGGCTCTGAAACAGGCGGAGGTCTTGGCCCTCGAGGTGCTCAAGACAGCGACGGCCAAGCTCGGCGGCGCCCGGACCGCATTGAAGGAAGCATCGGACAAGGTCGCGAATTTCGCCGGCACCGAGCCTGCCGATCGCGCCCGCCTCGAGCTTGAACGCGACGAACACCTGCGCCGCGTGCAGGATGAGGAGAAACGTTACCAGATCACCAAGGATCTCTCGGACAATCTCACCATCTCCTACAACACGTCCGAGGTGGTGATGGCACGGCTGCAACAGACGACCAACGCTAAGGAGCGCATCTACGCTCAGTCGATCACCTTCTTCTCCACGAACGATTCGGTGCTGACGGCGCTCAAGGCTTCGTTTACGGGCATGTTCGGGCTCCACGAATCCACGGCGACGCTCAATGCCATGAAGGAAGGTGTGTCGAAGTCGCTCGAAACGTTGTCCGAGATCGGCGACAAGGTGCAGGAAGAAGCGGTCAAGGCCGGATACGGCCCCACCATTCGTGCCGACGCTGTGAAGAAGCTGGTCGACTCGGTGGTCAATTTCCAGGAGCGTTCGCAACAAATCATCGAGGAAATGCGCAAGCTCGCAACCCAGAACTCGGCCGAAATCCGTGATGCAGTGGAAGATGGTAAGAAGCGGATTGCGAAACTGGTCGCCGATGGAAAAGCGCTGCCACTCTGATGTCCGTGTCTGAACCCGCAGCCACGGCGGACGCACCTGTTGCGCCGCCCGCCAAACTCGACGACGTCATGCTTGCAATGGACGTGGTCGACACGCTGCGCCACCGCGGGCGGCTGGTCGAGCGGGAGCTCAACGAGGATGTTCGCGAGGATCAGCTGATCGAACGCCTGCGGGCTCTCTACAAGAGCCAAGGCATCGAGGTGCCCGACAGCATTATCGCGGAGGGCGTCAAGGCGCTGAAGGAAAGCCGCTTCGTCTACACGCCGCCGAAACCGAGCTTTAGTCGCACCCTGGCCACCTGGTGGGTGAAGCGGAAGACCTACGGCAAATGGATGGTCGGCGCGCTCGCCGCCATCGGCATCGCGGTTGGAGGCTATCAGTTCGGCGTCGTCAGGCCGCAGCAGCAAGCGGTCGAAGCCGCGCGCGTCGAATTGACCGAAACCTTGCCGCGGCAGATCACTGCGGCCCATCAGGCGGTCGCGGCGGAGGCCCAGATTCCGGCCGCCCGGCAGCAGGCCGATACAATCCTCGCACAAGGCCGCGCCTCCCTCGTTCGCGGCAATGCGGCGGATGCACGCTCTGCCCTTGCTCAAATGGACCGGCTCGCGACCGTGCTTCGGCAAGAATACGTGCTGCGGATCGCGGGACGGCCCGAGGACCAGACTGGATTCTTCCGCGAGCATCCAAGCTTCCAGGGACGCGCCTATTTCGTCGTGGTCAATGCGGTTGATTCGCAAGGCAATCCGGTTCGCTTGCCAGTCCGAAACGACGAGACGAACCAGACCGAGATCGTCTCCCGCTTCGGCGTACGGGTGCCGATCGAAACGTTCGATGCGGTACGAAACGACAAAGTCAAGAACGGTATTGTGCAGAACACCCGTATGGCCGAAAAACGACGCGGTTTCATCGAGCCTGAGTTCCGCATGCCGGTTCTCGAAGGCCGCATCACGCGCTGGTGAGGGCAACGAAGAATGTTGACGGGCCGCGATGCGCTGTTTTCGGTCGAGAAGGCGATCAGTCGCGTCCGCACTGACGAAGGCCGCCTCGACCAAGCGCTTCGTTCGGCGATGGAGGAAGCGGCACGGCTCAGGCGCGCGGAAGCCGAGGGTTTTCGCACGCTCGCCCGGATCAAGCTTGACGCCATGGTGCGCGACCGGGTGATCGCCGATCTCGACGCGACCGAACGGCGTGCGCTGGCTACGATCGAGAACCACCGGCAGGCGCTTGAAGCCCTTGCGCGTCGCCGGGACGAGGCCCAGGCCGCTCTCGACAAGGCCGAGGCGGCAAAGCACGACCGCGATCAGGAACTTGCCAATGCGCTCGACGCACTCGACCAGCAGCGTCAACGCACGGCGGAACGCATCGAGACAGACTCCTCCTGGCAGGCGGCGAAGGTAGCCGTCGCCCAAGCCGAAGAGATCGCTGCGAATGCGGACGAAAAGGCCTCGCGCGCCGAGGCTGATCTGGCGGAGAAGGGAAAGCCCTACGACGACGACCCCTTGTTCACGTATCTGTGGACCAGGAGGCACGGGCAGGCCGAAGACACGAGCGGCAACTTCGTGCGTTTCTTCGATCGAAGGGTCGCGCAACTCATCGGCTATCGGGACGCACGCGCCAACTACGCCATGCTTCAGGAGATCCCGGCACGCCTGCGCGAGCACGCCAAGAGCAAACAGGGCGACGTGGACATCGCCAAGGAACGCGTCGCCGAAACCGAGCGCAAGGCCCTCGTTACCGATGGTATCGAAGCGCTGGACGCGCGGGTTGAGGCCGGGCATACGGCGGTGAAGGCCGCCGAGAACGCCGTCATGAAGATTACCGGCGAGCTCGAGCAGATCGAGGCCGACCGGCAGAAGGCACTCGGACCCGGCGACGATGCGGTCTATGGCAATGCTGTCGAACTTCTATCCCAAGCTCTTGCGCAAGAGGACCTGCGCCAACTCTATCAGGAAGCCCTCCGCACGCCGACCAAAGCCGACGAGCAGGCGATCATCTCAATCTCGAAGATGCGTGAGGAGCTCCCCAAGGCCGACGGCGAGGTTGCGCAGATCCGCACGCAAATCCGCGACATGGCTCGTCGCCGTACTGAATTGGAAGGCGGGCGCGATCGCGCCCGCAATATCGGCTACGACGATCCGCGAGGGACCTTCGGCAGTGGCCAGGATGTCCTTGGACAGGTTATCGGCGGCATCCTGAGCGGGACCCTGGGCGGCGGCGCCCTCGATCGTGTCCTGCGCGACAATTATCGCCGCCCGGTCCCGCGCGCCGATCCCGATTTCGGCGGCTGGGGCAGAGCGCCCTCATGGCCATACCCCTGGGATCAAGGCCGCGGTGGCGGAGGCTCCTGGCCGGGCGGCGGCGGCGCCAGCTCTGGCGGCAGCGGTGGTGGCTGGCGTACGGGCGGAAGTTTCTGATACCGGGCAATGGGTTCATTGTGATGACGAGAAGATTCTGGTTGCCAGTCTGCGCCGCCATGCTGTGCGTGTTTGCCACTTGGAACGCCGCCTGGAACGCCGCGTCGGCACAAGGTCTCGGCCTCAACAGTGTCCAATGGGTGCTCGAAGACCTTCAGCAGCGCGGGGTCCTCGATCGCGTTCAATCAACAATTTCATTCAACTTCCACGGACGCGTCAGCGGTCGTGCGGGCTGCAACCAGTTTATGGGGCGCGCATCAATCTCCAGCAATGTCGTTCAGTTCGGTGCCCTGGCCACCACGCGTCGGGCCTGCCTCCCGGTCGTCATGGATCAGGAGCGCAGATATCTAGCGGTGCTCCGGCGGGCGCAACAGTGGCGTCTCGACCAGCATGGCCGATTGTTCCTGATGGATGGACAGGGACGAGACCTTGCACGTTTTGCGCGCCAGAGTTGACGCTTAATCCGTAATCCGCCATCGCTGATCGCCGACGGCGGCTTGCCAAGCCTCGCGCGGCCCGGCATTTAGCACCGGGTCGCGGACAAATCGGAGGCATACCCATGACCGCCACCGCCCTTGCGCTTCACATCCTCGGCGCCGTCGTCTGGGTCGGCGGCATGTTCGCCGCCTACATGTGCCTGCGTCCCGCCGCCGGCGCGCTCGAACCGCCACCGCGTCTGCGATTGTGGCGAGCCTTCTTCCAGAAATTCTTTCCTTGGGTGTGGGTGTCGATCCTGCTGCTGCTCGCGAGCGGTTACTGGATCGTGTTCGTGACCTTCGGCGGATTTGCCGGCGCGCGCCTGCACGTGCACCTGATGCAGGGCATCGGCTGGGTGATGATCGCACTGTTCGTCTGGCTATTCCACGGACCATGGCTCAAGTTCAAGCGTGCGGTCGACGCCGAGGATTGGCCGGCGGCTGGAGCCGGCCTCAACCGCATCCGCCAGATCATCGCCGTCAACCTGCCGCTCGGGCTGATAACCGTCGTCATTGGCGCCAGCGGGCGCTACTGGAACTGACGCGTATCAGGATCGGCTGTACTCGACAGCCATCTGCCCGTAGTGCAGCGCGGCCCGGTCCCAGTTGAGTCCGGCGTGGACCGTGCTCGCGTAGATGTCGCGGAATGCCCGCTGCATGACATTCGACAAATAGATTCCATGGGCGCCGCACGCCTCGAACAGGCGCCCGGCGGCGCGGCGCGCCAGAACGCAGGCGTAGGCGCCTTGCTGCATGCCGCGTGTTCCATCAGCAGCGTCGAGCCGCGTGCCGGCGACAAGCTTGTCCATATTGTCTTTCGCAGCGTTCATGATGAGCAGCCTGGCCGCCTTCACCTCCGCGGCGGATTCGGCGAGGCGCGCATACAGAGCTTCAAGCGCCGGCGTCGCCGGATTGCGGGCGGCACGATGCGCGACAAATCTGGCAAACTCTTCGATCATCGCCTCGGCGACACCAACCGGGACCGACGCCAAGGCGAGATTGCTGAAGCCAAAGATCGGCATCCGGTAGAGTGGATTCCGATTGACCTGCGCGCCCGGCGCCGCGCCGGCGGCAACGTCGTCATTACTCAGCGTGCGGTGCGCCGGCACGAAAACCCTGGCGAGCTTCACCGATGTGCTGCCGGTACCGGCCATGCCGGCCGTATACCAGTCGTCGACGATTTCGCGGTCCGCCTTGGGCACGAGGAAGAACAAGTGCCGCGCGGGCGTATCGCCTGTCCGGACGAGGTCGCCGACAATGGTCCAGTCGGAGTGATGCACGCCGCTGGCGAATGGCCAGCGGCCGTCGAGGACATGGCCGCCCTCGACGACCTCCACGCGGTTGCCCACGGGGCTGATCGAAGCCGAGATCAAGGCCTCCGGATTGGTGCCCCACACATCGCGCTGCGCCTGGTCCGGGAACAGGGCGGCCATGAAGGCATGCTCGGCATAGACGTTCGCGACCCAGGCCTGCGACGCATCGCCCCGGCCGAGCGTCATGGACGCTTCGCAGATCACGTCCCAGCCCAGCTCGTAGCCGCCGAACCGCGCCGGCTGCGACGTGCGGGTCAGCCCGGCCGCCACCAGATCGGCAACCGTTTCGTCGAGAAGACGACGCAGCGACTCGGCCTTCGCCGCCCGCTCCCGCAGGATGGGAACGAGGCGCGCGGCGCGCGCGACGATGTCGTCACGGGTCATGACAGTGTTGCCTCCCGGCCAGCGGTCCTGGTGCGTGATACCAGATGCCGCAGCCAAGGAGGAAATTTGCAGGAGGGAGGCGCCCGCCTTACTCCGTCGCCGGCGCCGCCAGCACTCCACGCCTGATCTGATCCTCTTCGATCGACTCGAACAGCGCGCGGAAGTTGCCCTCGCCGAAACCCTCGTCGCCCTTGCGCTGGATGAACTCGAAGAAGATCGGCCCGAGCACGGTGCCGGAGAAGATCTGCAGCAGCACCTTGGTCATGCCGCCGTCGACCACGCCTTCGCCGTCGATCAGCACGCCGGATTGGCGCAGCCGCGCGAGCGCCTCGCCGTGACCGGGCACGCGCGCGTCGACCTTCTCGTAGTAGGTGTCGGGTGGCGCCGGCATGAACGGCAGATCGTTACCGCGCAGCTTCTCGACCGTCGCATAAATGTCGCGCGCGCCCATGGCGACGTGCTGGATGCCCTCGCCTTTGTACTCCTTCAGGTACTCCTCGATCTGCGACTTGTCGTCGAGCGACTCGTTGATCGGAATCCGGATCTTGCAGCACGGCGAAGTCATGGCGCGGGAGATCAGGCCGGTCAGCTTGCCCTCGATGTTGAAGAAACGGATATCGCGGAAATTGAACAGCTTGCGATACCAGCCGGCCCAATGGTCCATGCGGCCACGCATGACGTTGTGGGTGAGATGATCGATGTAGTAGAGGCCGACGCCGTCGGGCTTCGGGTCCCGCTCGCCCGTCCACACGAAATCCACGTCCCAGATCGAGCCTGTCTCACCGTAACGGTCGACGAAGTAGAGCAACGACCCGCCGATGCCCTTGATCGCTGGAATCGCGAGCTCCATCGGGCCGACCTTGGTTTCGCCCGGCTCGGCGCCGAGCGACAGCGCACGCTCGTAGGCGTGCTTGGCATCCACCACGCGGAACGCCATGGCGCAGGCGCAGGGACCGTGCGCTGCGGCGAAGCGCTGCGCGAAGGATTCAGGCTCGGCATTGACGACGAAGTTGACGTCGCCCTGGCGCCACAGCGTCACGTTCTTGGAGCGGTGCCGCGCGACCGGCGCGAAGCCCATGGTCCGGAACAGGTCACCAAGCTTCTCCGGATCGGGATGCGCGTATTCGACGAACTCCAGCCCGTCGGTGCCCATCGGATTGTCGTCGGAGATGACCGCGGGCGGGGCATCGTGCGGAAAAGGACCCATGACGTCCTCCTTGCTCGGGGCGTGTCCTGGGCGCAGCGCAGCGTGAAACGGTGCGCTGCAGAACCGGGACCGTTACGAACTTCCGACATCTGGAACGGCCCCGGCTCTGCGGTGCAGCACCATTAGGCCGCCTCCGGCGGCCATCTTGACGCCGACGCATTCGCGTCGGCTATGTTGCTGCACCGCGTCCGGGGCACGACTGCTGCGTAATGTAGGCGCAGGAAGGTCAACCCGCCAGCAGGCGTTCCACAGATTGCGCAATGCGGAACAATCGGCGATCCGAACCGTTGCGGCCGACCAGCATGAGGCCGCAGTTGAGGCCGTCGCCCGGCAACGGCAGCGAGACGGCGCAGAGATCGAAGAAATTGACGATCGAGGTGTTGCGCAGCAACAGCATGTTGTTGGCGGAGAACACTTTCGCATCGCCCATCTCGGCGATCGTCGGCGCCACGATCGGCGTCGTCGGCCAGACGAAGACGTCGCAATCGGCCATCGCCGCATCCATGGCGCGGATCAGGTCGGCGCGGCGACGCACCGTCTCGACGTAGTCCGCCGCCGGAATTTCGCCGCCACGGACGATACGCACCCTCACGTTCGGGTCGACATCATCGCCGCGCCGCGTGAGCCGGTCGCGGTGGATCATGAACGACTCCGGCGGCGCCAGCCCACCGAGCGCGTTCGTCTGCACCATGGCGTCGATCAGCGCGAGCTTTTCGTCGCTCAGCCGGACGCCGGCCTTGACCAGCCGGTCGAGCGCGGCCGGATAACGGCGCCCGACGGTTGCATCGACAGCGGTGAGCACCAGCCCCTGCAAGGCGCCGATGCGCAGGCCGGCAAGCGGCGCCGGATCGGCTGCCGCCGGCTCCTCCCCCGCCATGACCGCGTCGGCGAGCGTACAGTCGGCCACCCTGCGCGCCATCGGCCCGACCGAGTCCAGCGAAAACGACAGCGGAAACGCGCCCTCGGTCGGCACCCGTTGCGCGCTCGGCTTGAAGCCGACGATGCCGCACATGCCGGCGGGAATCCGGGTCGAGCCACCGGTATCCGTGCCGATGGCGATCTCGCACATGCCGTCGGCGACCGCCACCGCGCCGCCCGCGGTCGAGCCTCCCGGAACGCGTGCCCGATCGGCGGGATTGCCCGGCGTGCCGTAGTGCGGGTTCATGCCGACGCCGGAGAAGGCATATTCGGTCATGTTGGTCTTGGCGACGATCACGGCCCCCGCCTGCCGCAGCCGCCGGATCGCCGGGGCGTCGGCCACGGCCGGCTTGGCCTCATCGGCGAGGACCTTGGAGCCCGCCCGCGTCGGCTCGCCGGCGACGTCGAACAGGTCCTTGATGCTGACGATCGCGCCGTCCAGCGGCCCGAGCGTCACCCCGGCCTTGCGCCGGGCATCGGCGGCATCGGCGGCAACGCGGGCAACGTCGGTATAGACGGTAAGGCACACGCGCGTCCCCTCCCCGTTGGGGTCGGCGATGCGGGCGAGGGCCTGCTCAAGACGGTCGCGGGAAGATTGGGTCATGATGCGGTCGCGACGATAGCATGGCTGAGAGACTTGTCATGGCGAGACGCAGAGGTGGTCACGATTTCGAGTTTGCCGCGTGGCGCACTGTCACCGCGCCAGAATGAGCATGAACGCGACCACCAGCAGCACCGACTGCACGCTGATCGCGGTGAAATTTGCGTCCAGCATGATGGTCCGGCCGACGATCCGCACTGGGGACGGCGGATAGCCGTTCTGATCATAGTTGGTGCCGCCATACATCGGCATGGCGATCCACGTCGCGAAGAACGCCGCGAAGACCACGAAGGCAATGATGCAGACGAGATACAGGCGCTCGACCTCGTACGGCCCCGGTGTCCAAGTCAGCAGCAGCGCCAGCAGCCCGAAGCCGCTGTAGCTGAGCACCTGCCAGACCACGTGGAATCGCGCGTGCGGCGTCCATAGCGGATTGGTGGAATGGGTCTTGTTGAGGTCGGCGATGACGGTGCCGAGGCTGTAACCCAGCGTCGCAAGCGTCAGCAGAATCTTGGCGATCAGCAAGGTCATGATGACCCTCCCCCGGTCGTTCCCGCGAAAGCGGGAACCCATAACCACAGACCTCACGGATACGGCGTATGGGTCCCCACCTTTGCGGGGACGACAGCTTCATCGTTTGCGGCCGCGCTTCGCCGCAGTCTTTTTGCGCGGCGCCACCTTGGTCTTGGCCCGTGAAGCCGCGGCGCGCGCAGGCCGTTGCGCCGCGGTCTTCTTGCGCGCCGGGAATATCCCGCGCTCACCGAGCCGCAGCGTCCAATACTCCCAGGCGCGTGCCATCGGCCGCGACTGCAGATTGTAGGCGCCGGCGTCGTGCGCCTCCGCGGCGTTGAGCGGTCCGATCGTGCCGATCGCCATGGCACGCAACTGATATTCCGCATTGAGACAGCCGTTGATCGAACGGAACACGACCTCCTGCAAGGTCGTGCCGGCGATGGTCGCGCCATGCCGGCGCATCAGCACGGTCCAGTTGTTGCCGAGCGCGCGGGCGAGCGAGGCGCCCTCCTCCGGCTTGATCACCAAGAGATTGGTGTCGCCGAAGTCGTCACGCTGATCCCAGAACGGCACCGTCCCGCCCATGGTGGCGCCGAGATGGAACAGCGGCACGAGCGGAACGCCGGTCATACAGAACGGCAGCACCGCTCCCGAGTGATGATGCACGACGGCGTTCACGTCCGGCCGCGCCTTGTAGATCTCGCCGTGGATGACGCGCTCGCCGTAGGGCTGCACCGTCAACGGGCGCACCGGCTCCGAATCCAGGTCGAATTCCAGGATGTCGGCGGGCTCGACGAACAGCGGGCTGCGCGAGCGCGCCAGGAAATAGCGGTTCGGATTGCCCGGGTGGCGGACGCTCGCGTGGCCGAACGCATCGATGACACCTTCGTTACCGAGAATACGATTGGCGATGGCGAGTTGACGGCGAACATCGTCGAGGGAAATCGGCACGGTTGCGCTCCTTGGTCATATTCACGTTTCGATTCTGAGCGGGGATCAAACAAAGCGGAAACGGCCGCGCTTGCCAAGTGATGGTGGCATGGAACCGGGTAACCGCGCCGCGAGTTATGTCCCCGACGTGTCCCAATGGAGAATGTCACCCCGGCCGCATTATACAAATCGATGGCACTCGGACCATGCCTGACGTAAACCGCGAGGCGCTTTGGCGCGACATGGACAGGCTCGCACAGCGGATGGGAGCGCGCCTGCTGGAGTTCAAGGGCCGCAGGGAGAGCACGCAAGTGCGTGGTCACCTCACGCGGCTCGCCGAACGGCATCGGCAATTGCGCAACCGGTTCGAGGCGGCCTCAAGCGCCGAATGGAACTCTGCGAAGGACGACCTGTCGCGGCAGCAAAGGGACCTCTCCGACGAATTCGTTAAGTTCGAGGAAAAGCTCGACCGGAACGAGAGAATGCGGACGCCCCTCGACCGCGTACCGGGCGCAAAATCAGGATTGGTGTAGCTTCGTCTGTCATGCCAGCGAGAGCGGGGCATCCGGCAATCCGAGAGCTTGATGGGCCCACTGTCGCCGGTGGATATGGATCATCCGCGTTCGCGGATGATGACGACCGAGATTCCCTTGTCTACACCAGCATCAGCACCGGACTTTCCACGACCGTCTTGAAAGCCGCGAGCACTTCGGCGCCGAGCGCACCGTCGACCACGCGGTGGTCGCAGGAGAGCGTCACGGTCATCTGCGTGGCGAAGGCGACGCCGCCGCCCAGCGCTTCGACCGGGCGGCGCTGGCCGGCGCCGACCGCCAGGATGGTCGACTGCGGCGGGTTGATGATCGCGGAAAATTCGCGGATGCCATACATGCCGAGATTGGAGACGGCGCTGACGCCGCCCTGATACTCCCCGGGCTTGAGCCTGCGGGCGCGGGCGCGGGCCGCAAGGTCCTTCATCTCGGCCGAGATCGCCGACAGCGACTTCGACTCCGCGCGGCGGATCACCGGCGTCAGCAAACCGCCTTCGATCGCGACCGCGACTCCGATATCCACCTGCGCGAAGCGCAGGATGCGGTCCTCGGCCCACACCGCGTTGGCCGTCGGCACGCGTTGTAGCGCGTGCGCCAGCGCCTTGATGACAAAGTCGTTGACCGAAAGCTTGTAGGCCGCCTCGCCGTCGGCGCCCTTGCCGGCCGCCACGTTCGCCTCCTCGCGCAGCTTCAGCACCGCATCGATCGCGACGTCGACCGTCAAATAGAAATGCGGGACCGTCTGCTTGGCCTCGGTCAGGCGCCGGGCAATGGTGCGGCGCATGGTGTCGAGGGGCACTTCCTCGTACGGCGTGCTTGCGTACAGCGCCTTGACCTGATCCGCGCTCGGTCCGCCACTCACCGTCACGGCGCCAGGAGCGGCCGGCCGGCCCGCACCAGCCGCCTGCTCGACGTCCCTGGCGACGATACGGCCATGCGGGCCCGAACCTTTGATGTGCGACAGGTCGATCCCGCCCTCGCCCGCCAGCCGCCGCGCCAATGGCGTCACGGTGACGCCGCCGGTGATTTTTGCGGGACCGAAATTGCGCTCGGGCGTTCGTACTTCCATGAAGGGATCGAGGGGCGCGGCGCGTGTTTGAGTACTCGGTTGTGCCGCAGCCGCAGGCGGGACTCCCTCTCCCCGCCCGAACTCGGGTTTACCCGAGTTCGACATCTTGGATCGGTCGAAGTCGGATATATCCGACTTCGACCGGGGAGAGGGCTGGGGTGAGGGGGTTACGGACCTATCGAGAGGCTTGTCCCCCCTCACCCCGCCCCTCTCCCCTCCGGGGAGAGGGAGGGCCGACGCCGGCGCGCTCCTAACAGGTGCAGTCTGCGAGGTCCCGGCCGCATCACCGATCACCGCAACCACGGCGCCAACCGGCGCACTCTCGCCCTCCGGTACGCGAATCTCCGAGAGGACCCCGGCCGATGTCGCCGGCACTTCCATCGATACCTTATCGGTCTCGATTTCGAACAGGTTGTCGCCGGGCTTGACTGAGTCGCCGACCGATTTGAACCAGACGGTGATCTTGCCTTCGGCGACGGTCTCGCCGAGCTGCGGCATCAGGACGTCCATGGTCACGCCCTCACAGCGAGTCGTCCCCGCGAAAGCGGGGACCCATAGCCACAGGAAAAAGTGATTTCACGCTGACCGTGCCACATCGAAGGGATACGGAGTATGGGTCCCCGCTTTCGCGGGGACGACTAAGTGGAAGCGTCGTCACCAATTCACCGACACGTACTGCGTCTCCAAAAACTCCATCAGTCCCTCGTGTGCGCCCTCGCGGCCGATGCCGGACTGCTTCATGCCGCCGAACGGCGCGGCCGGATCGGACACGAGCCCGCGGTTGAGCCCGATCATGCCGAAGTCGAGCTTTTCCGATACGCGCAGGCCGCGGCCGATATCCTTGGTGTAGAGATAGGCAACGAGCCCATAGATCGTGTCGTTGGCGCGGTGGATCACTTCGTCTTCCGAGGTGAAGGTCTGCAGCGAAGCCACGGGGCCGAAAATCTCCTCGTTCAGCATCTTGGCGCTGTCGGGCACGTTGGAGAGCACGGTGGCGGGATAGAAGAAACCCGGACCGTCGGGCCGCTTGCCGCCGGTCAGCACCTTCGCGCCCTTGCTGACCGCATCGTCGACCAGCTCGACCACCTTGTCGCGCCCTTCCGCATTCACCAGCGGTCCAAGCGACACGCCGTCGTCGAGACCGTTGCCCATCTTCAGCACCGCCATCTTGGCGGTCAGCTTCTTGGTGAACTCCTCCTGCACCTTCTCGTGCACGTAGAAGCGGTTCGCCGCGGTGCAGGCCTCGCCCATGTTGCGCATCTTGGCGATCATCGCGCCGTCGATGGCCGCGTCCACGTCGGCATCCTCGAACACGATGAACGGCGCGTTGCCGCCGAGCTCCATCGCGGTGTTGAGCACGTTGTCGGCAGCGGCGTGCAAGAGCTTCTTGCCGACCTCGGTCGAGCCGGTGAACGAGACCACCCGCACATCCGGATGATGCAGCATGGCATCGACCACCGGCCCGGAGCGGCGCGACGGGATGACGTTGACGACGCCCGCCGGCACGCCCGCCTCCTCCAGGATCGGCATCAGTGCCAGCATGGTCAGCGGTGTCTCCGATGCCGGCTTGAGCACCACCGGGCAGCCGGCGGCGAGCGCCGGGCCGATCTTGCGGGTCGCCATCGCGGCCGGAAAATTCCACGGCGTCACCAGCACGGCGACGCCGATCGGCTTGTGGTGCACGACCATGCGCGCGCCCGAGGACGGCGCTCGGCCGACTTCGCCGAGATTGCGCACGCCCTCCTCCGCGAACCAGCGGAAGAACTCAGCGGCGTAGGCGACCTCGCCGCGCGAGTCGGACAGCGCCTTGCCGTTCTCGATGGTGATCAGCTTGGCGAGCCGCTCGGCGTCGCGCATGATCAGTTCGAACGCCTTGCGCAGGATTTCACCGCGCTCGCGCGGCTTGCGCCCGGCCCAGGCCTCGAATGCGCTCTGCGCGGCATCGACAGCGGCCTTGGCATCGTCAATGCTGGCGCTCGCGACCGAGGCGATCGTCTGCTCGGTCGCGGGATCGATCACGTCGAAGCGCGCATTGTCGGAAGCCTTGCGCCATTGGCCTCCAATCCACAGGTCGGTCGGAACATTGGCGAGAAGATTGTCGTACATGGCGGTACCTACTCATCGGCTGCGTGTCCCGGGCGCACCGCAGCACCAAGTGCTGCTGTGCAGAACCGGGACCCCGGTTATTTTACTCCCTGCTCTACAAAGCAACCGGGTCCCGGATCAGAGGCGCAGCATTGCATGCTGCACCGCGTCCGGGACAAGGGTTACTTCTGCTTAATCTCGACGAGCACGTTCTGGTAGGGCGCATCGGTGAGGTTGCGCAGCTCGTGCTTCTCGCCGGCATCGCGCCAGATCGCCTCGCCGCCCGCTTCCTCGCCGTAATAGACTTTGCCTTCGATATTCTCGATCTCGACCTTGCCGCCGGTGATGGGAACGATCACGTAGGGCAGCGTGTGGTGATGCCACGCCTTCCTGCCCCGCGGCCCGACCCGCATATCCCATACGCGGACATGGTCGTTCTCGAAGATCACTGCTGTGCCGATCGATCCGCACGGATTTTCCCTGGTTGGTTCGTCCTGCGCCATGGTCGTTCTCCCATTTACGCGCCCAGCGACCGCTGTACCCGCTCGACAATGCGCTCGACCGTGGGCAGCACCATGTCCTCGAGGATATCGGCTGCCGGTAGCGGAATATGCGGCGTGGTGATCCGGACCGGCGGGCCGTCGAGATCATAGAACGCCTCGTCGGCGACGATCGAGACGATTTCCGCGCCCCAGCCGCACAGCCGCGGGTTCTCCTCCACCGTGAACAGGCGGTGTGTGCGCCCCACCGAGCCGAGGATCGTCTGGGTATCAAGCGGCACCAGCGACCGCACATCGACGACCTCGCAGTCGACGCCGTGTTCCACCTTGAGCCGTTCCGCCGCCTCCAGCGCGCGCGGCACCATCAGCGCCAGCGCCAGGATGGTCGCGTCCGTGCCGGTGCGGACGGTGCGGGCGGTGCCGAGCGCGTCGACGATCTCGCCGTCCGGCACCTCGCCCTTCATCGGATAGAGCGACTTGTGCTCGAAGAAGATCACCGGGTCGGGATCGCGCACCGCCGCCGCCATCAGGCCGATCACGTCGGTCGGCGTCGACGGCGCCACGACCTTCAGCCCTGGGATCATCATGCACCAGTTCTCGACGCTCTGCGAATGCTGCGCGCCGAAGCGCGAGCCCGCGCCGTTGCCGGTGCGCACCACCAGCGGGCACTTGGTCTGGCCGTTGCTCATGTAGCGGCTCTTCGGAAACTCGTTGGCGATGTAGTCGAAGCACACCGCGAAGAAGTCCGAGAACATGATTTCCGCAATCGGCTTCAATCCGGTCATCGCCGCGCCCATGGCGGCACCGAGAATCGCCTGCTCGGAGATCGGCGTGTCGCGCACGCGAAGCGGCCCGAATTGATCGTAGAGGCCGACGGTCGCCTTGAACACGCCGCCCGCCTTGGCGACGTCCTCACCGAGAAACACCACGTCGGGATCGCGCGCCATTTCCTGGGCGATGCCGCGCGCGACCGCGTCGCGATAGGTCAGTTCCGCCATGCCCAGCCTCCATCGGCATAAACGTCGGTGAACAGGATATCGGTCGACGGCGGCGGCGCGGCTTTGCAGGCCTCGGTCGCCTCGTCGACGATACGGCGCACGTCGGCATCGATCTTGGCGACCTGATCGTCGCCGATGCCGAACTGCTTGAGGCGTTCGCGATAAATCTTGATCGGATCGCGCTCCTTCCACTTCTCCAGTTCGCCCTCGGGCCGATATTTCGCCGGATCGGCGCGCGAGTGGCCAGAGTGGCGATAGGTCATGCACTCGATCAGCGAAGGCCCATGACCCGCCCGCGCCTTCGCAAACGCCGTCTGCGCGGCGCGATAGACCGCGTCGGCATCGTTGCCGTCGATCACGATGCGCTCCAGCCCATAGGAGGCGGCGCGGTCGGCGGCCGGGTGCTGCACGGCCGTGACGTCGCCGATCGGCGTGTATTCCATATAGAGGTTGTTCTCGCACACAAACACTACCGGCAGCTTCCACACGGCGGCGAAGTTCAGCGCCTCGTGGAAGGCGCCGATATTGGTGGTGCCGTCGCCGAAGAAGCAGACCGACACGTCCTTGTCGCCCTTGTACTGCGCCCGCCAGGCGGCGCCGCAGGCGATCGGCAGATGCGCGCCGATGATCGCATAGGAGCCCATCACCCCGTGCGGCTCGGAGGTCAGGTGCATCGACCCGCCCTTGCCGCGCATGAGACCATTGTCGCGCTGCATCAGTTCGCCCAACACCGCCTCCACTGGTACTCCGCGTGCAAGAGTGTGGGCGTGGCCACGATAGGTGCAGAAGGACAGGTCCTTTGGCTGCATCGCCGCCGCGAAGCCGGCGGCCACCGCCTCCTGGCCGAGCGACAGATGGCTCGTTCCCTTCACCAGGTTCTGCAGGAACAGGTCAAAGGCGCGCTGCTCGGCCTCGCGGATGACCACTTGCAGCCGGTAGAGCTCGAGCCGCTTCTCTTCGCCGATATCATCGTTGATGCCACCTCGACGATCCATCGAGACGGCGGCGTGCCCTGCCTTGCTGGCCATGCGTTACCTCGGACTTGGGTCTTCCTGCCGCTGCCGCGGCGCTTGTTTGGTAACAGCGTAGCGGGCTTTCGAGCAAGCGGCCATCCTTCGAGACGGGCGCTTCGCGCCCTCCTCAGGATGAGGCATGAATCTGGTGGAGAGCCGCAAGTATCGGCCTCACCTGAGGAGCCGACCGCAGGTCGGCGTCTCGAAGAATGGACCGCGCGCACTAGGGCAAGTTGCAGCGCCCCTAGTCCCCTGCTAGCAGAGGCGGAACAGCACATTCCGCCAAAGCAAGGAGCACTGCATGGCCAACACCACACAACGGATCGGCTGGATCGGCATGGGCCGCATGGGCTACCCGATGGCCGAACGGCTGCTGAAGGCGGGCCACGACGTCTCGATCTGGAACCGCACCCGCTCGAAGGCCGAACCGCTGGCGAAGCAGGGCGGCAAGATCGTCGACCGGCTGAGCGACCTGGCCGACATCGACGTGCTGTTTTCCATCGTCGCGACCGGCAAGGATCTGCACGAGGTCTATTTCGGGCCGAGCGGCGTGCTTGCCGGCTCGAACAAGGCGCCGCCCATCGTCGTCGACTGCTCTTCGATCTCGGTCGACGAATCCGCCGACATCCGCAGGCGCCTCGCCGAGCGGAAGTCCGATTTCCTCGCCTGCCCGGTCAGCGGCAATGCCAAGGTGATCAAAGCCGGCAAGCTGTCCGCCGTCGCCTCCGGCGCGGAAGCGGCGTTCCGCACCGCCGAGCCGCTGATCAAGGTATTCGCCCCACGCGGGGTCTCCTACGTGGGCGAGGGCGAGCTCGCCCGCGTCTGCAAGATTGCCCACAACGTCATGCTCGGCGTGGTGATCCAGAATCTGATCGAGATCACGCTGCTCACCAACAAGATGGGCGTGCCGCGCCACGCCTTCCTGGCCTTCCTCAACAACGGCGTCATGGGCTCGATGTTCACCGCCTACAAGTCGCCGGCGTTGGTCAATCTCGACTGGACGACGACGTTCACCCCGGAGCTCTTGCGCAAGGACCTCGACCTCGGCATCGAGCTCGCCAACGAGATGGACGTGCCGATGCCGGTGACCGTCGCGGCGCGCGAAATCCTGCAGATGCACTTCGGAATGGCCTCGCTCAAACCCGATCCGCAGAAGTATCTCGACATGGACTTCGCGACGCTCATGGAGACCATGGCGATCGCGTCGGGCATGAAACTCGAGTCCGAGAACAAGCCCGTGCCGACTGGGTTGGAGAATTAAACGTGACCTCGCCACGAGTCGTCCCCGCGAAGGCGGGGACCCATAGCCACCGACCAACCTTGTGGCACCGTAAGTGCGATATCTGAGACTCTGATGGTTATGGGTCCCCGCTTTCGCGGGGACGACATGCGGAAAGCTCCGTCGTCCCTCCATGTTCGATCCCTCCCCCACCCTCGTCTTCCCCGAACTGCGCGGCCTCTACGCCACGTTGGCGCCGGTCGTGGAGACGGCGGTGCGGGTGGCGGTCGGCATCTGCCTGATCCCGCATGGGCTACGGATGGGCTTCGGCTATTTTCCCAATACCGGCGGCCCGGTGAAGAGCTGGCGCGAACTCGCGGCTGCGCTGGAGAAATGGGGTTATCCCGGTCCGCACAAATTCTGGACGATCGTGATCCTCGTCACCGAATTGATCGGCGGGCCGCTGTTCGCGCTCGGCCTGTTCACGCGCCCCGTCGCCATCCCGATCGTCATCCTGCTCGGCATGTCGATCTACGACCACGTCAAGGACGGCTGGTTTTGGAACACCCGTGGCGTGGAATATCCGCTCATCTGGACCTGCGCCGCGGCATATTTCCTGGCCAACGGCGGGGGACCGTATTCACTCGACCGGTTGTTGGGATGGGAATTCTGATCTTCGGCGCGTCCGAAATTCGAATAGTACCGCGCCACTCAAAGTCTGGATTGCTTCGGCGCTACGCGCCTCGCAATGACGAGCCTCGCCGTCATTGCGAGCCGAAGTCGAAGCAATCCAGGACCGACGAGGGACCCGTCGGATGTGTGAAATCGGTCATCTACAGCCTGATCTCGCCGACGTTGCGGCTGACGCCGAGCTCCACGTCAACCGACTTGCTGCGGCCGTTGGACGACACTTCGACAGTGTACCGGCCGCCGCCCTCGTCGAGCTTGTCGAATTTGAAATCGCCGTAGTTGTCGGTCACCATCTCGGCGATGCTCGTGCCGTCCTTGATCAGCCGCACGGTCGCGCCTTCGACGCAATCGACGACGCCGTTGGCTTCCGCCGAGACGCTGCCGCCGATAAACGCCTTCGAATAGCGCCAGAGGTTCTTGTAGTAGATACGCGGCTTGGTGCCGAGCTCGGGCTTGAGCACTTCGAGCGCCTGCTCGCGCGCGATTCTCGCCATCTCCTCGTCCTCGACCTTGATCGAGCGCATCGCGGCGGTCGGGCACACCTGATGGCCGCGGGTGTGCGGCCAGCCCTGGTCGAGCAGGTGCGCGTCGAAGGTCCAGATCTGTGGAATCTGACGCTCCTCGTTCCACCAGATGCTGCCGTATGGACAGGAATCGGCGATGTCCTTGCGGCCCTTCGATTTCTCCGGGTCGATCAGGATGATGCCGTCGTCGCGCTTCTTCACCGCGCCGTCCGGGCCGCCGGCCTTGAGGCACGGCGCGTCGTCGCAATGATTGCAGGTCGTGGGCAGAAATCCGATGTCGATCATCGGCGCCTGGCCACGCTCCTTCTGCTTAATGTCGATCCAGCGGTGGCCGTGCCGCGGCATCGGCGCCGAATAGCCGGGCCATTCGTTGTCGACGTACTCGTCCATCACCGCGAGCGCGCAAAGCTGGCAGTTGATGCACTCGGCGACGTCGACGACCAGGTTCCATTTTTTCATCTTGTCTACGCTCCTACCTCTCCGTCATCGCCCGTGCAGGCGGGCGATCCAGTAACCTTCGGTGTTACTGGGTGCCCGCCTTCGCGGACACGACAGCCCTGCTACTTCGCCGGTACAAGCTCCGCAGCCTTGAGCGACCGCTTGACCTCTTTGTCCTGCTCCATCGCCGCGAACGTCGCCGACATGTGCTCGATGCGCCGGTCCCACAGCTCGATTTGCACCAGCGAATTGGCGCCGGCGAGCGCATGCGTGCTCTTGGTCTGCGAGCGCTCGGGCGTGAGCAGATTGAGGCACCCACCCCGGTCGACCGACTTGCCCGGCTCGCCCATCGGATCGTAGGTCGCCGAAGACTCGTAACCGTGGCACACGCCGCGCGGCAGCCGCTGCGTCGGCACTGCGGCGCAGATCACCGCGCCGCGATCGTTGAACACCTTGACGAGATCGTGCTCCTTGATGCCGCGCTCGGCAGCATCCTCCTCGTTCATGCGCATGATCCAGTAGTAGTAGCCGTCGACGTTCACGCGGTGATACGGGATGTTGAGCAGGAAGCTCGACTTGCCGTCGCCCTGGGTGTGGAAGCTGTACTTATTGTGCGGCGTGAGCATCTGCAGCGGATAGCGCTCGAACATCTCGCCGGAATGCGAGCCTTCCCAGGACGGCTCGTACTTGACGATCGGCGGGCGCTCCGGGTCCTTGAAGCGCTTGAGACTGTTGCACTCGAACTCGAGCTTGCCCGACTGGGTCTGCAGTCCGCGCAGGAACTCTTCCGTGTAGTCGGACGGCAGCGGATGCGCCTCCGGCACGTCCTTCTTCCGGTTCTCCCAGAACCAGCGGAACGATACCGGCGCCCGCAATTTCTCCTTCTCCGCCGGCACCACATAGTATCCCCGCTTGATAAACTCCTTGAAGGACATCACCTCGGGCATGTCGGAGGCGTCATACAAGCGCTTGACCCAGTCGATCTCGTTCATGCCTTCGGAGAAGTAGTTGGCAAGGCCAAGCCGGGCGCAGATCTGGTTGAGGATCCAGTAGTCCGACTTCGACTCGCCGAGCGGCTCGATCGCCGGCGCCTGAAAGATGATGACGCGGTGGTTGAGCTGCTGCTGGCCGTGGTGCCCGTAGCCGCCGAGCCCGGCCCACTCGCTGATGTCGGTACGCTCGAAGTTGGTGCAGGCCGGCAGGATCACGTCGGCGAACTTGGCCTCGCCCTCGAACCAGATCGACTGGTTGACGACGAATTCGAGATTCTCCGACTGGTACATTCGCACATGGCGGTTGGTGTTGTTCATAGTCGACAGCATCGAGCCGCCGTACTTGTAGAACATCTTCACAGGCGCATGGCCCGGGGCCGGATAGGCGAACTTGGCGAACTGGTGCTCGATCGACTTCCCGACCCACCGATAGCCTTCCGCCTTGCCATCGACGAGGGCCTCGGGCAGCCAGATGCGCGGAATCTGCTGCGCATTGGAGTTCATGGTCGGCAGTTGCGGCATACGCTGGTACAGTTCGACCGGCATCGCCGTGTTTTCCAGATCGCCCGACATGCCGCCGTCGGCATAGCCCGGGAAATAGAAATTGAAGTCGATCGGGCAGCCCCATTGCAGATTGCCCATGTTGACGCCCGGCTTGCCGAGCCCCTGCATCGCCACGAGGCACACCATCACGCGCGCCCATGGAATGCCGGTCTGGTTGCGACAGGCGCCGCCGTGGCCATTGCCCCAGCCGCCGGGCGCGAGGTAGACGCGCTTCTTCCCCCACTCACGCGCGAGTGCTCGCACGTCCCTGGCCGGGACGCCGGTTTCCTTCTCCTGCCATTCAGGCGTCTTCGGGATGCCGTCCTCGTCGCCGACGAGATACGCCTTCCACACGTCGAAGCCGACGGTGTGGGTCTTCACATATTCCTTGTCGTAGAGGTCTTCCTTGATCCAGACGTATGCGATCGCCATCGCCATCGCGACCGAGGTGGTCGGCTTCGGCGCGAACCACTTGCCGGGCAGGAACTGCGCCGTCGAATTGAAGTAGGGGTCGACGTGCACGACCTTGATGCCGAGGCGCGGGTCCTTGAGCCATTGGCGGCGGACCGTGCCTTCCTGCGCGCCGTAGGAGCCCGAGGTGGATTCCGGATCGGCCGCCCACGACACGATCATGTCGCAGTTCTGCAGGCAGTCCTCGACGGTGCCGTATGTTTCCGACTGGCCGACGCGGAGCGTGTGGCCCCAGTGGTGCACCGCGCCCCAGTACCAGCCTTCCCACGAATCCGGATTGTGATGAACGCGAGTCATCCCGACGGCGTTCGTAAAGCGGAATAACGCAGAGAGATAATAGCCGATGTTGCCCCAGGTATGGTGAGAACCGTGCGATACCGCCATCGCTCCGGGACCGTAGTCGCGCTTCATCCGCTTGATCTCGCCGGAGACGAGGTCGAGTGCCTCCTCCCAGGAGATGCGCATGTAGCCGGACTTGCCGCGGTTCTGCGGGTTGCGCGCACCGTTCGGATCGAAGTCGACCCGCTTCATCGGGTACAGCAGCCGGTCGGGCGAATAGACGATCGATTTGGCGTTCTGCCCATGCGGCGCCAGCGTGGTCTTACGCGGCGGCGTTAGTTTGACGCCGTTCTTGGCCTCGATGGTCCACGGCGGCGGGTCATTGTCGCCGAATTCGATCGGCGTCATGCGGACAATCTTGTCGTCCTTGACGTAGACGAAGACCGGCCCGCCGTTGGTCATGTTGCAGTAGCGCATCGAGCCATCCGGCTGCGGCGTGCCGTATGTCCAGTGCGCCGTCTGCACCATCATGATGGTCTGCGCGAACCAGTTGATCAGCGCATCGTCACCTTCGACCGTGAGGATGAAATCCTTCTGCGCGTTGATCTGATTAAGCCAATTGATCGGCGGCATCAGCAGCTTCGCGCCGTGCTTGGCCGTCTTGAAACCGAGCGTCACGTCCGGTTTCGGGTGAATGCCCTTGCGCGAACGAACCTTGCCGCCACGGATCTCGTACCAACGGCCGATCTCTTCGTCGCGCGCCACCATCTGGGCGACGAGGTCGCGTTCACGCAGTCGCTCCTGGAACTTCGGATAGCGGCGGGCGGCGATTTTGAGGACTTGCGAGAAGCCGAGAAGTATCGTTGAGAACTTGATTGTTGCTAATGACATGGCTTCTTCTCCCGTCATTTGCGGCACGTTCCGACGTGCCTCAATTATTCGCCTCACACGCTGCCCGATGACGGCTCAGCGTGCAACTCGCACCCGCGCCGGACTGGCCGTCGCTGCCGCCGCCTGTTGGCTCATCGCTCGCTCGATCTCGCGAGCGCCCGCGATGGTCAGCGGCGCCAGCCGTCCGATTAAAGTGTCATCAGTCCGTTCCGCGGGCAATAAAAAGCTGAGGCTGCCGAGGATCGAATGTCCCTCGAAAATGGGCGCTGCGATCCCGACGCGGCCGGGATCGAGCTCGCCGCGCGCGACCGCGGCGCCGTCGCGCCGCAAAGTCGACAGCCGCTGGCGGAATTCGTCCCAGGTATTACCCAGTCCCGAATCTGCGATCGCCACCGCATTCTGCATGAACAGCGATTTCAAGGTGCGCGGCGGCAGATGCGCAAGGATGATCTTTGATGTTGCACCGAGAAACAGCGGAATCAGCCGGCCCCGCTCGAAGCTCACCGGCTCCAACGGTCCGCGCCCGGCGACCTGATGCACGCACATGACCCGGTCATGGAACAGTCGGCACAGCAGCAGGACCGAACCTTCGGTTGCATACCGAATAAGGTCCTTCATGACCGTGCGCCCAGCCCGTAGCATCGGATCACAAATCTGGATCTGCCGATCCATCTGCACGATGGCAGGCCCGAGGACGTAACTCGCCCGCGAGACCGGGCTCAGCAGACCGGCATTGGTCAGCCGCTTGAAGTAGCGGTAGGCGGTCGTCGCCGACACGCCGAGTTCCTCGGCGGCGACGTCTACCGTCCATTCCGACCGATCGATGGTGAAGAGACTGAGCACCGCCAGCATGCGGTCGCCACTGCTGGAAAGCTTGAGTTCATTCGTGACCATGGCATTTGTCACTACCGCTGGCTGAAAATAGCCGAGATGGGGGGAAATTGGCGAACAGCATTTTTGCTTATTTTCGTATTTTGACAATTGCACGACAGTGCGTGAGACAAAAAAGGCTTCCGGGGGAAAGTCGCCCGGAAGCCAAATTTTTGCAAGAGCAGAAATCAACAACCAGAAGTAACCTTACTCCCTTACCAGGTTGCGCGCCGCTCCTCCCACCCAGATTGGCTCATTTGGCTTTTTCCGCCGGCGTCTGGGTCATAGCCGCGGCTGCCGCCGCATAGCCGACCTTGACCCGCACATCGACCACCGCCACGCCGCCCTTTTCGATGGTTTCGATGGCTTCCTTGAAGGCCTTTTCCATCTGCTCATGGGTGATGACGGGACCTAGACCGACCGCGCCCTGGGCCCGCGCGATCTGGGCCATGTCGACGTCAGGATCCGAGACGCGCTGGCCGATCCACCGGTTCTCGACCGGGCGTACACGCATACGTGCCACGCGTTCCTGGTGCAGCTCGTCGTTGAAGAACGAACGGTTGTTGCAGACGACGATCAGCATCGGAATGCGGTAGTGCACCGCCGTCCACAAGGCGGTGCAGCTCATCATGAAGTCGCCGTCGCCGCAGATACCGATCGGCAGCCGCCCGGAGCCGCGCAGCGCCAGAGCCGAGCCGACGGTGTTACCGGGGCCACCGCCGACACCGCCGCCACCCTCAGAACCCAAGAAGTCGAGCGGATGCGCGAACGGCCAAGTCGCGCCGTTCCACGATAGCGACAGATGCGTCAGCGTCGTCGGCCGGTCGCCGACGGCACGGCGCAGCGTCAGCGCCATCTCGTCGACCGTGATCTCGTCGCCCGATGATTTGACCGGATCCGGCGGCGGCGATTTCGGATGCGGCTGCTTCGGCGTCGGATTGAGGCCGAGTTCCTTGATTAGCAATGGCACAGCCGCGTCCGGATCGGCGGAGAGGATCACATCCACCGGCGGCAGCCCCTGATAGTCCATGCTCCAGCCTCGATGGATGGTGTAGTCGACCGAGGCCTGGATCACCTGGGCGGTCGGCGCCTTGCCGTCGAAGGTGGTCTTGATGATGCCGGCAAGGTCGACCCAGTCGAGGCTCACGATGACATCCGCATTCTTGAGCGCGGCCGCAGCCTCGCCGCCGGCACCCATGGCACCCGGCGCTCCGGCATGCAGCGGATGCGCGGTCGGGAACGAGGCGCCGATCTTCAATTCGGTGATGACCTTGGCGTTGAGGCCTTCTGCGAGGGCCACACGGGCGTTCCAAGCATCCACCGAGCGCGAGCAGCGGCCGGCGAGGATGACGATATTCTTCGCCCCTCTGAGCAGCGCAGCCGCGGCCTTGACCGACTCCGCAGACGGTGCCGTCGCAACCGGCGGCATGTAGCGTTGCGCCTCGATCGGGGGTAGCGCCTGCAGCAGCGGCGACTCCTGCAACTCCACGTCGAGATTGATGTATACCGGCCCCATCGGCGCGGTGCTCGACATCCAGTAGCCGCGCAGGATCGACTCGCGTGCTGCGCCAGGCGAGGCCGGCTGATCGTCCCATTTGGTGTAATCGCGGACCAGCGCACCCTGGTCGCGGGCGGTGTGTATCCATTCGATCCACGGCCGCCGCTTCATCGCGTCCACCACGCCGGTCGCGCCCATGATGACCACCGGCATGCGGTCGCACCAGGCGTTGAAGACGGCCATGGTCGCGTGCATCAGGCCCACGTTGGAATGCACGGCTGCAGCCATCGGCTTGCCGGTGACCTTGGCGTAGCCATGGGCGATCGCCACCGCGTTCTCCTCGTGCAGGCAGAGCAGCATCTGCGGCGTCTCGTTGCCGAGATAGTTGACGATCGAGTCGTGCAGGCCGCGATAGCTGGCGCCCGGGTTGAGCGCGATGAACGGAATATTGAGGGACCGCAACGCGTCGGCGACGGCGTCGCTGCCGAACAGCTTTCCGCCGGGCGGCGACGGCAACGGACGCTCGACTTCGGTAGAGTTGGAAATGTCGGCGACTTTCGCGGCGGCGGATGTCGGAGGATTCATGGTCCTGGGCCCTCGTGCTCGAAATACGCGCTGTTCCGCGGTCCGCAGGCCGGATGGCAGACCGGCGGCGGCGGTTTATCGCCGTCTTCGTATCAAGTGGGACGCAGGGTGTACAGCGGCGCCTATCGGAACAGCCGCGTGCCCCGGTTCTGCAGCGCATCACTGCGTGCTGCGCTGCGCCCGGGACACGTGTCTGTGAATCTACCGCCCGTTGGTTCCCTTGAGCCAGACCTTGCTCGCGGTCGGGCCGGTGTCGCCCATGGCCTCGACGTAGGAGACCTCGTCGCCGCGCTTCAGCTTGTCGAAATCGCCTGCGAGAATGCTATTGCGGTGGAAGTAGAGCAGCCCACCTTCCTTGGTCATCAGGAATCCAAAATCGCGTTCCGGCGTCATCTCGGCAACTTGGCCGACCGACTGGTTCTCGGCGTCATGGTGGGGCTCCTTGGTCCGGCCCTGGCGCTGATCCTTGAGTTCCGTGAGCCTCCTTTCTGCAATGCGGAAGGCTTCGTTGATCGCGTTGTGCAGGTCGGGGCGCTGATACTTGCGCTGCAGGTGGTCAGGTTCATGGGCGACGACCAGGTCCTTGCGTCCGGGAATGCTCATTTCGATGCGCACCACCGGCGGGATCGTTTCATTGCTGTTGGTCGCCCGTTGGTCCACTCGAACACGGCAGGAGACAAGGCGACCGTAAATCGCTTCGAGATCGGCGACGCGGGCTCGAATCTCGTCTTCCGCCCAGTCGGAATGCTCGACATTGTGAAAGGCGATCTCGAGAGGGACCTGCATGTCGTACCTCCGTTGTCGGCGCCGATTACCACCTTCTCGAAAACGTGCATGGTCGCCGATCGTTGCCCGCCGCCGGGCGACTGCTGCCCCGGCTCAGCTGCCGGCCGCCGCAACCGTTCCGCCATGCGCTTTCGACCAGCCGTCGGGGTCGCGCATGAAGGCTTCGACCTCTGCGAGCATGCCGACGTCGAACTTCCGGCTGTCCCTTGCGGCGGCGAGCACATCCCACCAAGTGGCGAGGCGATGCAGGGTGACGTCGAGATCGGCGAGAATTTTTTCGCTCTCGGGAAAGATGTCATAGAAGAAGATGACAAAGCAGTGATCGACCTTGGTTCCGGCTGCGCGCAGCGCATTCACGAACGTGATCTTGCTGCCACCGTCCGAGGTCATGTCTTCGACCAGCAGCACCCGTTGGCCCTCTTCGACATGCCCTTCGATCTGCGCGTTGCGGCCGAACCCTTTCGGCTTCTTGCGCACATACTGCATCGGGAGTCCGAGCTGGTCCGCCATCCAGGCGGCAAACGGAATGCCCGCGGTCTCGCCCCCGGCCACCGCATCGAACGCCTCGGCGCCGACGTCGCGGATGATGGTCGCCACACCGAAGTCGATCAGCGTCCGGCGCGCGCGCGGGAACGAGATCAGGCGCCGGCAGTCGGTATACACCGGGCTCGCCCGGCCGGACGTGAAGATGAACGGCTTGTCGCCCATGAAGCGGACCGCCTCGACCTCCAAGAGCATCCGAGCGGTGATCTCCGCCATCACCGACTTGTCGGGAAATCCGGCGCCCATGGCCATGTCCGACGATCCTCGCGTGTTGCCCATCCGGTAACGTAAGGTACGCCATTCGGCAACGCGTTCGTGGCGGTCATCCCGGCTTTCATTGTTGTCATCCCGGCCGAGAGCTACAGGTCTACCCGCCGCAGCCGCAGCGCATTGCCGACGACGCTGACCGAGGACAGCGCCATCGCCGCCGCGGCGATGATCGGCGACAGCAGGATGCCGAAGAAGGGGTAGAGGACGCCGGCGGCGATCGGCACCCCCGCGGAATTGTAGATGAAGGCGAAGAACAGGTTCTGCCGGATATTGCGCATCGCCGCCGCCGACAGCCGCCGCGCCTTGACGATGCCGGTCAAGTCCCCCTTGAGCAGGGTGATGCCGGCGCTCTCGATGGCAACGTCCGTGCCGGTGCCCATGGCGATGCCGACGTCGGCGGCGGCGAGCGCGGGTGCGTCGTTAACGCCATCCCCGGCCATGGCGACCACCCGCCCCTCGCGGCGCAGCCGCTCGACGACGGCGCTCTTTTGCTCGGGTAAGACCTCGGCCTCGACCTCGGTGATGCCGAGGCGGCGCGCCACCGCCAGCGCGGTCGTGCGGTTGTCACCGGTCAGCATCACCACGCGGATGCCGTCGCCAGTCAGTACCTTAAGCGCATCCGCCGTGGTCGGCTTCACCGGATCGGCAATGGCGATAACTCCGGATGCCTTGCCGTCGACCGCGATGAAGATCGCTGTGGCGCCGTCCTGGCGCAGCCGCTCGGCCTCCGCATCAAGGGTTGCCGTCGCGACATCAAGCTCGGCGAGGAATTTCGCATTGCCGAGCAGAATGCGCTTGCCCTCGACCATGCCAACGACGCCTTTGCCGGTCGGCGAGTCGAACCCGCCGACCTCGGCGAGCGCCAAGTTGCGCTCCTCCGCCGCCTTGACGATCGCCTGCGCTAACGGATGCTCGCTGGCGCGTTCGACGCTCGCCGCAAGCCGCAAAACCTCCGCCTCATCGAGCCCGCCCGCCGGGACGACGGCGACGACCTTGGGCTTGCCTTCGGTCAGCGTGCCGGTCTTGTCGACCACGATCGTGTCGACCTTCTCCATCCGCTCCAGCGCCTCGGCGTTCTTGATCAGCACGCCGGCATGCGCCCCGCGGCCGACGCCGACCATGATCGACATCGGCGTCGCCAACCCGAGCGCGCAGGGACAGGCGATGATCAGCACCGTGACCGCGGCGACCATTCCGTAGGCGAAGCGCGGCTCCGGGCCGAACATCGCCCACGCCGCAAAGGCAATCACCGCCACCGCGATGACGAGCGGCACGAACCAGCCGGCGACCTGAATCGGCGAGCCGCTGGATCGTGCGCGCGAGCGCTGCGCCGCCGCCACCATCTGCACGATCTGCGCCAGCATGGTGTCGCGGCCGACCTTCTCGGCGCGCATGATGACGCTGCCGGTCTGGTTGAGCGAGCCGGCAATTACTTTGGCACCCGCCTCCTTGGTCACCGGCAGCGACTCGCCGGTCACCATAGATTCGTCGAACGACGAGCGCCCTTCGACGATCTCGCCGTCGACCGGAACCTTCTCACCGGGGCGCACCCGCAACCGGTCGTCAACCGCAACCGCATCGAGCGCGACTTCCTCGTCGCCACCGTCGTCGCGAAGCCGCCGTGCCGTCTTCGGGGCGAGGTCGAGCAGCGCACGGATCGCGCCCGAGGTCTGCTCGCGCGCGCGCAGCTCCAACACCTGGCCGAGCAGCACCAGTACGGTGATGACGGCAGCGGCCTCGAAGTAGACCGCGACCGTGCCATGCCCGCCGCGGAATGCTTCCGGGAAAATGCCGGGCGCGACCGTCGCGACGACGCTGTAGACCCAGGCGACGCCGGTGCCCATGGCGATGAGCGTGAACATGTTGAGGTTGCGCGTGAGCAGCGACCGCCAGCCGCGCACGAAAAACGGCCAGCCGGCCCACAGCACCACCGGCGTCGCGAGTGCGAGTTGCAGCCAGTTGGACAGCGCTTGGTCGATGAAGCGGTGCAGGTCGAACAGGTGGCCGCCCATTTCCAGCGCGAAGACCGGCACCGTCAGCGCGAGCCCGATCCAGAAGCGCCGGGTCATGTCCACGAGTTCGGGATTCGGGCCGGTGTCGGCACTCACGAGCTCGGGCTCGAGCGCCATGCCGCAGATCGGACAGCTCCCGGGGCCGACCTGCCGGATTTCCGGGTGCATGGGGCAGATGTAGATCGTGCCTTCCGGCACCGGCTCCTGCCGGCGCGCTGATGCCGGGCCGAGGTACTTGGCCGGATCGACGGCGAACTTGGTGCGGCAGCCCGCCGAACAGAAATAGTACGTGCGGCCCTGATGCTGGTGCCGGTGTTGCGTCTTGTGCGGATCGACGGTCATGCCGCAGACCGGGTCGAGGACGCCGCCGACAGATGCCGGGCCATGGTCGTGCCCGCCATGGGCGGAATGCTTGTGATCGTGCTGATGCGTGTCCGCGTTCATCGGGCCTTGCCTCATATACCCTATGGGGGTATATATCGGTCATGCAGACGAACAGCAAGGCCTCCTGCCTCAAGCGGCTCAGCCGCATCGAGGGACAGGTGCGCGGCCTCTCCCGCATGGTGGAGGAGGAGCGTTACTGCATCGACATCGTCACGCAGATTGCCGCCGTGCGCGCGGCGCTGCGCCGGGTCGAGGAGGAAGTCCTGAGCGAGCACGTTGCCCATTGCGTCGAGCACGCGATCGCGTCGGGCGACAAGGACGACCAGCGGCAGAAGATCGCCGAGCTGATGGACGTGGTGCGCCGGGCAGAGCGGTGAAGACTCTATCCACGCGTGTCCCGGGCGCAGTGCAGCGTGTAACGGTGCGCTGCAGAACCGGGACCCCGGTTTCTTTTTCGCTCAGACGTTTAGACAACCGGAACCCCGCGTCTGCGGTGCAGCGTTACACGCTGCACCGCGCGCGGAGAACGCAACGAAGGCTCGTCTACTCCGGCTGCGTCCGCGTGAGGCCAAGCTTCGCCAGCAGCGGCTCGTCGCTGACGCGGAAGATCACGGCGTCGGTTTCCGCCTGGTAACTATGCGCATGCCAGCACGGCATGGCGATCACGTCGCCGGGGCCCACCGTCTCGTCGGTGCCGTCCTCGGCGGTGAAGCGCACCGCGCCGCGGACCGGCGAATACACGTAGTTGGTCGTGGTCTTCGCCACGTCCGCCCGCGTGCTCGCCGGCAGCCGGACGAAGTGCAATCCGAAGGTCGGCAGCACGTCCTTGGCGATCTCCGCGATCTTGGCTTCCTTGCCCGAACCAAGCGGGTCGCCGGCGGGAAAGCGCATCGGCGTCGGGCCGGTGCTGGTGACCGTCACCAAACCCTCCGGGTGATGCTCAAAGAACATCGCCTCGGCGTGCTGCACGAACGGCACGTCGAGGAAGTCGATCCAATAGCTGGTGGCATCGCTCTCGTTGACGTGGCCGTGCCACGACCACGACGGCGTGAGCACCACGTCGCCCGGCAGCATGTCGATGCGCGCGCCGTTGACCACCGTGTAGGTGCCGGGCTTTGCAGCGACCACCAGCCGCAGCGCCGCCGGCGAATGCCGGTGCGAGCGCGCGGTCTCGCCCGCCTTCACCATCTGGTAGGCCGCGACGATGTTGCGCGTCGTCGCGTAGGTGTTGCCTTCGATCGGGTTGACCATGATCAGGTTGCGCCGCTCCGCCTGCTCGACGGGCACGAAGTCGCCGGCCTGGTCGAGTGCCGCCTTGGCGGCGACCAAGCGCCACACCGCCGGCTTGAACTTGGGCTGCGGCGCCGGCCAGATCGACGGCGCCGGCCGCGCCCAGCCGGGCGAGAAGCTCATCCGGGCAAGGTCGGCGTAATAGGGAGCAAGGGCGTCTTGGTTCATGGCCTCGTCTCCTTCGTCTTGGCCGCAGCCTCGACATCGTCGAGCAGGCTCAGGACAGCGGAATTGAACGCCTCCGGCTGCTCGACGTTGGAAATATGGCCGGCCTGCGTGATCTCGACAAAGCGCGAGCCGGCGACGGCCCGGTGCATCTCGCGGGTACCCTCGGGCGGCGCGCCATGGTCCTCCGAGCCGGTGAGGAACAGCATCGGCTTGGCGATCTCGCCGAGCCGATGGCCGTAGTTCAGCCCGGCCAAGGCAATGGCGCAGCCACAATAACCGTCCGGCGAGGTCTTGCGGATCATGCGCCGCAGGCGTTCGACGATGTCCGGCCTACGCTCGCTGAGGCCTTCGCTCGACCAGCGCGTGATGGTCGAGTCGACGATGGCCTCGATGCCGCCTTTGCGCACCTCCGCTGCGCGCTGGTGCCAGCCTGTGGAAAACGCCGGCGTCGTGGTGTGCCGCGAATCGCAGATGCTGGCGCTGATGATGCGTCGCGGGTGATCGAGAGCGAGGCCTTGGCCGACCATGCCGCCCATCGACAGCCCGCAGAAGTGCGCCTTGTCGATCTTCAGCGCATCCAAGAGGCCGACGACATCTGCGACGAGCATGTCCAGCGTGTAGTCGCCGGCGGGCGCCTCGGTGTCGCCGTGCCCGCGCGCATCGTAGCGCAGCACGCGGTAGCGCGGCGTGAGCGCCTCGGTCAGTTCGTCCCACATGGTGAGGTCGGTGGCGAGGCCGTGGCTGAGCACCATCCAGGAAGCGCCCTCAGGTCCCTCGACACGGCAGTTGAAGGTCACGCTGTTGCTCTTGATCTGCATGAATGGCCCTTTTCGCTCGTATCGCGTGCCGTCACGCTCCGAAGATGAACCGGGTCCCGACCGCCGAGCAGATCACCTTGTCGCCCATGGCTGGTCAGAACATCTCAGCCGGCAGCGCCATCGTGCTGTCGGCGCCGGACTGGATGCGGGCAAGCTGCGCCGCCGTCTCCGGCAGCATCCGCTCCATGAAGAAGCGGCCGGTGACGAGCCTGGCGTTGAGCCGTGCCTCGGCGCCGCTGGCGCCGGCGGCAAGCTTCTCCTGCGCCGCCTTGGCGATCTGCGCCCACATGTAGCCGAGCGCCACCAAGCCAAACATGTGCATATAGTCGGTCGATCCGGCACCGGCATTGTCGGGCTTGGCGAGACCGTTCTGTGCGAACCACATGGTAGCCTGCTGCAACTGGCCGAGGGCCGCGCCGAGCGGCCCGACATAGGGCTTCATCGCATCGGTACCGTTCTCCTTGATGAAGGCGCCGACCTCGTTGAAGAACGCCATCACGGCGCGGCCGCCATTGCGGCCGAGCTTGCGGCCGACCAGGTCGAGCGCTTGGATGCCGTTGGTGCCTTCATAGATCATGGCGATGCGGGCATCGCGCACGAACTGCTCCATGCCGTGCTCGGAGATATAGCCGTGGCCGCCATATATCTGCTGCGCCATCACGGTGTTGGCGAAGCCTTGGTCGGTGAGCACGCCTTTGATCACCGGCGTCAGCAGGCCCATGTGATCGTCGGCCGCCTCGCGGTCCTTGGCATCTTCCGAGCGATGCGCGACGTCGCCCCGCAGCGCCGTCCAGATCACCAGAGCGCGCGCCGCCTCGTTGAACGCCCGGATGGTCATCAGCGTGCGCCGCACGTCGGGATGCACGATGATCGGATCGGCTGGCTTGTCGGGAAATTTCGGGCCGGTGAGCGCACGGCCTTGCAGCCGGTCCTTGGCGTAGGCGGCGGCGTTCTGATAGGCGACCTCGGACATCCCGAGACCCTGCACGCCGACGCCGAGCCGCGCCTCGTTCATCATCGTGAACATGGCCGGCAGCCCGCGGTTCTCCTCGCCGACGACCCAGCCGAGCGCGCCGTCGTAGTTGAGCACCGCGGTCGAGTTGCCGTGGATGCCCATCTTCTCCTCGATCGAACCACAAGAAACGTTGTTGTGCGCGCCAGGCGAGCCGTCGGCATTGATCAAGAACTTCGGCACCACGAACAGCGTCGTGCCGCGCGTACCGGCGGGCGCGCCGTCGATGCGTGCCAGCACCAGATGGATGATGTTCTCGGTGAGATCGTGCTCGCCGGCAGAGATGAAGATCTTGGTACCGGTCATCTTGTAGCTGCCGTCGCCCTGTGGCACCGCCTTGGTGCGCAGCATGCCGAGGTCGGTGCCGCAATGCGGCTCGGTGAGGTTCATGGTGCCGGTCCAGTCGCCGCCGACCATCTTCGGCAGGTATTTGGCCCTCAGCTCCGGCGAAGCGTGCACCAGCAGCGCCGCGATCGCCCCCTGAGTCAGGCCCGGGTACATGGCGAACGCCATGTTGGCCGAGACCAGGAACTCGTTGATGACGATGGTGAGCGCGCTCGGCAGGCCCTGGCCACCGAACTCGGGCGTCGCCGAAATGCCCATCCACCCGCCTTCCGCATACTGCTTGTAAGCCGCCTTGAACCCGGCCGGCGTCGTGACCCGCCCGTCCTCGTGGTGCCTACAGCCTTCGATGTCGCCGACGCGGTTGAGCGGCAGCAGCACCTCGCGGCAGTACTTTCCGGCCTCGCCCAGGATCGCCTCGACGATATCGGGCGAGGCGTCGGCGAAGCCAGGCAGGTTGCTGTAGCGCTCGATGTGGAAGACGTCATTCAGCAGGAACAGCACGTCATCGACGGGAGCATCGTAGATCGGCATGGCCTTCCCCCACCGCCGCGCGAGGCGGAATCAATGGCGCATTGTGGCGACGGTTTACGTCACGGAAAGGTAAGGCGCAGCAAAAAAGCGATGTTAAAGCCGGTCTCGGACGACCTTCGGCTCACCCCACCGATTGGTGCTCGTCGCCCTGGAGCATAAGCGAGCCGCAACTCGGCAAATGCGGGACAACGCATGGGGCGGCAAAAAAGTCTCAAAATACCGACGCTTGAGAGGCATCGAGTCACAATCGTTAACCCCCTGTTTACCGTAATTCTGAAAAAGTCGGCCGCGAGGACGGCGGACCGCGCGCGAGTCTACCCGCCGGCAATACGTGCCGGTTCCGAAGGGCCCACCGGCTCACCTGCCTGCGCCGTGAACCGTGGATGCGAAAATGAAGCTCGGCGTGCCGTGGACGTCGAAGGGCAAGAAAGGCCCCGAGCGGTCGGCTCCGTACGATGATGCCGATACCGCATCCGTGCACGAGCGGCTCGACGACCTGACGCGCCAGCTCGAACGGCTCTCGCGCATCACCGCCAGCAAGTTCCGCCCGCCCGACGCTGACGCCGACACCTTCGCGCGCGACCTCCCGCAACCCGATCCCGCGCCCTATCCTTACAGTCGCCTCGATCAACGCCTCGAACAGTTCGCCGTGGAAGGCCGCGCCACAAACAACGATATCGAGCGCTACGCAGGCGACCGGACCCTCAATCGCAACCCGTTGCGACCGATCTATTCCGACTCCGGGCTCGACCAGACACTTGCCGAAATTGCGGCACGCCAGCGCTTTCTCGACGGCCAGGGCCGCGCGGCGCCCGACCGCCGAGCGCCCGACACTCCCCGCCCGG
Source organism: Hyphomicrobiales bacterium (assembly GCA_009377755.1). Taxonomy (GTDB): domain Bacteria; phylum Pseudomonadota; class Alphaproteobacteria; order Rhizobiales; family Xanthobacteraceae; genus WHTM01. The sequence continues at coordinate 123,732 of WHTM01000007.1, read as the reverse complement.
TGACTCCGCCGTCGCAAAACCTGTCGGGCCTGGAAGAGCAGCTTCGCACGATCACGACTCAGATCGAAGCGCTGCGCCGACCGTGCGCCGTCGAGGAGGTGGTGCCGGCGCTGCGTCAGGAACTGGCCGACATCAGCCGCTCGTTGGCGGAAGCCATGCCGCGCCGTGCCATTGAGACGATCGAGGCGGAGGTGCGCGGCCTGGCGGAGCGGCTCGATCACTCCCGGCAATCCGGCGTCGACGCCGTGGCGCTGGGCAATATCGAGCGTGGCCTCGCTGAGGTCCGCGACGCCTTACGGACACTTACGCCGGCGGAAAGCCTGGTCGGCTTCCAGGGCGCGATCCAGGGGCTCGCCCGCAAGGTCGACGGCATTGCCGCCAGCCAGCGGGATCCGGTGGTGCTGCAGCAGCTCGAATCGGCGGTCGTCGGGCTGCGCGGCGTCGTTGCGCATGTGGCATCCGACGACACGCTGGCACGGCTGACTGAAGAGGTACGCGGCATCGCCGCCCGGATCGAGCGTACCGCCGACGCGGGACCGGCACCCGACACGCTGACGAACCTCGAGCGGCGGGTCGGCGCTATCGCCGATGCAATCACACAAAGCAACGCCCATGGCCGCCAGGTGCCGGCACAACTCGAGTCGGTCGTGCAGGGGCTCTCCGACAAGATCGAGAAGCTGCAGCTCAGCCGCGGCGATACCATCGCCTTCGGCCAGCTTGAGGACCGGATCACCAAGCTCGTCGAGAAGCTCGATGCTTCCGGTTCGCGGCTCGGTCATCTCGAAGCGATCGAGCGTGGTCTTGCCGATGTCCTCGTCCATCTCGAAGAGCAGCGCGCCCGCGGCGGCACCGCGCTGCGCGCGGGCGCAGGCGATCCGGCAGTCGACCAGATCAAGCGCGACCTGGAAGCGGTGAACGGCACGCTGAACCGCGTCGTCGATCGCCTCGCAACGATCGAGACCGGAATCCGCGGAGGCATTCCGGCCACAGCCACATGGCCGCCACAGCCAGGTTCGGCAACAACGTCCGCAGTGCCACATGCGCCCACGACGCCGAACCCGGTTGCGGTGCCCGCGGTGTCGTCTCCGCCCGCGCAACCGGTGGCGCCGGCCATCACTGCAAAGGCTCCGATCCTTCCGGCAGCGCTGGTGGCTCCGCCGATTCCCGTCGGCAGGTCGGTGGCGCCTCCGTCCGAGCGGCTCGCTGCCGCCGCACGGGCACAACGGCCCGCTGCGCCCCGCGAGCGTTCGCCGATCGACCCCAATCTGCCGCCGGACCATCCACTCGAGCCGGGTGCCGTCCGGGCTCGCGCCACGCAATCGCCAGCCGACCGCATCGCGGCGTCCGAAGCGGCGCTCGGACCGGCCAAACCGCCGGTCACCGACCCGGGGCGCTCGAATTTCATTGCCGCTGCGCGGCGAGCCGCCCAGACGGCATTGCGAACACCGCCCGAGTCCGACGCCAAGGACTCAGCGCCGACATCCGATATTGCCCCCAAGGCATCGTTGCGCCAGCGCCTCACCGGCCGTGTCCGCTCGATGCTGGTCGGCGCCGGCATCGTCATCCTCATTGCCGGAGCGCTGCGCATCGCAATGACGCTGGTCGAACCGCACGACGTGGCCGCTCCAGGCCAGGCGACATCGGCGCAGCCGCCGGCGATCCTGCCCCCCCCGGAATCGACCGCGCGCGTCCTGGTGGCTCCCATGATGGCCGGTCCAGCCCAGCAGGATGGGAATGCGGTCGACCGCAGTTTCGATGCGGCTCCCGCGAGCGGCGCGCGATCCCCGTCCGCCGATGACGAACGCGCCACGACCGGCAGCCCTCCGCCTGGCGATCCCCCACCCCAGATCCAGGAAGACGTCACCGGCTCGATCCCGGCCGGGATCACGGTGCCAGGCAAGCCGGCAACGGTTCCGCTGCCGCCGAGCCGTCGGGACGGCGAAGGTGCGGTCGACCGAAAGACGGGCCTCGCCGCGGCGGCAGCTGCCGACAATCCGGCCGCGGCCTATGAACTGGCGGTGCGCCACATCGAAGGACGCGGCGTCCCGCAAAGTTACGAGACAGCGGTGCAATGGCTGGGGCGCGCCAGCAAGCATGGTCTTGCCCCGGCGCAGTTCCGGCTCGGCTCGCTGTATGAAAAGGGCCTGGGGGTGAAGAAGGACCTCAACGCGGCACGCCGACTGTACGCGGCTGCCGCCGAGAGGGGCAGCGCCAAGGCGATGCACAACCTCGCCGTGCTGCACGCCGAAGGCATCGACGGCAAGCCGGACTACCAGGTCGCCACGCAATGGTTCCGCAAGGCCGCCGACCGCGGCGTTGCCGATAGCCAGTACAATCTCGGCGTGCTTTGTGCCCGCGGGGTCGGGGTCGAGCAGAACCTGGCCGAGTCCTACAAGTGGTTCGCGCTGGCGGCACAGCAGGGTGACCAGGAATCGGGCCGCAAGCGGGACGATATCGCGGCTCGGCTCGGCGCCGAATCTTTGATGGCGGCACGGCTTGCGGTCAAGACCTGGGTCGTGGTGTTGCAGCCGGACGAAGCCACAACCGTCAAGACGCCGCCGGGCGGGTGGGATCAGGACGAGCCGCTCCCGCAGGCCAAGCGCCGGCCGCGCAACAGCGCGCCGCTGAAGCTCAGACCGGGCTGAGGTGCTTACCGCCTGAGCGGCGGTTCGCCAGACCTTCGCGGCCCCTCTCCAGCCGGGCGATGTCCGCCGCTGCGCAAGCGTTGCGCCAGCGCTTCGCGCAAAATTCTGAGGGGCAAATTCACGAACGCTGGAGATTCCGGTTTCGCGCTTTCGTGATTCGACGTTATCGCCTTGAGTCGCAATTCAGCCGGACGCGCATGGACCTCTAGACCTCGTGGAAATCTACCTGCCGATCGCCGATCTGCCCGTGAACGTCTTCCTCATTTTGGGGATGGGCATCGCGGTCGGGTTCATCTCGGGCATGTTCGGCATCGGCGGCGGTTTCCTGATGACGCCGCTCCTGATCTTCGTCGGCATCGCCCCGGCGGTGGCGGTCGCCAGCGTCTCGACTCATATTGCCGCGTCCTCCTGCTCCGGAGCCATCGCCTATTGGCGCCGCAACGCGATCGACGTGCCGCTGGCGCTGATGCTGCTGGCCGGCGGCATTCTCGGCACGATGAGTGGCGTCTGGCTGTTTACCAAATTGCGCTCGGTCGACCAGCTCGACCTGGTGATCGGCCTGTCCTACGTCACGCTGCTGACCACGGTTGGCGCCCTGATGATATTGGAGAGCGTACGCGCGGTCCGCCGCTCACGGCAGGGCCAGCCGCCGGTCCCGCGACGGCCAGGCAGCCACGCCTGGTTCCACGGGCTGCCGTTCAAGCTGCGATTTAAGCGTTCGAAAATCTATGTTTCGGCCATTCCGGTCTGGGCGATCGGCTTCATCATCGGCTTCCTCGGCGCGGTGATGGGCATCGGCGGCGGATTCATACTGGTGCCGATGCTGATCTATTTCCTACGCGTGCCGACCGTGACCGTCATCGGCACATCGCTGGTGCTCCAGCTCGTGACCATGGCCTCGGCGACGGTGCTGCACGCCACCACCAATCAGCTGGTCGATGCGGTGCTGGCATTGATGCTGATGACCGGCGGCGTGATCGGCGCCCAATTCGGCGCGAGAGCCGGGCAGAAGCTCTCAGGCGAATGGCTGCGGCTGCTGCTCGGAATGCTGGTGCTGGCGGTCGGCCTGCGCTTCGCGACCCAGCTCGTCGTCACCCCGTCCGACCCCTACTCAATCCGCGTCGTCGAGGTGCTGCGATGATCCGGCGGCTCACAGCGATCCTGGCCGTCGTCACCGCATTCGCAGCGGCATCGGCTCCGGCTGCGGCCGAATGGCTGGTCACCTCGCTCTCCAAACACCGTATCCAGGTGACGTCGAACTTTGGCGGCGAGGATCTGGTCCTGTTCGGCTCGGTCGAGCGCGACGCCGCGACCATCCCGCGCCGCGGCGGCTATGACATCGTCGTAACCGTCACCGGACCGCGCAAGACCTTCGTGACGCGGCGCAAAGAACGGCGACTGGGCATCTGGATCAACGTGGACTCGCGGGAATTCGACGGCACGCCGACGTTTCTCGCGGTGCTGACAAACCGGCCGGTCGACCAGATCGCCTCCGAGGATGTTCGCCGGCGGCTAAAGATCGGCCTCGACTACCAGTCCCTGCCGCAACAAAACGGCGCCAATGTCGCCGACGTGGTGCCGGAGGATGCCTTCCGCAAGGCATTCATCCGGATCAACGTCCAACACCAGCTCTATCAGGAAAGCGCCAACGCGGTGACGTTCCTTACCCCGAACCTATTCCGCGCTGCCATCCCGCTGCCGGCTTCGGTGCCGGTCGGCACTTATGCCATCGACGTGAAGCTGCTGGCCGACGGCGCGTTAATCGCGCGCACCACCTCCGCGTTCGAGGTGATCAAGGCCGGCTTTGAGCAGATCGTCGCCGATACCGCGCATCAGCAGCCGTTCCTCTATGGGCTGATCACCGCTCTGATGGCACTGCTGACCGGCTGGCTCGCGAGCGTGGTTTTCCGCAGGGATTGATCAATCCGCCAGGCATCTGCCGGCGGCGATCGCATAAAGCCGGCGCTCGCCGAGCATATGGGCGATGAAGGTCGACCGCTCGAACAGGCCGGCGAAGGCGCGGTCTCGGATGTTGAGCCCGCCGGTGTAGCTGCCGAACGCCGGCATCACCATGCGCCTGCCGTCAGCGGCAAAGCAGCGGCGGCTGACCGCGCGGCCGCGCTGCGCCACCCGCGCCAGCGGGTGCAGATGGCCGGCGATCTCGCCGTCGGCAGCGCCGCGGCTCGGCTCGTGGCGGAACGTGAGCGGTCCGACAGCCACGCTGGCGGCAAACTGGCCGCCGATGCCGTCGGCAGGCTCCGGATCGTGATTGCCGGTGATCCAGATCCAGTCGCGCCCGCGCTGCGAGCTCTTGAGCATGGCGCGGTCGCCATCCGCCATTCGCCACGCGCCCTCGCCGTCATGGAAATTGTCGCCCAGCGTCACGACGGTCTTCGGCTGAAAGCGGGCGATCGATTGGGCGAGCCGCGTGAGCGTCGCCGCCGTGTCGTAGGGCGGCAGCAGCACACCTCGGCGGGCGAAGCTCGATCCCTTCTCCAGATGCAGATCGGCAACCGCGAGCAGGTCCTGCTCCGGCCAGTAGAGCGTGCCGTCGGGATCGGCGAGGAGGGTGACGGAGGCGATCGTGATCTCTGCGCCGCCGCGCGCACGGTCTTCACCTCCCCCTGGAGGGGGGAGGTCGACCGTCATCGCCGAAGGCGAAGACGGTCGGGAGGGGGTGAATTGAGTGTCACAGTCGAAGTCCCACCCCACCCCGTCCGGCCTTCGGCCGGCCGACCCTCCCCCTCCAGGGGAGGGTGAAGACAAGAATTTCACCCCATCGCCTCCTTCACCAGCTCGTCCGCCGCTTCCGCCAGCAGCGTATCCGCCGCCTCGCCATAGACCGTCTCGCGGCCGATCTCCAGCATCACCGGCACCGCCAGTGGAGAAACCCGATCGAGCGCCTTGTGCACGATTCGCCCCTTGACGCGCGAGAGCATCTCGCCCAACCGCCGGATGTCGAGGAGCCCGGTGGCGGCATCCTGGCGCGCGGCGCGCAGCAGCACGTGATCCGGCTGGTGCTTGCGCAGCACGTCGTAGACGAGGTCGGTCGAGATGGTGAGTTGCCGGCGCGACTTCTCCTCGCCGGGAAAACGGCGCTCGATCAGGCCGGCGATGATCGCGCAGGTCCGGAAGGTGCGCTTCATCATCGCCGACTCGGCGAGCCATGCTTCGAGATCGTCGCCGAGCATGTCCTCGCCGAACAAGGCTGCGAGCGAGAGTTCCCCGCGCGCGATCCGCACGCCCATGTCGCCGAGGCCCCAGACCGCAAGCGCATATTCGTTGGCGACGAAGCCGAGCGGCCGCATGCGCGCGCGCTCCAACCGGCGCGTCAGCAGCATGCCGAGCGTGACATGCGCGAGCCGCCCCTCGAACGGATAGCAAACGAGGTAGTGTTTTGCGGCGCGCGGAAAGGTCTCGACCAGCAGGTCGTGCCGGCCCGGCAGCAGCGAGCGCCGGTGCTGGATTTCCAGCCACTGGCGCACCTGCGCCGGCAAGCCGCGCCATTCCTGTGGATGCGCCAGCAAGTTGCGCACGCGGTCGGCGAGGTAAGTCGAGAGCGGGAACTTGCCGCCCTCGTAGGCCGGCACCTTCGGATCGGTCGCCGTCGAGCGCGAGACATAGACCTCGTCTTCGACCAGCGCCTCGTACTTGAGAATCTCGCCGGCGAACACGAAGGTATCGCCCGGCACCATGGCCTCGATGAAATATTCCTCGACCTCGCCGAGCAGCCGGCCGCCGCGCGGCACGACGCCGGTGGTCCCGCGCGAGCGCACCAGCCGGACCTTCAGCATGTCGGCTTCGACGATGGTGCCGACATTCATGCGGTAGCGCTGCGCAATCCGGGGATGGGAGATGCGCCAGCGGCCGTCCTGGCCCTGGCGGATCTTGGCGAAGCGTTCGTAGGCTTTCAGCGCATAACCGCCGGTGGCGACGAAATCGACCATCGCGCCGAAATCGGCCCGCGTGAGTTCGACGTACGGCGCGGCGGCGCGCACCTCGTCGTAGAGCGCATCGGCGAAGAACGGCTCGCCGACGGCACAGCCGAGCACGTGCTGCGCCAGCACGTCGAGCGCGCCGGTGCGCAGCGGCGGTGTGTCCTGGGCGTTCTCGGCAACCGCATCAAGCGCCGCGGTGCATTCCAGCACCTCGAAACGGTTGGCCGGAACGAGGACGCCGCGCGACGGCTCGTCCATGCGGTGGTTGGCGCGGCCGATGCGCTGCAGGATGCGCGAGGCGCCCTTCGGCGCGCCGACATTGATCACGAGATCGACGTCGCCCCAGTCGACGCCGAGATCGAGCGAGGAGGTGCACACCACCGCGCGCAGGCGGCCCGCTGCCATCGCCTCCTCGACCCTGCGGCGCTGTGCGACGTCGAGCGAGCCGTGATGCAGCGCAATTGTGAGATTATCGTCGTTGATGCGCCAGAATTCCTGGAACAGGAATTCCGCCTGGCTGCGGGTATTGACGAACACAAGGACGGTCTTGTGGCGCTTGATCAGCGCATACATCTCGGCGAGCGCGTGCCGCGCCGAGTGGCCGGACCACGGCAAATGCTCGGCGGTGTCGAGCATCGTCAACTGCGGCGCGGCACCCCCGTCGGTGATGACGAGATCCGCGCGCGCCTCAAGGCCCGGCCGCTGCGGCACCAGGAAGCGGCAGAGGTCGTCGGGTTCGGCGACGGTGGCGGAGAGACCGACGGCGGTAAGCTGCGGCGCGATGCGGAACAGGCGTGCGAGGCCGAGCGACAGGAGATCGCCGCGCTTCGACGTGACCAGCGAATGCAATTCGTCGAGGATCACGCGCTGGAGCGAACCGAACAAATACGGCGCGTCTGCCGAGGCGAGCAGCAGCGCCAACTGCTCCGGCGTGGTCAGCAGGATATCGGGCGGGTCACGGCGCTGGCGCTGGCGCTTCGACACCGGCGTGTCGCCGGTGCGGGTCTCCAGGCGGATCGGCAGCCGCATCTCGGCGACGGGGCGTTCGAGATTGCGGGCGATGTCGACGGCCAGCGCCTTCAGCGGCGAGATGTAGAGGGTGTGGAGGCCGCCTTTGTGGCGGCTTGCTCGGTGTGCTCCCTCCCCCCTTGCGGGGGAGGGTGGGGGGGGGGGGTAAGCGACAGGCACAGGGGGAAGAGGTTCACCCCCCACCCGACCGCCCTCGCCTTCGGCGACGGCGGTCGACCTCCCCCTCAAGGGGGGAGGTGAAGAAAGAGGAGCAAGCGGGGAGAGGTAAGCCTCGCTCAGCTCCACCAGCGTCGGCAGAAATCCCGCCAGCGTCTTGCCCGCGCCGGTCGGCGCGATCAGTAGCACCGAGCGGCCGGCCCGCGCCTTCGCCAGTAGTTCGAGCTGATGCACCCGCGGCGTCCAGCCGCGCGCCGAGAACCAGCCGGCGAATGGCTCGGGGAGAGAGTGCGTATCGATGCGTTCGAGCAGGGTCACCCGCACAGACCTAGCGGCGAATCGCCATCCTTCGAGACGCCGACCTTCGGTCGGCTCCTCAAAGGGCAGCATGTGTGGCCCTCATGGTAAGGAGCGGGCGAAGCCGCGCCTCGAACCATGGCCACGAACACCTATCTATCGAAAATGCGTCCCGAAGACATCCTCCTGCCGACGCTGTCCGGCGTATGTTGCGAGCGCGGCGGTTTTTATATCGACCCGACCCGTCCGGTCGCGCGGGCGCTGATCACCCACGGGCATTCCGACCACGCGCGCGCCGGCCATGGCGCGGTGCTGGCGACGCGGGAGACGCTCGACCTGATGCGCATCCGCTACGGCGACGATTTCGCCGGCACCTCGCAGCCGGTCCGCTATGGCGAGACGGTCACGCTCGGCGACGTGGCGGTGACGTTCCATCCGGCAGGCCACGTGCTCGGCTCGGCGCAGATCGCGGTCGCCTGCAACGGCCTGCGCGTGATCGCGTCGGGCGACTACAAGGACGCCGCCGATCCGACGTGCGAACCTTTCGCGCTGGTGCCCTGCGACGTGTTCATCACCGAGGCGACCTTCGGCCTGCCGGTGTTCCGGCATGGCGATCCGGCGGCGGAAGTCGCCAAGCTGCTGCATTCGGCGGCGCTGTTTCCCGAGCGTGCACATCTCGTTGGCGCCTATTCGCTCGGCAAGGCGCAGCGCGTCATCGCGATGCTGCGCCAGGCGGGCTACGACGCACCAATCTACCTGCATGGCGCGCTGGAGAGCATCACCACGTACTACCGTAACCGCGGAATCCCACTCGGCGACGTCCGCCCCGTGCGCCTGACCGACCGCAGCAAGCTCGGCGACAGCATCACGATCTGCCCGCCGTCGTCGCTCACCGATCTCTGGGCACGGCGCTTTCCCGATCCGATCACCTGCTTTGCCTCCGGCTGGATGCGCGTGCGCGCCCGCGCCCGCCAGTATGGTGTGGCGCTGCCGCTGGTTCTGTCGGATCACGCGGACTGGAAGGGGTTGACCGCGACCATCACCGCCACCGGTGCTTCAGAAATCTGGGTGACGCACGGCCAGGAGGATGCGCTGGTGCATTGGGCGGTCATGAACGGGCTCAAGGCGCGGCCGCTCGCGATCGTGGGCTATGGGAATGAGGAGGAGGAAGCTGTCATTCCGGGCCACGCCGAAGGCGCGAGCCCGGAATCCATAACCACCGACCATGGAGATTCGGAAGGAGCAGTGGTTATAGATTCCGGACAGCCGCTGCGCGGCTTCCGGCATGACTCCGAGGCCGGCGGGGAGCGCGGAAAATGAACCGCTTCGCCGAGCTGCTCGACCGCCTCGCCTACGAGCACGGCCGCAACAACAAGCTGCGGCTGATCACCGACTATTTCCGCACCACGCCGGACCCGGAACGCGGCTGGGCGCTGGCGGCGCTCGCCGGTGCGCTGACCTTCCGCTACGCCAAGCCGGGCATGCTGCGAACGCTGATCGCCGAACGCACCGACCCGGTGCTGTTCGGACTGTCATACGACTACGTCGGCGATCTGTCGGAGACGATTGCGCTGATGTGGCCTCAGCCCGCGCCGCAAGCGTCCCCCCAAAGGGGAGAGGGAGAAGAATCCCCCTCCCTCTCCGACGTCATCGAAACCCTCGCTACGCTCGGCAAGGCCGAACTGCCGGCGCAGCTCGCGCGCTGGCTCGATGCCCTCGACGAGACCGGACGCTGGGCGCTGCTGAAGCTCATTACCGGGGCCTTGCGCATCGGCGTATCCGCGCGCCTTGCCAAGACCGCGGCGGCGGCGCTGGGCGGCAAGGACCCGCACGACATCGAGCTCCTTTGGCCCACACTGCAGCCGCCCTATGAGGCCGTGTTTCAATGGCTGGAAGGACGCGGTGAAAAGCCGGTGACCGCCGATCCCGCGCCATTCCGGCCGCCAATGCTGGCGCAGGCGATCCAGGAGACTGAACTCGCCATGCTCGATGCCGCCGACTACATGGCGGAGTGGAAATGGGACGGCATCCGCGTGCAGGCCGTCGCAGGGATCGGTGCCGACGGCGCTCGCATGGCGCGCCTCTATTCCCGCACCGGCGAAGACATCTCCAAGGCGTTCCCGGATCTTCTCGACGCGCTGCGCCTGCCGGGCGCGATCGACGGCGAACTCCTGATCCGACGCAACGAGCGCATCCAGTCGTTCAACGTGCTGCAGCAGCGGCTCAACCGCAAGAGCGTCACCGCGAAACTGACCGCCGAATTCCCCGCCCACCTGCGCGCCTACGATCTGCTCGCGAACGGCGATGAAGACCTGCGAGAACGCCCATTCGCCGAGCGACGACTGCTTCTCGAAGCGTTCGTCACGCTTCTCGCCGATGCTCATGTTGACGTATCGCCGATGGTCGCGTTCACGACCTGGGACGAGCTGATCGCTGCCCGCGCCGACCCGGCCGGCGCCGGCCCCGACGCCGCGGCGGTCGAGGGCGTGATGCTCAAGCGCCGCGACGCGCCCTACCTCCCCGGCCGGCCGAAGGGGCCGTGGTGGAAATGGAAGCGCGATCCGTTCCTAATCGATGCGGTGCTGATGTACGCGCAGCGCGGCCACGGCAAGCGCTCGTCGTTCTACTCCGACTACACCTTCGGCGTCTGGGCGCCGGGCGCGAGCGGCGATGAGCTGGTGCCGGTCGGCAAGGCCTATTTCGGATTCACCGATGAGGAACTGCTGCAGGTCGACCGCTTCGTGCGCCGCCACACCGTCAACCGCTTCGGTCCGGTGCGCGAGGTGATGCACGAGCCCGGCCAGGGGCTGGTGCTGGAAGTGGCGTTCGAAGGATTGCAGCGCTCGACACGGCACAAGTCCGGTGTCGCGATGCGCTTCCCGCGCATCAACCGTCTGCGCTGGGACAAGCCCCCGGGCGAGGCCGATCGGATCGAGACGCTGGAGCGGATGCTCGATCGCAACGCGATCGCCTAAGTTCACGTTACCGCATGAGAAGCCGCATTGCGATTCGGTTAACGAACAACTACCTGCTAGTTGGTGGTTTTGACGTTCCTGCCATTGTTGCGGCGGGCGCATCGCTGGAAACTCAAAACCACCACACTAGATTCATAAAGTTGCTAGTGTCGCTATGATTCGGAAGTTCGCTCCGGCGCGGGTTGCAAACTCAAGCGAACTTCCGAATCGCGACGCTAGACTCATACTTTGCTAGTGTCCTTTCGAATCCGAAGTTGCTAACAGGGCGCCGCGAGGTAATGCGAACTTCGGATTCGGGACACTGGGGTGCCGCGACCTGAAAGGAGAGACCTCGATGGATTCGGACACTGTAGGGCGCGTGCTCGGCGGCTCGCCGATCGCGGTGCTGGGCCGCCTTGTCCTGCTGTCGATTCTCGTGGGTGTCGTGCTGTCGACCATCGGGCTCGACCCCATGAACATTCTCAAGAGCATCGAGAGGCTGGCGCTCGATATCTACGCCATGGGCTTCGATGCCGTGCGTTATGTCTGGCAGTATTTCCTGCTCGGCGCCGTCGTCGTCATTCCGATATGGCTGGTAATGCGGCTGCTGCGTTCCGCGCGCAGGTAGACGTCACGACGTGCCGCAGGCGGGCGCATGATCGCCCGCCTTTCTTGGTGCAGGGCGGGGTCACGGCACGTAGATCACGAAGCCGACCGCGTTCGAGAAGGTGTAGACGCCGTCAAGATTCTGATCCGCCAGCGTATAGACGCCGAGGCGGTCATTGCCGCAGCCATTGGCCCGTCGCGCCCACTGCACCTGGACCTCGTTGAACAAGCTGTAGAAGTATTCGACCGACACCACGGCAACAGCGGTCTGCGGGTCGATGCCGGTCGCTCCCTCGGGCCGGATACAGTAGACGCCGGTGGCGATCCGCCTGACGCTCCGCACCCCCTTTTTCAACACGACACGACCGTCGTCGGCGCGGACGAGCGCCACCAACCGTGCGTTCGGCGCGTTCGCCACGGCCTGCGGTTCCACGGTGCTCGACGAATCGGCGCTGTCCTTGTGGCGCGGCCGGTCCCGTTCCTGCGCGACCGCGAGTGATCCGGCGAGCAGGGCTGCAGCCACACCGAGGACGATCGTCTTGCATTGACGGATGGACGTGGAATGCGATCGCATGTGTCGCTCCCCATGCCACGTTAAGCGTGGCCGCGCACCGTCAAGACTGCCGGCAGTGCAGACCGGCTCCGTGGATCGAGAGATTCCGATTTGACGCAGACATCGCCGCAACAACGCTTGCGGTAGAACGCAGGCATCGAGACTTCCGCCGCAAAAATGGCCAAATTTGGACACAGCGGCGTACCCCGCAGCCTTGCTCCAAGGCGACCCCCGCAGCAGCCGGGGCAATGTCGAACAGACGGTGGGCGTGAGCCCCGCCCGCCTATCGTGCATAGCACCGGTTCCGGCAGGTGCTGGACGAAGCGGCGGTGATCCGCTTTATGGACGCACGAGGAAACGCAATCGGCGGATGATCCGTTCGCCGGTGGACACCATTCGAGAGCACCGCGGTCCGTGCATCAGCAAGTCAGCCGTCCCCCGGCGTTCCGTGTCCCGCCACTGATCAAACGCAACACCGCACTGTTCGCGATCTCGCAGTCGTTCACCGGCGCGGGCATGCAGCTAGCCTACGGCATCGGACCGCTGATGGTCATCAGCCTGACGCACTCGGCCAGTCTCGTGGGCGTGTCGGTCGGTCTGATCGGACTCAGTCGTTTCCTGGTGGCCTACCCCGTCGGCAAGATCACCGACACCTATGGCCGCAAGCCCGGCATCCTCCTGGGGCTGGTGCTGGCGCTCGCCGGCGCGGTGATCGTCGGCCTGTCGATGAGTCTGCGTGACCCCGCCATGCTGCTCGGCGGCATTCTGGTGTTCGGCATGGGCATGAATGCCGCGCAGCAGCTCCGCGTCGCCGCCACCGACATGTTTCCCCCGCACCTGCGGGCACAGGCGCTCGGCTACGTCGCACTCGGCTCGCTGCTTGGCCTGGTGATCACCCCGATGATGATTGCCGTTTCGGACCGTGTCGCGCCCGGCATCGGCCAGGATCCGCTCGGCTTGCCGTGGCTGATGCTGCCGGTCCTGATCGTGTCGGGGATGGTGCTGGTCGCCTATGTGCGCCCCGATCCGAAGGAGATCGGGATGCGGCTCGATGCCTATTATCCCGACTATGTGCGGCCTGCGCCGCGGTCGGCCGAGCAAGGCTCAACGTTCAGCATCGTTGGCCTGTTGCGCAACAGCGCGACCCGGCTCGCGATCGCGTCGAATTGCGCCGGCCAGGGCAACATGTCGATCGTCATGGTGCTGACCTCGCTGGTGCTCGCCCATCACGGCCATTCCCTCACCGCGATCGCGTTCTCCCACATGTTCCATTCGATGGGCATGTTCGCGTTTACGATTCCGCTCGGCCGGCTGGCCGACCGCTACGGGCGCAACATCGTGATGCTCCCTGGCGTGGCAACGACGCTGGTCGGCGCCGGCCTCGTGACGTTCACCTCAGGCCTCCTGCCGGTGACGCTCGGCACTTTCCTGGTCGGTCTCGGCTGGGCGGCGGCGAACGTCGCGGCGACGGCGCTGATCGCCGATCACGCCGAGACGCATGAGCGCGGCCGAGCAATCGGCGTCGCCGACAGCTTCGCCGGCGCAATCAGCGTCGTAACCGCGGTCGCGACCGGGCCGCTGATCGAATGGAGCGGTCTCGCCGCAGCCGGCTGGACCGCGGTGCTGGTGGCGGCGATCCCGCTGGTGATGCTGGCGGCGAGCCGGATCAGGCGGTGAGCGTCACGATCGGTCCGTCTTGAAAAAAAAGCGTCCATATACGCATACGATACGTATATGACCAAGAAGTTCACCATTACGGTTTCGGACGAAGTCTACGAGGGCCATACAAACTCAGCTTGCGCCCTGATCGCACAGGCTGTGTTGATCTCCCTTGTGTCGCGACGATCCCGGATTTCGCTCTGCTCATCTGGGCGAGGTTACCTGCGTTCCACTATTTGTGTCTTAGTGTAGCGCACGATTCCATTCCGCCCTGCACGATCTACCCCGGCCAACGCTCGGCCGTTACCGCCGCGGCATCTGTGCCGACCAGTTCGGAGAGACTATGCGCCGGCCCGCGCCGCAGCACGGCGGTGAGATCGGCAGTGATCTGCCCGACCAGGCCGATGCCGCGGAACACCAGTCCGGAATAAAGCTGCAACAGCGTCGCGCCGGCCTTGATCTTGGCGACGGCCGAGGCGCCTGAATTGATGCCGCCGACGCCGATCAGTGGGAACGCGTCCTCGGCGCGCACGTAGGTCTCCGCCAGCACGCGCGTCGACAGCGCGAACAGCGGCCGCCCGGACAAGCCGCCGGTCTCGATCGCTTTGATGCGCTCGCGCAGCTCCGGCGACCGCGCTGTCGTGGTGTTGCCGACGATCATGCCGTCGATGCGCCGCCGCCGCGCCGCGCCGACGATATCGTCGAGCTCGGCGAGGCTGATATCGGGCGCGATCTTCAGGAGCACCGGCACCGGCCCGGCGTTGCGGCTGACGCGATTGCGGGTCTCCACCACCCGGGCAAGCAGCCCGTCGAGCGCATCGAGCTTCTGCAATTCTCGTAGCGCCGGCGTATTCGGCGAGGAGACATTGACGGTGAAATAGCTGGCGACCGGCGCGAAGATCTCGATCAGCTTGACGTAGTCAGCGGCGCGGTCAGGCGAGTCGCGGTTGGCGCCAATATTGACGCCGACGATGCCGCCGGCATCGACCCGCGCCGCCAGCCGCCGCAGCACCGCGTCGGCGCCTTCGCTGTTGAAGCCGAGACGGTTGATGACTGCCTCGTCGGCTTCGAGGCGGAACACGCGCGGACGCGGATTGCCCACCTGTGGCAGCGGCGTGACGGTGCCGATCTCGACGAAACCAAAGCCGAGCCGCAGCAGCGCGTCCGGAACCTCGGCATTCTTGTCGAAGCCGGCGGCGATGCCGATCGGATTGGGGAAGTTGAGTCCGAACGCGCGTACGAAAAGCCGCGGATCGACCGCGGGCCGCGGCAGTGGCGCAACCTTGAGCGCCTTGACGGTGAGCGAATGCGCATCCTCGGGGTCGAGCGCCCGCATCAGCGGCCGCGCAATGCGGTCGAACAGCGCGATCATGTGGAAAGATCCGGAAGCACATGCTTCCCGTCGCGGCCGAGCGGCATCGGCACGACGCGTTCCACCGCGGTCAGCGGCAACTCGCCGTAGAGATGTGGAAACAGCTCGCTACGGCCGCGGGAGGGTTCCCAGGCCAGCGCCGGTCCGAGCGAATCGCTGTCGATGGCGATGAGCAGGAGGCCGTCCTGCCCGGCAAAATGCTTGCGGGCGGTCTCGGCGAGCTGATCGGCTGTGGAAAAATGGATGAAGCCGTCACGAACATCGACCGGTGCCCCGCGGAACACCCCGTCACGCTCAGCCTCGCGCCACAGCATTTCCGAACAGATCTTGTAGATAATCGGCACGCCCAGCGAGCCTCCCGCAAAATAACCCTCGTGTGGTGGATTTGAAGTTCCTGCCCTCGTTGCGGCAGGCTCATCGCAGGAACGTCAATTCCAAAACCACACTGGATTCATAAAGTTGCTAGTGTCGCTATGATTCGGAAGTTCGCTCCGGAGCAAACTGCAAATTCAAGCGAACTTCCGAAATCGCGACACTAGTGTGGTGGATTTGAAGTTCCTGCCCTGGTTGCGGCAGGCTCATCGCAGAAACGTCAAATCCAAAACCACACTGGATTCATAAAGTTGCTAGTGTCGCTATGATTCGGAAGTTCGCTCCGGAGCAGGCTGCGAACTCAAGCGAACTTCCGAAATCGCGACACTAGCCAACTCAGCAGAGATTGTTCAAGACGGCCGCTACAGCAAAAGGTTGCTGGACTGGATAACAAATACGGTTATAATTCCTATTTATCGGACAATAGTCATAGTTGCCCATTGAACACGTCCGACGACGGTGAACCTATGCTCACCCACGCACAGATTTGGACCGCCCTCGACCGCCTGGCGGCGCGCGCCGAAATGTCCGCCTCGGGACTGGCCAAGAAGGCCGGGCTCGATCCGACCACCTTCAACCGCTCGAAGCGGATCACACCCGACGGCCGGGCACGCTGGCCGTCGACCGAGTCGGTGGCGAAGGCGCTCGCCGCCACAGGGACCACGATCGACACCTTCGTCGACCTGATCCAGGACAGCGGCCGGATCGCCCCGCGGGCGGTTCCGCTGATCGGCTTCGCGGAAGCAGGCGCAGGCGGCTTCTTTGACGACGGCGGTTTCCCGGTCGGCAAGGGCTGGGACGAGATCGCTTTCCCGGCGGTCGCCGACGAGCATGCCTATGCGCTGGAAATATCCGGGGACTCCATGCAGCCGGCGTATCGGCGCGGCGATGTCATCGTGGTTTCCCCGGGGGCGCCGGTGCGGCGCGGCGACCGGGTCGTGGTCAAATCTCGCGACGGCGAGGTGACGGTGAAGGAGCTCAAGCGCAAGACCGCGAAAAGCATAGAACTGCAATCGCTCAATCCCGCGCATCCGAACCGCACTCTGCCGCTTAAGGACGTGCTGTGGATGGCGCGCATCGTCTGGGCAAGCCAGTGACAGGAATCAGTGATCAGAGGTCAATAATCAGGCGACGGCTCTGACGCCTGATTGTCGATTACTGATTGCTGTCACCACCACAGCCACGCCGCGCGTGCCAGGTACACGAGGCTGATCGCGATGATGATCGCGCGCGTCCAGCGGCGGAAGCCCGTGTCGCTCATGCGTTCGATCACGTAGGGCGTCAGCGACACGCCGATCACCGCCAGCACGACCGCGCCGGCGAGCATCCATAGCATGCCCGGCTCGCCGAGGCCGTCGACCGATCCGAACGAGCCGAAATACGCGCCGCGCAGAATATGGCTGAAAGTCTGCGTCGGCGCCTTCGTGGCGATGGTGGTCTTGCGGTCGAGCGAGCTCTTCTGGAAGAAAAGGTCGAGGAACAGCCCGCCGACGCCGGCGAGAATCTGGATGATGGTGGTCCCGACACCGGTCAGGAACGGCACGCCGCGCCATTCGATGTTCGGCCGCGCCCGCGCCGGCAGAAGGTCGACCGCGAACGGCATGATGCCGAGCAGGAAATAGACCAACGCCTTGTCCGGCACATAGGCGACAGCGCGCAGCGCCGCGGCGGCGAAAAGCGCGCCCAACATGTACCACCAGAAGATCGGCCAGCGCACGAAGCGCCACCACAGCATCACGCGCCAGCCGTTGGCGAAGAACTGGATGATCGAGAACACGATCATCGTGGTGGCGACGTCGAAGTAGACCAGAAGCACGCCGAGCAGCACCATCCCGCCGGCCATGCCGAAGGTGCCGGAGATGAACGAGGAGACGACGATGGTGGTGCCGATGAGGGCGAGGACGGCGGGGGTCATGCCGCGGCGATTGTCGCACGTGTCCCGGACGCAATGCAGCATGCAATGCTGCATTGCTGATCCGGGACCCGGTCGCTTTTTCTCGCCGGCAGGCAACCGCGGTCCCGGGTCTGCAGCGCAGGATTTCATCCCGCGCTGCGCCCGGGACACGCAGCGCGACTCACGCACTGCGCGCCAGCGCACCGTCGATCATGCCGATGGTGTTGTCGAGGCCGTAGACCGCGGCGAACGAGCCGAAGCGCGGCCCCTTCTCCTGGCCGAGCAGCACCTGGTAGAGCAGGTTGAACCAGTCGAGCGAGACGCCTGGCTTGCCGTCCTTGGCCTTCTTGGTGGCGTCGAGGAACGGCGGCCGCCGGCCGACCTCGTAGACCACCTCCTGGATGTCCTCGGCGCTGGCACCTGCCGGCAGGTTCGAGAGCGCGTCGCGCAGGTCGATCAGCGCGGCGCGCTCGGCATCGGTCGGCTCGCGGAAGCGCTTTTCCGGCAGCACGAAGTCGCGGAAGTAATGGATCGCGTAGCCGACCAATGCGTCGAGCTGCGGATGCGTCTGCGGCGTCACGCCAGGGCGGTAGCGCTGAATAAAGCCCCACAGCGTCTCGGCATTCTCGGCATTCGATGAGGACACCAGGGTCAACAGCATGCCGAAGGTAATCGGCATGTCGGCCTTGGGCGGCGCGCCGGAATGGATGTGCCAAACCGGATTCGAAAGCCGCTGCTTGGCGTCCTGGCGACCATAGCCGTCGAGGAACTGATAGTACTCGTCCACATGCCGCGGGATGACGTCGAAGTAGAGGCGCTTCGCCGCCTTCGGCTCGCGGTACATGAACAGCGACAGGCTCTCGGGACTGGCGTAGCGCAGCCATTCCTCGATCGTGAGTCCGTTGCCCTTCGACTTGGAAATCTTCTGCCCGGTCTCGTCGAGGAACAGCTCGTAATTAAAGCCCTCCGGCGGCGCGGCGCCGAGCGCGCGGCAGATTTCGCCGGAGAGCTTCACTGAGTCGATCAGATCCTTGCCGGCCATCTCGTAATCGACGCCGAGAGCCACCCAGCGCATCGCCCAGTCCGGTTTCCATTGCAGCTTGCAGCGCCCGCCGGTGACATGCGCGGTGACCGGCGCCTTGGTCTCGGGGTGTTCGTAGGTGATGGTGCCGGCCCTGGCGTCGTGCGCGATCACCGGAACCTGCAGCACGATGCCTGTGTCCGGATCGAGCGGCAGAAACGGCGAGTAGGTCTGCGCCCGCTCCTCGCGCAGCGACGGCAGCATAATCGCCATCACCGCATCGAAGCGTTCGAGCACCTTGATGAGGGCCGCATCGAAGCGCCCGGATGTATAGCAGTCGGTCGAGGACAGGAATTCGTACTCGAAGCCGAACTGGTCGAGGAAGGCGCGCAGCCGCGCATTGTTGTGCGCACCGAAGCTCGGATGGGTGCCGAACGGGTCGGGCACCCGCGTCAACGGCTTGCCGAGATGCGCGGCGACCAGCTCCTTGTTGGGGATGTTGTCCGGCACCTTGCGCAGGCCATCCATGTCGTCGGAGAACGCGATCAGCCGGGTCTTGACGCGGTCGTCGGTGAGCACCCGGAAGGCGTGGCGCACCATGGTGGTGCGCGCGACCTCGCCGAAGGTCCCGATATGCGGCAGGCCGGACGGCCCGTAGCCCGTCTCGAAGATGACCTCGCTCTTCGGCTTCCGCCGCAGCCGCGCGACGATCTTGCGCGCCTCCTCGAACGGCCAGGCGTTCGACTGTTCGGCGAGCCTGCGCAGGTCGGCGGGTTCGAGGGGAGCGGCTTGCGACATTCGGAACTCATTCGGCTGGGTATTCTTAGCCCAGATTCGTCAGCCGTGTCGTGCCGATGTCCGGCGCGGATTGCAAGTGGGTACCGGTTACAAGACGGCCATGAGCGCCCCGAACCCGACGGCTCCGATCAATGACAGCGTCAAGGCGAGCCACTCCTGGCGTGTGACGAGCGCCACGATTAGTGCCGGCAACGCAAACACGATGAATACGGCCGCCGCGATGATCGCATAGGCCTCCGCCATTGCGTTGCCGGCGGCGTCCGAACGCGAGGTCGCCGCGCCATAGATGACGATGGCCACGATCGCAGTCTGCAAAGCAATCAGGATGAATGCAGCCGTCCGCAAATGCCCTCGCTACCGCGGCGGTATCGGCGCCGCCGCGTGCCAGAAATCGATCGCGTTCGCCTTGCGCGCCATTTCGATCCCGCACCGCTTCGGCGGGCACGTTAGGCGACGAAACGTGCGTTGGGTAGTCCTCGCTGGCGTCAGAATGGGCTGACCGGGAAGTAGCGCAGCCACAGGTCGGTGAACCGGCCAGTCTCCCACAGGCGGAACAGCGCCCAGTTGAGCGCCTGCCGTAGGGCGTCGTTGCCGCGCCGAACCGCAATGCCGACGCCTTCACCGAAATAACGGCTCTCCAGGAATGGCCCGCCGCGGAACGCGCAGCAGCCTGCCGAATCCGTACCGTTGAGCCAGAACGCCAGCGAGATGCCGTCGCCAAACAGCAGGTCGACCTCGCCCGCGCGCAGCGCTGCTCGGGCGGCCTCGTTGGTCGGATAGGGGCGCAGCTCTGCTTCCGTGAACAAGGTGCGCAGATAGGATTCGTGCACGGTGCCGGCGACCACGGCGACCTTCTTGCCCTCGAGATTCTCCGGCTCAACCTCGTCGATCTTGGTGTCCTTGCGGGCAGCGAAGCGCGCCGGCGCACGGTAATATGGGTCGGTGAAATCGGCGCGCTGGCGGGCCTGCGGGGTCACGGCGATCGACGCGATCACGGCATCGCCGCGGTTCTGGTCGAGCGCGTCGAGGAGCGTATCGAACCGACGCATCTGGATGGTGCAGGTCGCCTTGATCTCCTCACAGATCAGCCGCGCGATATCGACGTTGAAGCCCGCCGGGTTGGCGTCCGGGCCGGCATAGTTGAACGGGGGATAGTCAATCTCCGTGAGGAACCGGATCGCCGTGACGCGCGACAGGTCCGGGCGCTCTGGGCGTCGTCGGGGATCCCAGAAGCCTGGAACATGGACTCCGGCTGCGGCCGGTCCTTGCGCCGCCGGCTGCGTCTGCGCCGACGCGAAGCCCAGCAGCAGCGCCAACGCGACGATGCCTGCCGCGCGACTGGAAAAAGTGATGACGGAGCGCATTCTGGGTTCGAGGGTGAGCCGGAGGTTCGACGGGCAATATGACCGATTCGCACTGAACCGTGCGTCTAACGATTCTGCCCAGGCACCCAGAGCACGTCGCCGCTGCCCTTACCGTTGACATGGCGGCCGGCGACGAACAGGAAATCGGACAGGCGGTTGACGTATTTGACCACCGCCGCCGACACGCTCTCGTCAGGCTTAGCGGCAAGCTCGACGATCATCCGCTCGGCGCGGCGGCACATAGTACGCGCGAGATGCAGGTGCGCCGCCGCCGGCGTTCCACCCGGCAGCACGAATGAGGTGAGCGGCGCAAGCTCGGCATTCAGCCGGTCGATCTCCTGCTCGAGCCGCGTCGCCTGCGTCTCCACCAGGCGCAGACGTTCGCGCGCCGGCTTGTCGGGACGCTCCGGCGTGCAAAGGTCGGCACCGAGGTCGAACAGATCGTTCTGGATGCGCACCAGCATGGCGTCGAGATCGGCATTGGCCGCCGTATGCAGGCGCGCCAGCCCGATCGCCGCATTGAGCTCGTCGATGGTGCCGTAGGCGGCGATGCGCAGGTCGTATTTCGGCCGCCTCTCGCCGGTGCCGAGCGCGGTGGTGCCGTCGTCGCCGGTACGGGTGTAAATCTTGTTGAGGACAACCATGCGCGCCCTCACTAACCGCCCATCGCCCAGATCGCCGCCATGATGATGACGATGGCGACAAACTGCAGCAGCACCCGCAGCCGCATCAGCTTCTGCGAGGTATTTGGCGAGCCGCCCCGCATCATATTGATGAGGCCGAGCACCAGCACAACGGCGACGGCGCCGATCGCGATCGTGACCACCCAATGAGAGGAGAACGACATGCGGTGGTCTTAGCATTACGACCACCGCATGACCATCGTTACGGGTCAAGCCGTTTGTGGCAACCGCCGCCGCCATCGCACCAGGAGCACCGTAAAAAAGGCGGACAGCAAGGAACCGGCGCAGCCGATGAAAGCGACCAGGACGTAGGGAAACCACGCCGGGAAGGCCCGCAATTCACGCCACGCCAGGGCGGCCATCGTGTCGGCGTTCTGCGAATTCCGCGCAGCGGTGCGGCCGACCGATGCATTCGCCGGCACGATCACGCGGTCGCCCGACGGGGACGGCGTGGTCTGGGACGCCGGCGAGGGATTCGCGACGTCGTGCTGATCCGCAGCGGCGGCGGCCGCCAGGACCTTAGGCGGCCCGTCGCCGGCATCGGGTGCGCCGGCGTCGTTCGAACGCGGCCCGGCCGTGTGCACCGGCGAGGCGTCGTCGATGTATTCGCGAATCAACTTGCGCATGAAGGCGTCGCGTGTGCGGCTGGTGCGGCCGCCGATCACCACGGCGACGATGTGACGGCCGTCGCGGTGCACCGAGGTCACAAGATTGAAGCCGGAGGCGCGAATGTAGCCGGTCTTGATGCCGTCGACGCCCTCGACCTGGCCCAGCAGGCGATTGTGCGTGCGGATCTCGCGCCCCCGAAAATTGAACCGGTTGGTCGCGAAATATCCGTAGTGGCGCGGGAAGTGCCACTGGACCGCGCGCCCGAGGATCGCCTGGTCGCGCGCCGTCGTCACTTGCCGCGGGTCCGGCAGACCGGAGGCATTGGCGTAGACGGTGCGGCTCATGCCGAGCGAGTGCGCCTTGCTGGTCATCATCCTGGCGAATTCGCGTTCGCTGCCGCCGATCGCTTCGGCGACGACCGCTGCCACGTCATTGGCGGACATGGTGACCAGCGCCTTGATCGCGTCTTCGACCCAGATGGTGCTGTCGGGGTGCAGCCTGAGCTTGGTCGGCGGCCGCGACGCTGCATGCTTTGAGACCTTCAGGGCGAATTGAGTTTGAGGTTCCCCGTCTCCATCTGCTCGAACAGCAGGTACAGCGTCATCACCTTGGTCAGTGACGCGGGAAAGCGACGCTCGTCCGCCTTGAAGGCTTCGAGCGCTTTGCCGGTCTTCGCGTCGAGCACGATGTGCGAGAACGGCGGTGGTTTGCCGTGGCCGATGCGCTTTTTCTTGCGCCGCGCGTCGGCGTCGCCGACGCTCAAGGCAATCACGGCCAGCACGATGACGCAGGTGGCGACGATACGAAGAAGCGAAATGCTGCGAACGCTTGCGTACGACAACATTCTGGGCCTCGTGGGGACACGGAATCCCAACAGCGCCCGGCGCCATTGGGAATTCGGGGAGAGTCGCCGTCACGACGTGTGAGGCATCGACTCGATCCGTCGGCAGTGAGCGTGCGCGGACCACCCGATTCCGATTCCAATGCCGTTAATGCAACGGAATGCTCTCTGAAAGGTTAAGGACGGATCGTAAAGGTTAATCGATCGCGCAGTCGCTTTACGACATCGCCTTGTCTCATGCTCGCCCAGGTCGAATGGAACGCGACAACCACGATCACCATGCCCGCAGTGCCTTGGACGCCGTCTTGCCGTGTCCCGGCGCGAGCGCGTGCACGGCGCCGAGCATGAACGTAAAAGCGGCCGCCGCTGCCCCGCCGGCGCGCGATTCGACGGCGAGGCCAGCGATAGTTCCGCGTTGCAGACCGCCCAACGTGGCAAGCAGCGAGTCCCACATCACTCCGAATCCTGTTGACGGTCGCCGTCGAGCGGCATCTGCGCTAGTCTCCTGGCATGAACCGGACCGCCATCATCTACGCGTTCGCGTCCGCGGCATTGTTCGGCGCGTCGACGCCGGCGGCGAAGATGCTTGTCGGCGTCATCCATCCCGCCGTGCTCGCCGGCCTGCTATACTGCGGAGCTGGCATCGGGGTGGCGCTGCTGCGGCATCTCCCGGCAGGCATCTTCCGCTCGGCTGATGCGGCGGAAGGAACGCTGCGGCGCGCGGATGTGCCGTGGCTGGCGGGCGCGATCGCAGCCGGAGGCATCGTCGGCCCGCTCTTGCTGATGATCGGACTGGCGTCGACGGATGCCGCCACCGCCTCGTTGCTGCTGACCTTGGAGGGGACGGCGACGGTGCTGCTGGCCTGGTTCGTATTCGGGGAGAATTTCGATCGGCGCATCGCCGCCGGCATGGTCCTGTTGCTCCTCGGCGCGGCGATCCTGTCGTGGTCCGGCGCGCCGTCGCTGGCGGCTTTGTTCGGTCCGGCCGCAATCGTCGGCGCCTGCCTGACCTGGGGTCTCGACAACAATCTGACCCGCAAAGTCTCGCTCGCCGATCCGCTCCAGATCGTCCAATGGAGGGGACTCGTGGCCGGACCTATCAATCTTGCCCTCGGGCTATGGGCTGGTGGAGCGTTGCCTGATGGATTGTCCGGCCTCCTGTCCGGGATCGTCGGATTCTTCGGCTACGGGGTTAGCCTCGCGCTCTTCATCCTCGCACTACGTCACCTCGGCGCAGCGCGAACGAGCGCCTATTTTTCCACTGCGCCGTTCATTGGCGCAGTCGTCGCTATCGCAATCTTGGGCGAATCGCTCAGCTTGCAGCTTCTGACAGCCGGGGGCTTGATGGCCATCGGGGTATGGCTGCACTTGAGCGAATATCATGAACACGAGCACGTGCACGAACCGATGACGCATGCGCACCCGCACTTGCATGATGAACATCATCAGCACAATCATGCCCCCAGTGATCCGCCCGGCGAACCGCACACGCACGTTCATGCTCATCGTCGTTGGCGACACGCGCATGCGCATGTACCTGACATGCACCACCTTCATCGGCATGACTGAGCGGATGATCAACGATGACCGAGTTGCTCAATGCACGGCCACGTATTGTCGTCGTCGGCGCCGGCTTCGGCGGCCTCACCGCCGCCAAGCGGCTGGCGCCGGCCGACGTCGACGTGACCCTCGTGGACCGGCGCAACTATCACTTGTTTCAGCCGCTGCTCTATCAGGTGGCGACCGCCGACCTGTCGCCGGCCGAGATCGCCTGGCCGATCCGCAGCATCTTCACCCACGACCGCAATGTGACGGTGATCCTGGGCGAGGTGACCGCGATCGACACGGCGGCGCGTCAGGTCGTCACCGACGCGAAGCGATACCCGTACGATTTCCTGATCCTGGCGACGGGATCGAGCAATTTCTATTTCGGGCACGACGAGTGGGAGCCGCTTGCGCCGGGACTCAAGCGAATCATCGACGCCACCGAGATCCGCAAGCGTATCCTCGTTGCCTTCGAGCGGGCGGAGATCGCCGACGACCCGGCCGAGCAGCGCCGCCAGTTGAATTTCATCATCGTCGGCGGCGGCCCGACCGGCGTGGAGATGGCCGGCGCGATCGCCGAGCTTGCGCGCGTGGCGCTGGCGAAGGACTTCCGCCGCATCGATCCGAAGGCCGCGCGCATCATGCTGATCGAGGCCGGCGACCGCCTGCTGCCGGCGCTGGCTCCGGAACTGTCCGCCTATGCGCACCGGGCGCTGGAGCGGCTCGGCGTCGAGGTCGTGTTGCGTCACCCGGTGCAAGACATCAATACCCGCGGCGCCAAGGTCGGTGACGACTTCATTCCCGCCGCAACGATCATCTGGGCGGCCGGCGTGATCGTCACCGGCGTCGGCGACTGGCTCGGCGTCGAGACCGACCGCGGCGGACGCGTGGCGATTGCTCCCGATCTCTCCGTGCCCGGGCATCCGGAGATCTTCGTCATCGGCGATGCCGCCCGCGTGCCATGGACCGGCGAGCAGCTCGTCCCCGGACTCGCGCCGGCGGCCAAGCAAGCGGGTGCCTATGTGGCCGACGTGATCCGCGCGCGCATCGAAAAGCGGCCGGCGCCGGCGCCGTTCCGCTACCGGCATGTCGGCAATCTTGCCACTATCGGACGCAATGCCGCCGTGGTCGATCTCGGCTGGCTGCGGCTCAAGGGATGGCTCGGCTGGTGGTTCTGGGGACTGATCCACATCTACTTCCTGATCAGCGTGCGGGCCGCGACGCTGGTCATGCTGCAGTGGTTCTGGACCTATCTCACGCGCAAGAAGGGCGCGAGACTGGTGACAGGGTTGCGGCCACTGTTTCCGGACCGATCCGACAAGCGTAAAGCGTAGGGTGGGTTAGCGCGTCAGCACGTAACCCACCAATCGCGCAAACAAACGGGTGGGTTACGGCGCTTCGCGCTTAACCCACCCTACGCATTTGTCATGGAGCACACATGCCTTTGGCGCGCAGGATCGACGTTCACCTTCACATCGTTCCGCCGTTCTATCAGGACATCGTGCGCGAAGCCGGGCTCGGGCCGGCGCGCCGCGCCGGCTATCCGCCGTATTCGCCGGAGCTTGCGCTTGAGGTGATGGATGCCAACGAGATCGAGGCCGGGCTGACCTCGGTTGCGCAGCCGGGCGTGCAGTTCGCTGAAGCACCGCAGGCCAAGACGCTGGCGCGCCGCCTTAACGAACACGCCTCCGAGCTGATGGCGCGGTGGCCGAACCGGTTCGGTGCCTTTGCGACCGTGCCGATGCGCGACATCAAGGATGCGGTCGCCGAGGTCGAGTATTCCCTCGACGTGCTCAAGCACCACGGCGTGAGCCTGTTCGCCAGCTACAGCGAAAAATTTCTCGGCGATCTGGCGTTCGATCCGGTGATGGACGCGCTGAACCAGCGCAGGGCCGTCGTCTTCATCCACCCGACGCTGCACCCGTCGAGCCGCGCGCTCACGCTGCCATGGCCGGCGTTCATCATGGAATACCTGTTCGACACGACACGGGCCGCCGTGAACCTGCTGATGGGCGGCACCATCGACCGCTACCCGGACATCCAGTTCATCCTGCCGCATGCAGGCGGCACGCTGCCATACTTCGCCTGGCGGCTGGCGTCGACGCCGATGATCGATCCGACCATGCCGCAGTGGTCGCGCGAGCAGTTCGCCGCCAAGCTGCGGCACTTCTGGTACGACGTCGCCATATCCAGCGGGCCGACCACAATGGGGGCGCTCAAGACGGTCGCCGATCCCAGAAAGATCGTGTTCGGCAGCGACTGGCCGTTCGTGCAGGCGCCGCTGGTCGCCGACGCGATCAAGCTGCACACGTCGCCGGGGCTACACAGCGACGCCGAACGCGCCGCCATCGACCGCCGCAATGCGCTGACGCTGTTCCCGCAGTTTGGGTAACCACTCTGGCTACCTCCCCCTGAAAGGGGGAGGGACTATCCCCGAGGGGCAGACTACGCCGCCGCCCTCGCTTGCGTCTGCAACACCGCGATCACCTGATCCGACCGTGTCACCCAGCCCAGCGTGTGTTCAAAATTCCACAGTGTCGCCTGGCGGTTGAAATCGGGGCCCGAGTGGTTCATCGCATCCTCGATCAGGATCGGCCAGAACTCGCTGAAATGCGCGTCGCGCGCGGTGCTCTCGACGCAGACATTGGTGGCAACCCCGGTGAACAGCAGGTATCGGATGTTGCTCGCCCGCAGCGTCGCCTCCAGCTCGGTGCGGCAGAAGCCGCTGTAGCGGGTCTTACGGATGACGAGGTCGCCCGGCTGCGGCGCAAGCTCGTCGACGATCGCCGCGTCCCAGCCGCCGTCGATCAACAGCTTGCCGGCGAGTTCCGGACGGCTGCGCATCATCCGCAGCGCCAGCTCCTTGTGGTAGGCGGGCGAGGTCGGGTCGCCCGCATCGCTCAGGTCCGGCTTGAAGGCGATCACCAGATAGATCACCTTGACGCCCGCCTTGCGGCAGGCCGGCAACAGCCGCTGGTGCACCTCGATCACGTCAGGGGCCCTCGAAATATCGAAACCCGCAAGGTCGAACATGCCGCCCTTGGTGGCGAAGGCATTCTGCATGTCGACGCAGATCAACGCGGTCTGCCTGAGATCGATATCGACCGGCTCCGGCCGTGCCGCCAATGCGACCATGATCGTCCTCCCTTGCCTTGGTTGGCCCCATCGTAGCATGTAGGGCGCAATAGCGAAGCGTATTACGCCGTTCGCACGGCGGGTTACGCCTGCGGCTAACCCGCCCTACTTCATCCACGGAGACAACAACCCGATGATCGTCGATTTCCAGCATCATTTCACGCCGCGCGAGCTGATCAAGGAGGATCCCGGCGACGGCATGATCCTGCAATACGACGAGACCGGCGCGCCGAGCTACTCGTCGCACAAGCTGCTGTACGATCTCGACGAGCATATCGCCATGATGGACGAGGCCGGCATCGATGCCGCCATGCTCACCAGCGCCGCCTCGATGTGCGCCGACCTGGAGCGCTCGCGCCTGGTCAACGACAAGGCGAAGCAGGCGGCGCGCGACTATCCCGGCCGCTTCATCGGCTGCGCGCATGGGCATCCGCTCGGCGGCGCCGAGGCCTTCAAGGAGCTCGCCCGCTGCAAGCACGAGCTCGGCTTCGACGGCGTGGTGATCACCTCGGAGATGGACGGGAAATTCCTCGACGCGCCGGAACTCGATCCGTTCTGGGCGGAAGCTGCCCGGCTCGGCCTGTTCGTGTTCGTGCACCCGGCGCTCAAGCTCACCTATCCGCAGCAGTTCGACGCCTACGACACCGCGCGCTCGGTCGGCCGCGAATTCTCGCTGGTGATGGCGATGATCCGGCTGATCAGCTCCGGCGTATTCGACCGGCATCCGACGCTGAAGGTGCACATGTCGCATCTCGGGGGAGGCATCTCCTCGATCATCGGCCGCATCCGCAGCTACCAGGACAAGACCTTCTGGGGTACCAAAGGCAACGCGAAACACGGCATGCTGCCGAAGCGCCCATTCGACGACTACATCCGCGACAACATCATCTTCGACACCGCCGGCTTCTGCGGCGCAATCAGGGCGGTGAAATCGGCGCTGCTGGAAATCCCCGCCGCCCGCATCGTCTTCGCCACGGATTATCCGCAGGAGATTCGCGCGCGGTCGGCGGTGCGCGATTTCGTGCAGGACATCCGCAAACTCGGCGCCGACGGCGCGGCGATCCTGGAAGGCAACGTGGCGAAGCTTTTACCGAAGGCGGCGGCGCGCTAAGAACGTCACCGGATATACGTCAATCATGGGCGCGGTCCGCGATGCGCGCCGTGCAAGGGAGGACACAAGCATGTTGAAACGGATTCTACCGGCCATCCTGCTGACCGCGCTGCTCGGCGGCACCGCCGCTGCGCAGTCGTGGCCATCGAAGCCGATCCGGGTGGTGATCCCGTTCAGCGCCGGCAGTGCCGTCGACCTGATCGGCCGCACGCTGTTCGAGCAGGTCGACAAGCAGCTCGGCTCAACCAGCATCATCGAACCGCGGGTCGGCGCCGGCGGCACCATCGCGGCGACGGCTGTCGCCAAATCCGCGCCCGATGGCTACACGCTGTATCTCGCCTCCTCGGCACATACGCTGACCGCGCTGACCTACAAGAATTTGCAGTTCGATGCCGGGAAGGACTTTGCACCGGTCACCACGGTGGCGACACTGGCGAACGTGCTCGTCGCCTCGCCCAACAAGGGTTACAAGACGATCCAGGATCTGGTCGCCGCCGCGAAGGCCAAGCCCGGGACGCTGAACTATGCCTCGGTCGGGCCGGCGACCGCCTCGCACATGAATGCCGAACGCTTCCGCCTGAGCGCCGGATTCCAGGCCCAGCACGTTCCCTTCAAAGGCTCGCCGGAGGCGCTCACCGAGGTGATGACGGGACGCGTCGACTTCTATTTCGTGCCGCTGTTGCCGGCGCTGCCGCTGATCCGCGACAACCGGGTGGTGCCGCTGGCGATCGGCGGGTTGAAGCGGATTCCGCAGCTGCCGAATATCCCAACGACGATCGAGGCCGGCTATCCGAACTCGGACTACATGTTCTGGTTCGGCGTGCTGTTCCCGGCCAAGACCCCGCCCGAGATCGTCGACCGCATGAGTCAGGAAATCCAGAAGGCACTGGCCGTGTCGGCCGTGCGCGAGCGCCTCGCCAAGCTCGGCACCGAGCCTTGGGCCACCGGTCCGACCGACTTCGCGGCGCTGATCAGCAAGGAGCTCAAGGAAAATGCCGAGATCATCAAGGCGGCCGGGATCAAGACCAACTGATACCGTCCTCGGACGACCGACTTGTCGCTTGCGTCGTCCCCCCGCAAGCGGGGACCCATACTCCGTACCCGCGAGGTCAGGGGTTATGGGTTCCCGCTTGCGTGGGAACGACCACCGTACCGAAGGTATGGCGGCACGTCGTAGGATGCTCGCTTGTTCAGCGTTTCCGGATCGAAGCCGGCGGTCACCTTGAACGAGTGGGCGATCTCTTCGAGCTCGCGGCGCGGGATGACTTCTTCGATGTCGGTGAAGCCGCTCGGCGCCCGCTCTTGCGCCATGTCCATGATGATCGAGGGACCGAACTCGCGATTGCGTAGGATCACATTGTTCATCAACGGCAGCCGCTCGCGTTCGTAGGCCTTCAGGCCGTCTGCGATCGTCGGCGCGGTCGCGAGCGCCAATGCGAGGACACGGGCGTCGACCACCGCCTGGCTGCCCGCCTGCGAGCCGATCGGCCGCATCGGGTGCGCGGCATCGCCGAGCAGCGTCACCCGCCCGACGCTCCAGCGCGGCAGCGGGTTGCGATCGTCCTTGGGATACTCGAAGATCTCCTTCGTCCGGGCGATCAGATCGGCGAACGGAATCCAGTCGAAGTTCCAGTCCTTGAACCGGGCAAAGAATCGATCCTTCGAGGCCGTTCGGTCCCAGGTGCCCGGCTGGTCCGAGGCCATCTGCCGGCCGAGCACTGTTACCCAGTTGATCAGCGAGCGCCCCTGCCGACGCGCCGCCTCGCTCATCGGATAGATGACCGCGCGACTATCGCGCGATCCGATGGTCACATGAGTGCGTCCGTCGAGGAACGGCTCAGCCTCGATCACGCCGCGCCATTGGATGCGGCCGCTCGATACCGGCGCCCCCTCGTCCGGGTAAAGCTGGGCGCGCACGGCCGAATGGATGCCGTCGGCGCCGACCAGAACGTCGCCCCGCTGCGACGGCAGCGTCCGCCCCGTGGCGCGATCGACAAACTGCGCCACCACGCCACCGTCGGCCTGCTTGAAGGCGACGAGTTTGTGCCCGGCATGAATATTGTGCGCACCGATACGCGAGGCCGCTGCCGTCAGCAGAATCATGTTCAGGTCGCCGCGGTCGATCGAATACTGCGGCCAGGCGTAGCCGGCGGCAAGGCCACGCGGCTCCGACCAGATCGGCTGACCGAACCTGTTGTAGTAGGTCAACGTCGACGTCTCGATTGCGACTGCTTTGAGGTCGTCACTGAGCCCGAGCTCGATCAGCTCGCGCACCGCGTTGGGCTGGAGGTTGATGCCGACGCCGAGCGCCTCGATCCTCGGCACCTGCTCGAAGACCGCGACCTCGATGCCGGCGGCATGCAGGCTGAGCGCCGTCGTCAGCCCGCCGATACCGCCGCCGATGACAAGAACTTTCATGGCCGCCTTCTGGTTCAGGACGATCGCGCCGTCAATAGGCCGACGACGGCGTTTGTCAGCACCACCAAATCGTCGGCAGTAATCGTGAACGACGGCGTCAGATAGACGATGTTTCCGAACGGGCGGATGAACACGCCCTTATCCGCAAAGCGCGCACGCATGCCATCGACGTCGTCGATGCGGTGAAGCTCGACCACGCCGATCGCGCCTGTCACGCGCGTATCCTTCACGCCGGGCAGGCCGCGGCACGGTTCGAGCCCATCCCGCAAGGCCTGCGCGATGGCGGCGACCTGCGCAAGCCGCGGCTCGGTCTCGAACAGGTCGAGCGAGGCGTTGGCAGCGGCGCAAGCGAGCGGATTGGCCATGTAGGTCGGGCCGTGCATCAGCGCGTGGCCGGGATCGTCCGACCAGAAGGCGTCGAACACGTGCGCCCGCGCCACCGTGGCGGCGAGCGGTAGCGTGCCGCCGGTCAAGGCCTTGCCGAGCGTAACAATGTCGGGAACCACACTCGCCGCCGCGCAGGCGAACATCGCACCCGTGCGGCCGAAGCCGGTGAAGATCTCGTCGAGGATCAGCAGCAGGCCACGGCGGTCGGCGGCGTCGCGCAGCCGCCGCAGCACCGCGGCATCGTGGAAGCGCATGCCGCCCGCGCCCTGCACCAGCGGCTCGACAATGATCCCGGCAAGCTCGTGCGCGTGTTCGTCGAGGCTGCGCTCGAATGCTGCGATCGTCGCCTCGTCCTGTGGCAGATCGACGATGTTATGCCGCGGCAACAGATCGTGGAACAGCCGGTGCATACCGTCGCCCGGATCGCACACCGCCATCGCGCCGGTGGTGTCGCCATGGTAGCCGCCGGTGAAGGCCAGGAACTTCGATCGCCCGCGCGCACCGCGGTTGAGCCAGAACTGCACCGCCATCTTCATGGCGACTTCCACGGCGACCGAGCCGGACTCGGAGAAAAACACGTGCTCGAGATCGCCCGGCAGCAGCGCCGCCAGGCGCCGCGCCAGGGTCAGCGCCGGCTCGTGCACCAGGCCGCCGAACATCACGTGCGGCATGGCGGCGAGCTGCCGCTCCACCGCCCGGCGGATGTGGGGATGATTGTAGCCGTGGCAGGCGGTCCACCACGAGGCGATGCCGTCGATCAGTTCGCGCCCGTCGGCGAGGGTGATGCGGGTGCCGTGGGTGCCGACGGTCGGCAGCGGCGGCCGGATGGTCTTCATCTGCGCATACGGCCGCCAGATGTGGCCGAGCCCGGCACGGTACCAGTCCGGCGCGGGCGCGGCCTGCGGCGATGTGCCCGCACTGTGATTGCTGGGAGTCGAGGCCATTCGAGGCTTCCCTTCCGGCGCCGGGGCGTCCATTTTCCCACAATGCAGTCGCTCGACGAATTCGCAACCGGCAAGCTTGCGGCGCTGGAGGAGCAGACCCTGCGACGCCGGCTGGTCGAGACCCTGCGCACCGGAGGTGCCGCGACGGTGCGCCGCGGCCGGACGCTCATCTCGTTCTGCTGCAACGATTATCTCAATCTCAGCCAGCATCCGGCGGTGATCGCGGCGGCGGTGGCGGCGGTCAGGGAGCACGGCGTCGGCTCCGGCGCCTCGCGGCTGATCACCGGCAACCACCCGCTGTTCGCCAAGCTCGAAGGCCGGCTGGCGGGTCTCAAGGGCAGCGAGGATTGCTGCGTCTTTGGGTCGGGTTATCTCGCTAATACCGGCATTATTCCCGCCTTGGTCGGCCCGGAAGACCTGATTGTCCTCGATGAACTGTCGCATGCCTGCCTGTGGTCCGGCGCACGGCTGTCGCGCGCCACCATTCTGCCGTTCCGGCACAACGACGTCGCGCATGCGCGGGCTCTGCTCGCCGAACATCGCCGGCGCCACCCGCACGCCCTGATCGCCACCGACGGCGTGTTCTCCATGGATGGCGACCTCGCCCCCCTGCCCGCGCTGAGCCGCCTCGCGCAGGACCATAACGCGTGGCTGATGACCGACGATGCCCACGGGCTCGGCGTCATCGGCGGCGGACGCGGCTCCGCGTTCGCGCACGGCGCACCGGTCGAGGTGCCGTTGCATATGGGCACGTTGTCCAAGGCGGTCGGCACCTATGGCGGCTATCTGTGCGCATCGCATGCCGTGTGCGAACTGATGCGCAACCGCGCCCGTACGCTGGTCTATTCCACCGGCCTGCCGCCGGCGATCGTTGCCGCCGCGATCGCCGCCCTCGACGTGATCGAGAACGAGCCCGCGTATGCGGCCCGGCCGCTGCATAAGGCCAAAGCCTTCACCCGCAGCCTCGGCCTGCCCGAGGCGGAGAGCCCGATCGTGCCGGTCATCCTCGGCAGCGCCGAGCGCGCGATCACCGCCGCGCGGCTGCTGGAGGAGGAAGGCTTCCTGGTGGCGCCGATCCGGCCGCCGACCGTTCCCGAGGGGACCGCACGCCTGCGCTTCACGTTCAGCGCCGAGCAGCCCGACGCGGCCGTCGAGCGGCTCGCAAATGTGGTGCGCGACAACATCATGGCGGCGGCGTCATGACGGCGATCTTCGTGACCTCGACCGGCACCGATATCGGCAAGACCTTCGTCACTGCCGGACTGATCCGGCATCTGCGCGCGTCGGGCCGCATCGTCGAGGCGCTCAAGCCGGTGGTCACCGGTTTCGATCCGACGACGGCGGCAAACAGCGATCCCGGCGTGTTGTTGACCGCCCTCGGCCGCCCCGCCAGCCTCGAGGAGATCGCCAAGATTTCCCCGTGGCGCTACCGCGCCGCGCTTTCCCCCGACATGGCCGCGCGCCGGGAGGGCTCGGCGGTCGACTTCGCCCAACTCGGCAAGTTTTCCCTGCGCGCGATCCTCACCCGCCGCGACGTGCTGTTCGTCGAAGGCGTCGGCGGCGTGATGGCGCCGCTCGACGCGGAGCATACCGTGCTCGACTGGATGGTGATCATGAGGCTGCCGCTGATCCTGGTCGCCGGCAGCTATCTCGGCACCATCAGCCACACGCTCACCGCGCTCGACGCGTTGATGCGGCGCGAATTGACGGTGCTGACCGTCGTGGTCAACGAGACCGAGGGCTCCGCCGTTCCGCTTGATGACACCGTCGACTCGATCCGCCGCTTCGTGCATCCGATCAACGTGCTGCCGGTGCCGCGCATGGCGGGTGGTGCGGACTCCGCGGCGCTCGCGGAGGCGCTCGGCGGGGGGCGACGGGGTAGGTCAAACTCGGCAACCGCTGTCTCCTCGGATGTTCGCTTTCGGTCCGCTTGATTTGTCCGGTAGACCACCGTACATTTGTGCCGAGGTGACTGCCATGTCCGACACCACAGCCCGTTCCGCCCGTTTGGAAGCCCGCCTGTCCCCCGAGGCGCTGGCGCTGGTTAAGCGCGCCGCCGAGATCGAGGGCCGCTCGGTCAGCGATTTCGTCGTCACCGCTGCTCAGAACGCGGCGCGGCGAACGGTCGCCGATGCCGAGGTGATCCGGCTGTCGCGCGCCGCGCAGGAGAAGTTCGCCGCCCTCCTGCTCAATCCGCCGCAGCCGTCGTCCGGGCTCAAACGCGCCGTCAAGCGCCATCGGCGCCTGATCGGCGACGTGCGGTGAAGCCGCCCTTCGTCACCGAGCCGCTTAATCCCGACCACGACCGCAGCGCGTTCCACTCCGGTTCCGATTCGCTCGACCGCTATTTCAAAGAGCGGGCATCCCAGGATGTCCGGCGGCGTGTTGCGGGCTGCTTCGTCGCTGTCGATCAGGACAAGACGATTGCGGGGTTCTATACGCTCGCGGCGGCGAGCGTCGCTCTCGATGCTCTGCCGCGCGAAATGGCGAAGGCGCTGCCACGCTATCCCGTCGTTCCGGTCATGCTCGTCGGCCGCCTCGCGGTCGCAACCACGCATCAGGGCAAGGGTCTCGGCAGCGCCTTGATCGCCGACGCCATCATCCGCACCGACCGTTTCGGTATCGGTGCCTTTGCCATGATGGTCGACGCCAAGGATGAGCATGCCGCCGCCTTTTATCAGGCGAGTGGCTTTACCGCTTTGCCCGGTCAGGGACGGCGGCTCTGCTTGCCGATTGCAACGGCGCTTCGCCTCCTGCAGGATTGAGTGATGGCCGAGGCAAACATCCTATGAGGACGATCATGCAGACACTGCTTCGTGCAACTATCGTCGGCCTGACGCTGGCCGCGCTGCATCAGCCGGCGCAGACGCAGGGCTACCCGTCGCGGGCGGTCAGCTTCGTCGTCCCTTATGCGGCCGGCGGCACGACCGACACGATGGCGCGCATGCTCGGCAGCAAGCTGGAGAAGCGCTTCGGCCAGCCCTTCGTGGTCGAGAACAAGCCGGGCGCCGCGTCCTCGATCGGCGCGACCTACGTCGCCAAGGCGGCGCCGGACGGCCACACCGTCCTGCTTGCCACCAGCACCACCATGGCGATCAACGTCAGCATCTACAAGAAGCTCGCCTACGATCCGACCAAGGACCTCACCCCGGTCGCGCTGGTGGCCGGCATCCCGTTCCTGCTGGTGGTCAATCCGGCGACGCCGGTGCATTCGATCGCCGATCTCGTCAAGCTCGCCAAGGAGCAGAAGGGTGGCCTGCCGTTCGGGTCGAACGGGCATGGCGGCGCCGGCCATCTGAACATGGCGATGCTCAACACCATGACCGACACCGAGATGACGCAGGTGCCCTACAAGGGCCTGTCGCCTGCGCTCAACGACACGGTGGCCGGCCACGTGAAGGTGATGTTCGGCGATTTCTCGACCGCCTATCCGCTGGTCAAGGCCGGCAAGCTGCGCGCGATCGGCGTCTCGACCAGGCAGCGCGTCGCGGCTGCGCCCGAGATCCCGCCGCTGAACGAGGCCGGGCTTCCGGGCTACGACGTGTCGTCGTGGCAGATGGTGGTGGCACCGGGCGGCACGCCGAAGGAGATCGTCGCCAAGCTCAACGCCGAGCTGCGCGCGCTCCTCAGCGAGCCCGACATCGTCGCCGACTTCAACAAGCGCGGCATCATTCCACTGGTCAGCGGTCCGCCGGAGGAACTGCAGGCATTCGTGAAGTCGGAGGTCGTACGCTGGGGCGCGGTGGTGAAGAAGGCGGGCGCGGCGGGCGTACAGTAGCGGCCTACCTCTGCCCTCTGCGCGCAAGCGACGGAACGTATCGTCCCTGTGGTCATTGAGTTATCGGCGGGCGGCTCCCACCGCAGGGCCCAAGAGGTGCCGCGATGCGACTCCTGTTCGTACATCCCGGCCCATTGCTATACACGCGGGTGTTCCTGCGGCTCGAACCGCTCGGGCTCGAGCTGGTCGCGGAGGCGGCGCGGCGTGCCGGCCACGACACCAGACTGATCGACTTGCAGGTCGAAAGCCACCACGACTATCGCCACATGATCGCTGAGTGGCGGCCCGACGCCGTTGCGTTTTCCTGCAACTATCTCGCCAACGTTCCCGAGATCGTCGATCTCGCGAAGGAGACAAAGTCGACGCTGCCGCGCTGCTTCATTTGCGTCGGCGGGCACAGCGCCTCGTTCACGGCGCACGCCATCCTGGAGCACGGCGAGGGAGCGATCGATTGCGTGCTCAAGGGCGAGGGCGAGGCGTCGATCGCGAAGCTGCTGGAAGCGGTCGAAGAGGACCGCAGTGCGGTCGGGATGACGGCCGGCGCCGTCACCGCGGATACCGAAGGGCCGCCGCCGGATTTCGTCCACAACCTCGACGATCTGCTGCCCGCCCGCGACCTCTTGCGCCATCGCCGCAATTACTTCATCGGCATTCTCGATCCCGCCGCTTCAATCGAATTCTCGCGCGGCTGTCCCTGGGATTGCTCGTTCTGCAGTGCGTGGACTTTTTACGGGCGCAGCTATCGGTTGATGAGCCCGGAACGGGTCATCGAAGACCTGGCGTCGATCAAGGAGCCCGGTGTTTTCATCGTCGACGACGTCGCCTTCATCCATGGCAGGCACGGATTTGCCATCGGCGAGGCGATCGCGCGCAAGAACATCCGCAAGCAGTATTATCTCGAGACGCGCGGAGACGTCCTGTTGCGCAACAAAGAAGTCTTTCAATTCTGGAAGACGCTCGGCCTCGAGTACATGTTCCTCGGCATCGAGGCGATCGATGAGGAGGGACTGCAAAGGTTCCGCAAGCGCGTGTCGTTGGGCAAGAACTTCGAAGCGCTCGAATTCGCTCGCACGCTCGGCATCGAGGTCGCGATCAACATCATCGCCGATCCCGATTGGGACGAGGAGCGCTTCGCCACCGTGCGAAACTGGTGCCTGGAGATCCCCGAGATCGTCAACATCAGCATCAACACGCCGTACCCCGGCACCGAGAGCTGGATCACCGAACAACGCCGGCTGAACACCCGCGACTATCGGCTGTTCGACATTCAGCACGCGGTCCTGCCGACCAAGCTGCCGCTGAACGTGTTCTATCGCGAGTTGCTGAGGACCCAGCGTGTGCTCTACAGCAAGCACCTGAACTGGCGCACGGCGCCGGGCTTCGCGCGCGCCGCCCTTGGTCTGCTCATGCGCGGCCAGACCAATTTCGTGCGCGGCATGATGCTGTACAACCAGACCTTCAGCGATGGGAAGATGCTCGCCGACCATGCGCAGCCGGTCACCTACCAGATCCCCATGCCGCCACCGCGGCCGGCGGTGAGCAAGGGGCCGGTCGCCAAGGCGGCGGGGCTCTACGTTCATGCGCCACGCGGCCGGCGCGGCCGTCAGATCGACGACACCACCGAGCACTTCGTTGACGCCACCCGCATGGGCGCGGCGTCGTGATCGCTCACTGACCTCACCGCTGTCATCCCACCGCCAGCAGCATCTCCGCCAGCCCCGCAGGAGCCGTGACCATGGCGTCGTGGCCGGTGCGGATTTCCAGGTATTGCCAATCGGCGCGGGAGTGAGCGTATTCCGCGCTCTTGGCCGTGTTCGGATAGGCCGGCGCGACGCAACGGATGTAGGTCGCCGGTACGCCGTTGGCGATGGGATTTTTCAGCACCAGCGGAAGGCTGTAGGTGGCGAACGGATGCGGCGTCAGCCGCCGCTCCAGCCAGGCCGCGTCGGCAGGATCGGTGACGCCGAACGCCGCGGCCTTGGGCGGCGGCATGCTCAAGCCGCCGCTGAAGTCCTGCGCCGCCTTGATGCGCGCGTCGCGCACCTCGGGCGCCAACTGCTCGAAGTTCGACTTGCCGCTTTCCGGCAATCCGGCGTCGAGAAACACCAGTCGCCGCAACCGCTCCGGCATGCGGTCGGCGACGCCGGCGATCGAACGTCCGCCGAAACTGTGGCCGACCAGAATCACGCCGTCGAGCTCTTCCGCGTCGATGACGTTGACGATGTCATCGATGAAGGTGTCGGGGGTGATGGCCGCACTGAGCAGATGCTTGCGCTCGCCGAGGCCGGTCTGTGTCGGCGTGAACACGCGGTGGCCGGCGGCTGCAAGCCGATCGGCCACCCGATTCCAGCACCAGCCGCCATGCCAGGCACCATGGACCAGGACGTAAGTTCGTTTATCCATCATGCGATTCTTTGGGAGGCTTCGCCTCCAGGCACCGTGCGCTCCCTCTCCCTCATTCTCAGTGAGCGCCGAAGCCCCTCACCCCGGCCCTCTCCCCTCCCAATCTCGGGAACATCCGAGTTCGGTATTATTTGGTGTCCGACGTCGGAAACATCCGACTTCGGCTGGAGAGGGAGAAGGAAGAACGCAATCTTAGCGCATTCCGCTGCTGTGTGGTCGCCGGTGTATCGACCTCGCCGTCAGGCCTGAGAATGACACCATACGTGTCGCGCGCCGACTGCGGCGAGATGAATTCCTCCACGACATCGTGACGCACCGCCTCGGGGTCGCGCTCGAGTGGATCGCCCCAGCCGCCGCCGCCGCCGGTGCGCACGATCGCCTCGGCATTGATCGGCACCTGGATATGGCTGCCGGCCATGATCGTGAAGCTGTCCTCGACGGGCAGTTTCATCAGGTAGCCGCCCGGCTCGCCCGGTGTACCGCCCCAGAGCCCCCATGGCGGACACTTGCCGCGCCGGGGCATCTCGAAGTTCCACTTGCCCTCGACGAGATTGCGCACCTGCATGTCGATGCCGAGTCCACCGCGGAACTTGCCCGCACCACAGGAATCCTGCCGCAGCTCCCGCTTTTCGACCACCACCGGGCATTTCAGCTCGATGCCCTCGATTGAGCCGTTGCGCACGTCGCCCTGGCAGACCGACACCGTGCCGGACTCCCCGTCCTCGAATGGGCGGCCTCCCCAACCACCGCCTTCGATGCTCTGCACCACGAAGCGCCGCCCGGTCTTGGGATGTGTGCCGAAAAATACCACCGCCCCACCCAGCAGTCCGTGATGGCCGGCCGGCACCCGATCCGGCATCGCCTTCGCCAGCGCCCTGACGATGGCGTCCACCACCGTCGGTACGATGCCGCTCCAGCCCGCCATCGGGGCCGGGAAGCGCGCCATCATGATGTTGCCTTCGGGGATGATGACTTTTAGCGCGCGAAACGACCCCTCGTTCACGGGGTCGAGCGGGCCGGTCAGCGCCTTGTAGGCGACGCGGGCTCCGGCATAGGTGCGCGAGTTGATCGCGGCCTTGCGCTCGGCCGAGCAGCCCGAGAGGTCGACGGTCATGTCGCCGCCCTTGACCGTGATCTTGACGTGGATCGGCACCTCTTCGCCCTTGAGCACGCCATCGTCGTCGATCGACGCCGCGGCCTCGTAGAGCCCATCGGCGAGCTGCATCACCACGTTGCGGCACTTCTGCTCGGTCTCGTCGAAGATCTGGTCGATCGCGGACAGGAGCGTGTCGCGGCCGTACTTGTCGAACAGCTCGTCCAGCCGCCGCGCCGCCAGCCGGCAGGCGGCCATCTGCGATTTCAGGTCGCCGAGCGAGGACTCCGGAAAGCGGATGTTGTCCTTGATGACACGGTAGAGGGTGTCGTTGAGCTCTCCTTCCTCGTAAATCTTGAGCTGGTCGAGTTGCAGTCCCTCGAGCCAGGGGTCGGCCACGGTGGCGCCGGCACCGAAGCCGGTCGAGGTGCCGCCGACGTCGATCCAGTGCGCGCGCACCATGGAGAACATCAACAGCTCGCCCTGGTAGAAATAGGGCATGTAGATGACGACGTTGTTGAGGTGCTGGCCGGCCACCGCCTGATGGTTGGTGATGATGACGTCGCCGGGCTTGTAGCCGTCCTTGCCGTAGCGCTGCATGCCGTCGGTGATAATGACGCCGAGATCGGCGACGAAGTGCGACACCCCTCCGACGTTCTGCGAGATCAATTCGCCGCTGGGATCGATCAGCGCAGTACAGAAGTCGCGCACCTCGTAGATCATCATGTTGTAGGAGGTGCGCTGCAGGTCGGCCGCCATCTCGTTGGCGACGGCCGGCAGGGCGTTGCGGATGACTTCCAGCGTGACGGGATCGAAGGTGTTGGACATCTGCAATCACCTCACCACAGGTGTCCCGGACACGGTGCAGCGCGCAGCGGTGCACCGCTGATCCGGGACCGTTCCAGAACCGAATTCGTAACGGTCCCGGTACTGCAGCGCGTCATTGCGTGCCGCGCTGCGCCCGGGACACAAGGCGAAAGTCGGCGCGAAGCCATCACGCGCCTCCCACCGTGATGATCAGCTCGCCGGACGGCGCCATCGTGCAGGCGTCCTGCGCGAACAGCGCCGTGGTCGTGCCGTGCTCCTGGATCAACCCCGGCCCGTCGATGCGCGCGCCAGCGAAAAGGTGCTCGCGCTGATACACCGGGCAATTGACCGGCCTGGTCACGTCGCTGAAATAGACTTGGCGCCGGTGCAACGGCTTCACCGCGCTCGCCGCGGCGAGCTGCGGAAATGCAAGCGCCGGGCGTTTGCCGACCATCGCCAGGCGGATGTTGACCATCTCCACCGGCTCCTCCGGCGAATGGTGCGCATAGCGATGCTCGTAGAGCGCATCGAACGCGCGGCGGATGCCTTCGCGGTCGCCGTCGAGGAGCTGCTGCCGGTTCACCGGCACCGACAGCGTGAACTCCTGCCCGACATAGCGCAGATCGAGATGGATCAGCGGATCGGCGCCCTTCGAATGGCGCAGGCTCGCCAGCGCCTCGGCGGCCATCTCGTCATGGATGGCGGCGAGCGCCGCGAAGTCGACACCGGCCAGGTCGGAATAATGGGTGCGGATGAAATCGTGCCGTTCGTCCGCCAGCAGCATGCCCAGCGCCGAGAAATGCGACGGGAACAGCGGCACAACCACTTTCGGGATGTGCAACTCGCGCGCGATCGCGAGCACGTGCAGCGGCCCGGCGCCGCCCGAGGCGATCAGCGCGAAATCGCGCGGATCATAGCCCTTCTGCACCGACACCTCGCGCACCGCGAGCGACATCTTGGCGATGGCGATCTCGATGATAGCCTGCGCCGCCGCGACCGTGTCCATCCGCAGCGGCTTGGCGATTTTTTCCTCGATGCCGCGGCGCGCTCCGTCGGCGTCGAGCTTCATCGTGCCGCCGAGGAAATTGTCCGGATCGAGCCGGCCCAGCACTACGTTGGCGTCCGTGATGGTCGGCTCGGTGCCGCCGACGCGGTAGCAGATCGGGCCCGGATCGGCGCCGGCGCTCTGCGGCCCGACCTTGAGCGCGCCGACCTCGTCGATCCAGGCGATGCTGCCGCCGCCGGCGCCGACCTCGACCACGTCGATCATCGGCAGCATCACCGGATGGCCCGACGCATACCCGCCGACGTAGTAGCCCGGCGCCATGGTCGGCTCGCCGTCGCGCACCAGCGCGGCCTTGGCGGTGGTGCCACCCATATCGAACGAGATGACGTTCGGCAGCCCGAGCGTCCGCCCGACGCGCGCCGAGGCGATGATGCCGCCGACCGGCCCCGATTCCATCATCGCCACCGGTCGTTGGGTGGCGACCTCCGGCGTCATCACGCCGCCGTTCGAGCGCATGATCGAGAGGTCGCCGGCAAAGCCGATGGCGCCGAGGCTCGACTTCAGGCCCTTCACATAGCCGCCGACCATGGGGCCGAGATAGGCATTCACCACGGTTGTCGACATGCGCTCGAACTCGCGATACTCGCGCAGGATCTCGTGCGACAGCGACAGATAGGCGTTCGGCAGCGCGGCGCGCACAATCTCGCCGGCGACGCGCTCGTGCTCGGGATTGACGTAGGAGTGCAGGAAGCACACCGCGACCGCCTCGACGCCCTCGGTGGCCAGCACGCGGCAGGCGTCCGCAATCGTCTCCCGATTGAGCGGCTCGTGCACATCGCCCGACGCCAGTAGGCGCTCCGTCACCTCGCACGTGAGGTGACGCGGCACCAGGGGCCGGTGCTTGTGGAACAGGAGGTTGTAGGCCTCCGGCCGATTGCCGCGGCCGATGATATAGACGTCGCGGGTGCCGCGCGTGACGATCAGCCCGGTCTTAGCGCCCTTGCGCTCGATCAGCGTATTGATGGCGGTGGTCGAGCCGTGAATCAGCTCGCCGATATCGCTGCCGGAAAGTCCGCTCTTGTCGATGCAGTCGATCACGCCTTGCACGAGATGCGCCGGGGTGGTGAGGCTCTTGGCCTGCACGAACCGTCCGGCTGCCGCGTCGAAGCCGATCAGATCGGTGAAGGTCCCGCCAATATCAACCGCCACAAAGATCACGCGCTGACTCCATTCTCGTTGCACTCGTCTTCGGGCGCTGGCCTTGTTGATGAAACTGCGCTTGAATTCGTAAGCGGCGGGACTTCTCCCGCCGGACCATAACGACAATCGCGGAGCCGCTCAATGCCGACCAGTTTTCGTCAGATCATCAACAAGGCGGTCAAGGACAAGCGCTTCCTGGTCGTACCCGGCGCGCACGACGCGCTGAGCGCGCGGCTGATCCAGCAGATCGGCTTCGAGACTTACTTCATCGGCGGCTTCCCGGCGGTCGGCGCCCGCTACGGCGTGCCCGATGTGGGCCTCAAGGGCTTCGGTGAGATCTCCGCCGCGGTGCGCGACATCATGGGGGCCTGCGACCTGCCGGTGTTCGTCGACGGCGACGACGGCTACGGCGACGTCAAGAACGTGGTGCACACGGTGCAGAGCTACGAGCGCATGGGTGCGAGCGCGATCCTGATCGAGGACCAGCAATGGCCGAAGCGCTGCGGCCACATGGTGGGAAAGAAGGTGGTGCCGATCGAGCTTGCCGAGGCGAAGATCAAGGCGGCCTGCTCGGAACGCATCAATCCGGAGACTTGGATCCTGGCGCGCACCGACGCGCGCGCGGTCTACGACCTCGACGAGGCGATGCGCCGGGCCGAGCGCTACATCAAGGCGGGCGCCGACGGCATCTTCATCGAGGCGCCGCGCAGCATTGACGAGCTCAAGCGCATCGGGAAGGCTTTCGACGTGCCGCAGATCTGCAACCCGCTGATGGGCGGCCACACCCCGATCCTGAGCATGGACGAGCTGGGCGAGCTCGGCTTCAACTGCGCGGTGCTCGGGCTCGATACCGTGATGCA
Organism: Hyphomicrobiales bacterium; assembly: GCA_009377755.1. GTDB lineage: Bacteria > Pseudomonadota > Alphaproteobacteria > Rhizobiales > Xanthobacteraceae > WHTM01. The sequence goes on along the minus strand of WHTM01000007.1, from coordinate 80,254 downwards.
CGCCGCCAAGGCGATCGAGAACGTGCTGCTCGACATGAAATCGGGCCGGTTCACCAAACGCAACGACGGGATGGATTTCGAGGCCTACAAGAAGGTCGTCGGCTACGACAAATGGGAGAGCGTGGACGAGCGGTTTGCGCCGAATTGAATCAAGCATCGTAGCCTGAATGGAGGGAAGCGACATCCGGGCCGCCCTCCCCGCATTTCGCTTCCGCTCAATGCGGGCTACGTGCTAGCGTCTGCGCACAAGAAAACGTCGTCACGCGTAGGGAGGGAATCACCATGCAACGTGCATCAACTTGCGTATTCGCGCTCGCCGCCGTCTGTGCGACAATTCCATTCGCGCCGCAGGCATCGGCGCAGTCCGGCCCCGGCTGGACCACGCTGTTCGACGGCAAGACCATCAGCGACGACTGGAACCGCGTCGGCGAGACCAACTGGCGGGTCGAGGACGGCGCGATCGTCGCCGACAAGCGAACGAGCAAGACCCCCGCCCACCTGGTCAGCAAAGCCAAGTACAAGGACTTCCAGATTTACGTCGAGTTCTGGTCGAGCGACGACGCCAACAGCGGGATCTTCATCCGCTGCCAGGATCCCACAACGATCACCGACCGGTCCTGCTACGAGGTGAACATCTTCGACCAGCGCAAGGACCCGACCTACGGCACCGGCGGGATCGTTCACTTTGCCGAGGTGAACCCGATGCCGAAGGCCGGCGGCAAGTGGAACACCTACGAGATCACCGCCAAGGGACGGCAGATCACCGCGATGCTCAACGGCCAGAAGACCGCGGAACTCCACAACGGCCTGTTCGTCGAAGGGCCATTCACGCTCCAGCACGGCGGCGGCGTGATCAAGTTCCGCAAGGTCGCAATCAAGCCGCTGTAGCTCGGTGAATGAGTCCGGATTTCATAGGGTGGGTTAGCGCCGAAGGCGCGTAACCAACCATATGACTCGCGGCGATTTCCGATGGTGGGTTACGGCGTGGAGCCTGTGCCCGGACGGCGCGAAGCGCCGATCCGGGTGCGCCCAGCCCCCTCTACATTCGTGAATTCCTACGCCAGCGCCGGTTCGCGTTGCGGCACCTTCGCCGGTGCGGAATCGCGCAGGCCGAGAATGCGCCGCGCGTTGGTGTAGAACAGCTTCTGCTTGTCGGCGTCCGACAACGCGATCTCATCGATCAGCTTGAGGCAGGTCGCCGGATCCCAGCACGGATAGTCGGTGCCGTACATGACGTTGTCGATGCCGTAGTAATCGATCGCGAACTTCATGCCGGCCGAGTGCGGGGACACCGTATCGGTGAACATCCGCTTCATGTAGCTTGAGACCGGCTGCGGCAGCTTGGCCGCCTTGGAGTTCTTGTCCATGCGGCCGGACTGATACGGCAGCGCACCGCCGGTGTGCGACAGCACGACCTTGAGGTTCGGATGCCGCTCCATCATGCCGGAGAGGATCAACCGCGAGGCGGCGACGCTCACCTCGATGACGCGGCCGAGGCTCAAGTGCAGCGCGCCGTCGTAGCCGTCGAGCATATCCTGGAAGGTGACATCGGTCGGATGCAGAAACACCGGCAGGCCAAGCCTCTCGACATGGGCATAAAACGGCGCGAGGCGCTCGGCATCGATACGCGGATCGGCGCCGACGCTGCCGGGGAGGTTCACCCCCATCAGGCCGAGCCGGTTCACCGCGTCGTCCACCACCGCGATGGCGACCCTGGTGTCTTGCAGCGGCACCGCGGCGCTTGCCCACAATCGGCCGGGATACCTGCGCTGCGCACCTGACATCTCCTCGTTCCACATGATGGCGTAGTCGCGCCCCTCCTCCACCGGCATGTCGGAGAAAGCGACAGAAAACGGCCCGATCGAGCAGACCACGTCCACCCGGTGACCAAGGCCGTCCATGTGCTCCAGTTGCTTGTCGAGATCGAACCACTCGGCCCAGCTGTTGAGATGCTGTCCGCTCTCCTGACGGCGCATGTAGTCGTAGCCGCCCTTCGCGTTCACGCGAGCGCTGGGATACCCGTTACGCTTGCAAAGCTTGTCGAAAATTGAACGGGGCCACCAGTGGAAGTGCGAGTCGATGATGTGCATGGCCGGATGTCCTGCCGTTTCGCCGGAGATTCAATAATTGTAGTGATGGGCCCTATCCCGGTCAACGCAACCGCCGTCATTGTGCATTGCGACAGTTACCGATTTCTGTGATGATTTCCGTCAAGGCCGGCCGCTTTGACGGCCAGTGGGAGGATGCCATGCGAGGTTATTTCCGTGCGTTCCTGATCGGTTTCGTCGCCCTGATGGTCACACCCGCCGGCGCGGCGGAAAAGCTGCGTGTCGGGAAGGCTGTGGCCTTTGCCTGGACTTTCACCCCCATCGAAGTCGGCATACAGACCGGCCAATTTGCCAAGCAAGGGATCGAACTGGACGTGTCAGCGTTCGGCGGCGACGCCAAGATGCAACAGGCGCTGACCGCCGACAGCATCGATATCGGCATCGGAAGCGGCCCGGGCATGGCCTTCATGGCCAAGGGCGTGCCGGCGAAAGCGGTCGCCGCCATGGCCGGCGTCCCGCGGAACATGGCGGTGATGGTCAAGTACGACCTGCCGATCAAGACCGTCGACGACCTCAAGGGCAAGAAGCTCGGCGTCACGACGGTCGGCTCGCTGACCGATTGGATCGGCAAGCGGATCAACTCGCTCAAGGGGTGGGGCTCGAGTGGCATCACCACGGTGCCGGTGGGCGGCATGGGGCCCGCGCGCGCGGTGGTCAAGACCGGCCAGATCGACGGCTATATCGGCGCGCTCGAGGTCGGCTACGCGCTCGAGGAAGCCAAGGAATGGCGCGTCATCACGACGGCGACGCCGTTCGTCGAGAATTTCATCACGCACGTGTTCTTCGTGCGCGAGAGCGTGATCGCGGAGCGCCCACAGGCGGTGCGCGCCTTCCTCAAGGGCTGGTTCAATACCATCGCCTTCATGAAGGCCAACAAGGACAAAACCGTCGAGATCACCGCCAAGGTGGTCAACCTCAAGCCGTCGGTGATCAGCCGCGCCTACGACGAGCAGATCGGCATCTTCACCACGGACGGCACCTTCGATCCGCAGGCGGTCGCAATGCTGAAAAAATCCTTCATCGAAATGGGCTTGCTCAAGGAGATCCCCGAGGACAAAGTCCTGTTCACGACCCAGTTCCTTCCGGTGAAGGCGGACATGTAACCGCATTTGTGCGGCCGGCGGACGAGGCTAAGCTTGCGGTATGATACGGATTGGTATCGGCGGCTGGACCTATCCTCCCTGGCGCGGTGTGTTCTATCCGCCAGGGCTGACACAGGCGCGCGAGCTCGAGCACGCCAGCCGGCAGCTCACGTCGATTGAGATCAACGGAACGTTCTATGGCTCGCAGAAGCCGGAGAGCTTCCGCCGCTGGGTAGCCGAGACGCCGGACGACTTCGTCTTCTCGGTGAAGGGCCCGCGCTTCACCACGCACCGCCGGGTGCTGGCCGAGGCGGGCGAGTCGGTCGAGCGGTTCTTCGCCGGCGGGGTGCGCGAGCTGGGCAAGAAGCTCGGGCCGGTCTTGTGGCAGTTCGCGCCGACCAAAAAATTCGATCCGGAGGATTTTGCGGCCTTTCTCGCGCTGCTGCCGAAGGATGTCCGGCATGCGGTGGAAGTGCGCCACGACAGCTTCGTCACGCCGGATTTCGTCGCGACCGCGCGCAAGGCCGGAGTCGCGATCGCGTTCGTCGAATCCGACAAGCACCCGCCGATCGACGAGGCGACCGCCGACTTCACCTACGCGCGGCTGGAGAAAACAAAGGCGGATATCGAAACCGGCTACACCGAGCCGGAACTGCGCGCGTGGGCTAAGCGCGCGCGGGAGTGGGAAACCAAGGGGAAGCGCGACGTGTTCATCTACATGATCAGCGGCGCCAAGGAGCGCGCGCCGGCGGCCGCCGTGGCGCTGATCGGGGAATTGGGGAAATAGATGCGTTCCCCGCACGCGGTGCAGCGCGCTAGCGGTGCACCGCAGATGCGGGGTCCCGGTTTACTTCGCGTGTGAAGAAAGGAACCGGGGTCCCGGATCAGCAGCGCACCACCATAGCGCGCGAAGACGCGCGTAACGCGCTTATGGTGCTGCGCTGCGTCCGGGACACGCGCGCTACTTCGGCTTCAGGAATCCAAAATCACAGCCTTCGTCCGCACCCAGGATTTCGTCCGCATAGAGCTTGGCGTAGCCGCGCGTCGGTTTCATGGGCGGCCGCGGCATCACCCTGGCTCGGCGATGAAGCTCGGCGTCGTCGACCAGCAATTCGATGCGCCGTCGCTTCACTGACAGGCGGATACGGTCGCCGTTGCGCACCAGGCCGAGCGGCCCGCCGGAGGCGGAATCGGGCGTGATGTGCAGCACGATGGTGCCGAAGGCGGTGCCGCTCATGCGCGCGTCGGAAATGCGCACCATGTCCTTGACGCCGGCTGATGCGAGCTTCTTCGGGATCGGCAGGTAGCCCGCCTCGGGCATCGCCTCCGGCGCATGCGGACCGGCATTCTGCAAGACCATGATGTCCTGCGGCGTGACATCGAGGGCGGGATCGTCGACGCGGGCGGAAAGATCGGCGAGCGAAGAGAACACGACCGCCCGCCCCTCGTGCTCGAACAGGTCGGCGTCGGCCGCCGAGCGCTTGAGAACCGCGCCTTTCGGCGCGAGATTGCCGAACAGCGCCACTAGGCCGCCCTGCGGCTCGAGCGGCTCCGTCGCAGCCGCGATCACCGTGCGGTCGACCCAGGCGTCGGTGTCGTTCGCCAGCCGCTCGCCCAGCGTCTCGCCGGTGACGGTGAGGCAATCGAGATGCAGCAGGGGCTTGAGCTCGCGCAGGACGGCGCCGATCCCGCCGGCTGCGAAGAAATCCTCCATGTAATGAGACCCGACCGGCTTCAGGTTCACCAATACCGGCGTCGTGTCGGACAGTTCATTGAGCCGGCCGAGCGAGACCGGTATCCCCGCGCGCCCGGCAATCGCCGTGAGGTGGATCACCGCGTTAGTGGAGCCGCCGAGCGCCAACAGCACCCGCAGCGCATTCTCCACCGACTTCACGTTGACGATCCGCTCGGGCGTCAGCTGCGATCCGATCATCCGCACCGCCGCGGCGCCCGTGGCCTCGGCAGCGCGCAGCCGGTCAGCGTGCACCGCCGGGATCGCCGACGTGCCCGGCAGGATCATACCGAGCGCCTCGGCGAGGCACGCCATGGTCGAGGCGGTGCCCATCACCGCGCAGGTGCCGGCGGTGGTCGCCAGCCTGCTCTCGACGGTGGAAATCTCCGTGGCATCGATGCCCCCGGCGCGATACCGCGCCCAGAACTGGCGGCAGTCAGTGCAGGCACCAAGCCGCTCGCCCTGATGCCGCCCGGTCATCATCGGCCCTGCCACCAGCATGACGGCCGGCCGGCCGGCCGAAACGGCGCCCATGAGCTGCGCGGGCACCGTCTTGTCGCACCCGCCCATGAGCACGACGGCGTCCATCGGTTGGGCGCGGATCATCTCCTCGGTGTCCATCGCCATGAGATTGCGGAACTTGAGGCTGGTAGGGTTCAGGAACACCTCGCCGAGCGACACGGTCGGGAACTCGACCGGCAGCGCACCGGCGGCGAGCACGCCGCGCTTCACCGCATCGAGCAGTTCCGGGAAATGGCGGTGGCAGTTGTTGAAACCCGACGGGGTATAGGCGATGCCGATCACCGGCTTTCCGAGCATCTCACGCGAATAGCCCATCGACTGGGCGAAGGACCGGCGCAAATAGAGCGAGAAGTCCGGATCGCCGTAGTTGGTGAGACCGTGCTGGAAGCCGCGGGTGTCGTTCATCCGTCGTACCTTGGATGGATCAGCGGCGGCCCAGATGCCACCAGAGGGTTGCCGCCGGGTCTGAACGAGACGCAGATCAGGGCTGCGGTCAAGGGCCGCGGGCGCCCCCGGCCGGATGTCGGGTCCCCTCGCGAGGCAGCGCGGGCGGCCTGTGGTGCGCAAATCCGCGTCAATTGATCCCCGTCAAAGCTGGAAGTTAGGCAGGCAGCTACGGGTTTAACCCTCGACAAGCCCGTTGGAATTCTTCTAATTACTCAAACGCAGCGGCCCCCGAAGGCAACGAGACGATGAACTACGACGCGTTTTTTGTGGATGCTCTAGCCCGGCTGCGGGACGAGCGGCGTTACCGCGTGTTCGCCGACCTGGAACGGATCGCCGGACGCTTTCCGCATGCGGTGTGGCATTCGCCGCAAGGCCCGCGTGACGTGGTGATCTGGTGCTCCAACGATTACCTCGGCATGGGCCAGAATCCGAAGGTGATCGGCGCCATGGTCGAGACCGCGACCCGCATGGGCACCGGCGCCGGCGGCACCCGCAACATTTCCGGCACCAACCATCCGCTGATCGAGCTCGAGCGCGAGTTGGCCGACCTGCACCACAAACCGGCGGCGCTGGTGTTCACCTCCGGCTACGTCTCCAACGAGACAGGCATCTCCACCCTGGCGAGGCTGATGCCGGGCTGCCTGATCCTGTCGGACGCCTTCAACCACAATTCGATGATCGAAGGCGTACGCCAGTCGCAGTGCGAAAAGCGGATTTTCCGCCACAACGACGTCGGTCACCTGGAAGAGCTGCTGCGCGCCGCCGATCACGCGCGGCCCAAGCTGATCGTGTTCGAGAGCCTCTATTCCATGGACGGTGACATCGCCCCGGTGAACACGATCTGCGATCTTGCCGAACGCTACGGCGCCATGACCTATTGCGACGAGGTGCACGCGGTCGGCATGTATGGCCCGCGCGGCGGCGGCATCGCCGAACGCGAAGGCGCCATGCATCGTGTCGACGTGATCGAGGGAACGCTGGCGAAGGCATTCGGCTGCCTCGGCGGCTACATCACAGGGACCGCGGCCCTGATCGATGCGGTGCGCTCCTATGCGCACGGCTTCATCTTCACCACCGCGCTGCCGCCGGCGGTGTGCGCGGCGGCGACGGCAGCGATCCGACACCTGAAGACCTCGCACTGGGAGCGCAACCGGCAGCAGGATCGGGCCACGCGCACCAAGGCGGTGCTGGCAGCCGCCGGACTGCCGGTGATGCCGAGCGAAACCCATATCGTTCCGGTATTCGTCGGCGATCCGGAGAAGTGCAAGGCGGCGTGCGACATGCTGCTGGAAGAGCATGGCATCTACATCCAGCCGATCAACTACCCGACCGTTCCAAAGGGTACTGAACGGCTGCGCATCACGCCGAATCCGTACCACGAAGATGCGCTGATCGACGCGCTCGCGGAAGCGCTGGTCGACGTTTGGGAGCGCATGGGCCTGCCGCTCGGGCGCCGCGCCGAAGCGGCGGAGTAGATCACGACTCATCATAGCTGACGTCAGTTGCTGTCGTTCCCGCGAAAAGCGGGAACCCAGTAATCTGAAACGCTGTGATTGGCCGAGAGCGCGCGGCGTCCTGGTTCCCTCCGCAAATCGCATAGGCGCTAACTTTAGACTGTCATCCAGGCCAGGCGCCGCGTAGCGGGGCGTTGATCAGAGGACGCACACAGCTCAATCACCCGTCGGCGGCTGCGGCGGCTTGGGTTGTGCCGGCGGCGCCGGAGGTCCAGAAATCAGCTTCACCACCACCGGAATTCCGATCGAGACGATGATGAAGCGCGCGAGGTGATGCGCGCCGATGAATACCGGGTCGAGGTGCAGCGCCAGCGCCATGATCAGCATGGTCTCCTGTGCCCCGGGCGCAAACGACACGACCAGGTCCGGCACCGGCACCGGCAGGATCGGCAGCAGCACCGCCAGAACCGCGCAGACAATCACCATTGCCACCGCGAATGAGCCGGCTGCGGCGCCGAGATACTGCATCAGCATGCGCAGCGTCATACCGGAGAAGCGAGACCCCGCGACCGCACCGCAGCCGATCATCGCCGAGTAGGCGAGCCATGGTGGCAACGCGACCTCGATCCATCCGGTACCGTGCAGCACCGCTGAGCCGAGCAGCGAGCCGAACAGGATACCGCCGGGGAAGCGCAGCCATTGCAGGCCGTAGGCGGCCCCAACCGAGACCGCAACGAGGATCGCCAGTTCGATCATCGAGTCCGCCAGGCCGAGCTTCGAGGCGCGCTCGATCGGCACCGATTCGAAGCCGAGCAGACTGAGGCTGCCGGGCAATCCGACCCCGAGGATCAGCACGCGCACCGACTGCACGATCACGATCGCGCGCACGTCCGCCTTGAACTCCGTAGCGAGCGCGAGCACCTGCGCCAGCGCCCCGGGACTTGCCGCCAACAGCGCGGATACGGGCGTCCACTTGTGCACAAAGATCAGGTAGTACGTGCTGCCGGCGGTGATGGCGATGGTGGTGACCGCCAACACGCCGATGCTGAACGGAGCGGCGGCCATGCCTTGCAGCGTTTCGGGGGTCACGACGGTGCCGAGCGAGATGCCGATCGCAAGAAAGAACAGGCGGGTGAGCCAATTCGGCATGCCGCAGGGCCGGCCGAGCAGTGCCGCCAGCGCCACCGCGGCCATCGAGCCTGAGACGAATCCGGCGGGGAAGCCGGCCATATGGAAGCCGAAGCCACCAATCGTGGCGATGATCAGCGTTTCCGCCGTGCGGCGCAGCGATGGCCAGTTGAACTTCGGCAGCGGCATCGAACGGCCTTCCGGGGCGGACGCGGGCATGGCGGAAATGCCGCGGAATGGGCGCGGGGGTCAAACGCCAACTGCCCGACTCAGTGGCCCGCGCGCAGCACAGGCTGGGTCAGGCGGATTGTCCGGGCTATGCTTGCTCAAGACCTCGACCTGATCCAAAAACGATGCAAAATGCGACCATGCCGCAGATAAATCCCCAGATCCTGGTTTGGGCGCGTGAAAGCGCGGGGCTATCCGTCGAAGAGGCGGCGAAGAAGCTGGGCCTAAGCGGCCGCGAGCGTCTCGAAGCCCTGGAGGCGGGCGAACGGCCGCCGAGTCGGCGACAGCTCGTAAACATGTCAGGTAAGTACCGGCGACCGCTTCTGACATTCTATTTGCCTGAGCCGCCACGCCAAAGGGATCGAGGACAGGACTTCCGATCGCTCTCCGAGAGGCGGACCCCAACATCTGAGGCCCTCCTCGACGCTCTCCTCCGTGACATTCAGTCCCGGCAGCGACTCGTACGGGCCGCGCTTGAGGAAACCGAGGAAGATGAGCCGCTTCCTTTCGTCGGTTCGGCTCGCATGAGCAGCGGCGTTGAAGCGATCGTTACGTCCATACGCGAGATTCTGGGCGTTAGCCTCGATGAGTTTCGAGCCCAAAAGACCGCAACCGAAGCGTTCGCGACGCTTCGTGCCGGAGCGGAAAGAGCCGGCGTATTTGTAGGTAATCTTGGAACCCACCACACTAATATCGATGTCAGCTCATTTCGCGGATTCGCGCTTGCCGACAATATCGCTCCCTTCGTTGTCATCAATGAAACGAACTCCCGTGCAGCTTGGTCCTTCACCCTGCTGCATGAGTTGGCTCATATTTGGCTCGGGCAAACCGGCGTCAGCGGCTACGACAGCGAGGCTGCTGTCGAGAGATTCTGTGACTCGATTGCTGCCAGTTTCTTGCTCCCTTCAAGAGAGCTCGAACTGCGACGCAACAGATTTTGACGATCTCAGGGAGCGTATCGGGACATTTGCAGCCACGCGCAATCTTAGCCGCAAGATGGTCGCTTATAACCTGCTACGTTCGAACGCTATCACCGCTGCTGTTTATAGAAATCTCAGCGACGTTTTCGATGCGGAGCGCACCGGCCAGAAAAAAGATCAAGAAAAAGGAGAACGCGGTCCCGATTATTACGTCGTTAGGCGTCACCGCGTTGGTTCAGGCCTGATTGGCCTTGTAGGGAGAATGGTAGCAGTCGGGGCACTGTCTACGCCTGAGGCGGGGAAGGTGCTTGGTGTAAAGCCGACAGCGGTCGGCCGGATTCTCGGCAACGATCAAGCGGCGTGACAGGAATCTATGTGATCTACCTTCTTGATGCCGATACCCTGATCCGGGCTGATCGCACTACTACCCTCTGAAACGGTTCCCTGTTTTCTGGCAGTGGCTTCGGCACAATGGCGCTCTCGTTGATTGGCTGAAGGAGGAGGAGAACAAGAACGCGCTCCTGTTCATGGAGGAAGCAAACCCCGAGCTTGTGGCGGCGGTGACGACGAAAGGCTACGCTGCGGACCTCGATGAAGCTGAACTGGAGATGGTTGGACGCGATCCATTTTTGATAGCCCACGCCGTAGCGGATCGGTGCGTGGTATCGTTCGACGTTTCAGCGCCGAGCAAGAAGCGTGCAAATCGAAAAGTGCCGGACGTGTGTGCGGACTTCGGCATCAAATGTATCACGCTGTTCTCATTGATTGAAACTTTGGATTTTACGACTGAGTGGAAGCCTGGCAAAGTAGCCCGAATTGAATCGTGGTAGGGACGCTCATTAGGGTCGCTTATATTGAGCAGTCACCGCACGGAACCGTACGAGCCGATTGAGGAGTACGGCTCCCCCTTGGAGGCAAATCAGTCCCGGAACAGGAGATCGCGCGTCGGCGTGTCGAGATGCCGGACCGCGGAGAAAGCTTGACGTAGCCGGTCCCGATCGCGCCGCGGCAGCGGCCGGGTGGCAACACGATGCTTGCCGGACGACCGTGCTCGATGTCATCGACTTGCTGGGCCAGGATGAGGTCGAGAAACCTCTGCTGCGCCTCCGCCAGGGCCGCGAGATCGGCCGCATCGAGGCCGATCAACGGCATGGCGCTGCTACCGTCCATGACGTGCTTCCCTTTTCGCGCCCGCGCATCTTAATCGAAGGTCACCCCGGCTGCCGCTTCCGCAAGTGCCCGAAAGGGCCACGGATGGCGGTGGACAACACGGTATCTGGTATGGGACCGTCGTCGAAACGGCCTGCTGCGGCCCCATCCCCCGGCAGGCCCGGGGAGGCACAATGCTGCAGGGCTGGGTCGTTATCGCCGTCGCGCTCGGCTATATCGGCTTTCTGTTCCTTGTCGCGAGCTACGGCGACCGAATGCGGCAGCGGGGTCGGGTCCCGAAGCTGCGCCCGCTGATCTACCCGTTCTCGCTGGCGATCTACTGCACCTCCTGGACCTTCTTCGGGTCGGTGGGCCTTGCCTCGCGCTCGGGTTACGACTTTCTCACGATCTATCTTGGCCCGGTGCTGATCATCGGCCTGTGCGCGCCACTGATCGTCCGCATCGTACGGCTGGCCAAGGCGCAGAACATCACCTCGATCGCCGACTTCATCGCGGCGCGCTACGGCAAGAGCCAGGCGGTGGCGGCGACGGTGGCGCTGATCGCCATCGTCGGCGTCATCCCGTACATCGCTTTGCAGCTCAAAGCGGTCTCCGACTCGCTCAGCACCATTCTCACGCATCTTGGGCCAAGCGCGACGTCGATTGTGCAGCCGGTGTTCGGCGATATCGCGCTGGTCGTCGCGCTGACCATGGCGATTTTTGCGATCCTGTTCGGCACGCGGCAGATCGACGCCACCGAGCACCAGGACGGACTGATGCTGGCGATCGCCACCGAATCGCTGGTCAAGCTCGTCGCCTTCGTCGGGGTCGGCGTGTTCGTGACGTTCTGGCTGTTCGATGGACCCTTCGACCTGTTCGCCAAGGCGATCGAGCGGACCGACACCGCCGCCGTGCTGACGCGCGAGCCGCAGATCGCCGTGCTGCTGGCGATGACGTTCCTCTCGGCCTGCGCCATCATCCTGCTGCCACGTCAATTTCACGTCACCGTCGTCGAAAATCACAACGAGGCCGAGATCCGGCTCGCCACCTGGCTGTTCCCTCTGTACCTGGTGCTGATCAACCTGTTCGTGGTGCCGATCGCCATCGCCGGGCTCATGACGTTTCCGAACGGAACCGTCGACGGCGACATGTACGTTCTGGCGCTTCCGCTCTACGCCAATTCCAGCCTCTGGACGGTGATCGCCTTCGTCGGCGGTCTGTCCGCGGCAACCGCCATGGTGATCGTCGAATGCGTGGCGCTCGCCATCATGGTGTCGAACGACCTCGTCATCCCGCTGGTGCTCAAGCGCCGCGCCACGCTGATCACCGAACTCCGCAATGTCGGCACGCTGTTGCTCTACGTGCGGCGCGGGGCGATCTTCGTGATCCTGCTGCTCGCCTACATGTACTACCGCGCCGCCGCCGACGCGCAGCTCGCCGCCATCGGTCTCCTGGCGTTCGCCGCCGTCACTCAGCTCGCCCCTGCTTTCTTCGGCGGCCTGACCTGGCGGCGCGCCACCGCCCGCGGGGCGATGGCCGGCATGACCGTCGGCATCCTAGTGTGGGCCTATACGCTGCTGCTGCCGAGCTTCGCCGATGTCGGCATTGTCGGCGCCCGCATCCTCACCGAGGGGCCGTTTGGTCTGACCCTGCTGCGACCGCAGGGACTGCTTGGCCTCGACTTGCCGCCGCTGGTGCATGGGCTGATCTGGAGCATGACGCTCAACATCCTGGCCTATGTGGCCTTCTCGCTTCAACGCGAGCCAACCTCGATCGAGCGGCTGCAAGCCAATCTGTTCGTGCCCTCCGATCTCGCGCCGATTTCGCCGAGCTTCCGGCTGTGGCGCTCGTCAGTAACGGTGGAGGAACTGGCGACGACGGTCGCGCGCTATCTCGGCGAGGAGCGGATGCGCACCGCCTTCGGCCGCTTCGCCGCCAGCCGGCGGATCAACCTCGAACCGACCGCCGAGGCCGACATCCAGCTCCTGCGCCATGCCGAGCACCTGCTGGCCTCCGCGATCGGCACCGCATCGTCGCGCCTCGTGCTGTCGCTGCTCCTGCGCAAGCGCGCACCGTCGGCCAAGGCGGCGCTGAAGCTGCTCGACGACGCCAATGCGGCGATCCACCACAATCGCGAGATCCTGCAGACGGCGCTCGACCACGTACGCCAAGGCATCGCGGTGTTCGACAAGGAGTTCCGGCTGATCTGCTGGAACCGACAATTCGGCGAGCTGCTCGATCTGCCGGTATCGCTGACCAGCGTCGGCGTCCACCTCGACGAGATCGTCCGCTTCAACGTCAGCCGAAGCACCCTGCCGGCATCCGCGATCGAGGCAAAGGTGGGCGAGAGCCTGATCCGCTACGTGTCCAGCGCCGAGCCGTTCCTCGAGCGGTTCGCCGAGCGCGGCCTGGTGGTCGAGGTGCGCGCCAACCGCATGCCGGACGGCGGCATTGTCACCACGCTGACCGACATCACGCCGAGCGTCGCCGCCGCCGAAGCGCTCGAGCAGGCCAATGAGACGCTGGAACGTCGGGTGCATGAGCGCACCGAGGAGCTCACCCATCTCAATGCCGAGCTGGGGCGCGCCAAGCGCGAGGCGGAGGAGGCCAACATTTCAAAGACGCGGTTCCTGGCCGCCGCCAGCCACGACATTTTGCAGCCGCTCAACGCCGCCCGGCTGTATGTGACCAGCATGGTCGAACGCCAAGGCGTCGGCGAGGACGCGCGTCTCGTCTACAACATCGATGCCTCGTTGGAGGCGGTGGAGGAAATCTTCGGCGCGCTGCTCGACATTTCCCGGCTCGATACCGGCGCGATGAAGGCGGAGATCGTCAGTTTCCGCATCGACGATCTGTTGCGGCAGCTCAAGCTCGAATTCGTACCGCTGGCCCGCGCCAAGACTCTCGAGCTGGTGTTCGTTCCCTGCTCGCTCAGCGTCAAATCCGACCGCCGGTTGCTGCGGCGGCTGTTGCAGAACCTTGTCTCCAACGCAGTCAAATATACGCCGGCGGGCCGGGTGCTGGTCGGCTGCCGCCGCCGCCGCGGCAAGCTGTGGATCGAGGTCTACGACACCGGGCTCGGCATTCCGAAGTCGAAACAGCGCATCATCTTTACTGAATTCCACCGCCTCGATACCGGCGCCAAGGTCGCCCGCGGGCTCGGGCTCGGCCTGTCGATCGTCGAGCGCATCGCGCGCGTTCTCGACCACAGGATGGAGGTCCGGTCCGCGGTCGGGCGGGGCTCACTGTTCGCGGTCGAGGTTCCCTGTTCGACCGCGCAGGCTGTGCAGCAATCGCCGCGGCGGATTCTCCGGCTCGATCCCGGGCAGCTCACCGGAACCAGCGTGGTGTGCGTCGACAACGAACCCGCGGTTCTCGATGGGATGGAGACGCTGCTGCGGAGCTGGGGCTGCCATGTGCTCAAGGCGCCGGACCTCGAGACCGCGATCGCCGCCGTGCATGAAAGCCCGCATCCGCCGAACGGGCTGTTGATCGACTATCATCTCGACCACGGCAACGGCATCGACGTGGTAACGGCGCTACGCCACCGGTTCGGCGCCGACCTGCCGGCAATTTTGATCACCGCCGACCGCAGCCCGGTGGTGCGCGACGCAGCGCGGCGGCAGAATATCCAGGTGCTCAACAAGCCGGTGAAGCCGGCGGCGCTGCGCGCGCTGCTGGCGCAATGCCGCGTGCAGCAAGTCACGGCGGCGGAGTGACTTGGCCGCTTCACCTCTGCCCGCTTACACTACCCACCGATCGAGGCGATCTGCGGCCATTGGCCTTCGATCTTGCCGACCGCGATGACGGCCTGGGTGCGGCTTTCAACGCCGAGCTTCTGCAGGATGGCGGAGACATGCGCCTTCACGGTCGCTTCCGAGACGCTGAGCTCGTAGGCGATCTGCTTGTTGAGCAGGCCCTCCGACAGCATCATCAGCACCCGCACCTGCTGCGGCGTCAGCGTGCCGAGCCGCCCGATCAGCGCCGCGGCATCCGCATCCTCGCTGCGATCGAGATCGATGCGCGGCGGCGTCCACACCCCGCCGTCGAGCACGCGCACCACCGCCGCGCGGATCGCTTCCACCCCGAGCGTCTTTGGAATGAAACCGGAGGCGCCGAAATCCAGGCAGCGGCAGATGATCACCGGATCGTCGATCGCCGAGACGATGACGACCGGAACGCTGGGATACTGCGCGCGCAGGTACATCAGGCCGGAGAACCCACGCACTCCCGGCATCGACAGGTCGAGCAGAATCAGGTCGACATCGGGGCTGCCCCGATCGAGCAGCTTGCCGACCTCGTCGAACGATCCGGCCTCGATGATCTCGACCTGCTCGAACAGGCCGGAGACCGCCTCGCGCAAAGCTCCGCGAAACAACGGATGATCGTCGGCGATCAACAGACGATATTGGTTGACATCGCTCACGCGCCCGACCTTATGCCCGCCGCCAGCTGCCCGGCGGCAAAGCCAAATCTACAGCATTTTCCGCCGGGCCAAAGGGCGCAGCGGTGGTTAGGCACAGCGCCGGGGCGCCGTTCGCGGCCGGAACATGCAACGACACGCCGGTGAGCGCCGCGGTCGCGTGATGGCGCACACATCAGTCACGTCGAAATACCTGACGGCAGCAGGCAGACTTCTCAACGAAGAGAACGAAATCAACATCTTGCAGTAGTGGCGGCAACGCGTAGGACGGCCGCTTTGTTCATGGCCATTGAGCCTTGCTTCACCTTTTTCGCCAATGCCCGTGAACTTCCGCCCGGCCTGCTGGCTTTTGCCACACCCTCGCCCAACGTCGCGTGTATGGTTCTGGTACGCGATAGATCCGCGCAAATCCAATCAATACGGTCGCGCTCCGACGTACCGATCGCCTTTCGTGTGCCCGGTCGCGCTGCTGAGAATCTCGGGGGTCGGATGCTGAGCCAATACGTCATTTCCAAGTGCAGCAACGGGTGGGCGATAGCCGTCGATGGTTCGGTGGTGCTGATCTGCGAGCGTAAGAAGACCGCGATGCAAGCGGTCCGGGAGGCAACCGCGCACAGCCTGCCTCTTGGCGCACCCGATCTGCGTTGCCACACCGAACCGCAGACGGAGGCCCATGGCTACGCCAAACGCGCCATGGCTGGCGCGAACTGACGGTGCCGCGGAACCGTCAACTCTTCCTCATCACATCGCGTTGCAGATTTCCGATCATCTCGACGAGGCGGTGCCACATCGTCTCGACCAGGGTCATGACGCGATTGAAGCTGCTGTCCGGCGACTTCGGGGCATTGTCGGTCTTTGCCGCCGAGGGCGGCGCGCTAACGCCGCTGGGCAGCGTGATGCCGCGTGACAGCAGTTCCTTCTTCAGCGTGCCGTTCTCCGTCTGGAGCCGGGCAATTTCGCTTTCCAGCACAATGCGATCGTCAGGCAGCACCTGGCAGGCCCAGCCGACCTGGCGGCGGCTGCACAGCGCCACCTGTCCGGTACGTGAGTCGAGCCGCAGATAGCCGTCCTGAACGCGGTGGAAGCTGAAGCGGGGGTCATCGCTCTCGGCCGGCGGCGGCGTCACCGGCGCGGCTGCCGTAGGCGGCATTGCCGGGGCGGCTCCCGAGGGCGGCTCCGGCGCGCTCGTCTGCGCCGCGGCCGGCACGACGACGAGCAGGCCAATGCAGACGGCGATGGCCCAATTGAGCATTCGAGTCCTCCATTCCCCACCGCGCATCATCGGCCATGGCGGCACGGGAGCGATCCGCGGGGTGGAAGCGTAACACCGAAGCAGGATCGAGGCCATTTCGCATTGAAAATTGCGCCCGAAATGTTGCGTCAGATGCCGGCCGCGAGCGCCGCCGACGCTCCCAAAGTTTCACGATTCTCACACTGGTTCAATGAGTTAAGTTTGAACTCGCGGTTCTTGACTCGACTAAACCCGCCCAGTATGGTCCGCGCGGCTTTGGAGAGGCGGCGGACCGACTCCGATCATTTTTCGATTGCGCGGGTGTCGTAAGCTATGACCGGCGGCGCGCGTGGTGATGATGATGATCGTGGCACCCCGCCGGCCGACGAAGCCGCTCTCTCCGCGAGGCTCAAGCGTCTCGGCGAACGGCTCGGCAAGGTAAGGGCGAGCCGCCCCCCCGACAGCGGCCCCGGTGCTTCTCCACCCGCCGATCCTTCGGCGATGGCTCGCGGCTTCCGGCTCTCGACCGAGCTAGTCGGTGGCGTGCTCCTCGGGGCGGCGTTGGGCTGGCTTTTGGATCGCTGGCTGGGCAGTTCGCCGTGGGGGCTGATTGTACTGGTGTTATTGGGATTCGCCGGCGGCGTCCTCAACGTGATGCGGACGGCGGGTGTCATGTCGAGCGGCGGGCCGAAGGGCCCCAACTAGCGATTTGGACCGAGCATGGGCGATCCCATCCATCAGTTCGAGATCAAGAAGTTCTTCACGCTCGGCCATCTCGGGCCGTACGAGATCGCCTTCACCAATTCCGCGCTGTTCATGCTGATCGCGTTCGCCATCGTCGCCCTGCTGATGCTGGTGCCGACGCGCCAGCGCGCGCTTGTTCCCGGCCGGCTGCAATCGATCGCGGAGCTGTCCTACGAGTTCATCGCCTCGACGATCCGCTCAAGCGCCGGCAACGAGGGCATGCGGTTCTTCCCGCTGGTGTTCTCGCTGTTCATGTTCATCCTGGTGGTGAACCTGCTCGGCCTCCTGCCTTACGCCTTCACCGTCACCAGCCACATCATCGTCACGGTGGCGCTGGCGCTGCTGGTGTTCTTCACGGTCGTGATCTACGGGTTCTACAAGCACGGCCTGCGCTTTTTGAGGCTGTTCGTGCCGAGCGGCATCCCGATCTACATCCTGCCGCTGGTGACCGCGATCGAGGTCATGTCGTTTCTGTCGCGGCCGATTTCGCACAGCGTACGGCTGTTCGCCAACATGCTGGCGGGACACATCACGCTGAAGGTGTTTGCGGGCTTCGTTACTATGCTCGGCGGCGCCGGCATCCTCGGCTGGTTCGGCGCGGTGCTGCCGCTCGGGCTTACCGTCGCGCTGACCGCCCTGGAGCTTCTGGTGGCCGTGCTGCAAGCTTACGTTTTTGCCATTCTCACCTGCATCTACCTCAATGACGCGCTACACCCGGGCCATTGAACGGCCCGTCCCCTCACCATTCGAAAGGAGCTTTCGTCATGGATCCAGTCGCTGCGAAGGAACTTGCGAGATATCTCGGTGCCGGCATCGCCTGCATCGGCATGGGCGCCGCCGGCGTCGGCGTCGGCAACATTTTCGCCCACTACCTGGCGGCGGCGGTACGCAACCCGTCGGCGGCGGACGGGCAGTTCCCGCGCCTGATCTTCGGCTTCGCCGTAACCGAGGCGCTCGCCATCTTCTCGCTGCTGATCGCGCTGCTGCTCTTGTTCGCCGTCTAGGCGACAGCCCGAACGCACCAGGTCGGACCAGCGATGGCGACAAACGCACATACCGAAGCGCCGGGCGGCGCCCATAAGGGGCCGTTCCCGCCGTTCAACGCGGAAACCTTCGCCTCGCAACTGGTGTGGCTGGCGATCATCTTCGTCGCGCTCTACCTGCTGGCGGCGCGGGTGGCGCTGCCGCGAGTCGCCTCGATCCTGGAAAGCCGCCGCGACCGCATCGCCGGCGACCTTGCCGAAGCGCAGCGGCTCAAGACGGAGTCGGACGAAGCGCTCGCGACCTATGAGAAGTCGCTGGCCGATGCCCGCAGTCGCGCGCAGACGCTGGCCAACCAAATGCGCGA
Source organism: Hyphomicrobiales bacterium (assembly GCA_009377755.1). Classification (GTDB taxonomy): domain Bacteria; phylum Pseudomonadota; class Alphaproteobacteria; order Rhizobiales; family Xanthobacteraceae; genus WHTM01. Next base: position 61,738 of record WHTM01000007.1, on the reverse strand, counting down.
GCAGCAGAACGCCCAAGCCGAAGCCGCGCGCAAGGCGCTGGAGCAGTCGCTCAACGCCAAGCTCGCCGAGGCCGAGAAATTCATCACCGTCACCAAGGCAGCGGCGATGGGGAGTGTGCGCGGCATCGCCGCCGACACGGCGGGTGCCATCGTCGCGCGGATGATCGGCAGCCCGCCGCGGGCCGCTGCGGTCGAGGCCGCAGTCGACGACGTGCTCAAGGGCTGAGGAGGCGGGCGATGTTCACTCCCGAGTTCTGGGTCGCCGCTTCGTTCCTGATCCTGCTTGCGATATTCGCCTACATCGGCGTGCACCGGACACTTGCCAGCGCGCTCGACGAGCGTCAGGCACGCATCAAGGCGGAACTCGACGAGGCGCGCCGCCTCAAGGAGGAAGCGACCGCGCTGCTCGCGGACTATCAGCGCCGGCAGCGGGACGCCGAACGCGAGGCGGCGCAGATTCTCGCCACGGCGCGGGCCGAGGCGGAACGGACCGCCGTCGAGGCGGGCGCCAGGATGGAAGACTTCGTCGCCCGCCGCAGCAAGATGGCGGAAGCCAAGATCGCGCAGGCCGAGGCACAGGCGCTGACCGACGTACGTGCCGCCGCGGCTGAGGCGGCAACGGCTGTGGCCGAGCGCATCCTAAGGCAGACGGTCAAGGGCAAGGTCGCCGACGACCTGATCGCCCAGGGCATTGAGGACGTTAAGAAAAACCTGAACTGAGGGCTGCCGGGGCAGCGGCGCCACGACGTTTCGTCTTCACGATTCCGTGTACATTGAGTCAGGATCCGTGAATGCCCCCTTTCCGGGGAGACGGCGGTATCCGTATGCTTCCACAAGTGATTCGTCTCAGTACATCGTCGAGTGGATCTGCCGGGTCGGCGCAAGTCGATTCCGTGCAGGGGGATGCTCAAAAGCACCGTCGTCGCCATCCCGTGATCCCGAAAAGTGGGAACCGGCCTTTGAAAAAAGATCATGCTCAAACAAGGAACTTAGGCATGACCCGGTTCGATCGAATTGGATCGTGCTCACAAGTCGCCGCGCTACGCGACGCCCCGGGATGATGGCCGTCAGCCCTTCCGCCGCGGCACGGCCCGTCTCCGGCGCGGCTCCGGTCGCTTCAGCGCCTCCGGATCGAAGCCGACATAGACCACATAGGATTCAAGCTCCTGCGCCGCAGGCAGCGGGAACGTCAGGTCCTCGTCGATCTGCACAAATGGAACGTTGGACGCACCAGCGGTGATCGTCACCGGAACGCGGTAGGTCTTGGTTATGACTGTCACCGGCTGCGGTCCTTCGCGCACGACCGCGAAGCGGAGCGGCACGTCGAGGCTGCCTGCCCCCCCGGCGGGGCCCATGATGATACGCCCCTCCATGCCGACCTTCATCTGCAACGTCCTTGCCACGACCTTGCATTCGCGCGCGGTGCGGCCGATCGTGCCCTGGTAGCGCAAGGTCATCGCCGACGGCTCGCCGCCCGTACGCACGGTCAGCGTGGACGCGCCTTCACGCACCGTAACGGACGGGCAGTCGATTTCCTCCTCCAGCGGCGGCTGACCGGCTGGCCGCTGCGGCCGACTCGATCCGCCGGTGGAAAAGAAACTGCTGATACGGTCGGTGATACCCGGCGAGCTTTCCGAGCCGGACGACGCATCGCGCACGCCGCCCGCGGAGCAGCCTGCCACGGCAATGGAAAGAACGATCAACCCGGCAATCTTACGCATCACGTCAACCTGCTGGAAATAAGCCGAAGCGCGGACGCTCCACCCCACCTTATACTACCGCTCATGGTCACCCCAAGGCGGCGGCTCAGCGCACCGGATCATCCTTCAGCCGGGCGTATAGCAGATGATCCTGCCAGACGCCGTTGATACATAGATACTCGCGCGCATAGCCCTCTCGTGCGAAACCGATCTTCTCCAGCAGCCGGATCGAGGGAGTATTGGCCGGAATGCAGGCCGCCTCGATACGGTGCAGCCGCAACGTGCTGAAGGCGAATGCCGCCAGCGCCCGTACCGCCGCCGTCATCAGCCCCTGCCGCGCATAAGGCGCCCCCATCCAGTACCCGAGGCTTCCAGCCTGGGCAACGCCGCGCCGGATATTGCCGAGCGTCAGCCCACCGATGAGAACGTTGTCGTGCTGTAGGAACAGAAAGAACGGATAGGCGAGATCCGCCCGCTGATCTTCCGCATAGCGGCGCAGCCGCCGCCGGAACGCGCCGCGTGTGAGGTCGTCGGCCGGCCACGTCGGCTCCCAGGGAACCAGGAAGGCGCGGCTCGCTTCGCGCAGTTCGGCCCAATCGGTATAGTCGGCCGGTTGCGGCGCGCGCAGCAAAACACCATCGCCGATAATCGACGGCACCGGCTCGGAAAAGTTGACGGTGCGAAAGAATGCCATGGCTGCCTGCCGGGCTGCGGGCCTACTGCCGACCTGTCTGCAAGCCGTCAGCCAACGTTATGCAGCCTGGCGCACCAGACTTTCGGCGATCGTTACCGCCGATTCAAGTCCGTTGCCGCGACCGAGCGCCGCCAGCGCCGGCCGGCCGCGGAGCATCAGCGCGCGTCCGGCCGCGCGGGCGCTCTCCACCGTCACCGCATCGATCTTGCCGACGATCTCGTCCAGCGGGATCGGCCGACCATAGGCCAGCATCTGCCGTGCGAGCTGCTCGGCGCGCGCGCCGGAGCTTTCCAGCGCCATCAGCAAACCCGTCTTCATCTGCGCCTTGGCGCGGGCAACCTCGGTCTCAGTCAGCGTCTCCGCCGTTTCGGCGATCTCGTCGACGACGACCCGCATGAGTTCGGGAACGTCGGCAGCATCGGTGCCGGCATAGAGGCCGAACATGCCGGTGTCGATATACGGAACATGGAAGGTGTAGATCGCGTAGCAAAGGCCACGCACCTCACGCACCTCCTGGAACAGGCGCGAGGACATGCCGCCGCCGACCACGTTAGTGAACACCTGCAGGCTGTGCAGGCCGGGATCGCATTGCGGTACACCCTGCAGCGCCAGTGCGATGTGCGCCTGCTCGAGCTCGCGCGGCTCGATGCGCGCGCCGCCGCCGAAGTACGCCGGCGTCGGTTCCGGCGCCGCCGGACCGTTGAAGCTGGCGAACCGGCGCTCCGTCTCTGCGACCATGACCGCGTGATCAATCGCGCCCGCCGCCGTCACGACCATGTCGGGGCCGCGATAGTTGCGGGCGAGATAGGCGCGCAGCTTTTTCGGATTGAAGGCGCGCACCGTCATCGGCGTGCCCAGAATAGAGCGGCCGACCGGCTGCTCCGGAAACGCGATCTCCTGCAGATACTCGAAAACGAGGTCATCGGGCGTGTCCTCGCAGGCGCCGATCTCTTGCACGATCACGTTCTGCTCGCGCACCAGCTCGTCCGGATCGAAAGTCGGATCCGCGAGAATGTCGGAGAGCACGTCGAGAGCCATCGGCACGTCGGCGCGCAGCACGCGCGCGTAGTAGGCGGTGGTTTCGACGCTGGTTGCGGCATTGATGTCGCCGCCGACGGCCTCGATCTCCTCGGCGATCTGCCGTGCAGAACGCCGCGCCGTCCCCTTGAACGCCATGTGCTCCAATAGGTGCGAGATACCGTGCTCGTCCGGCTCCTCGTCACGGCTCCCGGCCCCGACCCAGACGCCGAGCGATGCCGTTTCAAGGTGCGGCATCGCGTCGGTGACGACGGTGACCCCGGTGGGAAGACGCGTGACCTCGACGCTCATGCAGCCGCTCCTTCGCTTAGTGTCCCGAATCCGAAGTTCGTTTGATTGCAGCACCCTCCGAGCGAACTTCGGATTCGAAGGACACTAGCCACTCTAAGAATCTGGTGTGGTTTGGTTCAGAAGTTCTCCTACGGACTCGCGGCGGGCAATGGGGAGAATTTCTGAACCACCACATTAGCGGCGCGCGACGCCGCGAGAATGGTCTTTTCCACTGCGATCTGATCAGCCGGCAGCGACGTGACGCGCTCCGGCCGATCGCCGAGATCGGCGAGCCAGTCCGGCACCGGCGGACGAATGCCGCAGGCGGCTTCGACCGCATCCGGAAACTTGGCAGGATGCGCGGTCGAGAGCACGATCATCGGCGGCGAGGAATCGTGAACATCCTTCTCGGTCACCGCCAGAGCCACGGCGGTATGCGGATCGACGAATCGGCCGGTCTCCCGCAGCACCGTGCGGATGGTCGCCGCGGTTTCCTCCTCGTCGGCGTGATCGGCGGCAAACGTCGTGCGAATTTCCGCCAGCGCCCGCGCCGACAACGCGAACCGCCGGGATTGCGCGAGCGATCCCATGGCGGAACGGACCGTGCGGGGATCCCGGCCGTTCGCTTCGAACAACAGCCGCTCAAAATTCGACGCTACCTGAATGTCCATGGACGGTGACGTGGTCGGCATCACCTCGCGCACCTCATAGGCGCCGGTCGCCAGCGTGCGCACGAGGATGTCGTTGACGTTGGTCGCGATCATCAGTCGGTCGATCGGCAGCCCCATCCGCAGTGCCACATAGCCGGCATAGACATCACCGAAATTGCCGGTCGGCACGGTGAACGCGACCTTGCGGTGCGGCGCGCCGAGCGCCACCGCGGAGGTGACGTAGTACACGGCCTGGGCGACGATCCGCGCCCAGTTGATGGAGTTGACGCCCGAGAGGCGGACGCGGTCGCGGAAGGCGTGATGGTTGAACATGCCTTTCACGATCGCCTGGCAGTCGTCGAAGGTGCCGTCGATGGCGAGCGCGTGCACGTTGTCGTCGGGCGCCGTCGTCATCATCCGCCGCTGCACGTCGGAGATGCGCCCCGTGGGGTACAGCACCACCAGATCGACTTGCGCGCGGCCGCGAAAGGCCTCGACCGCGGCCCCGCCGGTATCGCCGGAGGTAGCGACCACGATGGTGGCGCGCTCGCCCCGCTGCGCCAGCACATGGTCCATCAGCCGGGCGAGGAGCTGCATCGCCAGATCCTTGAAAGCGAGCGTCGGCCCGTGGAACAGCTCAAGCATGAAGGTGGAGACGCCGAGCTGGCTGAGCGGCACCGTCGCCGGGTGGCGGAAGCCGCCATAGGCCTCCTGCGCCATGCGGGCGAGGTCGTGATCCGGGATGGTCGTTCCAAGAAAAGGGCGGATGATATCGGCGGCGACTTCCGCGTAGGGACGGCCGGCGAATCCCGCGATCGTCCGCGGCTCGAGTCGCGGCCAGGTTTCCGGGACATAGAGCCCGCCATCGCGCGCCAGACCGGCCAGCATCACCTCGACGAAGTCGAGCGGCGGAGCCTCGCCTCGGGTCGAGATGTAGCGCAAGGACTTTTATCCTTCGGCAGCGGACAGTCGGGCGGCGAAGTCAGGCCGCTCGGCGGCTGACGACCCACGACATGAACACGACGATCAAGACCGCCGCAAGGCCATACCAGGTCAACGCGTATTGCAGGTGCATGTTGCGCAAATCGACTGTCAGCGGGCCTGGCTTCGGCATACCACCCGGGGGTATCGGCGCCTCTTGCGCAACGTAAAACGGAGCAATTGGGCCGAGGCCCTTGGCGAGCGCCATGCCGGCCGGATCACGCCGGAACCAGAGATTGAGCGCCGGATCAGGCCCCGGGGTGAACCAGCCCGGCTCCTCCGGCCAGCGTAGTGCGCCGATGATGCGGATTTCTCCCGAAACCTGGCCTTGCGGCCGCGTTTTCGGGTCCTGCTGGCCCTCCGGAACGAACCCGCGGTCGACGACGAGCAGCCGCCCGTCCGGCAGTCGCGCCGGGGTGAACACCCAATAGCCGGGACCGGTGACATCGGAACGCAGCGCGGAGCCGACCGTGTACACGTGGGTTTCCCGGTCGTGCAGGAAGGCGGCCCTGAAAACGACCCGCCGGAACTCGTTATCGGCCGGCGCGAGTCGATCCCACGTGTCCGGAGCGGGCAGTGAAACGGGCGCCTGCGCCAGCCGTTCGGACAGCGCGGCGATCAGGGCCTCCTTCCAGGCCTTGCGCTCGATCTGCCAGGTGCCGAGTCCGACCAGGACCGCAACGCCGGTCAGCGCCAGAATGCCCGGCACGATCCAGGTGCAGAAGGCCGGACGCGTCGCACCCGTCGTCACGGCTGTCCAGGGCGGTCAAGCCTGCCCTCGGCCGCCTTGTGATGGAATTGAAGCGCGATCAGCAGGCCCTTGGTGGCGCGCAAGGGCAAGAGAGTGACCAGCAGGATGAGCGGGACCCACAGCAGCGCATGCAGCCAGAACGGCGGCTGATAGAGAACCTCCACGGCGAGGGCACAGCCGACCACAACGAAGCCGGCGAACAGGATGACGAAGATTGCCGGACCATCACCGGCATCGATGAAGCTGTAGTCGAGACCGCAGGCTTCGCAGCGCGGCTTCAGGGAGAGAAATCCCTGGAACAGCGCACCTTTGCCGCAACGAGGGCAGCGGCAGGCCAGCCCGGCCGCGAAGGGAGAGAGCGGAGGATAGTGCTGTTGGTCACTCATTGAACTTCTCGGCTGTCATCCCGGCCGAGCGAAGCGAGAGCCAGGAGCCATGTATCCCGGTGCTTCGATTCGAGCATCAACGCCGGGAGATATGGGTCCCGGATCAGCGCTCGCAGGCAAGTTTACGCAGGCTGCGTAAACTTGCCTGCGTTGCCGTCCGGGACTGGTGTCTTCGCTCAATGCCCGCCTGCACTCGCCGCGCCGGCGCCATAAACGTAGATGCAGGCGAACAGAAACAGCCACACCACGTCGACGAAGTGCCAGTACCAAGCCGCGAACTCGAAGCCGAGATGCTGGGTCGGGGTGAAATGGCCGGCCAGCGCCCGGAACAAACACACCGCCAAGAAGCAGGTGCCGATAAGGACGTGGAAGCCGTGGAAGCCGGTCGCCATGAAGAAGGTCGCGCCGTAGATGTTGCCGCTGAAGCCGAAGGCGGCGTGGCTGTACTCGTAGGCCTGCACGCACGTGAACAGCGCACCGAGCGCAATGGTGCAGATCAGACCCCACTTGAGCCCCTCACGGTCGTTCTCGAGCAGCGCGTGATGCGCCCAGGTGACCGTCGTGCCGGAGGTGAGCAGGATCAGCGTGTTGAGCAGCGGCAGGTGCCAGGGATCGAAAGTCTCGATGCCTTTCGGCGGCCACACGCCGCCCGTTGCCGCCAGCCGCGCGATTTCATGCGGATCGGCGGGAAACAGCGCCGTGTTGAAATAGGCCCAGAACCAGGCGACGAAGAACATCACCTCGGACGCAATGAACAGGATCATGCCGTAGCGGTGCGAGATCTGCACAACGGGGGTGTGATAGCCGTCGTACTGCGCTTCGCGGGTGACATCGCGCCACCATCCGACCATGGTGTAGAGGATGCCGATGAAGCCGACGGCGAGCACCAGCGGGGCGACGGTAAACATGCTGTGCATCCAGGTGATGGCCCCGACCGCGGCGATGAACGCCGAAACCGCACCCACGATCGGCCACGGGCTCGGATCGACCAGGTGGTAGTCGTGGTGCGGCTTGGTATGCGCCTCGGCCATCGCCATTCTCTCCGTTCACGCGAGTGCAGCGCAGTGCGCCCAGCTTATCACAATCAGATCGGTCCGTTGTCCACCCGTGTGCTCGCCACCGGCTTGGCGGGCTTGCGAACGGGAAAAAAGGTGTACGAGAGCGTGATCGTGTTCAGCGCGTTATGCTCTGCATCCTTGGCAAGCGCCGGTTCGACGTAGAACACCACGGCCATGTCACGGGTCTCGCCGGGCTTCATCCGCTGCTCAGTGAAGCAGAAGCAGTTGAGCTTGGAGAAGTATGCCCCGACCGTCGGCGGCGTGACGTTGTAGCTCGCCTGTCCGAACGTCTCGCGGGCGGCTTCGTTGACCACCTTGTAATAGACGGTGGTCGGCTCGCCGATGTGCACGGTAACGGACGGCGTCTCCGGCACGAACCGCCACGGCAGCCCACCGGCGACGTTGCCGTCGAAGCGCACGGTCACCGTGCGGCTAAGCACCTGTCCGGGCGCCGCAGCGGCGACCTGGGTCGTCCCGCCGAAGCCCGTGGTGCGGCAGAACCAGTCGTAGAGCGGCACGGCCGCATAGGCGGCACCGACCATGACGGCGACGAACACGCCGCAGGCAAACGCGACCATGACATCGCGCCGTTGCCGCCGCGGCGGCGAAACGCTCGATGCTGTGGTGGCGCGCTCGTTCATGGATCACATCGGTCGGTTCAGCACGCCGGGTCCGAGCTTGACGATGGTGACGAGGTACACCAGGACGACCAGCGCGGCCAGCGACAGCGCGATCGCGATCGAGCGGGCGCGCCGGCGACGCCGCTGCTCCTCGGTGAGGACGATGCCCGGCCGCTGGTCATTGCTTTCGCTCACGGCGCTCATGACCCAGGAGTGAACCCATTATCCCGTTACCCACTTGTCCACCGGGAGCGCGGCGAACAGCAGGAACAGATACAGGATCGAGAAGGCGAACAGCTTGCGGCTCGCGCGGTGGCCGGCGTCCGGCGCCTCACGCCGCACCCGCAGCGCCATTGCGACCATGACGGCGCCGGTCGCGACGGCGACGATGCCGTAGCTCAGGCCGGCGTAGCCGAGCAGCCACGGCAAAATGCCGAGCGGAACCAGGATCAGCGTGTAGACCAGGATCTGCCGGCGGGTCTCGCGCTCGCCGGACACCACCGGCAGCATCGGCACGCCGGCACGCTGATAGTCCTCCGCGCTGTAGAGCGAGAGCGCCCAAAAGTGCGGTGGCGTCCAGAAGAAGATGATCAAGAACAGGAGGATCGGCTCGACGGCGAGGCCGCCGGTCGCGGCCGCCCAGCCGATCATCGGCGGGAATGCGCCGGCGGCGCCGCCGATCACGATATTCTGCGGCGTCGAGCGCTTCAACCACATCGTATAGATGACGACATAGAACAGGATCGTGAAGGCCAGCAGGCCGGCGGCGATCACGTTCACCAGAAGGCCGAGCAGCACCACCGAGAAGGTCGCCAGGGTGATCCCGAACGCGAGCGCCTCGCCCGGCGTGACACGGCCTGCCGGGATCGGCCGCCCGGCGGTACGCCGCATCCGCGCGTCGATGTCGGCGTCGTACCACATGTTGAGCGCGCCGGCCGCGCCGGCGCCGATCGCGATGCACAGGAGCGCGGCAAAGCCGATCACCGGATGCACGTGTAGCGGTGCCACCGCATAGCCGACGAACGCCGTGAAGACGACAAGCGACATCACCCGCGGCTTCATCAGCGCGATGTAGTCGCCGACGCCCGCCATGCTCGGCTGGGCGCGGAGCGGCGCGGAGGTCTCGCTATCGGTCGCGAGCGACATTCGTTACTGCGTCCTATCGAACATCATTTGATCAGCGGCAGCCGCTCGAACTGGTGGAACGGCGGCGGTGACGGCAGCGTCCATTCCAGCGTGGTGGCGCCGGCGCCCCAGGGATTGTCCGCCGCCCGCTCCTTGCGGATGAATGCGAGCGCCAGACCCAACAGAAACACCAACAACCCGAGGCCGGAGATATATGAGCCGATCGAGGAGACGTAGTTCCAGCCGGCGAAGGCATCGGGGTAGTCGGTAATGCGGCGCGGCATGCCGGCAAGGCCAAGGAAGTGCTGCGGGAAGAACACCAGGTTGACGCCGACGAAGGTCAGCCAGAAGTGCAGCTTGCCGAGCGTCTCGTTGTACATGTAGCCGCTCATCTTCGGGAACCAGTAGTACCAGCCGGCGAAGATCGCGAACACCGCGCCGAGCGACAGCACGTAATGGAAGTGGGCGACGACGTAATAGGTGTCCTGCAGTACCCGGTCGACACCGGCATTGGCCAGCACCACCCCGGTGACGCCGCCGACCGTGAATAGGAAGATGAACCCGATCGCCCACAACATCGGTGTGCGGAATTCAAGAGAGCCGCCCCACATCGTGGCGATCCAGGAGAAGATCTTCACCCCCGTGGGCACGGCGATTACCATGGTCGCCGCGACGAAGTAGGCCTGCGCCCCGGTCGACATGCCGACCGTGTACATGTGATGCGCCCAGACGACGAAGCCGATCCCGCCGATCGCCACCATGGCATAGACCATGCCGAGATAGCCGAAGATCGGCTTGCGGCTGAAGGTCGACACGATCTGGCTGATCATGCCGAAGCCCGGGAGGATCAGGATGTAGACCTCCGGATGGCCGAAGAACCAGAACAGATGCTGGAACAGCACCGGGTCGCCGCCGCCCTCCGGCGTGAAGAAGGTCGTGCCGAAATTGCGGTCCGTCAGCAGCATGGTGATCGCGCCGGCGAGCACCGGCATTGCCAGAAGGATCAGGAACACCGTCACCAGGATCGACCACACGAACAGCGGCATCTTGTGCAGCGTCATGCCGGGCGCGCGCATGTTGAAGATGGTCGTGATGAAGTTGATGGCGCCGAGGATCGACGACGCGCCGGCGAGATGCAGCGCCAGGATCGCGAAGTCGACCGCGGGGCCTGGATGGCCGGAGGTGGACAGCGGCGCATAGATGGTCCAGCCGGCCCCGACACCCGGAGCGCCGGGCTCGCCTTCCACGAAGGCGGAGATCAGCAGCAGCGCGAACGAAGCGGGAAGCAGCCAGAACGAGATGTTGTTCATTCGCGGAAACGCCATGTCAGGCGCCCCGATCATCAGCGGCACGAACCAGTTGCCGAAGCCGCCGATCATCGCCGGCATGACCATGAAGAAGATCATGATCAGCCCGTGCGCGGTGGTGAACACGTTGAACTCGTGCGACGACGGGAAGATCTGCACGCCGGGATACTGCAGTTCCATCCGGATCGCGATCGACATCGCCGCGCCGATGACACCGGCGACGATCGCGAACACCAGGTACATCGTCCCGATGTCCTTGTGATTCGTGGAGTAGACGAACCGGCGCCACCCGGTCGGATGGCCATGCGCTTCATGGCCTGCATGTGCGCCGTGCGCTGCCGAGTCCATCGTACCGTTCCTCTTGCCTTCCGTTCGAGCTTGATCGATTCAAACTGAACCGATCAAGCTCTCCGTCTTATGTCGGCGCATGGTCTATTCGCAAAACTGGGTCCCACTTTTGTGGATCACGCAAGCGTCGCTTCGCCGGTGCGTGCCGCGGTCCTACGCAGTCCTACTGAGCAGCCGCGACCGCTGTCGGCCGCCCGGGGTCAATGTTGCCGGCGTACCTTTTCTTCGCCTCATCGAGCCAGGCGGCGAAGACCTGATCGCTGACGACGCGCACTGCGATCGGCATGTAGGCGTGATCCCGCCCGCACAGTTCCGAGCACTGACCGTAGTACATGCCCTCTTTGGTTGCCTTGAACCAAGTCTCGTTGATACGGCCCGGGATCGCGTCGATCTTGATGCCAAACGATGGCACGGCGAAGGCGTGGATCACGTCCGACCCGGTGGCGAGAACCCGCACCACTTTGTTGACCGGCACAACCATTTCATTGTCGACCGCCAGGAGCCGCGGCTGGTCCGCCTTGCGCTCGCCGTCCTTGAGCATCAGCGAGTCGAACTCGAACGGCCCGTTGTCGGGATAGCTATAACTCCAGAACCACTGCTTTCCGGTCGCCTTCACGGTCAGGTCGGCCTTGGGGATGTCGAGCTGGTGAAACAGCAGCCGGAACGACGGCACCGCGATCGCCACAAGGATCAGCACCGGCACCACCGTCCACAGCACCTCCAGCAGCGTGTTGTGGGTCGTCCTCGACGGCATCGGGTTGGCCCGGGCGTTGAACTTGACCATCACGATCACGAGCAGGCCGAGCACGAGGATGGTGATCAGCGTGATCACGATCAGCAGGAAGTTGTGGAAGGAGGTGACGCTGTCCATGACCGACGTAGCGGATTGCTGCAAGCCCAGTTGCCAGGGCGAGGGCTGACCAAGCGACGCATGGGCAAGACCGCCACCGGTGCCGTACGCCGCGCAAACCGCCGCAAGGAAGGTCAGTCGCTTGAACAACCGCATCGCCGTATTCGCTCCTTCGACGAGATTTCGTCACCGTTGGGCCGCACCCTTCGAACGCCACATCAATGAAATGATCGCTGTGCGGCCAGCGGCATGAGCCAAACATATGAGGAAGCGGCATTTGTTCGAGTCATACCACGCATTCTCGATTCCGCGGACTGAGTCGCCCGCCATTTTGAGACCCAAATGTCGGGGTCGGACGGCGAAATCCCGTCCCCAACACGGGTCCGCCACCCAGTGCGACTCTAGCGAGTTCGTGCGGCGGGCCCGGGAGAAACCCGGCTTCTCAAACCACAATTCCGGCTCGCCCGCAATGCACCTCCTGTGCCTATCGGGACCATCTCCGGATCCCAGTTGATCCGATGAGCAAGTCCCAGAGGGGCTCCGGTCCAGGGCCGGCCCTCCCCATTAGCCGCTGCGGTTTCTTGAAGTGGCGCCGCGGCCTCGTTAGGCGGCATCGGGATCATGCCCGGCACGCTACAACCATGTCGTGGCCACAATCGCGATGTTCCTGCTCTCCGCGATGAGTGGTCCCATGTCAGTTTATGAAACCTGTGATATCGAGGATACGCGCTCGATTCGCGCGCGCCGGTGCGGCCACTATCTGCTCGGCCGACCAAGGACCGGATGATGCAGATATTTGACCCCGATCGCTGCAAATTGATCCAGCGTACCCAGCGTATTGCACGCGCATTGCTCCTTACAGCGGCACCACTGGTTGGGTTCGCCGGCTTGGCCTACGGGCAGGGCGCCGTGCGCTCGGTCCACCAGGACTGGCAAATCCGCTGCGATACCCCGCCCGGCGCACAGAGCGAGCAGTGCGCCTTGATCCAGAGCGTGACCGCCGAAGACCGCGCCAATGTCGGCATTACCGTGATCGTGCTCAAGACCGCCGATCAGAAGAGCCGGCTGATGCGGGTGATCGCACCGCTCGGGGTCTTGCTGCCGTCGGGATTAGGCCTCAAGGTCGATCAAGTCGATATCGGCCGGGCTGGCTTCGTACGCTGCCTCCCGAACGGCTGCATCGCCGAAGTCGTGATGGACGAAACGCTGCTCGGCCAGTTGCGCGGCGGCAAGTCGGCGACCTTCATCATCTTCCAGACGCCGGAAGAGGGGATCGGCTTCCCGATGAGCCTCAACGGCTTCGGTGAGGGTTTCGACAAACTGCCATGATTGTCACGCCGACGGCCGGTGCGCTGCCATAACCCGTCTTCTCGCCCACGGCCTCCGGCCACGGGCGCGCGCACGACACCCCCCGCAGCCCACAGCTTGCGCGCGATCGCTGTCGGGGTACGCTGCGGCCGTAACGGCGTCATAGTGCCAAGATCGCGAGGATCAACAAGGGGAGGACCGACAATGACCCACCACATCATCATGGCCGACCAGAATCGGCCGACCTACCGGCTTCGCCGTGCAGCCTGTGCCGCGCTTTTTGGGGCGCTGCTCTGGGCCACGGCGGCAACGGCCGTGGCCCAGTCCGATTATCCCAACCGGATTGTGCATCTCATCGTTCCTTACGGCGCTGGCGGCATTGCCGACGTTGGGATGCGCATCCTCACCGACAAGCTGACCGCAAAGCTAGGCAAGCAGTTCATCGTGGAGAACCGCCCCGGGGCCGGCGGCATCGTCGCCGCCAAGGCAGGCGCCGCCGCAGCTCCGGACGGCTACACGCTGTCGATGACCGGCAACAACTATTCGATCGCCGCGGCCCTGTTCAAATCGCTGCCCTACAACATCCTCAAGGATTTCGAATCGGTGTCGACGGTCGCCTTCTTCGACGTCCTGATCGTCACTCGGGACGGCTCGCCGCTGAAATCGGTGCAGGACATCGTCAAGACGGCGAAGGCCAATCCCGGGAAGCTGAACATCGGCACCATCAATCCCGGCAGCACCCAGAATCTCGCGGCCGAATTGTTCAAGAGCACGGCCGGCATCCAGGCAACGGTGGTCCCGTTCCGCACCTCGCCCGACATGGCGACTGCGGTGCTGCGCGGCGACATCGACATCGCGTTCGAATTCTATGCCGCCGCCCAGGGCCTGATCCGCGACAACAAGGTTGTGGTGCTGGCTTCGACCGGTCCGGAGCGGACGCCCTACCTGCCCCAGGTTCCGACCGTGATCGAAGGCGGAGTCAAGGGCTTCGACGTGTCGAGCTGGAACTCGATCTCTGTCCCGACCGGGACGCCGGCTGCCGTGATCCAGATCCTCAACAAGGCGATCAATGAGGCCCTGGTGCTGCCCGACGTGCAGGAGAAGTCGCAAAGGCTCGGCATGCAGATGCGGGGCAGCGCGCCGGGGGCCGTGACGGACCGTCTCAAGTCCGACATCGTCAAATGGGGGGCGGTGATCGAGAAGGCCGGAATCCCGAAACGGGATTGAGGCGAGCCTCGCCGCCCCCTTGCCGCAGGCCGGCGCTAGGCTTATATTCCTCGCCATGCGCCCTCCCTTCCATGCTCCGATTGCGCGGCTCGGCGTGCGGCCCGATCACGACGATCCGGCCGGCGCGGTCGCGCCGCGGCGGCGCGGGTCGCGACGGCCGCACACCGACGCCGCGTTCGCGGCGGTGCGCCGCCTGATCGAGCAGTCGACGCTCAGCTATGCCGAGATCAGGGCGCGCACCGGGGTGAGCCACGCCAGCATCTCCCGCTGGGCGCGCGACGGCGGGTGGCGGCGGCCGCCGTTTGCGCCGCGCGCGACCGACACGATCCCGACCGCGCGCGCCAGCGCGAAGCTCAAGCGCCGCACGCTCGCCCAGCGCCTCGACGCGCTCGCCGAGCGCCATATCCGCGAGCTGGAGGAGAGCGCGTGCGTCGATCCCATCAAGCTCGGCGAGGCGCTGGAGCTCCTGAAGATGGCGAAACTCGCCGCCCGCCGCCGGCCAAGGCGGCGGCCGGGCGAACTTGCGCCAGAGGAGGCGTCGCGTCCGATCGGGCAGCTCTGCATCGGCGGCGTCGACCTCTCCCGCGCCCCGCGCGCGGCGGTCGAGGATTTTCTCGCCAACCGCGAGCCGCCGCGCGAGGAGGCCGGGCCGCGCCGGCGCGGCCGGGGCTCGCGGCGCGAGCGGGAGCGTGCGTGGATGAGGGAGAGGGAGCGGCCGTAGCCTGGATGGGCGGAGGCGAACTCCGGAGCAGCTTTGCCGACCTGACGCAGGAACAGTTCGCGGCCCGCTTTCATCTCCCGCTCGGGACGGTGCGTGATTGGGAGCAGGGTGCCCACCGCCCCGACAAGGCCGCGCAGGTGCTGCTGACTGTCATCGCAAAAGACCCGGATGCGGTGACGCGCGCGCTGGAGGGGTAGCGCAGGCGTCCGTAGCCCGCATGGAGCGCAGCGGAATGCGGGTTCGACATCGCGAACCGGACGGACAGTCCCCGGATTTCGCTTCGCTCATCCGGGCTACGCTTGCTGCTCTAGAAGCTTCCGTTCGGGCTCTTCGGCAGTCAAACCATCAAGGTCTCGTCCAACACACGCAATCTCCGATTTGCAAGGTGCCTAGCCGTTAGCCTTCCCTGAGCCAATCTTGCAGCATCTCGATGTGAACCGCGAAATCGCGCCCTTCGTTGGGACCACCTTTGTGGATAATGCCCGCTACCGCGCCATTGCCATCAAGGAGCGGTCCGCCGGACATGCCTTGGGTCAGCTTCTGCGTAACCTCGATAAGTTGGACCGCGCTCTTGACAGTGACGGTGCTGACGACGCCGGGTCTGATATTGAGCCGGTCTCCGGGCCCCCAACTAGGATATCCTAACGCCGTCATGGGATCGCTGATTGCAATCGTCCGCGATATTGAATCAAGCTCAAAATATTCAGTTGCAGGAATTTGGTGATCGAGGATGGCCAGATCTCGGTGCTCATCGCTCTTCCGAACCGTCGCCTTGAACTTGTTTGCATGCTTCGAGGGATGAAAGATTTCCACCTCATCAACGCCTTCGACGCAGTGCGCGGCGGTCACTAGGCCCACGCCTTTCAGAAAGAAGGCAGTTCCATGATTTTCGGAATGTTCGACCACCCACACCGCCCGATCACGCATCTCGGACGGAGTCGGCGCTACCATGATCGTGCGCGTGGGGAAGCACTTGTTGAAGCGAAGTGTGACGCTGCGTACAACCGGGTCCGAATGCCCCTTGATGTGGGTCAGGAAGGAAATTTTCCCATGAAGATGCGCGGCGAGGCTGGCTCGGCCGCTATGCTTCTCGTGGAATTTCTTCTCGGCATCCTTGATCCCGAGCGTTTCAATTGAATGCAAAGCTGCGCGAATGTTGCGGACATAGCGGCGGTCAACATTGAGCAATTCGTTGATCTTTAGGCCGGTGACGGTGCGGCGCGAGTGGCGGTCTGCATAGTGCGCTTTGTTCGGGTTGATGGCGAAGCCGTTCTGGTGGACGGCGTTGCGCAGCTCGGGCGCCAAGAGGTCAGGCGAGAAGCGTCCGGCCTGCGGGATGGTCGCCTCGAACAGCGCGGTTGGCGGCTGGTGGCTCGATAAGGTGATATCGTCGGCGTAGCGTGTGTAGATACAGCGCGCCTCCTTGGCGATGCCCATGAGCTTCTTGTCGAGCCGAAAGCAGATCATGTTTGAGAGCACCGGACTGCTCGGCGCGCCTTGGGGAAGATGCCCGTTGTTGCAGCATATCCGCGCGAGGATTTCGGCGACGCGAGCGTCAATGCCCAATGATGCCAACATACCCTCGATGCGGTTTTGGGAGATCGTTGGGAAGAAGTCCTTGAGGTCGATGTTGACGACGAAGCGCCGATGCATGTGGGCGAGCGCATTGGTCTTGACTGATCGCTCGGCGACGAAGCCATGAACCGGATTGCGCGGCCGGTAGAGTTCGGTGAGTTTATCGGCGAGTTTGCGCTGAAGGAATTTGAGCCTGCCGTCGGGCGCGCTGATCGTCCGGACCTTGTTCGGTCCCTTGGCAATCGAGAAATGCTGATACATCCGCCCCCGATAGTACCAGATTTTCTTGAGTTCGCCGGCGCCGAGCCCGAGATAAGCGAGCAGTGCCGCTTCATCTGCGAGTTCAGCTGGAATAGCGACGCGAGCAGGTTGACCGAACAACGCTCCCCAACGCGGCACGAGACCTCCCCTTCCAATCACGCCCGGGTCACATAGGTCATAGGGCGCGCAAGATATCTGCAGACATTAGCTCTTACGCCGCAGTTACGACAGCGCGTATGCGAAGGGGAGGCCTCGCAACATCAGGTCTACTACTTCCGTGGTGAATGTTCCACCCGGACTGCCGATCCCGCGCTCCGCCCGAACATCGTAATGGGCCTGTTGGAGACATGGTGCCGTGTCTTTGAAAGCTGCTCTGTTAAGTTACTTGATGATCCAAAATCGGCGTTACATTGGCGACGGTCGAATGTGCCGTTGAGCTTCTGCTTTCAGTAAGTAGCCCGGATAAGCGAAGCGAAATCCGGGGTTTTCCCTCCGTTGCAATGCCGGTCCCGCATGTCGCTGCGCTTCACCCGGGCTACGGCGCCCCGTGGAATTCGCAGGCGTTTCACGCTATACTTTTGCCATGAGCCCTGCGGTGAAATCCATTCTGGAGCGGGTGGCGTCCTGGCCGGCCGAGGACCAGCAGGAGCTGTCCGAACTCGCCCGCGAGATCGAAGCGCGGCGCACCGGGGTCTATCGCCTGAGCGAGGAGGAGCGCGCCGCCATCGATGCGTCGCGCCGCGGGCCGCTCGCCTCCGATGACGAGGTCGAGGCGTTCTGGAAGCGCCGCGGCCTCCCATGAGGCTGCGATATCGGGCGCAGGCGCTCGCCGATATTGACGGCATCCACCGGTATCTCGAAGAGCGGAGTCCATCCGGCGCGCGCAGCGTGTTGCGGGCCATCTATGCCAGCATCCAGCTCATCGCCGAGCGTCCGCTGTCGTATCAACGCACCGACGATCCCGATATCCGCGTGCATGTGGTGCGGCGCTATCGCTACAAGATTTTCTACAGTGTGGCCGGCGACACCGTCGAAATCATCCATGTGCGCCACACCTCGCGCCGTCCCTGGACGGGGGCGTGAACCGCTTGCCTCAGCGGTTCTCCGTCACCCTGAGGCGCGAGGCGCGCAGCGCCGAGCCTCGAAGGGCGACGGCCACCGATCTCGGGCCTGCCCGACATCGGCACTTGTGTGATTGCCCAAGCCGGCAACAGCCGACTTGGGTGGCCGTTCATCCTTCGAGGGCCGCTACGCGGCCACCTCAGGATGACGGAGAAAGGCAAGCATCGCCTGCTCGCGCCGCCCTCGCGGCGCGCAGTTGGACATCCTATGTTAGCGGCGAGCGCAATCACGGATCATGCCCATGACCTCCTCGACCGCCTCCCTGATCGACCGCGCCGGGCTCGACCGCGCCCAGGTCGATGCCGAGCTTGCCCGCGGCCTCGACGGCGCCGACGACGGCGAACTGTTCCTGGAGTACCGCCAATCCGAGGTTTTAGTGTTCGACAACGAGCGCCTGAAGCAGGCGACCTACGACACCGCGCAAGGCTTCGGCCTGCGGGCGGTCAAGGACGAAGCGGTCGGCTACGCGCATGCTTCGGAAATTTCCGAGACGGCGCTGACGCGCGCCGCCGACGCGGTGCGAGCGGTGAAGGGCGGATACTCCGGCACCTACGCGGACCCGCCGCCGCGCAGCAACGTCCGCCTTTACGGCGACGAAAACCCACTCGCCGCGCCTGGTTTCGATGCCAAGGTGAAACTGCTCGAGGAGATCAATGCCTACGCACGGGCGAAGGACCCGCGCGTGCGGCAGGTCTCGGCCAGTGTCGCGGGAACGTGGCAGATGGTCGAGATCATCCGCGCGGACGGCCAGACCTACCGCGACGTTCGCCCGCTGGTGCGGGTGCACGTGTCGATCGTCGCCGGCGAAGGCTCGCGCCAGGAAAGCGGCAGCCACGGCTACGGCGGCCGCGAAGGGTTCCAGCGCTTCATCGAGACGACGAACTGGCGCGACGCCGTCGACCAGGCAGTACGGCAGGCGCTGATCAATCTCGAGGCCGTTCCGGCGCCGGCCGGCGAGATGGACGTTGTGCTCGGGCCCGGCTGGCCGGGCGTGATGCTGCACGAGGCGGTCGGCCACGGCCTCGAAGGCGACTTCAACCGCAAGAAGACCTCGGCTTTCGCCGGCCTGATGGGACAGAGGGTGGCTGCCGAGGGCGTCACCGTGGTCGACGACGGCACTATGGCGGCGCGCCGCGGCTCGCTCTCGATCGACGACGAAGGTACGCCGACCAACCGCACGGTGCTGATCGAGGACGGCATTCTCGTGGGTTACATGCAGGACCGGCAGAACGCCCGGCTGATGGGCATGCAGCCGACCGGCAACGGCCGGCGCGAAAGCTATGCGCACGTGCCGATGCCGCGCATGACCAACACCTACATGCTCGCTGGCAGCCAGGACCCACGCGAAATCCTCGCCTCGGTCAGGAACGGTGTGTACGCGGTCAATTTCGGCGGCGGGCAGGTTGACATCACCTCCGGCAAATACGTGTTCCAGTGCACCGAGGCCTACAAGATCGAGAACGGCAAGGTCACCGCGCCGATCAAGGGCGCCATGCTGATCGGCAACGGCCCGACCGATCTGCACCGGATCAGCATGATCGGCAATGACCTTGCGCTTGACACCGGCATCGGCACCTGCGGCAAGAACGGCCAGGGCGTCCCGGTCGGCGTCGGTCAGCCGACTCTGCGCATGGACAAGATCACGATCGGCGGGACCGCCTGAACGGCGGGAGGGCGCGCTCGACCTGCTGCTCAGCCACTGAGTGCTACCGCACCACCCCGGAAATGCAACACGGCCGCGGACGCGGACGCGTAATGCGGTTTTTGAGAAAGCAGCGCGCCGCCGAGCCGACATAACCGGGCCGCGCATAGGTCCAGGCGCGGCAACGCTTATCCGCCTCACAGGCCTTTGCGCAGAGCTGCCCCTGCGGATGGGGCGGCGTCTCGAAATTGCGATAGTCGCCACCGTACCGGTCGATCGCATATTCAAGGTCGCCGATCTCAGGCTCCTCGATGCTCGCACCGCGCACGCCGGACACGCAGCAGTCGTTCTCGACGCGCGGGGTCACGCGGCTCTTCAGCCAGCAGGTCGCGGCGGTCCGCTCCGTCCGAGGATAGGAAAACGTCCACCCGCGGCAGCGCGAATCGCGCTCGCAGCGCGCCGCACACGCCGCCGGGTCGCCGGAACGGATCGTCACGGTGGAATAATCGCCGCCCGGCCGGTCGAAACCCAACTGCGCCCATGCCGGCGCCAACAGCGTGCAGATGCCCGCGACGAGCAGGAAAGTGGTTGGAATAAGCCAGTGCCGCATCATTCGCTCGGCAAGGTCGACGTAGCCGCCGCCGCAGCCAGGCTTCGGGAGAAACCGATCTCCTGCCCGAAAGCACTCCCCCGATGCCAGCGAGCGCTGGGATGCCACACTCGAATCCACCTGTGCTGAACGCGCTCCGGAAGCATGTTAGTGAAGCAGACTGATTGATGCGAGGACATTTCCCCGAACGCCACAGCTGTATTGAAACATTTCTGTGGCTGATTGCCGGGGCGTTATCGCGGGCCGGGGCCCGCCTCACACGCCGTGACCCGCCGATCCCGACTGCAGATGCGTTTACATTGTAACCAAAGTAGTCGGTTTCCGGATGACATCGCGCGTCCACCGCGGCAAATTGTCCACAGGGGAAACCGGGGGCCTTCGAAGGTGGCGGGGGAACAGCCGCGACCGGGCGTTGCCGCGCTGGCGGCACGTCTCAGGGATATGGCCCGCCGCCTGGACGCGCGGCCGAGCGGCCGTAATCTATACGATGCCGCGACGACGGCGCTGATCGGCGCGCTGATCATTCTGGTCTTCGCCACGTTCGACGACTATGCGATCTCCAATGACGAAGAGGTGCAACATCGTTACGGCGAGCTGATCATCCGCTACTACCGCAGCGGCTTCACCGACGAGTCGCTGTTTGGATTCGACAATCTCTATCTGTACGGCGGACTGTTCGACGTCGTCGCGGTATTGGCCTCATCGATCCTGCCGTTCGAGGTCTACCATATCCGACATGTGATGTGCGGTCTGATCGGCGTCGGCGGCATTGCCGCGACGGCGATGACCGCGCGGCTCGTTGCCGGGCCGCGCACCGGAGCCCTCGCTGCCGCGCTGCTCGCGGTGTTCGGCCTCTGGTACGGCGGGATGTTCAATCATACCAAGGACATTCCGTTCGCAACCGGCATGATGGCGGCGAGCTATGTACTGCTGCGCGCCATGCGCGACCTGCCGCGACCGCCATGCCGGCATGTCGTCTTGTTCGGTTTGTTTCTCGGCATGACGCTCGCGCAGCGCGCCACGGGCCTGCTCCTCCTGGGTTATGTCGTCATTGCAATTCTGCTGCAGATGCCGAGCGCCGGTGGACCCACGCTGCGGCAGCGCCTCCGCCATGCGTGCGAAAGCCTGATCGCCTTCGCCCCCGCCGTTCTCATCGGCTATCTCATCATGATTGCGTTCTGGCCGTGGGCGTCACTGCAATTGCTCAACCCGATCCACGCGATTTTTGCCTTCGCCCACTTTCACTACAAGATCAGAACCATCTTCGCCGGCCAAGTCTACTTCATGGACGCGGTGCCACGCTGGTACATTCCGACCTATGTGCTCATCAAGCTACCCCCCATCATGCTCATCGGCGCAGCGCTCACGTTCCTCTTCGCGTCGGTGCCGCAGGTCACCCGGTGGTTCGGCATCGAGGTCAGGCGCCGCGAGATCGCTTTGCTGGCTTGCACTGTTTTGCTTCCGCTTTGTCTCCAGGTGATCGCGCATGGACCCGCGTTCACCGGCATGCGCCACTTCATCTTCGTCGTACCGCCGCTCGCTGTCATCGGCGCCTTTGGCCTGGATACCGCACTGTCTGCGCTGGCTTCGTGGCGCCGCGTCGCGGCGGCGTCAGCCGGCGCCTTGACCGTCGCCTTCCTGGCGTGGGACGCTGCAACGCTGGTGCGGCTGCACCCGCACCAATACCTCGTCTACAACGCGCTGGTTGGCGGAATGCAGGGCGCCGCGGGCCGTTATGACACCGACTACTGGGGCAACATCATCCCCGAGGCTGTTGACAGCCTGCAGGCTCACCTCGATGGCGCCGAGGATGATCCTTATTGGCCCAGCAAGCATCCGTACACCATCGCCGTCTGCGGCGAACGGATGGCCTTCGAGAAGGAGAAGCGGCCGGGGATGCAATGGACGCGCGACTGGGAGCGCGCCGATTTCTTCATCGCTCCGACGCACATGAAGTGCGACCTCGCCATACCAGGCACGGTGATTGCCCGCATCGTCCGGCTCGGCGTTCCGATCGGTGTCGTCAAGGATATACGCGCGCACCGACTCGAGACCATCGCGCGCAGGCCATCTAGTAGGCGTACTCCTTGAACGCGGGCAGAACCGAACCGCCCCATGGTCCGTGAAATTTTTCCAAGAGCTCATCCGCCGGCGTGATTCCGCGTGCGACGAAATCCTGCAGTGGACGCAGAAAGTACGCCTCGTCGCGGCCGGCCGCGTCGAAGCGGCGGCGGCGCGCGAGTCCGCGCTCCGCCAGACGCAGCGTATCCTGGGCGAGGCTGAGCAGGTTGCGCCCGCGGATCTCCGCCCTGAAGCCGAGCCTCGGCACGTCGTCGCGCAGCGTCTGCCGCTCCTCGGCGCTCCAGGATTTCACCATGTCCCAGGCCGCGTGCAGGCTATCGTCGTCGTAAAGAATTCCCGCCCAATACGCCGCCAAGGCCGGCAGCCGCCGCCACGGCCCGCTGTCAGACCCGCGCATTTCCAGATAGCGCTTGAGGCGCACCTCCGGAAAGATCGTGCTTACGTGGTTCGCCCAGTCCGAGATCGTTGCCCGTTCGCCCGGCAAGGCGGCGAGCGTGCCGGCCAGCAGATCGCGGAACGATTGGCCCGAGACGTCGATGTAACGGTCGCCGCGCTTGACAAAATACATCGGCACGTCGAGCGCGTAGTCGACCCAGCGCTCGAACCCCATGCCTGGCTCGAACGCCCACGGCAGCATCCCGGAGCGATCCGGATCGGTGTCGGTCCAGATATGGGAACGAAACGACAGGAAGCCGTTCGGCCGCCCTTCGGTGAACGGCGAGTTCGCGAACAGCGCCGTCGCAACCGGCTGCAGCGCGAGCGAGACGCGCAACTTCAGCACCATGTCGGCTTCCGACGAATAGTCGAGATTGGTCTGCACCGTGCAGGTGCGGTACATCATGTCGAGACCAAGATTGCCGACCTTCGGCATATAGGCCGTCATGATGCGGTAGCGGCCCTTCGGCATCATCGGCACTTCGGCGCGCGTCCAGGTCGGCGTCATGCCGAGCCCGAGGAAGCCGATGCCGAGCGGCCGCGCGACCTCACGCACCTGCGCAAGATGCGCCTGCAGTTCGCGCAGGCACTGGTGCACGGTCTCCACGGGAGCGCCCGAAAGCTCGAACTGCCCGCCGGGTTCGAGCGAGATGGCACCGCCGCCGGTGACGTCATAAAGGCCGATGATGTTGTCGCCCTCCATGATCGGCTCCCAGCCGAGCAGCAGGCGCATGCCGTCGAGCAGCGCCTTGATGCCGCGCGGCCCCGCATAGGGGACTGGGCGATAACCATCTATGGTGAACGGGAACTTCTCGTGCTCGGTGCCGATCCGGAACTCCGACTTCGGCTTGTTGCCCGCTTCGAACCACGCGACGAGTTCGTCGCGCGTCTCGACCGGCGTCATGTCGATCTGGTCACGGGCCATTCAGGGGGGTCCGGTCAGGAAAGGGCGGCGACCTTAAACATGGGTCGGGGCAAAGGGCAATGCAGCCTCACCGCATAGGGCAAGGGCAAATTAGCCCGGCGGACCAACGCCATGGGGGCGAATCGCACCGCGGGCGAAAGGCAGCGCGGCCAATGCCAGGGCGGTGAACGCCGCACCGGCCAGGAAAGTCCCCTGGGGGCCAATCCGGTCCCACAAGGCGCCGGCGATCACGCTGGCCGCCAGCATCGCCACACCGGTGACCAAGTTGAACACGCCGAAGGCGCTGCCGCGCAGATGACGCAGTAAAATTAGCCGAAGGCGTAACCCGCCGCATCGCAAGCAACGGCGCATTACGCTGCGCTAATGCGCCCTACGGAGCCTGACTTGCCGGGCGCGAAGCGGCCATAGAAGCTGTCGCTCTTGGCCGCCATGTCGCGCAAGAGCTTCGACGGCTTGAAGCGCTTGCCGTACTTCTTCTCCAGCCGCTTGCAGAGATCGACGAAATTCTTCGTCCCCATCATGTCGATATAGGAGAGCGTTCCGCCGGAGAATGGCGCGAAGCCGAAGCCGAGGATCGAGCCGACGTCGGCCTCGCGCACGTCGGTGACGACGCCCTCCTCGAAGGTGCGCGCCGCTTCCAGCGCCTGCACCACCAGAAGCCGGTGCTTGAGCTCCTGGATGTCGATGGTGTCAGGATCAAGCTTGACGGGTTGCAGCTCGGCGAGCCCGGCCCAGAGCCGCTTCGGTCCGCTCTGCGGATAGTCGTAGAACCCTTTGCCGTTCTTGCGGCCTAGCCGGCCGCGTTTTTCGACCATCTCTTCCAACAGCCGCTTCTGCGCCGGGTCGATGGCTTCCGGTCCGAGATCGGCTTCCGTCGCCTTGACGATTTTCCAGGCGAGATCAATCGCCACCTCGTCGTTGAGCGAGAGCGGGCCGACCGGCATGCCGGCCATGCGCGCAACGTTCTCGATCATCGCCGGCGGCACGCCTTCAGTGAGCATCAGGTGGCCTTCCTGGATGTAATTGAGCACGCAGCGATTGGCGTAAAACCCGCGGCTGTCGTTTACCACGATGGGCGTCTTACGAATCGCGCGGACGTAGTCGAGCGCCACGGCGAGCGCCTTATCGCCGGTCTTCTTGCCGAGAATGACCTCGACCAGCATCATCCGCTCGACGGGCGAGAAGAAATGGATGCCGATGAAGCGCGGCGGCTGCTTGAACTCGGTCGCTAGCGAAGTGATCGGCAGCGTCGAGGTGTTGGAAGCAAAAATTGCGTCGGGCTTCAGCACCGCTTGCGCCTTCGCGATGGTCTCGGCCTTGACCTTGCGGTCCTCGAACACCGCCTCGATGACGAGATCGCAAGCAGCGAGCCCGCCGTAATCCGCGGTCGGTGTGATGCGCGCCAGCGTCTCGTCGCGCTGCGTTGCCGTAGCACGGCCGCGGTTGACTTGGTCGGTCAGCGATTTCTGCACATGACCCTTGCCCTTGTCGGCGGACTCCTGGTCGCGGTCGATCAGCACCACCTCGATGCCGGCCTGCGCGCTGACCGAGGCGATGCCGGCGCCCATGAATCCGGCGCCGATGATGCCGAGCTTGCCGATCTTGGTCGGCGGCACATCGGCGGGACGCCGCGCGCCCTTGTTGAGCTCGCCCATCGAGACGAACAGCGAGCGGATCATAGCGGCCGCTTCCGGCGAGCGCAGGATCTTGGCAAACCAGCGCGACTCGACGCGCAGCGCCGTGTCCATGTCGAGTTGCAGCCCTTCGTAGACGCATTGCAGGATCGCGCGCGCCGCCGGATAGTTGTCGTAGGTCTCGCGGCGGTAGATCGCATTCGCGGGCGGGAACACCATCATCCCGGCCTTGGAATAAACTTGGCCGCCGGGAAGCCGGAAGCCCTGCACGTCCCACGGCGCGACGGCCTTGCCGCCACCTTTGATCCAGTCCTTCGCCGCCTTGATCAGATCGCCCGGCGGCACCACGGCGTCGATGAGCTTCATGCCCTTGGCGCGGTTCAGCCGCAGCTGATCGCCCTTCAGCAGCAACTGGAGCGCGTCAGCCGGCGCCAGCATGCGCGCCACGCGCTGCGTCCCGCCGGCGCCGGGGAACAGGCCGATCTTCACTTCGGGCAGGCCGACGCGGGTCTTGTCGTTGTCGGCGGCGATGCGCTGATGGCAGGCGAGGCACAGTTCGAACGCGCCGCCAAGCGCCGTGCCGTTGATGGCGGCGACCCACGGCTTGCCGCCGGTCTCGATGCGCCGGTAGAGCTGCGACAGCTTGCGGCTCTCCTCGAACAGCTTCGCGGCGGCGGCTTCTTCACCTTGCGTCTTCGCGATGTCGGTGAAGGTGCGGCTGAGCGATTCCAGAAGCGTCAGGTCGGCGCCGCCGGAGAACGTGTCCTTTCCCGACGTGACGACCACGCCCTTGACCGCGGCGTCAGCGATGACTTGTTCGACGATCGCCGCAAGCTCTTCGATGGTCTTGACGTCGAGAACATTGATCGATCGGCCGGGTATGTCCCAGGTGACGAGCGCAATGCCGTCGGCATCTGTGTCGAGGGTAAAATTGATGAAGGTCATGAACCTCTCCTCTGGCTCAGCCTCGTCCTGAGGTGGCCGCCGTAGACGGCCCTCGAAGGATGGCCGCAAGTGATTCCGGGGCCCTCGCCCTTCGAGACGCGGGCTTCGCCCGCTCCTCAGGATGAGGGATTACGTGTACGGCTCGCCGTTCTTGTGGAGATAGCGGATGCCGCTCGCATCGCGCGTCAGCTCCATGTCGATATCCGAATAGACGACGTGTTCCGTGACCAAACGCGTGCCAATTTCCAGATAGACGGCATCGCGGTCGCTGCGATTGATCAAGCAGTGGCCGTTGCCAGCATTCGCTTTCCAGCCGGCAGCATCGCCGGGCTTGAGCACGGTTTCGCCGTCGTCCTCGCACAGCACCAGTTCGCCCGCGACGACGTAGATGAACTCGTCCTCTTTGGCGTGCCAGTGCCGTTGCGCCGACCAGGCGCCGGGCGTGAGCGTGGTGAGATTGACGCCGAACTGATCGAGCCCGACTGCGTTGCCCAGGCGCTTACGTTCGCGGCCGATCGTGACCTGCCGATGCGGTTCGGGATAGCCGGAATAGGTGTCGATCTTGACATTGGCGATGTCGATCTTCGGCATATGGCGCTCACACCCGTTCGATGATCGTCGCGGTGCCCATACCGGCGCCGATGCACAGCGTCACCAGTCCGGTCGAAAGATTGCGCCGCTCCAACTCATCGATCAGCGTGCCGAGAAGCATCGCACCGGTGGCGCCGAGCGGATGGCCCATCGCGATGGCGCCGCCGTTGACGTTGAGCTTGGCGGAGTCGAGATCGAACGCCTGCATGAAACGCAGCACCACCGAGGCGAACGCCTCGTTGACCTCGATCAAATCGATATCGTCGAGCGTCATGCGCGCCCGCTTCAGCACCTTCTGCGTGACATCGACGGGACCGGTGAGCATGATGGCCGGCTCGGAGCCGATATTCGCAAAGGCGCGGATGCGCGCGCGCGGCTTCAACCCGGCCTTCTTGCCCGCGCTCCCGCTGCCGATCAGGACCGCGGCGGCCCCGTCGACGATGCCGGAGGAATTGCCGGCGTGATGCACGTGGTTGACCGCTTCGACCTCGGGATGTGCCTGAATGGCGACCGCGTCGAACCCACCCATCTCACCCATCTGCACGAACGACGGCTTCAATTGCGCCAGCGTCTGCATGGTCGTGGTCGGCCGCATGTGCTCATCCTTGGCCAGGATGGTAATCCCGTTGGGGTCCTTGACCGGAATCACCGAATTCTTGAACCGACCCTCGTCCCAGGCCGCGGCGGTCCGTTGCTGGCTCTCCACCGCATAGGCATCGACATCGTCGCGGGAGAAGCCGTATTTGGTCGCGATCAAGTCGGCGGATATGCCTTGCGGCATGAAATAGGCAGGTACGGCGATCGACGGATCCACCGGCCACGCGCCGCCGGAAGCGCCGATGCCGACACGGCTCATCGATTCGACACCGCCGCCGATCGTCATGTCATGCTGGCCGGCCATCACCTGCGCCGACGCGAAATTCACCGCGTCGAGCCCGGAGGCGCAGAAGCGGTTGATCTGCACGCCGGGCACCGCGTTGCCGAAACCGGCGCTGAGCGCGGCCACGCGGGCGATATCGCCGCCCGCCTCGCCGACCGGATCGACGCAGCCCATGACGACATCGTCGACCCGTCCAGGCTTGAGATCGTTGCGGGTGCGGATCGCTGCGAGCGCCTGCGCGGCAAGATTAAGCGCGGTCACCTCGTGCAGCGAACCGTCGGCCTTGCCGCGGCCGCGCGGCGTGCGGATGTGGTCATAGATGAAGGCGTCGGGCATTATTCTCTCCTAACCATCCGCTGTCGTCCCCGCGAAGGCGGGGATCCACAACCACCGCTGCGGAGTATAGGTCCCCGCTTTCGCGGGGACGACAGCGACTACAAACTCCGCGCGATCAACAGCTTCATGATCTCATTGGTGCCGGCGTATATGCGCAGGACCCGCGCGTCCCGATACATGCGCGAGATCGGGTACTCATCCATATAGCCATAGCCGCCGAACAGTTGCAGGCACCGGTCGATAATTTTTCCCTGGAGGTCGGTGAGCCAGTACTTGGCCATGGAGGCGGTGACGGTGTCGAGTTCGCCCGCGACATGGCGCGTGATGCAGTTATCGAGGAACACGCGGGCCACGGTCGCCTCGGTCTTGCACTCCGCGAGCACGAACTGGGTGTTCTGGAACTCGATGATCGCTTTGCCGAACGCCTTGCGCTGCTTGACGTATTCGATGGTCAGTTCCAACGCCCGCTCGATCATCGCCACGGCGTGGATGGCGACGATCAGCCGTTCCTGCGGCAGTTCATTCATCAGCTGCGCGAAGCCCTGCCCTTCCTCGGCGCCGAGCAAGGCTTCGGCGGGCAGCCGCACGTCCTCGAAAAACAGCTCCGAGGTGTCGGCGGCGTCGAGGCCGAGCTTCTTGAGCTTCCGCCCGCGGCGGAAGCCCGGCGCATCGTCGGTCTCGACCACCATCAGCGACGTGCCCTTAGCGCCCGCCGCCGGATCGGTCTTGGCGACGACCATCACCAGGTTGGCGTGCTGGCCGTTGGTGATGAAGGTCTTGGATCCGTTGAGCACGTAGCCGTTGCCGGATTTTTTCGCGGTAGTCTTCACCGCCTGCAGGTCGGAGCCGGTACCCGGCTCGGTCATGGCGATGGCGCCGACCAGTTCGCCGGTGGCGAGCTTCGGCAGCCAGCGCCGCTTCTGCTCCTCGGTGCCGTAGTGCAGGATATAGGGGGCGACGATGCCGGAATGCAGCGGCGCGCCGAACGAGTCGAAGCCGGCGAGGCTGATTTCGCGATTGATCACCGCTTCGTGGGCGAACGTGCCCCCTGCCCCGCCGTATTCCTCCGGCATCGAAGCGCACAACAAACCGGCGGCACCGGCCTTGGTCCACACCTCGCGATCGTAGATGCCCTCCTCGTTCCATCGTTGGAGGTGAGGGACGAATTCGGAGGCGATGAAACGCCGTGCCTGCTCTTCGAGCAGCACGACATCTTCAGTCATCCAATCGGGGCGGGGAAGGTCAACGGCTGTCATGGCGAATCCTGGCCTGCCGGCAGGATACTCTCGCCGAATAAAATCGGCGAGCCATTTGCTCGCAAGGATGTGACCAGCTATCGGCGCGCTCCCCATGACATTGCGACAGCCACCCCGAAGACAGAGCCGTCGGGGTGGGAAACTGCCATGCATTTTCAGGAGGCTCGCCCAGATGCTGTTGAAGAATTGGAATGAGCGACGCGGCCGGCAGACTGCGCGTTGGCGACCATCACGCCGATCACCGCAGATACGACGCCGGCGCGCAACGGTCCGATGCTCGACAGCAGCGACGCTCGGAACCGCAGTTGCAGACGCCAAACGGCATATCGGCATCCCACGTCGTCCTTGCGCACGCGCGATCTTTTTGAGCGAGGTGCTATCGCAAGGCGCCCCGCACCACATCGATCAGGGCCCCAGCATTTGCGCGTTCGGCGTCGCCGCGCCAGGCGACATGTCCGTCCGACCGCACCAGCACCAACCGCCGCTGATAAGCATCGATCACGGCAGATTCATCGAAGAAAACGACGGTCAGCGGCACACCCCGTGACCTTGCGGCCGCCACGATGCCCTCCCCGCTCGGCGCATCCGCCCCGAGCCGCAGCAGCACGAATCCACGGCCGTAGAGATCGAGCGTGGAGCGCCCATCGGCGAGCCAGACATGCGGAGCGCGCGAACCGGGGCGCGCCGTCTGTGTGTAGGTCGAGGTCGCGTACGGCGGCGCCACTGTGCTGTCCGGCTGGATGATCGGCGAACCGTCGTAGCGATAGCCGAGGTGGAAGCCGTTCATGAACCATTCGTCGCGCATGGTGGCGGTGAACCAGTCGCCGTAGTCCTTCCGCACCGCGTCCGCCGCCGGCCCATCCTGGAACAGTTCCGGGGGCGGCGGACGTTCGCATCGGGTCGACAGCATGCGCTGCAGGTTGACGCTCGACTGGGTGACATTGCGGATCGCGACCGGCCGCCGCTCGATTTCGTATGAGCGCGGCAGCCCCGGCCCGCCCCAACCCCGCAGCATGGCTTCGAGCTTCCAGCCGAGATCGACCGCGTCCTGGACGCCGCTGTTCATGCCGAGCGCGCCGGTCGGCGACATCAGATGCGCGGCGTCGCCGGCGATGAACATACGGTTCGTGCCGAACGCGTCCGCGACCAGCTCGCGCCGCACCCAGCGCATCACCGACAGGACCTCGTAGTCGAAGTCGCGCCCCATGGCGCGACGCAGCGCCTGGTGGATGTCCTGCTCGCTGTGGTCGCGCTTGTCCGGCGTGCCGACGATCGACATGCGGAAGCGGTCGGCGCCGTTGACCGCCACGATGGTGAGCCAGGTTCCTTCCGGGCCAATGAAGATGAAGCGGTAGCTCCTGCCCTTGTCATGCAATGTGGGGAAATCGGGACAGCGGAAGATGACGTTGGTGGTGTAGGTCAGCGCCGGATCGCCGCGCATGCAGATGCCGGCAATCTCGCGCACGGTGCTTCCGCCGCCGTCGGTGCCGACTAGATAGTCCGCCGTGATCGTGTCGGCCTCGTCGGTGTGCGGATCGCGCACCGTGGCATGCACACCGTCGGGGCGCTCGTCGTATCCGGTCAGCTCGCAATGGTAACGCAGTGTGACATGCGGAAACGACTGCGCGAACCGCTTCAGGATCGGATCGAACATGTCCTGCGGCACGCGCTCGCGCTTCTGCGGGCTTTCTGGCGGGCAGGCTTCATAGGCACGTCCGGGAAACGGTTCGCGGCCAAGCTCGTAGCCGTTCAGCGCGGTGAGAAAGACGTAGTCCTGCGGATAGTCGCCGGGATAGGGCGCGTCGCGCACCCAATCGGCAATGCCCCAGCGGCGGCAGAACTCCATCGTGCGAATGCCGACGAGGTCCATCTTCGGCTGCTCGATCGCGCCATCGCCCTTCTCGATCAGCGTGCAGGCGATGCCGCGCCAGCCGAGATCGCCGGCCAGCGCCAGGCCGACGGGACCGGCGCCGACGATCAGGACAGGAGTGTGCATTGGGCGCCCGAAGTGTCTATGCGGTTGCATGTATGGACGGGCCCTTGTCGGCAAGGGCTTTTTTGAGCGTTCGGCTGCCCGGTCTGGAGCGTCATCTATCCGCCTGTCTGCGCGGTCGCTGACCGCTGGCCCTGAGGGAACTCGCGGATTTCCATCCCCACCACACGCGGCGGAAGCCCGGCGAAGAACCGCTCCATTTGCCCGCGCCGCAACTGCCGACGCACCGCATCAATGCCGTGAACCTGGAAAACGTTCTTCGCAAGATCCAACCGATCATGATAGTCTCCATCGTGGACGGCTCCTCTGTTGGTCCGAATCATCACCGGCCAATCTTGGCACAGCGATGCCGTCGGGGACCGTCCACCCCATCATCCCGGCCGAGCGCGAACCGCGAGGTCCGGACCATGTACCCGGCGCGCCCATTGCGGGCTGCGACTCAAATGACGCATCATGAGTCCCGGGTCTTCCCCGCTTCGCTCGGTCGCCCGGGATGACAGCCGTTGAGTCTGTGATTTGGGCTACAAGTTCCGAGAGGCTCCCATGTCGCATGCCGAGACCCTGTACACGCTGCATCCCGCCGCCGGTGCGACCGAGGCGTTGGTCGGCTTCGCCGATGCGCTTCGCTACGACGCGCTCACCGACGATGTGCGCCACTATGCGCGGCGGCACCTGCTCGACACCGTCGGCGTGATGATCGCGGGCGCCGGCGGCGATGTCGCGACGCGCGCCGAGGCGATGCTCGCGGCGATCCGGCCCGCAGGTCGCGTGCCGGTGCCGGGCCGGGCGCGGCGCGCCGACCTGCTCGACGCCGCCTTCCTCGGCGGTACCGCGGCGCACGGCGTCGAGCTCGACGACGGCTACACCAAGGGCTCGGTGCATCCCGGCTGCACCGTGGTGCCGTCGGTGCTCTCCATCGGCCATGCAAGGAGTGTGAGCGGTAAGGCGCTCATCGAGGCGGTCGTTGCAGGCTACGAAATCGTGACGGCAATCGGCCGCGCCTGCCATCCGGACCTGCGCCAGCGCGGCTTCCATCCGACCGGCGCGGTGTCGGTGTTCGGCGCCGCGGTCACGACCGGCAAGCTGCGCGGCCTGCCGCCGCCGGCCCTCGCCAATGCGTTCGGCATCGCGGCGTCGAGCGCTGCCGGCCTGTTCGCCTTCGTCAGCGGCGGCGGCGACATCAAGCGCCTGCACGCCGGCCATGCAGCGCGCGAGGGGATGCAGGCCGCGCTACTCGCCGAGCAGGGCGTCGAGGGCCCGCCCGGCGTGATCGAGGCGCGCGACGGCTTCATGCAGGCCTTCGCCTTCGGCCGCGGCGGCAAGGCGCGCCCGATCCAGCTTCCGCCGGACGTGCCGTTCGGCATGACTGACTGCTACATCAAGCCTAACCCCTGCTGCCGCCATATCCAGCCGGCGGTCGAGGCGCTGATCGGGTTGCTCGCCGACGAGAAGATCGCCACCGACGAGGTGAAGCTCGTCGAGGCGGAGACCTACCGCATCGCTGCCGAGCACGCCGACACCGGCTGGGACGACTACGCCAGTGCGCAGCTGAGCTTCCCGTATCTCATGTCGCTCGCGCTGCGCTATCGCGCGATCCGGTTCGAGCATTTCGACGAGGCGACGCGGCGTGACCCGGTGTTCGCCGAGTTGGCGGGGCGGCTGCGCGTGACGGCGCCGCCGGAGATCGACAGCCTCTATCCGCGCCTGCGCCCGGCCCGCGTGACGGTGACGACGGCACGGGGAAAATTCACCCGCCAGGCCGACGAGGCGCTCGGCTCGCGCCTGGTGCCATTCGGCGACAAGGCGCTGACCGACAAATTCCACGGCCTGGTCGCCCCCATGCTCGGCGACGCGCGCGCCAGGGAACTGGCACAGCGCTTGTGGGCGATCGACGAGGTTGGTGACGCCACGCCGCTCGTGGAGTCGATGGCGAAACCGCAGCGCTGAACCGCGTTCCCTGGCCAGCTACGGCAATTGCTGATCCAATTCGCCGAGCCCTTCAATCGGCGCGCGCCTGAGCGTTCCAAGTGGACGCTCCGAACAGGATGGCGCACGCCAGCGCAACGCTGCCACCAGACATGATCAGCCAGCGCGAAGATTCCGACTCCGCCATGATGGCCTAGTGTGGTGGTTCGGAAACTCTCTTCATTGCTGCCGCGAGTCCAACAAGAGAACTTCTGAACCAAACCACACCTAGTCTTGCTGAGTCAGAAAGTCGCATTCAGCCCCGAACCAGCTATAGAAACGTAGCACGACTCAATTGCCGTGCTTGGGCGGCAAGCCGGATTGGCGCGTTTATGGCGCCAAGGCCCTTGTAGCCTCGGCGCTCAACAATCTCGAAGAAGAATAGATCCTCGAAGGTTCGAGTATAGGCCTGCAAATATTCTCCCGCCTGGTCGCAGTCATAGAGGATATCGTTTCTCCGCAATATATCGAGACGCTCGGCAGAAAGTTCGGTCCGAGCCTCCAGGTCGTCGTAGTAATTCTCCGGGATCGACAGCATTTCCACGCCATTTGCCCGGAGCTGCTTGACGGTCGAAACGATGTCGCCGCACGCGAGGGCGATGTGCTGCACACCGGAACCAAAGTAATGCGACAGAAAATGCGAGGAAAGGGTCTGCTGGCTTTGCGAGGCGTTGAGAGCGATGCGTAACGCCCCGTCAGCGGTCTGAATCACTTGGCTGCGTACGATGCCGCCCGGATCGACGACATCGAGCTGCGGCGTCCTGGTGACGTCCAAGAGCGAGCTGTAGAAGAGCAGCCATGACAGCATTTCCTCGTAGTGCATCGATTGCGAGATATGGTCGAGCGTGGTCAGGCCGGCGTCGGCGTTTCCTGCCGGTACGACGGGTGTGGTAAAATCGATGTCCCAGAGCCTGCCCAGCTCACTTGTCGGATCGACGAAATAGAGTAGGCTGCCGCCAAGTCCCCGCACCGTCGGAATCTCCAGTTCGCCGGGACCGACCGCCTGCCGAAACGGCGTGTCGCACAGCTTTTCCGCCCGGTTGAGCGTCGCTGTCGCGCTATCCACTCTCAGACAAATGGCGCAAACCGAGGGGCCGTGCGTAAGATAATGGGAATGCGCGAAACCTTCCTTGTCGCTGTTGAGGACGAGATTGATCGATCCTTGCGACCAGCGCGTGACCGCTTTCGATTTGTGGTCGCCGACTTTGCGGAAGCCCAGTCCCATGAATAGGCGCGCAAGTTCTGCGGCGGAGCGATCATCAGCAGCGAATTCCAGGAACTCGACGCCGAGGCATTGCGTGCGCGGAGGCATCTGCGGCGTAGTCTCGGCGATGGTGCCGGATTGTCTGTGCGACTGATCCATGAGGTGGACGAGCGAGCGCTGGCCGTCAATCGCGACGCCGCGCGGGGAGCCGGCGCGGAACTGGTCGTTGAAGATTTCGAGCGAGAGCGGCCCTTCGTAGCCGGCAGCCAGAACCTCATCCATGAAATCGACCAGTGGGAAGTCCCCTTGGCCGGGGAAGCAGCGGAAGTGTCGGCTCCACGACATGACATCCATGTCGAGCCACGGAGCGTCGGCAAGCTGGACCAAGACGATCCTATTACCCGGAATCGAATGGATGGCTTTCAGGTCGGTCTTGCGTGCCAGGATGTGAAAGCTATCGAGGGTAAGCCCGATGGCAGGATGGTCGGCGCGGCGCACCACTTCCCAAGCGTCGCGGTAGTCGCTGATGTGGCGACCCCACGCCAGCGCCTCGAATCCAACGCGAATGCCGCGCCTTTGTGCGCGCTCACCAAGCTCTTGAAAATCCGCAGCCGCCCGGTCTACGCCGCCCAGGGAGTCGGGGGCAACGTTGCTGCAGATCATCAAAAGGTCGCAGCCCAGCTCACCCATCAGGTCGAATTTTCGCTCGGCGCGAGCAAAGGTACGACTGCGCTGCGGCTCCGGCATACCCTCGAAATCACGGAATGGCTGGAACGTCACGATCCTCAAACCGAGCGAAGCCACGATCCGGGCGACGTCCTTCGGTGTTCCATTAAAGGACAAGAGATCGCTCTCGAAAATCTCAACTCCGGTAAAGCCTGCCGAGGCGATCGCCTCCAGCTTTTCCGCCAATCCACCGCTGAGTGATACAGTTGCAATAGCGGTTTGCATTACGCACTTCTGCTTTGAAGTCAGATGCCTAATCGGCTTCCGTGGCATGCCTTCTTGGCACGCCATCACGATACTATGTCGATGCATCCCGAGATGCCAGGGTGCAACGAAGACCGCATCCCTTCATTCCACATATATGCTGCGGGCAACAAAGATTTCGCGCGGATACGGCGACCTTTGCGTGCATATCACCAAACTTTGGAACATTCTGGTCCTCGGCAGCTGAGGAGCGGACCGGGCGCACGGCGTCCTCGTCGCGCGAAGCAGACCGAGGTGTTGCGGCGCGCTGGCTTGTATCCGGGCTAATTGAGGCTCAAGAGTCGATCAACGCGTCGGAGGAAAATTGGGTCGATGCCATGGCCAAGCCTATCCGCGCCATTGCGCGAGTGATCGAAATCCTGACGTATCTGAACAAGCACAACGGCTCCAATTCCAACCAAGTTGCGATCGGAACGAAGCTGTCGCGCGGCACAGCCTATCGGATGCTCGAGACATTAGAAGGCGTGGGGCTGGTCGATCGGCGCATCAACGAAGGCAACGGATACTGGCTGACCGGCAAGGTCCGGCAGCTTTCGGCGGGCTTCGACGAAGAATCCTGGATTTCCGCCGTGGCACTGCCTGAAATCCGGCGGCTGGGTAAGTCGATCGTCTGGCCGGTCATGCTCACGACCCCGCGTGGCATCGAAATGGTGTTGCGAGCAACGACCGACTCCAGCACGTCTCTGGTACGCAACCGATACCTCGTGGGGCACACGATTCCAATGCTAGGAAGTGCAGCGGGACGCTGCTACCTCGCCTTCACTCCGCATGCGCAGTTCGAAGCGACCGTGGACCTGATCGTGAAGATGGCGCCGGCTCCGTGGCGAGAGATCGCCAAGGATCGCCGGGCGCTTCACCGTCTGCTGCGAGAGATCAGGGATCGCGGAGTCGCGCACGCGCAGCCCCCCGAAAGGGGCACCATGAGTCTCGCCGTACCGATCATGTTGGGCGACGAACCGCGGGCTATCCTGGCTGCGCGCTATTTCAAGGGCGCGATGACGGTCGAGGACGCCGAGACGCGCCTCGTCGGTCCACTCAAGGCAGCGGCTGCCCGCATCAGCGACAGCCTCGGCCGGAATACCGAGGTTCGCTGACCGGGTTGCGGGTCACACCCGGAATTCGCCGGAGGGGTGAAGCCACTCCCACTTGAACCACTCCGATCTTTCGATGCTGGCCCGCGCCCAACCATGTTCGCCTGGTGAACATCGTCGGCACTTTGCTGGACTCGCTGATCTCGACGGCTAACCTCGCGTTCGAGGCAAGGCGAGGTTGGCCCGCGGTCCTTCAGGTTTTCATCCGCCGATGGGCGGGATGGCGGCCTAGCTTCGAGGGGCAAAGCCTGCGCCAGAGTTAGCGGACTCCAATAAATCAACAGCGGCCGGAGTGACGGCCGTTTCCACCGGGGAGCGCTCATGTCGATCAACCGCCGTTCAGTCCTTGAACTCATTAGTGCGTTCGCAGCATTGGGTGGAATACAGGGCTTGGCACCGAGCGCGTTCGCTCAGCAGTATCCGGACAGGCCAGTGCGCATCATCGTTCCGTTTCCGCCGGGGGGTTCATTGGATGGTGCGCCGCGGATCGTTTCGCAATTCGTGAACGCGAAGCACGGCTGGACGATCATCATCGACAATCGCGCAGGCGCCGCTGGTCAGACGGGCACCGTGGCCGGCAAGAATTCTGCCGCTGACGGCTACACTCTGATTGCCATCAACGGCGTCACGCATGGCTCCGCGTCGGCGATCAAGCGCGATCCCGGATACGATCCGGTCAAGGATTTCGCGCCGATCGTTCTGCTCGGCGACGCGCCGCTAGTGATGCTTGTGCGCAGCGACATTCCGGCGCGGACGGTCCCGGAATTCATCGCGCTGCTGAAGAAAAATCCCGGCAAGTTCAACTACGGCAGCGGCGGCTTTGGCACGCAGCACCATCTTGCCGTTGCGATGCTATTGGACCAAGGCGGATTGCCAGCCAACATCGCGACGCACGTTCCTGCCAAGGGCTTGGCTCTGGCGATCACCGATCTGTTGGCTGGCAATGTGCAATTCATGATCTCCAGCGTCGGGCCGGCATGGCAGCACGTCGCCGCTGGCAAGCTGCGGGCCTTGGCGGTCACCAGCGCCAAACGGCTGAAGCGGCTTCCTGACCTCCCGACAATGGTCGAACTCGGCTTCCGCGACTTTGAAATCCTGGCCTGGAGCGGCCTCGCCGCACCGGCCGGCACGCCGGACGCGACTCTGGCGCGCTGGAACGAGATCGCCAATGAAGCCCTCGCTGAGGCGGATGTTCGGAAGCAGCTTGCCGGCTACGACCTCGATGCCCGCGGTGGCACGCGGGCGGAGTTCGCGGAATTCATTTCGCGCGAGAGAGCGCGATACCTGGCGCTTGGCAACAATACCGGCCTGCTTGCGAAGTGAGACGTGAATGGCGGCGGTCCCCGCTCGATTGGCTCAGGAGGTAAGATGCTGCAAACGGCGCTGGCGGAACGACCAACTGTCCCGACACTCCCGCGTGAGATCGCGCCGAACACCTTCTGGTTCGGCTGCTGCCTCGAAGTGCATCAGCCGACCAAGATCGTGCACAATCATAATTCCAGTTATCTGCTGATTGGCAGCGAAGCGACGGTGCTGGTCGACACCGGCATGCCTTACGGTTGGGTCCAACTGCGCGAGGAGTTGATGGCCGTGCTCGACGGCCGTCCGCTCGACTACGTATTTCCGACCCATCCTGAAGCGCCGCACATGGGCAACACCGGCCCGCTGCTGGAAATGTATCCAAAGTTGCGGCTCGCGGGCGATCTTCGCAACTATCATCTTTACTACCCGCATGCGCAGGACCGCTTTCAGACCATGCAGGCCGGAGAGTCTCTCGACCTCGGCGGCCGCCGGCTGATGGCGCTTCCGGCCGTCATTCATGACATCCCCAATACACTCTGGGCGTACGAGCCGGATCAGCGCATCCTGTTCGTGAGCGACGCCTACCCCTACACGCACGAGCACGAAGTCGGACAATGCGGGTTGACCGCCGAGGAACTGCCAAATCCGGTGCGCGCCGACGACACCAGCGTGGTGATCGGATTCGCCCTGGGCTGGGCGCGCCATGTCGATGCCGACAAGGTCATGGTGCCGCTCCATGCCCTGCTCGAGAAGTATCCGGTCGACATCATCGGACCGGCGCACGGCGGCGTGATCACCAATCCCAAGCGGCTCACCGAGATCTTCGGGCAGGGCCTGCGCAAGGTGAGGATGTAAGCGCATGTCCCGCGTTGAGAAGATCACCGATGACGTCCTCGTTCTGTCCGATCTTGTCCCGATCGACGGGCGCGTGAGCTGGCTCGCGCCTGGCGCCAAAGGATACGAACCCTATAACGAGCATCTGCTGCTGACGGAAAATCACGCGCTGCTGGTCGAGACAGGCGTCGCGATGCATGGACCGTCGCTGGTCGCAACCTTGAAGGAGGTCCTTGGTTCGCGGCGCCTGGCGGTCTTTCCGACCCGCATCGAGCTTGACAGCATTGGCAACCTCGCCCGCATCCTTGAGGAAATTCCGAACACGGTGGTCGGATGTGCAAATCCGATCGTCCCGACTACGCTGGTGCACAGGCCGGACGGCACGACGCCGAAGGCGCCGTTCACCCGGTTCACGGCCGGCGGCACGCTTGTGGAGTTCGGCTTTCCGCATGTGCGTGTCGTGGACCCGATCATCCGGACGCTAGGCACGGCATGGCTCTGGGACGAGACGGTCGAGGTCCTGTTCACTGGGGACTTCTTCTGCGACGACATGCTAGCCGATGCCGACCAGTCGGTCATTCGCCGTGGCGACCCGGCCAACATCGCACCGGAGGGTCTGCGGGCCAGCATTCTTCGGAAATTCGACTGGTTGGGACTGGCGAGCACCAACAACCTGCTGAAGGCGTGGGATACGCTGTTCTCGGCCATAAGCCCATACGCCATCGGACCAGTACACGGCCGGGTCCAATGCGGTGACGCGCTGGTGGCGGACGTTCTCGCCGATTACCGAGATGCCGTCTTCTTTCCGGACGCCCCCGCGACTCGACGGCCTGTCGTAGCCGCCGCCGAATGAGCCGCGTGTCCCGACGGGCGTAATGACCTCTGTGCCATGACGAGTGAGCGGAATGAGTAATCATGCTGTCGTGAAGTCGGGATGCGGTGGGGGCGGTCTGGCATGCCGCCGGGGCATCAGCCATTTTCGTCAGCGGCCCATTCGAGCGCCGGTTTCGCGACATTCACGCAGTGATGCAGCAGATACGGGCGCACGCCCCGCAATTCGAATTCGTGGGACAGGTGTTGCTCGGGGGGCCGGTGAGCATCTGATCACTGGCGTGGCCGATTCTTCTTGCGTCATGTTGCTGCGCGTGGAGTGCCCCCTACGCAAAGTGGTCTCCGAAGTAGTCATCCAGCAGTTGGGAGGGCTGAAATGATGAGAATCGAAACTGTGTGCCTTGATAAACTGGGATCCCGCCGGATGCCGCTCCGGAACCGCATCGATCGCGCACTGCGGGCTGGGACGCTGGCCGTGGCGGTCACGCTCGCATGTTTGGCGGTCCAAGGGACCATTTCTGCACAGCCCTATCCTTCCCGGCCGGTGAAGCTGATCGTACCGTTCCCGGCAGGCGGAAGCATTGACATGGTCCCGCGCGTTCTCGGACCGGCGATGAGCGATCTGCTCGGACAACCGGTCGTCATCGAGAACCGGCCGGGCGCCACGGGCAGGATCGGCGTGATCGCCGCACGGCAATCCGCACCGGACGGATATTCGTTTGGAATCGCCAATGCGGTCACCCATGGCATCAGCCCAGCCGTCAATCCCAATGTCGGCTACGATCCGGTCAGCGACATGGTCCCGGTCGTATGGTTGGGTGAGGCACCGAACGGCTTCTTCGTCAATGCCAAGCTGCCGGCGCGGTCGCCAACTGAGCTGGCCGATTTGATCCGGAAAAATCCTGGAAAATATAACTATGGAAGCGGCGGTCACGGAACCGGCCAGCACGTCAATGCAACCATCTTCCTGTCGACCATGGGCGTGCCCCAGAGCGCATCCACCCACGTGCCGTATCAGGGCGAAGCTCCCGCGCTCAACGATCTGGTCGGCGGGCACGTGAGCTATATGATCACCAGCGGCAGTAAGGATCTGGTCGACAGCGGCAAGCTGCGCATTCTTGCGACCACGGGCCGCAAACGCTGGTTCCGGTATCCCGACGTT
Source organism: Hyphomicrobiales bacterium (assembly GCA_009377755.1). Classification (GTDB taxonomy): domain Bacteria; phylum Pseudomonadota; class Alphaproteobacteria; order Rhizobiales; family Xanthobacteraceae; genus WHTM01. The sequence continues at coordinate 21,038 of WHTM01000007.1, read as the reverse complement.
CCAACGACAGCGGAAATTGGCATTCCCGACATCTATTATACCGGGTGGGTCGGCATCGTAGCGCCCAAAGGAACGCCGCAGTCGGTCATCGACCGGCTCAACGAGGTCGCCAATAAAGCGTTGCAGGACCCGAAGGCGCGCGAGGTTCTCGCCAAGAACGGTTACGAGCCCCGCGGCGGCACGGCCGCTGACTTCGCGGAGCATCTACGCAACGAGGCGACGCGCTGGAGGACCCAGGTCACGAAGACCGGTGTGAAATTCCACTGACTCTATGGATGGCGAGACCCGACCTGGGTTTTCGCGGGAGATCATTCCGGCACGCGCGCGGTCCCGGTGATCGCTGCTTTCCTCACCTGGGGTCCCGACCGGCCGGAGCCGACTGGGACCTCAACAAGACGCTTGGCTTAATCGATCTGGATCTTCGCCGATTTCGCGACCGCCGACCATTTTGCCAACTCTGAGGCGATGAAGGTGCGAAACTCCTCCGGCGAACTTGGCTGCGCGTCGGCATCAAACTTCCTGACGGTCTCCTGCAGCATCGGGGTGTTGAGCCCTTTCCGGATGGTTGCATTGAGCTTCGCCACGATCTCCTGCGGCGTTCCGGCCGGTGCGGCGACTCCATAGATTAGCGTCGCAACAAACGGCGTCCCAGTTTCAGTCATGGTCGGTACATCGGGAGCGTGCAAGATGCGTTTGGCGCCGGTGACGGCCAGCGTCTTCACCTTTCTCTCGCGTGCCAGCGGCACCAGCGGAAGCGGGTTCTCGAATAGAACCTGGATGCGCCCTCCGACCAGATCACCAATCGATTGTGCCCCGCCTCTATAGGGCACGTGCTGCATCTCGATGCCTACCATCGACTTGAACAGCTCGCCCACAACATGCATCGGTGTGCCGACGCCGGAGGAGCCATAGTTGAGTTTTCCGGCGTTCGCTTTGGCGTAAGCCACCAGTTCCGTAACCGAGTCCGCCGGCACCGAGGGGTGCACCGCCAGCATCATAGGTGCACTGAATGCGCGGCTGATCAGAGCAAAACTCTTGAGGGGATTGTATCCGAGGTTCTTGTACACCGCCGGATTGATAGCGTAAGTGCTCGTCGTGCCGAACAGCAAGGTATACCCGTCAGGTTCGGCACGAGCGACAAGACGTGCCCCAATACTGCCGCCAGCACCGAGAACATTCTCGACAACCACCGATTGGCCGAGTTCTTCCGACATGAACCGCGCCAGATGCCGGGCCAAGGCATCTGTCGCTCCGCCCGCCGGGAACGGCACGACCATCCGAACGGTTCTGTCCGGATAGGCTTCAGCCATTGCCTGAGTCTTGGCATACAGCCCGAGCCCCGATGCCAGCAATGCGGCCAGCACCATGCGGCGCCCGATTGCTGCTGCTCCGATTGGGCCCGGCATTTTCCGATCGGCGCGCGTGCGTGTCGCATTCTGCATGGTGCTTCTCCCTTCCCTGCAAAGATTTCTTAAATTCGACTTCTCCGGTCACGATCCGATTGTTCGGCCGCGCGACGCGCTGAGCGCTGATGGAGTTCGTTCAGCGTGGCGGAAAGCTCTTGGGCACTGGTGCGGTTTGAGTGCACTCGACATCCGATCGGGAGCGGAGCCGCATCCGACTGCTTTTGTCGTCTGCAAATCTCGAAACTGGTCCTGCACCGACCGCGCCTTGTGCTAAAGGAGCTTGAAGTTGGGGCTCATCCCGAGAAGATGCTGTCCGACGATTTCGAATAGCGAATAGTGCCCTTGAATCTGCTGCGTCACGGCATTGACATCGCGCAGGCGTCGCTCGTAAGGATTGCTTTCGAACACCGCCGTTGCACCGGCGGCGTGATACATGGTGTTGACCACGTCCCTCGCCTGGTGAATGGCATAGGTCGATGCCATGCGCATCGCCGCGCGTTGCCCAAGTGTGATATTCGAGCCAACGGCGCCCTCCCACATGTCATGTACCGACTGCAGGAGGAAAGTCCGCGCGGCGAGGATCTGCGCTTGCCCGTGGCCGAGCTGCGATTGCACCAACGAACTCTCACTCAGCAGGTTCTTGCCAAGCATGGGCGTCTTGCTGCGCGCCAACTGGATAAATGCATCAAGCGTCGCCTGCGCAATGCCAAGCGCAATGGCGCCGAAGCCGGCAGCGAACATATGGAACATCGACATGCGGTAGAGCGCACTCGGATATTGCCGATCCTCGACAGCATCGCGTCCGAAGGAATAGGCTGCCGGCACGAATAAATCACTGACCGCGTAGTTGTCGGTGCCGGTACCGCGCAGTCCGACGACATGCCAGACATCGGTGATCGTCGCCGCCGTCCGGCGGAACAACATCGACCGCTCGATCGGCCGACCATCCTGTGTGGTGCGCGGGGCTCCGTCCGCGTCACACAGGGTGCAATGCCCGGCCAACCAGGTCGCTTGTCGGCTTCCGCTCGCAAACTTCCAGGCGCCGGTGACACGGTAACCATCTGGCGTTGCGATCGCCTTTGCGCCCAAACTCGGCGGGCCCCACGCAAGCACGCCGCGCGGAGAGCCGAAGATCTCCCGCGCCACCGCCGGATCGAGATATGCGGCCGCCATCGAACAGACCGCCGTCTGTGCGATGCACCAAGCCGTGCTGGCGTCGGCCTTGGCGACAGCCTCGACGACCTGCAGAAACACCGGCGGATCCAGTTCCGAGCCGCCGAATGCGTGTGGTACGAGCAGTTGATAAAGGCCGGCCCCGGCGAGCTGTGCGAACAGATCCTCTGGGATCTCGCGTTCGGCATCGATCCGCGGCGCCGCCGCGGCGATGATCGGATTCATGTCAATCGCGCGATGGACCATATCTGCGCCGCTCTCAGGGCCGGTCACTTGCGCTAACAGAGCCGTGTCACTCGTCATCGCAGACCTTTCTCTGTCACCGGCTAGGCTTCGGCGCGGAGCTGCATCCAACGCGCGTTCGGTTACGTAAACGCACAAGCCATATCTCTACTTTGCGCGTACGCGGCGAGCGGGACAGGCTTGTGCCGAGGCATTGGCAATCGCGTGCCAAATGGCGGACTAATCGACCATGACGCTCGAGGCTTTGACCATGGGCGCCCACTTGCTTAGCTGGCCTGCCATGAAGGCAGCCATTTCATCCGGCGTGGTGCCGTATGTCTGTGCACCCGCGGATCTCATGCGGGCGACAACTTTGGGATCTCTTACGCCTTCGATGAGGATCTTGGCGTATGCGGAAGTCACGTTCTTCGGGGTACCCCGCGGGGCCACCAGCCCGAACCATGCGATGGCGTCCAGCCCGTCCACACCCAGTTCCTTGAAGGTCGGCACATCCGGGATCAGGTCCGAACGGGTATCGGCAGCGACAGCGATGGGGCGCAGTTTTCCAGCCTTCGCATGTCCAAGAAAGGACGGAATCTGCTCGAATGTGAAATGCACTTGACCGCCAAGCAAGCCGATGATCGTGGCTGCTGAGCCACGATAGGGTACATGTGTGATATCCAGATCGAACGTGGCCTTCAGCATCGAGCCATAAAGGTGCATCGGCGTCCCAACACCACCCGATCCCATCAGATACTTGCCCGGATTGGCCTTGAGAAGGGCGAGAAACTCCTTCCAATTCGTTGCCGGGAGCTTTGAATCGATCACGAGAGCATTCGGCGACCTGGCGACAACCGAGACTGGAACGAAATCCTTGGCCGCGTCGAACGGCGGCTTCTTGTAGAGCGTCGGCAAGATGGAGAACAGCGACGCGTTGGCAGCCATCAGCGTGCATCCGTTCGGCTCGGACGCCTTTACGTACTCGACGGACGTAATAGCCCCGAGGCCGCCAGCCCGGTTCTCAACGATTACTGGCTTGTCGAGTCCGGCGCTCAGTTTGTCGGCGCCCAGCCGAGCGATCAAATCAGGCGTACCGCCCGCCGGCCCGCTGACGACAATCTTCACGCTGCAGTTCGGCATCTCCTGTGTATGCGCAGGAGCCGCTGCGGCAATCCCGAGTGCAGTCACGACAACAAGCGTTCTAACTCGATTCATCTTTGCCCTCCCGTTTGACCTTGATGGACTGTGCCTCGTTTTTCGGGTCACTCGTACTCCGAGCGAAACAGACATCGTCGCTGCAACCCCGGAATTACCAGTTCAACGAAGTCGGCGAACGCGCCCGGCAGGTACGGCGGCATGATGTTGAAGCCGTCACAAGCCTCCTGCTCGAACCAGTGCTGCATGTAGTCGGCGATCTGATCGGGCGAGCCTTTGATCATGTTGACGCGACCGACAGCTGCACGAAGTGCGAGTTGTCGCACGGTGAGATTTTCACGTCGGGCGAGATCGACCCAGTTGAAGAATTGCCACGACGCATTTTGCGGCAGCGCCAGATCGGGCAAGTGCCCGTCCAAGGGCACGTCGATCAAATCCGTTTTCAGCAGCAGAGACAGGTATTCGTGATAGCTCGTCGACGCCGTCGAGACGAGGCCGATGCGGCTGGTCACGCCTGCCAACGCGCAGATGAAGACCATTGGCTCGATATTGGCGATGTAAACGGCTGAACGGCAGAGGGCTTCGAGACGACCCTCGCGCACCGACAGATTGTCGGCCAAAAAGACCATGTCGAATTTCGCGCGTTCGGCGAGTTGGGTAATCTCCTTGTAGTGCTCGAAGCTAATGCCGGCGTCGGCCTGCGCATCAGGGTGACGCCATGCCGCAGTGTGATGGCCCGTGGGATGGAAGAACGCTCCGAGTCGCATCTGACGTCGTGCGTGTACCATGCTCGACCCTCAGCACCCGATTGCGCTCTCGCCGAAGAGTCTGCCTCTCCAGGCCAGGCTTTCCAAGGTCGGACAGGTCGGAAAGTATTCGCACGATACCCAGCCGCCATAGCCGGACCCGTCAAGCGCCGTGAATAAGCGCGGGAAGTCGAGGGTGCCGGTCAGCGGCTCATGCCGTCCCGGCACGTCGGCGATCTGGACATGGCCAACGTCTGAGAGCGAATCAAGCAGGGTGACGATGGGATCCAACCCTTGCATGGCGACATGATAGACGTCGAACATCACGGCTGAGCTCTCGCTCCTGAGATCCCGCAGCGTCTTCCTCGCCAGCGCAATGTCCCCCATGAAGTATCGCGGAACATCGATATTATTGATCGGTTCAATCAATACGCCGACTTCATGTGGTGCGAACGTATCGATCGAGAAGCTGACGTTGTCCAGGTATGTCCGATAACATGTCGCGAACGGCGCCTCGGCATCGACGATGCCGGCCATGACATGCACCCAATCGACATCGAGGGCCTTGATGTAGGGAATCAGCGCCGCACAGTCCTCGCGGAAGTCATCTTCACGCCCGGGAACGGCCGCGAGTCCGACTTGCTTATGTCCTGGTGAGTTGAACGACGACGTCGTAATCTGCACAACCTTGAGCCCGGCACAGCCCGCGTGTTGCGCCAATTCATTGGCCGGGAAGCGGCGAGGGTCAGAGAACTCGACAGCCGTGAACCCCGCATCGGCCGCGGCCCGAAATCGATCGAGAAACGGCACCTCGGTGAAGAGATAAGCGAGATGAACGCAAGAGGGTTTGCTGGCCATCGGCTGGTCCGAGCGCGCTACACCATGATGATGCCGCCGTTGTTGTCGATGGTGGCACCGGTCATGAAGCTCGCGCCTTCGGAAGCCATGAAGAACACCACCTCGGCGTGCTCTTCCGGCCGGCCCAGGCGTCCGATGGGAATCGGTTTTGACAGACTCGCGAAGACCTCCTCGGTCTTGTTTTCGCGGAGACGTTCGACGTCCGTCGGCCCAGGCGCGAGCGCGTTGATGAGGATGTTGTGAGGTGCGTACTCCTTGGCCAAGTGCCGGGTGAGACCGGTAACACCAGCTTTTGCGGCCGTGTATTCGCACCCAAGTCCGGTTGCAACCGAACGGGCCGCGTTCGACGCGAAGTTGATGATCCGTCCTTTGCCCTGCTTCATCATGTGGGGCAGCACTGCCCTGCAGCAAAGAAACGTCCCCTTAAGGTTGGAATCGATGGTCAGATCCCAGGCCTCTTCCGTGGTCTCATGCGGCATCTTCGGGCGAACGTAGCCGCCGGCGCAGTTGACCAGTACGTCAACCGCGCCCCATCGCGTGATGACGGATGAGACCATTTCGTCGACCGATTTGCTGGAACTCACATCGCATGCCAAAGGCAGCGCCGCTCCGCCCCGGGAGGCGATGCCCTGGGCGGTCACCTCGGCCCGTTCGAGCATCAGATCGACGACCACGACCCGGTTGCCCTCCGCCGCAAATTTTTCTGCCACCTTGACGCCGATACCGCGTCCGGCGCCGGTCACGATGACAACCCTGTTCTTGCCGTTGGTATTCAAGGTCAATGTTCTCCAGCGTCATGCGGAATCGACAATCGCGAAGTGATGCCGCCTGATCGCGCCGCGCGTCAACCGATGCATCCTGACCGGACCACGCCGGCGGTCTAATACATTTTTGTTATGGGCGCACTCAGTTCGCCGCGCCAACGAAACCCCGAACGTAACGCATCGATAGTGCGGGGTGCCTCGCTCGTCGCGAACGGCCGGTCCCGCTGGTGCGCCGTTGACCCCGGTTCAAAAACATGCCATCCAGATGGAATGTAACAATTCTTAAACGCTTGCAACGACCTTACAAAAAATCCGAGGCCGGATTTGTCCCCTGCGGCCAAGAAACAGGGACGGGAGGATGACGTGGACATCCGCCAGCTTCGCTACCTGAAGTGCATCGTCGAGTCGAAAAGCTTTAGCCGCGCAGCTCAGGTCCTGCACATCGCCCAGCCGGCCCTTAGCCTGCATGTCCGAAAGCTCGAAGACGAACTCCAGACGAAACTCCTGGTCCGTCACAGTCGGGGAATTGAGCCCACTGCCGCGGGAGAGCTGTTATTGCAGCAGGCGAACCGCATCATGGAGGAAGTTCAGAGGACCAAGGACCTGTTCCGCGCACGCTCGGCGAATATCGGCTGAGGGCGTCCTGTCAGCACGATCGTGATGGTCAGAGACAGCGCTGAAGCATCCGGGTTGAAGCGGAGGTCGTTGGCCGATGCAACAAGGATTGCGCAGCCTTCAGGCCTGGATCGTCCGTGTCCTGTCCAGTCTGGCTACCACCATGTCACGCAGCAGGACCGCATCCGTGCGCCACAGGGTTCCTCGTCGCCACAGGCTTTGCTGCACAGCATAGCCGCGGATCGCACTCATGACCAAGCGCCGCAAGGGGCGCAGTTCGACATCGGGGAGTTCCAGGTCACGGAATAAGCTGCGCCAGGTCTGGTCAATCATCTCCTGATGCCGCTCGATGCCGGCGCGCATGTGCTCGCTGGCGCCGGACGTGGGATCGAGAGAGGCGCTCAACACCGCGCGAAAGAGCGAGCTGGTATAGACGTCGTAATAATGCTGAATCAGAAAGTCGACACGCTTGTCCAAAGGTTCGGCGGAAAGCGCAGCGGTATCGAGCCGTGCATGGAGCTGGACGAACATCTCCCCTGCAACGGCCTTCAAGAGATCGTCGCGGGATTCGAAATAGTGCTGAAGTGCGCCGCGCGTGACGCCGGCACGCGCCGCTACCAGTCGGGTCGTCGCGCTCATCCAGCCGAACTCGCCGATAACCTCGACCGCAGCCCGCATCAAAGAGCCACGCGTAGCAGCGCTGCGCTCCTTTTGCGTACGTCGCTGGGGCTTTCGCGGCTGACTGGGCGGTGGCGTAATTCCGGTCGCTGTAGCATCGCTAGTCTTCATCAGGAATCCTCAAGTCCTGCGCTAGCAGTCATACGCAACCGGTTTGCGCGATTCAACACCCATGATTGCGTGCTCACTCCCTTGTCAATGAGATTCATCAGGCTGCCCTCTTTGCACACGCCGCGATAACAAAAAAGTATTGGACGGTGCCAGCTGACGTTTCCATAGCATTTAGCTACCGAGGCAAACCGCGACGAATAGAGTTCACGATGGCCGCAGTCGTGCGAGAGCGGAACGACAACGCATTCAAGATAGGACTTTTTGGCGCGAATTGCGCAGGCGGCCTCGCCTTCGTGAAGGCGCCAGAGCAATGGGATGCGAGCTGGAAGAACAATCTGACGCTCGCACGGCTTGCCGACGATGTCGGACTGGAGTGCATCGTCGCCAATGCTCGGTGGAAGGGTTACGGCGGTGACACAGAGAACAATCTATTCTCGTTCGAGAGCATAACGTGGGCGCCTCCTCGCCGCCACAAGACACCTGTGCGCCTATGCGACGGTCCATGTGCCGCTCTTTCATCCGATCGTCGCCGCAAAACAGTTCGCCACTGCGGACCATCTTAGTCGCGGCCGTATCGGCCTTAACATCGTCTGCGGGTCCAACCAGGACGAGTTCGAGATGTTCGGCATCGAGCAGAAGGAACACGATGTCCGCTATGAACTTGGTCAGGAGTGGTGGGATATTGTTCGCCGCATCTGGGCGGGTGAAGGGCCGTTTGACTTTCTCGGACAATTCTTTTCGCTGACTGGCGTGCTCGGCTCGCCTCGTCCGTGGAACAAGCGCGTCATCCCGATGATGAATGCAGGGGCCTCCCCCGCCGGCCGCGCATTCGCCATTCGCAATTCCGACTTCCACTACGATTTCTGCCGACTCCCTGAGGAGCACATTGGGAGAATTCAGGAGACCAAAGATCGCGCTTCCGAATGCGGCCACGCAATCGAAGTCTGGACGCCGATTGCCGTGGTGTGTCGTCGCACGCAGAAAGAAGCGGAGGACTTCGTGCAGTACTGCATCGAAAATGCCGACTGGACCGCGCTCGATAAGCGGGATGAGATCCTTCGCAAGAATCCAAAGGGATCACGCTCGCAATCGCCTGAAACCGCACGGCAAATCCGGAGGAACGAACACGCCCGTGCGATCATCGGCAGGAGCCACTACACCATCTACGGATCTCCTGACCAGGTGACGAGCGAGCTGCGACGACTCCATCAGGCGGGATACGGCGGTGTCGCGATAGGCTTCGTGAATTATCTGGACGAACTTCCGCATTTCGCGCAGGAAGTCCTGCCGCGCTTGGAGCGCATGGGACTTCGCCAACCCAAGCGCGAGCGTTGCGGTTCGGCATATGACAGGCCAGAGCTGCCAGGGCGTGACAACGCCATTGCAGGATGAAGATGCCGGTCGCGGTCGCCAGTTTCGGTCGTGGCACGTGGCGGAGAGATACGGCCGAAGAGGCTGAGCCGTAACCGTCGAACCGCCGGACGGAGCTGACGAGAATGGCAGAGATCGTTGCCGGCTTCGGTGTCCCCCATACACCGGCATTTCCTGCCTCGTGGCAAAAGCAGGGACCGCAATCCGATACTCGCATAGTACAAAATGGGCATGCGTTCGTTCATGCTTGATCTTTCGGAGGAGACCGAGGTGGCAATTCACTCAGCCGCGGCACCGGCAGTGCCACCTGCAAATCCGGGGCGACTTCCTCGCGAGATCGCACCGGGCATCTTCTGGTTCGGCTGCTGCCTCGAAGTATCCGAGGGAGCGAAGATCCTTCACAATCACAATTCCTGCTTCCTCATGGTCGGAAGCAGGGCCACGGTGCTCATCGACACCGCGATGCCGTTCGGATGGAAAAAGCTCAAGAGTGAACTGGCGGAAGCGTTGAACGGCCGGCCGCTGGATTACATCTTCCCCACCCACCCGGAAAGCCCCCACATGGGCAACATCGGCCCACTCGTGACCACTTACCCCAATGTGCGGCTGGTCGGCGACCTGCGGAACTATCACCTGTACTTTCCGCGCGAGCAGCATCGGTTCCAGACCATGCGCGCCGGGGACACATTGGATCTGGGCAATCGCAGACTACGGTTCGTCCGCGCCATCGTGCACGACCTTCCCAACACGCTGTGGGGCTACGAACCGGACGCAGGCGTGCTCTTCGTCAGCGATGCCTACCCGTACACGCATGATCATGAGGCCAATCAATGTGTCCTGACATCCGAAGAGCTGCCTACCGAGATTCGCCCTGAGGATACAAGCATTGTCATCGGGCGGGCGTTAAACTGGGCGCGTCACCTCGACGCCACCAACATCATGAAGGAGCTGCGCGCGTTTCTCGCAACGCACAGGGTAGATCTAATCGCGCCGGCGCATGGCGGCGTCATAACCAACCCACAGGAGATAACGCGTATTTTCGAGCTTGGACTGCGTAGAGCGAGAACGACCTGACATGTCCAACATCGAACAGATTGCCGACGACATATTCGTTCTCACCGACATGTTGCCGATCGACGGCAGAGTCAGCTGGATTCCGCCCAGCGCCAAAGGGCTTGAGCCGCACAATTCATACGTTATCCTGTCGGACGATCGGGCGCTGCTGATCGATACCGGAGTTGCGGCTCGGGAAGACTCGCTTCTTGCAAGCTTACGCCGGGTGATCGGTAACCGGCGCCTGAGCATCTTCATCACCCGGATCGAGCTTGATTGCCTCGGCAACCTTGCGCGACTCCTCGAAGTCATTCCCGGCACACAGGTGATGACAAGCAACGTCGTGCCGCTGTTCAACCTCATTCATCCTGTGGAAACGACGCCGCCTCCGCTTCCACCGCGCCGAATCCTGATCGGGAGCACGCTGGTCGACGCCGGATTCCCGTGCCTGAAGATCTATGAGGCCGTGGTACGTACGCTCGGCTCCACGTGGCTTTGGGAAAAGAAGAGCGGCACGCTATTCACGACCGATATTTTCAATACCGACATGCTTGCGGAGCCAACCCAGTCCGTCCTGCACCGGGAAGAAGAGGATAGCCAAAGCGCGCAGACCATGCGGGAGTTCATTCTGCAAAAATTCGATTGGCTCGAGTTTGCCGATACGAGCAAGCTTGCGAAAATCTGGGATCATTTCTTTTCGCAAGTTGAACCGTCGATCATCGCCCCAATCCATGGGCGAATTCAGTTGGGCGGGGCAGCGCGACGGGCTATCGAAAATTATCGTCGGGCAATTTTTGCGTTGCAGACGGAGCGAGTTGCCTGATCCAGGCCGGGTATCGCAGCGACAAGATAAGCAGATACCCACAAGCCGTGCACGATAGGAAAAAGCCACTGGTTTCGCGGTGCTACCCCGGTACAATAGAAATAGAAGTAACAGCTGTGTGGCTGAGGCAAAGGTCTTGACCCGTTTGACGAATGAACCTTCTAAGTCCGCCGCGAATAAAATTTGCAAACCACGGTGTCCTCTGTGAATAGGCGCCCAAGCGTGACCCCCTCAACGCAGTTATCGGAAGCGTGCACGTCGCGCATGTACCGACTCATCCATCCGTCACGGATGATGACAACAAGTGACGAGACCGCGTCAAATGCGGAAGGCCCGCGAGATGAATTCCGTGGAGATGGGCAATTTGTTGATCTCCACCTTCCCGCCCAGGGCATCTTCGATTGCCGCTGCAATAGCAGCGGGCGGGGAGTTCGGCCCGCTTTCACCCACGGACTTGATGCCGAGCGGGTTGTCCAACGTCGCAAACTTCAAATGCACCAATTCGACGTCGGGAACATCTCGCGCGCGCGGAACATAGTAGTCCATCAGCGAACCGCTTTGCAGCTGACCGTCCTGGTCATAGCAGACGCGCTCGCCAAGGGCGATGCCCAGCCCTTGCGCGAATCCTCCGGAGATCTGGCCGTCAACAATTTTCGGATTGATGGGTTCGCCGCAGTCATGGACGAAAACATAGTTCAGAATGTCTATCGTGCCGGTTTCGCGATCCAGCTCAACCACGGCGATATTGACGCCGCTCGCCCAGGTTACAGTCTTGGGATAGAAGAATTCGGTGGCAATCAGTCCCGGCCCGCCTAGCTCGGCCATGCGGTGGTCCCGTGCCGCCCGTTGGGCGAGTTGACCCAGCGTCATTTGGTTCTGGCGCGCTCCGATCATGAACACGATGCCGTCTGCGATATCGATATCGTCCTGGTCGCATCCGAGAATCTGCGCGGCGAATGCCACGGTCTTACGCCGAACCGCAGCCGCCGCCTTGTGCACGGCGTTTCCGCAATTAACCGCGACCCTGCTCGCGCCGGTCCCGAATCCGAAGCTCATCAGGCTGGTATCCCCGCCCAGCACCTGCACGGCCTCGATGGGAGCGCCGAGCGTGTTGGCGCAGACTTGCGCCAGTGTTGTTTCGTGACTTTGCCCCTGTGAATTGACCCCGATCTTGACCGTAACGCGCCCGGCGTCATCCACCGAGATCGTCGCCCCCTCGCACGGCCCGAGACCGCCCGCTTCAACATAGCTGGAAATTCCGATACCGATGTGGCGGCCCATCGTCCGGAAGTCCTTTTGGCGTTGCCGCCAAAACTCATATTGGGCGTGTTCCTTCGCGGTGTTGAGCAGCCGGGGGAAATCGACTGCCTCATAGGTGATCGGAACACCGTCTCGATAGATCATTCCATTGCGATACGGCATGTCCGCCGGCGTTACGATGTTCTTCAGCCGCACATCGATGGGGTCAAGTCCGGCTGCGCGCGCCATGGCATCGAGCATCCGGTCCATCGTGAACGCGGCTTCCACACGCCCCGCTCCGCGATAGGGGCTGCCGGGCGACGTATTCGTCGCAATCGCCCAGCCCTCAACGCGCAAGTTGGGCACCTTGTATTGCGTGGTCAGATGATTGATCGTGTTGATCTGCAGCATCATGTCGAAGTGGTCGTAGGCTCCCACTTCCTTGTACATCTTCACATCCATGCCGACGATCGTGCCGTCGCGCCTCGCGGCCAGCCGAACATCGTTTGCCTGATTGCCGGAGTGGTTGGATGCGGCCATGTGCTCGCCGCGAGTCTCGGTCCAGCGCACGGGGCGCTGCAGCCGATACGCAATCAGCGGAATGATGATGTCCTCCGCGTGCAGGACACCCTTCAATCCGAAACCGCCGCCGATGTCGCGCGCGATCACCCGAATCGTCTCAGCAGGCCACTTGAGTATTGCAGCGAGCGTGTCGCGGAGCATGTATGGAAACTGGCAGGTCGACCACACGTTGAGCGTTCCGGTTTCGCGGGAATAGTCCGCGGCAACGGCCCGGCACTCGATCGCCATGGATTTCAAGCTCTGCGTTTCGAGCCGTCTGCTCAGGACGAGCTCGGCATCGCGAAATGCATTCTCAATGTCGCCCACATCGTGCCTGAGATGCGCGACGACGTTACTAAAGCCTTGGTGGATGCGCGGCGCATCTGGTCTGATCGCGTCTTCCCAATTTGCCACCGCAGGCAGCTGCTCGTACTCGAATTCGACAGCTTCAACGCCATCGGCGGCGGCATAGGGCGACTTCGCCACCACCACTGCAATCTGCTCGCCCACATAGCACGCCTTCTTGGGAAAAAGATGATGAGGCGCGGCTTGCATGGAATCGACGTAGGGGCTGGTGAGCGTGGTGGAACCGTTCAGCTCGGGCAGGGTGGCTGACAGTTCCGGCCACTCGCTTCCGGTGATGACGGCAACGACGCCGGGGATCTTGCACGCCTTCTCGACGTCGATGCTTCGTACGTAAGCATGCGCGTGAATGCTTCGCACGAATGCCGCATGCAGCATGCCCGGAATGCGAACGTCGCCGACGTACAGTCCCGCGCCGGTGACGAACCGCTCATCCTCCTTGCGTGGAATCGGCTTGCCCAACATCAAGGACGCTCCATTCGCGCGGACGCGCTAAGCCGCGGTCAGATGCTTTCTGATGAAATCGGCCATAGCAGGGCGGACGATATGCGCGCGGTCGTGGCAACAATGAATGCTGTCGTTCCAGATCAGCGTCTCGACTGGGCCCCGCAAATCCTTGATCAGGCTTGTGGCATTGTCGAGCGGCGTGATGGCGTCAAGTCCGCCGTGAATCACCATGGTTGGACAAGTGATCTTCGGTGCGAAGGCGGACAGATCGATGCTGGCGTAGAAGCTCTTGGCTTCATCGAGCGTCTTGCTACTGCTCACAAACATGAAGCCCTCAAGCGTATGCTTCGGGACGTCCGCCAGATTGCTCAAGTGATACATCGCCCCCCAGGCAACCAGCGCCTTTATGCGATCGTCGATGGCTGCGGTCTTGGGCGCATAGCAGCCCCCCATGCTCCGTCCGATGATGCCGATGCGGTTTCGGTCGATCTCCGGTCGGGTCTCCAGGTAATCGATGGCCGCGATGACGGCGAGTTCGAAATCCGTGCGCCAGCGCATCTCAAAGAGGGTTTCGCCCTGGCCGGGACCGTCGAAGGCGAGGGTTGCGAGCCCACGCTGCAGGCAGAGATCAGCGATGCTCAGGTAATCCTCCTTGGTTGTGTCGAGGCCACCGAGAAGGATGACGCAGGGCGGCTTCCCGACGCGCTCGGGAACGCGGAAGTAAGCCGGCATCCGGATCCCATCGAAGGGAATCCCGATACGCTCCATCGGAACACCAAAGAGCGGGGCCGCGCGCTTGAATGCATCACGTTTCTTGTCGTGAATGCTTTTCTTGACGGCCAAATCTTCAAATAGAAGGTACTGCGCGTAATGATGGTAGAGCGCTGCGCGGGCGAATTCGGCCGCGGCAGTGATCTTGTGACCGGCCTTCAGCGCCACGTCGCCGCGCGATTCCGTTTCCTCGGCCCATTTCGACCAGGTTTGCGGCCACGACTTCCACTCGGGGGCTGCTGCGCGAATATCCATCAAATCGCGATACTGGACGCCGTCGGCCAGGAAGCGGTGGATGCCTTGATCGATTGCGGCTTCAATGGCGGATTTTGTCACCTGCGCTCCTCCCTCGCAGTCCAGTTGCGTCGCGGTCTTTCTAACTTGCCAAGCGCCGCCCCAGGCGTCATCGCCTCGCTCCCGACGTCGGATGACGGTAAGCTGCGGCCCGCCAGCCGGGCGGATCTTGAAACCGCGTAAGGCCTGCTTACTTGGTATATAAAGTCGACCCAGGCTGTCAATACGAGACGCTCCAGCGATGGCAAGACAACCGAGTGAAGCCCGGACAAATGTCCGGGTCATATTGTATCGCGATATCGCGAGCAAGCTGCGGGCGCGCATCACCAAGGGCGTGTATCTGCCCAACGACAAGCTGCCGTCGCTTGCCGAGCTTGTCGCGGAATTCAAGGCGAGCGCAATTTCGGTGCGTCGCGCGCTGCGAGAACTCGCATACGAGGGGCTGATCTACGGGGAGCAGGGCCGCGGCGTCTTCGTCAAGCCGAAGGGCATTATTCATCGGGTGCTTGCCACCAATGCCGAGCGCTCCATCGGTGACGAGATCGGTCGGGCAGGCTTTAAGGCCACGATCAAGGAACTGAAGTACGACCGTATCGGCGCCGACGAAGAGATCGCAAGCCGTCTCAAAGTCGCTCCGGGGACGAAGATTCATCGCCATCAGAAGCTGGTGTTCGCCGATTCGGAGCCCGTCAGCCTGCATTTCTTGCATTTCACTAATGAAATCGCCCCGCGCCTGAAGCCGCACTTGGCGCATGCGTTCGTGTTCCCCATGCTCAAACGCGCCAGGATTCACGTCCAGCAGACGCGATTTGAGTTCGCGGCGATGGCGCTGAGCAACGATCACTCGGCTCTCTTCAACAAGCCAGCCGGCTTTCCCATGGGGGCCCTCCGCTTCACTCCGCTGACCAGAAGAAGGACGCCAATTCTCACCGGCACCACGATCTTTCGGTCTGACCGCTTTGTGTTCGATCTGGACGTTTCTCACAGCGATTGACTGGCCGGCAGTTTCCGAAGCCCTGGCGAACTCTTGGTTTCCCGCACCCTGAACGCGGCGTGATGCCGCAGCCCGCGACCACAGCGCGGCGAAGCCGATAGCAAGCCTCGTCATGCTCGCGATCATGGTCTATCTTTGTATATAAAGAAGTGCTAATTTCGGTCACAGTGGCGCAGGCGTCATCCGCGTGAGCGGATCGAGCGAGTTCTTGAATGCCGCGTTGCACTTGCTCGCTGAAAACCGCATCGCTAGGCTCAAAAATTAAGACAGGTCGAATGGGAGAACCGCCCAATGAGTACAAGATACAGGATGTTCTTTCTGGTAACGGCGCTGGTGGCAGCCTGTGCAGCAGTAAGCCCTCGAGCTCATGCGCAGACCAACGTGTTGATCGGAAACGCGACGGCCGGCGATACCCAAGCAGCGGCCAACGAGAAGTTCGCTGAGCTGATCAACAAGTATTCCAACGGCAAGCTGAGCGCGTCGGTCCGCCACGGCCAAGCCTTGGGCACGAATGCCCAGATGATCGCCGCGCTGCAGGCCGGTTCGGTCGTGGGAATGATCTTCCCGGCAGGCTTTCTCTCGGCAACCGTTCCCGAACTGGCCCTCTTCGATCTGCCCTTCCTGCTGCCCGGCGCGCCGGCGCAGATCACGGCCTTCGCCGCGCAAAGCAAGGCCGCCGAGGCGATGAAGGAGCTTGCGGCAAAGCGCGGCATCGTCATCATCGGCTTTCACGGGATCGGCCCACAAAGTTTCTTGACCAAGTTCCCTGTCAACGCGTTGGCTGACATTAAGGGCAAGAAGTTCCGCGTTATTCCGTCGCCGCCGCGCGTCGGCGCCTATCAGGATTGGGGTGCGGTGCCGCGTCCGATGGAATTCGGAGAAGTCTATACCGCGCTTCAGCAGGGCACACTCGACGGAATGGAAAACCCGCCGGACGTGATTTACAAGATGAAACTGCACGAGGTGGCGCGCTACTTCACCATCACCGAGCACTTCGCCTTCGCTTCCAATGTGATCGTCAGCAAGACGTGGTTCGACCGCCAGCCGAAGGAGATTCAAGAAGGAGTACTCCGGGCCGGGCGGGAAGCCATTCAATTTGCCGACGCGGCCTATACCCAGAGCCAGAGTTCCAGCCTCGAAGCCATGAAGAAGGCGATCAATGTCAGCACGATGCCGGCCGCCGAACTGCAGAAGATGAAGCAGTTGGCGCAGAACGGAGTGTGGCAACGGATGAAGAAAGATGCCCAGCGGGGACCGATGGTGAAGATGCTGGAGGAGGACGTCGCGCGGTTCAGCAAGCGGTGACAGATTCGGATATTCCAGCATGACGTCCACAAGCAGAGGTCCGAGGCTGCTTGGCGCTGTAGATGGCCTGATCGGACGGGTGACGCAGATCGCCGGTCACCTTTCGGCATTGGTCTGCGCCCTGCTGATTCTGACCACGACCTTCTCGGTTGTGGTCTACCAGCGCGGCATCACAATCGCCTGGCTTGACGACGTCCTCCGCATGCTTCTGATCTGGTTGGTCTATCTCGGGTCGGTTTCGCTGTGTTTCCGGAACGACCACGTTGCGATGGACGCTGTCTATGAGAGAATGCCGGCCCCGCTACGACGGTTCATCGATCTGATTGTAGGTCTGTTGGGCGTCGTCCTGTGCGCCTATGTCGCCAAATACGGATTCGACAGTGTGAGCCGAGAGATAGAATTCGGGGCCTTGCTGCCAAGCGGATATCTGCCGGCTTGGCCCCAAACCTTGGCCATCCCGCTGTGCTTTGCGCTCATGTCTGTGGCGTATATCAGCTTCCTGTACTTCGTCCTGACCGGCACCAAGAAACAACGAATCAGCGAGTCCGCAGGCTCGCTCAAGACGTAGTCGCATTGTGCTGACAGTCATCGCTATCGCCGCCTTTGTGCTGCTGCTCATCGGCGTGCCGATGTGGATGATCTTTCTCGTCCTCGCTGTGTCGGCCATGGTTTGGCAAGGCGTCTCCATGGAAGTGGTGGTGCAGGGCCTGACAGGTACGATCAACAATCTGGTGTTGCTCTCGGTTCCCGGCTTCATTTTCGCCGGCACGGTCATGGGGCGGGGCGGGATGGCGGTCCGCCTGATCAACTGGATCTCTGCTTTCCTCGGCCGCGTGCCCGGTGGAATGGCGCTGACGACCGTCAGTGCTGCGGAACTGTTCGGCGCCATCTCTGGATCAAGCGCAGCCACCGTTGCAGCTCTCGGCAACGTACTCAGCCGTGGCCTGAACTCGCTCGGCTACGGCGAACGCTTCTCGCTTGGTTTGATCACATCATCCGGCGCGATCGCCATCATCATTCCACCCAGCATCACGATGATACTTTTCTCGGTGATGACCAACGCCTCGGTCGGCAGGATGTTCATTGCCGGCATCATTCCGGGGTTCGTGGTGGGCGCATGCGCGGCGGTCTACTGCGTGTGGTATGCATGGCGTCACAAGGTCGCCTCGGAACGCACCTGGAGCGCCGCTGAGATGCTGCGCACCACCCGCGAGGTGGCGTGGACGCTGGGCGCTCCGCTGATCATCTTCGGCGGAATCTACGGCGGATTCGCCACCCCGACGGAAGCCGCGATGGTGGTTTCAGTCTACGCCGTGATTGTTAGCGTCTACATCTATCGAGACCTGACCTGGAAGGATGTCTGGGCGATCACCCACGAAACGGCTCAGCTCTCGGCCAAGCTGTTCATCATTGTCGCCGCCGCCGGTGTGTGTTCCTGGATTCTCGCAGCCGAAGCGGTGCCGCAGACGATGGTGGGGTTCATCGAAGGCCTGCAACTGTCTCCCTGGATGGTGCTGCTGCTCATAAACGTCATCCTGCTCGTCGTGGGCATGTTCATGGACCCCAACTCGGCGGTCATCCTGTTCGCGCCGCTACTTTGGCCGATCGCACAGCATGCGGGCGTCGATCTTATTCATTTCGGTATCATCTTTACCGTCAATCTGGCCATCGGGATGTTCTCCCCGCCGTTTGGACTCAACATTTTTGTCAGCTGCAGCATCTTTCGGGTTTCGTCTTCCCGCGTCGTCGTCAGTGTAATCCCGTTCTTCTTCGCCTATCTCATCGGCCTGGCGCTGGTCACCTATGTGCCTTCCCTGTCGCTATTCTTGCCCGGCCTGATGAAGGACTAAACGATGTTAAGGGCCAACAAGCGCGTGCAACGGCCGCCCCGCCGCAGCGAGCTGGCGTCGTGGCCGCGCGTCAGTGCCGTTCTGTGGCAGTCTCTGCTCAATGCGCCCGACGCACATGACGGTGTCGAGAGAATCGTGTGGAGTGAGGCCAAGCTTGAAGCGCCCCCCATTTCGATTGCCGCCGCTTTCCCGGCGACATTAGCGGAGCCTTTTGGTGTGTTTGATGGCAAACGGCATCGAGCTCACCGCACGGAGCTGACCGGCACGCCCGAGACCGCGTGGTACATCATCTGGTGCTTAGGCGCAGGCTTCATCGGTTGAATCTGATCGGAACAGCGAGCGTGACGGAGCCGCCGCCGACATTCGAAGGAGGCGCTGGAACGGGACTGGCGCGGCGTGGCATTGAGATCGCCTCAGCGTCGAGCGTGGGGTCGCCGGATGAGCGGATCAGCCGTGCGGAAAGAGTTGTTTCTCCGCCTCGAGCAGTTCGAGCCGCGCTGCGAGCCATTCTTCACGTGTTCCTGTCTTGTGTTTCATCATCGCTCCTATCTCCTTGGGATTTCCGTTCCTTTCTCGAAACAACTTGGTGAGGCGGGAGATAAACTTAACGCCGGATTGCGAAACCATGGTAGCACAAGTGGGGTGGGATTCCGATGGACTCCCTGATCACGGTCGCTAATGCCAATGATGTCACCTTGGCCTTCGAAGCATACCAGATGGGAACGGATAGCGCCCGCTCGAACACCTCTGCTTGATGCGTTGCGGACCGCGGGGCTGGAAAAAAAACGGAGTCACAAGGCGAGGATGCCGATGTTCGCTCGCGGCGGATGATCCACGGCTCGCGGTGTGCGTTGGGATGCATCCACCTAGCGGTGCGCTGATGCGAACGCCGAATGCCACGGAGCATCGCCTCTCCGATACCAAATTTCTCCGGGCGGGGCCTGGTGCAACAGATCGCAGGGAATCGTGCTGTGGCGTAGAATTGGCGCCCCAGCGTGGATGAAAGTGAGAACTACGCTTTCGCTGGAGCACTCTGATATCGCAGCCGCAGGTTCGCCGTTGTATCCAAGCATGTCCGTTACACGCCAATTTCGCTACGATAATATCCTCGGCAGGGCACCCACATGTCGCGTGCAGTCAATGCTGTACGCGGATCGACGGCCCGACGCCATCGAGCACCAAACGGCGGAACATCGCGTCGACTTCGGTTGGTGTAAGCCTTGGCTTTCCCTCAAGCCACCATGTCAGCATGGTGAGGAACGTACCGACGATGAATTGGACGCGTACGTCTCGTGGAACCGCATCGTCGTCCTCGACGCCTGACAGCTCCTTCTTCACGACCTCCGAAAGAACCTGACGAATTTCGTTGACCGCGACGACACTGCCACGCCCACCGACAAGCGCACGATAAACGTCTCGGTACTCGCGAGCGTGCTCGAACATAGCAAGACTGAAACCAAGGGCTTCGTCGTGCGGCCCGTCGCGCTTTACGGGGGCATTGCGCTGTGCCTCCATCAACAGCGCGCGAAGTGTCTGGAAGCCACTTCGCAGCAAGTCCTCTTTGCCGGTGTAGTGGGCATAGAAGGTGGAGCGGCCAATGTCCGCCTCGTCGATGATGTCTTGGATCGTGATCACCTCGTAGCCCTTGCGCAGGATCAGGGACATCAGCGCACCGTGAAGCGCCTTTCGCGTGCGCGCCACCCTGCGGTCGATCACGTCAGCCATCTACTGAGCCCACTTTTCCCGAACAAAACACCGGCGGCCGTCCCATAGCGAACATCTCACGCCCTTCGTCCGTGGAGTTTCCAGGACAGATTATCCATTATCATACATGATGTTTGATTGTGCGCCTATCCGAGAAATCGCGGCAACGACCGGCGGGCGCGAGTGTCCATGGAGGATGACTCCGATGCAGTCGACGATGCTTCCCCAGACTTGGCGCAATGCCCTCGTCGCAGTGCACGTTGGGGCGAGCGTCAGCGTTCTCGGCACGGACCTGGTGCTCCTGGCGCTTGGGATCGCAAGCGTCGGCGGAGCCGACCCGGTGACCATCTACCCGGCCGCCCGCATGATCGGCGCCTGGCTGCTCACGCCCCTGGCGCTGATCGCCCTTGCCACCGGCTTGGCTTATAGCGCGACAATCAGGATGAGAACGGCGCGGCAATCTGGATGAGACGAGGCAGCCGTGTGCGGTGATGATTGACGCTGGCCGCCGTCTTGGCAAGCGTTTTGATTGACG
>WHTM01000080.1 GCA_009377755.1 Hyphomicrobiales bacterium | reverse complement strand
TAGCCTGCATCGCGGGACATTTTTGCACGCGTTGCGACCGTTTCGCCGGCGTCGACCGTCATCGATGCGGCGTCGATGACCACCCCGTATTGCGCCTGGGCAGCCTCGATGGACACCAACCCGTCGCGGACATCAGACAAAACAAGTTGTTCCGAACGCTCGCTCGGGCGGCCATAGCCGCCACCCCCGGCCAATTCAATTCTCATCGTGTCTCCAGCTTTCAGCTGCCGCATAGCTAGGATCGGTAGCGCCTCCTCTCGGTCGGTCCCGGGATTAAAGACGCAGCGTGCGCGATTGGGCGCTCCGCCGCCGACCACGCCCCATGAGCCGTTGGTAAACTGTCCCATTCGTAGCGTGCAGACCGCGTCATCCAGCAGGCGATATTCGCGTACATAACCCGGGCCGCCGCGATGGCGGCCCGGACCGGCGGAATCGATCAGCGGCTCGAAGCGCGTCACCTCGATCGGGTATTCAGTTTCCAGAATCTCGACCGGCTGGCTAGGAGTGATCTGCGCCACCGGCATGACAACGAAAGCGCCGTCGAATTCCGGCGTTCCGCCGAGCGACGGCACCATCAGCTCGTATTGGACACCCGGCTTCCCATTGCGCTTGCGCGGATAGCCGAACAGAAGCCCTCCGACGCCGAGCCCGGCGGGCGCCACCGCCTTGTCTGGCGCGAGCTGCGCAAGAGCCGTTTGAGTCGCACAGAAAACAAGATGCAGCGTCGGGTAGTAGTTGTTGATCGGGCGCGGTTTGATCGCATTGGTAAGCCGCCCAGGCGGATTGACGAAGTTGATGACCCGCCGGCAGCTGTCGTTTATTGGAATGTCAGGATCGAGCATGCTGATCAAGGCGAGAGCGGCCGCAGTCTCGCTTGCTTGAGGTCGGATATTGATGGGTCCGGTCGCGGTCGCATCGCTGTTCGAGAAATCAATCGAGATTGAATCGCCAGCTTTGATAATTTTGACGCGGATCGCCAGCGGCTTGTCGACGTCGACCCCGTCATGGTCGAGCATGGCGGTCGCTTCGGCGGTGCCGTCCGACAGACTCACGAGCTTGTGACGGATACGCCGCTCGGAAGCCTGGATCAGTTCCTCGAACGCGGCCGTCATGGTCTCGGTGCCATACCGGTCAAACAGCTCCGTGAGACGTCCGCAGCCGACGCGCGTGCAGCCGACCTGCGACCGCAGATCGCCGATCACTTCGTCGGCGCTGCGGGTATTGCTTCGCAGCATCGCCTCGAAATCCGGGTTTGGCCCGTCTTTGGTCCAGTAGCGGACGCCCGGGAACATCAGCCCTTCGTGATAGATCTCCCGCGCGTTAGGGCTGGAGGAGCCGACCACCAGACCGCCGACGTCGGGCTTGTGCGCCATGCTGGTGCAGAACGCCGCGAGCCGGCCGCCATGGAAGAACGGCGTGACAATCGCGGTGTCGGGCACGTGCAGGCTGCCGCCGAGATAGGGATCGTTGAGGAGGAACGAATCGCCCGGCTGCATCGTGTCGCCGTGCGCCGCCAGTATCGCCTGCACCGACAGGTAATAGGGAAACAGATGGATCGGGATGCCGGTGCCGACCACGACGCCGCCGTTGCGGCCAACGATGGCCGCGCTGCCGTCGAAGGATTCCCGCAGGATCGGAGAGTAGCCGCTGTGGAAGAGCTGATTCTCCATTGTCAGAGCGGCTTCATCCAGGCCGCTCTTGATCACCTCGAGCCCGATCGCATCGAGTTTCATGGTGCCGTGTCCTGAGTTGTTCCCGTATCGATGACGAGATTGCCGACCGCGTCCACGTGCAGTTGGCGTCCGGGACCGACGACGGTCGTCGAATCGAGCTGTTCGACGATCAGGGGGCCGGCCAGGCGTGTCCCGGCGCCCAAGGCGTCGCGCGCATAAATCGGTGCGTCGAAGAAGGCGCCCGCCGATGGAAAATAGGCCTGCCGGCTGGCGCGCGGCTCTGCGCGTGTGGTGGCCTCGGCCAGACCGCGCGAGCGCAGCGGCAGGCGCGGCATCTTCACGACCGAAACGAGGCGGATCGAGACGATCTCGGCGTCCTCGTTGGGGGCACAGGTGCCGTAGATCCTTTCATGCAATGCATCGAACGCGCGCCGCAGCCTGAGCAGGTCATCGTCCGCGAAGATCGGCGGCGCATCGATGATGAGCTGATAGCCTTGATGGGTATAGCGCACGTCAAGCTGACGGATGAGCTGCGGCGTATCGGCGCCGAAGCCTTCGCGAGTCGCGTCCTCCTTGGCCTTCTGCTCGAGCGTCTGGAACGCCGAATTGAGAGCGGACGCGGATGCATCGACGAAGCGGTGCGGCATGCTACGCGGATAGACGTGCTTCACATCGCTGAGCAGCAACCCCATGGCGCAACTCACGCCGGGATTGGTCGGAACGATGACGCGCCGCAGCCCGAGATTCTCCGCGATCTCGACGGCATGCATTGGGCCGCACCCGCCGAATGCGAGCAGGGCGAAATCGCGCGGATCGCAGCCCTTCTCGGTAACGTTGAGCCGCAGCGCCGATCCCATGCGCGAATTGATCACGCGCCGCACGCCGATCGCCGCCTCCAGCGGGTCCAGGCCGAGCGCATCGCCGAGCTTGGAGAGCGCGGTCTCTGCAAGCCCGCGGTCGCCTTTGAGCTGGCCGCCGAGGAATCGCTCGGCATCGATATAGCCGAGCAGCACATTGGCGTCGGTAACCGTCGGCTCGGTGCCGCCGCGGGCATAGCAGGCCGGGCCGGGGATCGCGCCGGCGCTCTGCGGGCCAACCTTCAACAGCCCGTCGTCGCCAATGTGGGCGATCGCCCCACCGCCAGCGCCGATGGTCCGGATCTCGATCATCGACGTGCCGATCTCCTGGCCGGCGATGATCCCACGATTCACGGTCGCCGCCTGACCGCCACGCACCAGCGAGATGTCGGTCGATGTCCCGCCCATGTCGAAGGTGACGACGTCCTTCTCGCCGATCTGCTGCGCCAGCGCCGTCGCGAAGCCGATCCCGGCCGCCGGACCGGACAGCAGCGTCTCGTTGGGGTACGCGGAGGCGATATTGAGGCGCATCAGGCCGCCGTTCGACTGCATGATGAAAGCGCGGTCGAGGTTGACGCCCTTTACACTCACCCGCTCGCCGAGTTCGTTGAAATAGGCGCTGACCACCGGCCCCACATAGGCGTCGAGCGCGACCGTCGAGAGCCGCGGGAACTCACGAATGACCGGAAGCACCTCGCTCGAGCGCGAGACGCGGATGTCCGGACACTCCGATCGGATGATCTCGGCCGCTTCGCGCTCGTGATCATCGCTCAGGAACGAGAACAGAAAGCAGATCGCGATCGCCTGGCATCCCTCGCGCTTCAGCCGTTGTGCGGCCGCGCGAACGGCATCCCGGTCGAGCGGGCGCAACACACGGCCGTCGAAGCCGATGCGTTCCGGAATTTCGCAGGTGAGCGCGAGTGGAATGAGTGGCGCCGCCTTGCGGTAGCGCGGATCGATCAGGTCGCCGCCGCGCGGGCGCGTTCCCGCGCGGGCCGGATACACGGCCCGAAACCCGGCGGTGATCAACAGCCCTGCCTTGACGCCTTTCTCTTCGAGCAGCGCGTTGGTCGCAACGGTCGTGCCGTGGGCCAGCAGCGAAAGCTGAGCCAGCGGCACCTGGTTGCTTGCAGAGAAAAAATTCAGCGCTTCGAGGATTGCATCTGCGGGCTTTGCCGGCGTTGATGGGACCTTCGCGACGAAAGTCTCACCCGATGCGTGATCGACGGCGGCAAGATCCGTGAAGGTGCCGCCAGTATCGATGCCAACACTCCAGTGCGCCAAGAACGTCTCCCCAGTCGTACCGTATGCCAGATACAGCCGCTAGACCGCTTGGGTCATGTTGAAATTCACATGAACGACGTCTCGGCCGTCCTCGAGTTCGCGCCCGAGCGCCCGCACTGCTGTATCCGCCTGTGCGAGTGGGTAAACGTGACTGCACATCACAGTAAGATCAGCATGACGCTGCTTGAGAATTTCAAGCGCGATGTCGAGCGAGCGCGGGGTGGAGCTGAACCCGCCGAGGATCTGCAGCTCCTTCACCACGATTCTGTCCGTGACCAGGCCAGACAACGGCTTGCCGCTCTTGAGGCCGGCGAGCACGATGCGCCCGCCCGGTCGCGCCACGTCCACGGCTTGCAGGATAGGCTCGGTCGAGCCGTGCGACATGTCGAGCACGAGGTCGGCCATCTCGCCGCCGGTGACGTCGCGGACCCGTTCGACCAGATCGTCCGTGCCCACCTCGACCACCGCATCGGCGCCGAGCTGCTTGGCGACCTGCAGCCGATGCCGGTCCTGCGGCAGCCCGGTGACAACGATGGTCTTGGCGCCCGCCTGCTTGGCGGTGAGGGCGGCTAGGATACCGCGCTGGCCAGGGCCAAGGATAACGACATGCTCCCCGATCCGCAGATTCGGAATCTCGTAGATCCAGCGGACCACGCCGGACAGTGGATTGAACAGCGTCATCACGTCGGTCGGGATATAGGCCGGCGCAGGTTTCATCATGCTGTCCGGATGCAGATACATGTGGGTGGCATAGCCGCCCCACAGCCCTGGAGCGACCGTGGTCGGCAGAAACAGCCCATATCCCATGTGGCGCTCGCAGCGGTGGAACGCCGCCATCCGGCACTGCCGGCAACGCCCGCACGGCAATGGCGTCTTGACACAGACCCGGTCGCCCTCGCGCACGTTCCAGCGTTTCGCGGCCTGCGTGCCGACCTTCTCGATCCAGCCGATCATCTCGTGACCGGGAATGATCGGCGGCTTGCCGAACGGCCCGAGATTGAGCTCACAGAGATACTGATCGTAGTCGGTGCCGCATAGCCCATTCGCCTCGACCCGCAAGAGTCCGTCGTCGTCGCCGATGTCGGGTAGAGGGAACTCTCTGTGCTCGAACATACGCGGCCCGGTCAGCACGGCGGCAAAAGCACTCGGCATGATGGTTCCCTTCGCAGCGATCGGACATCGTATGATAAGTTCGGAAAGAGTGGGCAAGCAACCCGCCACTCGAGTGACGGTGCAGGACAGCGCAATCCATGTGGCCGTGTTCATCCAAAAAGTGTGCGGTGACCATCAACAACCCGGTAGCAAAGGCGCATGCTGCCGGCCACGTGACAAATTTTGCTCCCGGCACAGGGATCCGTATACTGCACTGAAGAATGCATGCGAGCTGCCCGCAGGCCAGCGGCAAAATTCCGCCTCGCCTGTATCTGGGAGGAGGACGCCATGCCGCACATGCAGCCAAACCATCGGCTCACGCGCTGGATTGCCGCGACGGTGTGCATCGGTGCTGTCCTGGGAGTTGCATTGCCCGATCTCGCCCGCAGCCAGCAGGCATCGGGAACGCCCTATACGCTGGGCGTCACCTATCCGCTGAGCGGACCGTTCGGCGCCTGGGGACAACTTCTGGTTCCAGCGATCGAGATCGCCGCTGACCATGTCAACCAAGCCGGCGGCGTCAACGGCCATCCGCTCAAACTCGTGGTCGAGGATTCCAAGGGCAACCCCGAAGGCGCCATTTCGGCAATGCGCAAGGTCGTGCAGGTCGATCAGGTTCCAGCGATCCTGACCATCTTCACCAATGTGGTCAGCGCCCAGATTCCGCTGACGATGCAGTTCAAGGTTCCGATCATCAGCCCGGTGGAAGCGCCCGGGCTGGTCGCCCGCAGCTCGTGGGCGTTCGCGCATTCGCCGCTCCTGACCTCGACCCTGCCGCTGCTCGCCGAGCATTGGAAGAACACCAAGATCAAGCGGCTGTTCGCGTTCTTCCCGAACACGCCGATCGCCAAGTTCGCTTCGCCTACCACCAAGGCCGAGGCGGAGAAGCTCGGCATCACCTACGAGGAGGCGCTGTTCAAGCTCGGCGACACCGATTTCCGCGGCCTGATTGCGCGCGCCAAGAGCTTCAATCCTCACGCCATCCTGATCTACGGTCACGGCACGCCCGACGAGGGCGTGATCATGAAGCAGATCCGCGAACTGGGCATGAACACGCCGATGTTCAATGCCTGCGCGTGCGTCACGGTGAAGAGCTACCGGGAGTCGGCCGGCAAGGCGGCCGTAGGCGTGGTCTTCTCCGGCTTCAAATACGACCGGCAGGCAGCGAAGAAGCTGACCGACGCCTATCGGGCAAAGCTCGGCTTCGATCCGGATTACGCTTCGCTCGAAGTCTACGACATGGTGTTCATGATCGCCGAGGCCATCAAGAAGTACGGCTACACAGGCGAGGGCATCCGCAAGGGTTTGGCCGAGGTCAAGGACTTCCGCAGCATCGGCGGCGGCCTCGTCGGCATGGACAAGGACGGGCAGAGCGTCGTTCCGGTCGCACTCTATCGTCTGACCGACGTGACAAAGCCAGATTTTGTCGAGATCAAGCCCTGAGTGGTGTCAAGACTCTCGCTGTCGGCTGAACGGCGATGATGAGCGCACTGCAGGTGCTGGCGATCGGGTTTGGCCTCGCCGGGTACTACGCCCTCGTTGCGGTGGGGTTTGCGCTCATCTTCGCGACGCTGCGCATCTTCCATATCGCGCACGGCACCGTCTTCCTGATGGCGGGCTATGTCTTCTTCTTCCTGTACCGAGTCGGCGGCCTCGACGTGGTGAGCAGCGGGGTCCTGTCGGTGATCGTCGCCGCACTCACCGGTTTGGCCATCGACAAGGCCGTCTATCTGCCGGTAATGCGGCGGGGCGGCGGCCTGTTCAGCGTGTTCATCGCCTCCCTCGGGGTGGCGCTGATCTTCGAGGCGGTGTTCCTGGTGTTCACCAAGGGCATCGTCACCGTCGCGCGCACGACGGCGCTGGGGATCGTGAGTGTGGGTCCGGTGGCCTTCCGGCTGCTCGACATCTTCATCCTCGGCGTGGTCATCGTCGTCTACGGGCTGCTCTATCTCTGGCTCCATTGCACCCGGAGGGGGCTGGAGGTGCGCGGGCTCACCGACAACCGCGCGCTGGCGGCCGTCGTCGGCATGAACGTGGACCAGACGCGCAACGTCATCTTCCTGCTCGCGTCGGCACTTGCGGGCATCGCGGGCGTGCTGACCGCCTATGATACTGGGCTTGCGCCGGATACCGGCTCGCGCACGCTGTTCATCGCCGTGGTCGCCGTCATTCTCGGCGGCGTGCAGAACATCCTGCTCGGCAGCATCGTCGGCAGCGTCAGCCTCGGCATTCTCACGGCCTACGCCGGCTTCTTCTTTCCCGAATGGGTGACCTTCAGCGTGTTCGCGATGATGATCATCCTGATCCTAATCCGCCCCAGGGGGCTGTTCGGCTGACCATGGACCACATCTTCTTCCTCGGAACCCTCATGTGCGTCTGGGTGATGGTGTGCCTGGCGGCGAATTTCGTCATCGGCTACACGGGCATGATGGCCATGGGGCAGGCCGTGTATCTCGGCGTCGGCGCCTATGCGTCGGCGACGCTGAACATCTATCTCGGCGTCAATTATTTTGCCGCGATGGCGCTGGCGGCGGTCGTGACCGGCGCCGTCGCCGTGCTGACGCTGCTGCCGCTGCTGCGGCTCTCAGGCTTCTACTTCGCGCTGGCGACACTCGGGCTGAACTTCGTCTTCTTCGACCTGTTCCACAATCTGGGCCCGCGGGTCGAGGGCAGCGAGGGCCTTTACGGCCTCGAGTTGCCGGCAGCGCTCGGCTCGCCGCACGCGCAGATCGTGACCGGGCTCCTGATCACCATCGCCTGCGTGCTCGCCGCCAACCGTCTCGTCGGCGGGGCGTTCGGCCGGGCCTTGCGCGCGACCCGCGACCGGCCGGATGCGCTGATCGCGCTCGGGAAGAACCCGGTGCACTACCAGATCGTGATCTGGGGCGTGAGCGGTGCGCTCACCGGGCTTGCCGGTGCGCTTTATGCCGCGACCCTCTTCTACATCGATCCGACGCTGTTCACGCTGAACGCCTCGATCCTGGTGTTGGTCTATGTCGGAGTCGGCGGCCTCGCCAGCAACGCCGGCTCGGTGCTGGGCGCGGTGCTGCTGATCGCCTTCACCGAGTCCTTCCGCTACCTCGGGCTGCCGAGCGTGCTCGCCGGCCCGATCCAGCAGGGACTCTACGGCGCGCTGCTTGTCGGCCTGATGCTGTTCCGCCGCCAAGGCCTGGTCGGGAACCATGACTTCCAAGAGTGACGGGCTCCGCCTGGAGAACCTCGCGATGCATTTCGGCGGCGTGCACGTCTTCGAGGACGTGTCGATGCGAATTCCGCCGGGTCAGGTGACGGCCTGCATCGGCCCCAACGGTGCCGGCAAGACCACGCTGATCAACATCATCTGCGGTGTGCTCGCCGCCCCGAAGGGCCGCGTCTTCCTCGACGGCGAGCCGCTCGATAGCACGCCGCCGCACCAGATGGTCCAGCGAGGCGTCGGCAGGACCTTCCAGGACGTACGCATCTTCCCGTCGCTGACCGCGATCGAAAATGTGCTGATCGCGATTCCCGACCAGCAGGGCGAACGGCTGCGTCACCTGTTCCGTCCCGGCCGCAGCGTCGGCGCCGAGGAGCGCCGCAATCGCGACAAAGCCAATGCCCTGCTCGCCACGGTGGCGATGGACGACGTCGCCGACCGGCCTGCGGGCGAGTTGCCGTTCGGGCAGCAGAAGCTCGTGTCGCTGTTGCGCGCGGTCGCGACCGGCGCCCGCATTCTGCTGCTCGACGAGTCGGCGGCCGGCGTCGAGATCGAGCTCATTCCGCGCATCACCGCGCTCGTGCGGCGCTTGGTCGCCGAGGAGAGCCGCGGCGTGCTGCTGGTGGAGCACAATATCGATGTCGTGCGCGAGATCGCCGATCATGTGGTGGTGCTGCAGGGCGGCGGCGTGATCGCCTCCGGTCCTTGCGATAGCGTGCTCAACGACGAGCGTGTCATCAAGGAATACCTCGGGCGGATCTACAATGCTTGACGTCCGCGAGCTGCGCAGCGGCTATGGTAATTTCGAGGTCCTCGACGGCGTCGGCCTGCGCGTCGAGGCGGGCCAGATCGTCGCGCTGCTCGGCCACAACGGCGCGGGCAAGTCGACGCTGCTCAAGGCGGTGTTCGGCCTGCTGCCGGTGCGCGGCGGCACGGTCGTCTTCGACGGCGTTGACATGACCCAGGCGCGGGCGTTCGAAAAGACGGCGCGCGGCATGCGCTTCGTGCCGCAGGAGGGCAACGTCTTCCAGAACCTGTCGGTCGAGGATAACCTACGGCTCGGTGCGCTGAAGCTGCCGGGCGATCGCGCCGCGTTGACCGGTCGCATCGAGGAGATTTTCGCGACCTTCGCAATCCTCCGCGAACGGCGCGCATCGCGTGCGCGCGTGTTGAGCGGCGGCGAACGCCAGATGTTGGCAATCAGCATCGCGTTGATGACCGCCCCCAAGCTGCTGTTGCTGGACGAGCCTTCCGCCGGATTGGCGCCGCTCGCGGTGGCGCGCCTGTTCGAGCTGATCCAGCAGATCCGCGATCGCCTCGGCGCCACGGTGCTGCTGGTCGAGCAGAACGTCAACGAGGCGCTGCGCGTCGCCGAGCAGGCGTATGTCTTGGAGGAGGGGCGCATGGTCTTTCATGGGCCGAGCGCCGACAAGGAGAACATTGTCCGCAAGCTCTGGCGCCTTGCCGGCAAGACATCGCCGTGACCGGCGCTCCGTCAGTCGTCATCTCACGTCTTTGAGAGATCCAGCGTCCGCAATCGCTCGACGTAATCGCGCACACCGGAGACGAGATCGAACTTCGGCGCAAACCCGAAATCCTTCCGCGCGCGCGAAATATCGAAGATCGCATAGTAGTGGACATCGAAGCCGAGCGGGTTCAGTCCCGGCCCGACCTCGATATCCGCGCCCGGAACCGCGGCTCTGACCGCGTCGGCGAACTGCCGGATCGTCTGCCCCTTGCCACTGGCGATGTTGTAGGCGCCATGGCTCAGGCGTTCGGCGAGCGTCGCCTGCACCAGCGCCTCGGCGACGTCGTCGACATAGATCATGTCGTCGAGCTGGTCGCCGCCATGCCGGACGCATACCGGCTTGCCCTCCACCGGATTCTCCACCAGGTTGCTGCGCAACGACATCTTGCCGTGCCGCGCCTGCTTGCCGGGGCCGTAGATGCCGGCAAAGCGCAGCGCGGAGAATTCCATGTCGAATGCGTCGCGGTACACCTGCCCTAGCTGTTCGGCGGCAAGCTTGGTCACGTCGTAGGCCTTGACCGGACGCTTGGGATGCTCCTCGTCCAGCGGCTGATAGCCCGGCTCGCCGACGCCGCGCGGCGTAGAACCGTAAACCGCCCGACTGCTGGAAAACACGAAACGGGTGATTTCGGCGCGCCGTGCCGCCTCCAGCATGTTCGCCGTTCCGCGCGCGTTGACGATGAAGGCCTTGAACGGCTGCATGTCCATATCTGGATCGATGAAGGCTGCGAGATGGATGACGCGGTCGACACCGAATGTCCGAAGCATCCCGAGCACCGCATTGAAATCGGTGACGTCCGCCGCGACGAACTCAAGGCGATCGACGAGATCCGGCAGCAGCGAGAAATCGGCGCGCAGATCGCAGACGATAGGCTCTATGCCGCGTGCCAGGAGCTTGCGCACAACAAAAGCGCCGACAACCCCGATGCCTCCTGTGACCATTACCCGCATGGCTCCTCCGATGCATGAGTTGGCCCAAATCCATGCCACAACGGCCCCGCGACACTATGAAATATATCACGGCGAATACGCAATGAGCCGCATGCAGGGTTCGCCAACCTCTCACCCTGCACTTTAGCCGTCTGTCGTCCGCTCGATCGCCAACAAAGCGTTCAGCACGCTTGCGCGAGCCTCGGGATTATTTGCTTAAGGCTGTGTTCACACTCGCACTCGAACGTTACGCGATCGGTTTTGGTCGCCGGATTTGGATGAGGTTCTATACTCGTCAGCCGCATCTTCTCGAGAAAGAAACTCTCCAACGGCTCCGACGCGGTGCTGTGTATGCGATCAGTGACCGGCTGCGCGCGGAGTATGAGGCTATCGTATCAGCAGAGATCCCGCCCGAGTTTCGCAAGTTGATGGCGAAGTTCAATGAGCGCCAGGATACGGAGCGTGCCTACACGAGTGTAAAAGGAAATCTCCTCCTCCCCAACAATGGGTACCGCCAACCATAACAGACCTGCGTGGCCACCCGAATGGGGCGATTTGTCTAGTCTCGTTTCTGTCGCGAAACGCAAAGTGCCAGGTAAATTCGGGGGTTTTCGTAGTTTTTTCCGAGCAATTTTGTCGTTGACTGCATGTGTGTAATATATCACACATGCTCATGAGCAAGACCGAATCGCCTTCTGATGTTGAGCGCTGGTTGACGAGTCAAACGGCTGCTGTTGGACCGGCGATTCTCGGTTCGCTCAGCTTGCGCCGAAGTCCTTGC
>WHTM01000035.1 GCA_009377755.1 Hyphomicrobiales bacterium | reverse complement strand
CGCTCTTCGCCATCCGCACCTCCGGATCGATTCGCTTCAGCGCCGCCATTGCGGGATCGAGGGTCGGAAACGGGCTGTCGGTGACGGCAATGATCGGTCGGCTCATCCCGGGGCTCCAACGATCGCAGCGAACGCCAGCAATGCCGCGGCAAGCCGCGGCGCGCTCGGAAGCTACGACAGGCGCGCGACGGCGTCCATGTGCGGC
This sequence comes from Hyphomicrobiales bacterium, assembly GCA_009377755.1. Classification (GTDB taxonomy): domain Bacteria; phylum Pseudomonadota; class Alphaproteobacteria; order Rhizobiales; family Xanthobacteraceae; genus WHTM01. The sequence goes on along the minus strand of WHTM01000035.1, from coordinate 53,038 downwards.
GATCGCGGCGCGCCTGTGGCGAGTCGGAGATCGCGTCGACGCCTGTGGCGGCAATTGTGGCGCCGCGGGCATGCCTAGATTTTCAGGAGCTTTCGGGCATTGCCGCCGTAGACCTTCGCCTCGTCTGCCGGCGACAGCCCGATATCCTTGATAAGTTGAACCCCCTGCTGCTTGAGCGATTTGAGGGGCGGCGCGTCGGTGCCGAAGATGAAATGATCGACGCCCACCGTCTCAACCGCGCAACGGGCGGCAGGCACATGATAGCACGTCGATTCCAAGTACATCATCTTGAGGTAATGACTGGGCGGATGCTTGATCATCAGCGGTTCGTATGAACCGAGGAAGAATGCCTCGTCCTTGAGATTGTAGGCGTAGTCCATGCGGCCAATCATCTCGCAGATGCCACCTCCTAAGTGGCTCGCCACCACTTTGAGGGTGGGAAGTCTTTCGAAGATGCCGCGCACAATCATCCGAGATATCGCAATTGCTCCGTCCATGGGGCGCCCGACGCTGCTGCCGAGCCTATAGATGTTCAGCCGTTCCTCCCCGAAACCGATGGATGGCGGATGAATGAATACCGGAACGTCGAGCTCGACGGCGAGTTGGAAGAATGGGAATGCTTCGTCATCGTCGGGGTAATGACCTGGAAGGCTCGACATGATCATCGCGCCTTTGCAGCCGTCTTGCTTCACCGCGCGTTCGAACTCGCGAAGAAATGCATCACCCCCGTGGGGAACAGTCGAGGCAAGCACGTTGATGGTGTCATATTTCTGCAAAGATGCGAGATAGCGATTGTGTCTGGAAATGGCGTCAAGCTGCTGGCCTGCATCGGTCATTTCCCGCAGCTCGTGATAGGGGTAGCTGACCACGGTCCGATCGATACCGCCTGCTCTCTGGGCTTCCAGTACGTTTTCGATCGTCATCGGGCATTTTCCTTTCCAGAATGCCCGACTCCTGATTTCTTCCGGAGCGACATGAGTATGGAAATCAATGATCATCCTGCACCTGCCTCTGTGATCTCAGTGTTTGTCGATCGTCGTTTTGCAGCTCTGAGGACACGCCCGAGCCAACCGTCATGTTCAGAGCCTAGTGCCCCCGCTTCCGAAGTTCGTGATACATCGCAGCAACCTCTGACACGAACTTCGGAAGCGGGGCCGCTCGCCGCAAGCCAGACTGCCGGTCGAGGCTCAACACCCTTCATCCTTCATCGAGGCTGGATCCCAGCCTCCTGAACGAGATCACGGATCAATCTGCGTTCAATTTCCAGGGAGCGAGCAAATTGCTCAGGAGTGTCGACGACCGGCTCAAGCCCGCGGTCCAGGAGATGCCGTTTGCGGAAAGCTGGCTCGCTCATGATGGCGGCAACGTCATGATGGACCTTGCCGATGATGTCGTTCGGCATGCGGGCCGGCGCCGCGAACGCCAGGTACGTGCGCGGCAAGTTGTCCGGATAGCCGAGCTCCGTCAGCGTCGGCGTCTCCGGAAACAACGGCGAGCGCGCAACGCTGTCAACGGCCAGCGCAACCATCTTGCCTTCGCGTACATACGGCGCGAAGTTCGCACCGCCGATAAAGGCAATCGGCGTCACACCGGACAGCACCCCGTTCAGCGCGTCGCCGCCGCCCTTGAACGGGATGGCCACCAGGTCAGTTCCGTAGCGCTTGTTGAAACGATCGAAGAACACGCGTTGGAACGTGCCGGGCACGACGTAGTTCAACGTCCCTGGCTTGGCCTTGGCGAGTGTTGCCAGCTCCTCCAGAGACCTGACATTCAGGGACGCATTTACGACAATGACCTGCGTATTGAAGAACAGATTCATGATCGGGGTAAACGAGGTCAGCGCATAAGGAAGCTTCTTGTAGAGAAACTCGTTTGTCACCATCCCCTGGTTGGACAGAAAGCATAACGTGTACCCATCAGGCGGCGATGTTGCGCACATCCGGTTCCCAATGACGGCGTTCCCGCCGGGGTGAGGCTCGACGACAATCGCCTGGCCCCATTTCTTCCTGAGCTCCTCGCCCAAGGCGCGCACGAAAATGTCGTAGGTGCCGCCTGTTCCCACGTCCGTCACGGCCTTCACCGGCCGCGAGGGATAGGTCTGTGCATCGCCGTTTGAACCATTGACGCCGAGAAGCGCGGCAACGACAACGCCGCAGGCTTTCACATGCCGGTTATTGGTTTTCACGATTGGTTTCCTCCAGATGCCGCCCGCACGCGGCTAAGTCGTCATCCACTTGCCGCCGTTTGAGCACCCACCGGCTTATGGTTGTAAGTAGCCTTTGGCTTGATCGATGAGTTCCTGCGGCGTTGCGACGACGGACTCGACGAGCTTCTGAACGTCCTCGCCGCTCAGGGCGTCGATGCCGAGGTTGCGTCGCTGCATCTCCTCCACGAACGCGGGGTCGGTCATCGTCGCCATGAACGCGCGGCGCAGTGCTGCCGCACGCGCCGGCGGTATCCGGGGTTCAGCCGCGATTGCGCGGCCAATGTCCGGTCCGCTGCCCAGCAGGGCAAGAATCTTTCTCGACTTCTCGCTGGTCGCGAACTCCACAATCGTGGGATGGTCGGGAAGCTCCTTGGCGCGTCGAGTGCCGTGCACATAGAGGATCTTGATCTTGTTCTCGGCAATCCAATCCCGCTTGCTGGCTTGGACAACATCCCAGCTGATCCCGCCGATGGCATGGACCTCGCCACGCTCCATGGCAAGCGCTTCGCTCGCGGATCCTTGATAACCACGGACGACTTTGAATTTCGTGCCGACGAGATCATTGAGTGCGAGCGGAATGAATGAAGAACTGCTCGCGGCTACGCTCGCCCCGATCACGATTTCCTTCGACTTGGCCTCTTCCACGGACTGGGCGGGAGACGTGTGCCAAGCGACGGATACCGTCGTCGTCGGAACAATGCGGCCGATCCACGTGAGCGTATCTGGTTTGAAATCGCCGGGCCCACCCAGCGCCTTCGCGAGTGTGGTCGCATCAAGAAACAGCCCCAGAGATGTGCCGTCTTGCGGCGTGGCTGTCGAAATGAAGCCTGCCGCCCTTACACCGACACCACCCGGCATGTTTTTGACCACAATGAGCGGATTGCCGGGAATATGGCGCGTGAAATGTGGTGCGAAAACGCGAGCGTAGAGGTCGTAGCCGCCGCCCGGAGGAAAGCCAACGTAAAGGCTGATGTTCTTGTCGCGATAGAAATCGGCAACCGGGTCAGCAACCACCAGCGTTGGACATAAGAGCGTCGCGGCAAAGGCGCAGCCGAGACGCCGAAGGATCAATGGGATTTCCATCGAGTCTGCCTTTCGCATGGTGCTTCTCCTCCCTCGCAAGCATCGCCTCGGTAGCCGGGTTTGCGTCGGTCGGCGACGTCGTACGAGTGGATCTGAGTGCTATTCGACAACCCCGCTCGGTGCACTGTGCGATCTTGCCCCTTTTAGTTTTCTGCCGCCTTCGGGAGGCATAAGTCCAATTGAATTATTTGTGTTCAGCCATGCCGAGTTGTTATATCTTGGGCGGAGGAAAAACTGTGAACTTCACCCAGCTGCGCTATTTCGTGGCGGTCGCTCAGAGCCGGAATTTGACTCGCGCGTCAGCCGAGTTGCGCGTGGCGCAACCAGCGATCAGCCGCCAAATCAAGTTGCTTGAAGAGGAACTCGGCACGCCGTTGCTGGTTCGTCATCATCGCGGCGTGGAGCTGACCGACGCGGGCACGCTGCTGCAGCAGCGCTCCGAATTTCTTGTCCGCACGTTGGAAGAAACGCGCACTGAGATCATGGAACTTTCCGCCGAACCGACCGGAGAGCTTCGGTTGGGCTGCCCGCCATCCCTGACACGCCATCTGATTGGGGAGGCCTTGGAGCAATATCTAAACCGTCATCCGCGTGTCCGCGTGCGACTCCAGGAAGCGATGAGCGATCACCTTTGTCAGCTTGTGCTATCCGATCAGCTCGACATGGCAATCATCAGCACGTTTGCGAGCAAACCGCATTTGGAGACAACGCCGCTTTACCCGGAAGCGATCTGGCTCTTCGGGCCGCCTGGGAAGCTCAGTCGCCGCACGCCAGTCCCGCTGCAGGCCATCGCGAAGCTACCCCTGTTGCTCTCGATGCCAAACAACGCAACACGTGCTCTCCTTGAACGCCGCATGGCCGAGGCAGGCCTGACGATGAAGGTCCTTGTCGAAACTGACTCGATTGCGGTCGTTCACAATCTTGTCCAAAAGGGGATCGGTTATACCGCTGCACCGTTTTCCTCGCACCAAGACTCGATCAAGGCCGGTCTCATGTCGGGCGGGCCGATCGCCGACCTGGTCATTCAGCGCTCGCTCGTGCGCCGATCAGACAGGCCGATCACCCGGGCGATGCAAGCATTTCTCATTGTCTTGCAAGATCAAATTACGTATTCGGGGTTCTTGGCAATGTGCGATTTGAGTGCGCCAAGGAGGAAAAAGCGGTCTTCAAGCAACAACCGTAAGCGGTTGAGCTCTAAGCGAATCCACGGATTTCCCGGCCGATCGCGCGGCAGCGAGGTAGCTGACCGATCAGGTCGCCGGTGAGCTTGGCATAGGTGACCAGAATCGCGTCGGCATCGTGGGCGAAGGCAAGGATGTCGTCGGCGGATGCGCTCTTCGCCATCCGCACCTCCGGATCGATTCGCTTCAGCGCCGCCATTGCGGGATCGAGGGTCGGAAACGGGCTGTCGGTGACGGCAATGATCGGTCGGCTCATCCCGGAACTCCACGGCGTCGAAGTCGTCAGCGGCAGCAGATTGCGGCGCGGCGTCGTCAAAAATCAAGTCACGGTGGTCGCCAGGCCGGCTGCGCGCTCCAAGCTCGCGTCCAGACCGTGGCCGGTGACGCGACGAGCGAGGTCCTCGGTATGTTCCGGCATGTGATTGCCGCGCCAGACCACGTGCAGGTCCGGGCGGACCAGCAGGTAGTCGAAGCCATACACGGCGCGCGCCGGCTCGCTGTCGATGTCGAGAATGCCGAACGGTGCACCGATCCGCGCGAAAGCATCGCGCAGGCCGGATGCGTCGGCGCGCTGCTTGCCGAGCCGCAGCAGAGTGTAGCCGTCGGGGATGCGGTCGTTCACCGAGACGCCGGGCTCGAGCCAGACATGCGGCAGTCGCGCGCCCGGCCAGGTGGTCGGCCGGTAATTCTCGACATCGTGCGGCGGCGGCTCGCCGGGGCTCTCGTAGTTGATGACTGGCGAGTCGTCGTAGCGGTAGCCGAGCTCGCAGCCGATCACGCTCGCTGATTTGCCCGCCTCGACCGAGGCGACGTCCAGGAGATGCTTGAGAGCCGCGTGCCCTTCCGGCGTGTCATCCTCGATCCACGGCCGCCAGGTATCGCGCCACACCTTGCGGCCGGTGTTGCCGCGGCCTGATCCGACGACATTGCGGCCGCCGACCTGCCGGCGCTCGACGTCATAGGAGTGCAGCAAACCTGGGCCGCCCCATCCCTGCAAGGTCGCGGTGAGCTTCCAGGAGAGGTCGATCGCATCGCCGACGCCGGTGTTGTAGCCGAGCCCGCCGGTCGGGATCACCAGATGGCAGGCGTCACCGGCGATGAACACGCGGCGATTTCCATAGCCCGTCGCCAGCATCAGCCGCTGCGTCCATCTGTTGATATGCAGCGTCTCGTAACCGACCGGTGTCCCAATCATGGCCTCGAACCTGCCCGGCATCTCGGAGTCGTCGTCGACAATCGAGTGGATCGTGAAATGCCGCGTCGAATCCTGCACGATCATCATCGTCCAGTGGTCGTCGACCAAATGGTAGTGCCGCCCTTTCGGCGCAGGCACGCGATCCCAAAGGTCGTCGCAACGGAACAGCGCCTGCCATAGCGTCTTGAGGGTCTCCCCCTCCAGACGGTAGCCGAGCTGCTTGCGCACTTCGCTGGCGCCGCCGTCGCAGCCGACGAGGTAGTCGGACGTGATCGTTTCAGTCGGCCCGTTCACCGGCTTCACGACGCTGCGCACGTCGTCGGCATCCTGCGTGAAGGATTCGAATTCGCAGCCGAAGCGGACGGTCACGTTGGGGATGCTCTCGGCCACCGACTTGAGCAGCGGCTCGAGGGTGTATTGCGAGATGATCTGATATGGCTCCGCCGGCAGCGAGCCGTCGTTGGTCGCCGCGGTTCGCGCCGTGATCTCTGCGACGGTCGGAAACGGAAACTTCATCAGCGGCGGCTTCGCCAGCGAGAACACGAGATAGTTGTCCATCGGCCAGTCCGGCGGATAGCCGGCGTCGCGGATGCGCTGCGCCAATCCGAGGCGACGAAATATCTCCATCGTTCGCGGATTGCACCGCTCCATCTTCGGATAGCCGAGCGGGGCCTCGTTCTTCTCGATCAGCGTGCAGCGAATGCCCCGCCTGCCGAGATCGACGGCCAAAGTCAAACCCACCGGACCGGCTCCGGCGATCAGCACCTGTGTGTCCATTGCAACCTTTCCTTGGCAACTGCCGCGGCGCTGACGGTGCGGCGGCAAGTCGCTTCCATGTCTCTGTTGTTGTATGGAAGGCTAGCCCCTCAAGGGAGGCCCCCCGGCTCTGCCGGGGAGGCAGCAAAAGTTTGACGTTTAAGGCAGTCGTCCATCGATGAAACTCCCGACTCGTGAGCCACCACGCACACGAAAGGGAGTTTCACGATGGACGGGTCCGAAAGCCTAAGCCACAGCAGATGGGAGTGCAAATATCACGTGGTCTTCATTCCCAAATACCGCAGGAAGACGCTCTACGGCGAACTGAGACGCCATTTGGGAGAGGTGTTCCGCAAACTTGCGGCGCAGAAGGAAAGCAAGGTCGAGGCAGGCCATCTGATGCCGGATCATGTTCATATGATGATCTCGATCCCACCGAAGTATGCGGTCTCGCAGGTGATCGGGTTTATCAAAGGCAAGAGCGCGATCCACTTGGCTCGTGTTTACGGAGAGAGAAAGCGCAATTTTACGGGGCAACACTTCTGGGCCAGAGGATACTTCGTCTCCACGGTGGGACGCGACGAAGCGGCAATCCGGGAGTACATCAGGAACCAGGAGCAAGAGGACAAGCGTCTGGATCAGTTGAATCTGTGGCGTTGACCGGCCACCTTCAGGTGGCCCAAACAAACCGGGGTCGCGTTAGCGACCCCATCGCCGCTTCGAGCGGCCCAATCAATAAAGCCCCCGGCTCTGCCGGGGGATACTTAGTGCCGCCGATTTGAAGTTCCTGCACCACTTGCCGCAATCTCATTCAGGAACTTCAAATCGAAAGCGGCACTAGAATCATAGGCTTGCTAGTGCCCTTTGCTTCCGAAGTTCGTGTCAGAGGATGCTGCAACGTATCACGAACTTCGGAAGCGGGGCACTAGAGGCTCGGTTCGACATGTCAATTGCGCCGAGCCTATGCATGCAAGGCCTTCGGTTGTGCATGCGGATGCGGCGCGTGTTACTGTCGACCTCCACCCTTCCTCCGTGCGGTCCGCCGGTCACGCCGCTTGTTGGACGGTCCTGCCGGACATCACCACTCGCGTCCACGGGAGCGGACCGGGCGGAGAAAAATGCGGTCAATCCACTCATGAACCGACGCACCAAGAACATCCTCTTCATCATGTGCGACCAGTTGCGCTGGGACTATCTGTCCTGCGCCGGGCATCCCAAGCTGCATACGCCGAATATCGACGCGTTGGCTGCGCGCGGCGTGCGCTTCACGCGCGCCTATGTGCAGTCGCCGATCTGCGGCGCCTCGCGCATGTGCTTCTACACCGGCCGCTATGTGCAGTCGCACGGCGCGGCCTGGAACGGCTTCCCGCTCAAGGCCGGCGAAATGACGCTCGGCGACTACCTGCGCCCGCTCGGCGTGCAGACCGTGCTGGTCGGCAAGACCCACATGCAGGCGGATACCGAAGGAATGGAGCGGCTCGGCATCGATCCCCAATCCATCATCGGCGTGCGCGTTTCCGAATGCGGCTTCGACCCCTGTGAACGTGACGACGGTCTGCACGCCGTCGGCCCCGACGGACGCTACGATCCGCGCCAGCCACGCTACAACCGCTATCTCAACGACAAGGGCTATCCAGGCGATAATCCCTGGCACGACTGGGCGAATGCCGCGGCGGGCGAGGGCAATCAACTCGCCTCGGGATGGGCGATGCGGCATGCGCGCAAGCCGGCGCGCGTCAGCGATGAGGATTCCGAAACGCCCTATATGACGCGCCGTGCCATGGACTTTATCACTGAGGCCGGCGACGCGCCGTGGTGCTTGCATCTGTCTTATATCAAGCCGCATTGGCCCTATGTCGCGCCGGCGCCTTACAACGACATGTATGGCCCGGACGACGTGATCCCCGCCGTTCGTTCGGAGGGCGAGCGCGCCGACCCGCATCCGGTCTACCGGGAGTTCATGGCACACCGGGTGAGCCGCTCGTTCGCGCGCGAGGAGGTGCGCCGCGAGGTGATCCCGGTCTACATGGGCCTGATCAAGCAGATCGACGATCAGCTCGGTATCCTGTTCCGCTTCATGCAGGAGCGCGGCCTGTCCGAGAACACGATGATCGTGTTCACCTCCGATCATGGGGACTATCTCGGCGATCATTGGATGGGCGAGAAGGACCTGTTCCACGAGCCTTCGGTGAAAATCCCGCTGATCGTCTACGATCCGTCGCCCGAAGCGGACGACTCGCGCGGCTCGACCTGCGACGCGCTGGTGGAAACGATCGATCTCGCGCCGACCTTCCTCGACGCGCTCGGCGCCGACCCGGCCGAGCAGTCGCACCGGCTCGAAGGCCGCTCGCTGTTGCCGTGGCTGCATGGCGACGAGCCGGCCACGTGGCGTGAATTTGCCGTCAGCGAATACGACTACTCGCTGTCACCGACGGCCGTGAAGCTCGGCGTCGCGCCGCGCGATGCGCGGCTGTTCATGGTGGCCGGCACGCGCTGGAAATACGTGCATGCCATCGGCTTCCGGCCGATGCTGTTCGACATGGTGAGCGATCCGAACGAGCTGCGCGACCTTGGCGCCGATCCCGCATGCGAGGCCGAACGCGCACGGCTTGCTGCGGCGCTTTCGCAATGGGGTCTGCGGCTCTCGCAACGCACGACCCGGTCGGAGCAGCAGATCCGCGACATGCGGGGCAAGGCGATGCGCCGGGGGATCCTGATCGGCGTGTGGGACGAGTCCGAGATTCCAGATGAATTTTGGTGCGGTTACCTGCAGGGTCGGCCGTGACGCCGCGGCGGGCGAACCGTCCGGGGGAGTCCGCGATAACGGGAGGGTAAGATGAATTGCCGTGGTTGGCTGCGTACCGCATTTGTTGCCATGACTGTGGTCGGCGCTGTGTTGACGCCCGCGCAGGCTCAGGTGAGCGAGCAGCCGATCCGCATCATCTTCCCGTTCTCACCGGGCGGCTCCGGTGACGCCTTGGCGCGGCTAATCGCCGAGAAGATGCATGCCGGCCTTAACCGCACCGTGATCGTCGAGAACCGCACCGGCGGCGGCGGCCGCATCGGCGTGCAGGCGGTCAAGAACGCGGCGCCGGACGGCTCGACCCTGCTGCTGACTCCGATAGCGCCGATGTCGGTCTACCAGCATGTCTACAAGTCGCTCGACTACGATCCGATCAACGATTTCGTGGCGGTCTCGCAACTCGGCACGTTCGATTTCGGCATTGCGGTCGGGACGCAACTGGGGGTGACCTCGCTCAAGGACCTGGTCGCCTGGGCCAAGGCCAATCCGGGCAAGGCCAATTACGGCGTGCCCGCCGCCGGAACATTGCCGAATTTCCTCGGGGTCATGTTCGGGCGCGCTGCCGCGCTCGATTTGCGCTACGTGGCCTACCGGGGGTCGGCCGCAGCCCTCACCGACGTGATCGCCGGGCACATCCCGATGATGGTCACGACCACGTCCGATCTCGTGCAGATGCACAAGGCGGGCAAGGTTCGCGTGTTGGCGACGTCCGACCAGCAGCGCTCGCCGTTCCTTCCCGAGGTGCCGACCTTCCGCGAAGCCGGCTACGGCCTCCAGGCGACCGGCTGGTACGGTATGTTCGCGCCCGCCAAGACGCCGCAAGGGGTGATCGACCGCTACAGCAAGGTGATCGCAGCGGCGGCGCAGGCACCGGACATTAATGCCAAGCTGCTCGCTTTCGGCCTCAAGCCGACCGGGACTACGGCAGCCGAGCTTGCCAAGATCCAGAAGGACGATTCGGCCTTGTGGGGGCCAGCGGTGAAGGCGTCGGGATTTAAGCCGCAGCAGTAGGATATCCTGAACGAGCGCATCCACCGCTACGAACGCTTCGATTGACGATCGCAGGACTCATCGATGCCAAGCCCTGGCGACAGCAGACCTGATGCGGTCCGGACGGTGATCGCCGGCCTTGCGGCGCAATTCGGCAACCGCCTCGTCACCTCGCAGGCGGTGCGCGACCAGCACGGCAATACGTTGACCTGGGTCGCCAACCAGCCGCCGGACGCGGTCGTATTCCCGCAATCGACGGAGGATGCGCAGGATATCGTCCGCCTATGTGCCAAGCACCGCGTGCCGGTCATTCCGTACGGCACCGGCACGTCGCTGGAAGGGCAGCTCAACGCACCCTCGGGCGGCATCTCGGTCGATTTCCGCGACATGAACCGAGTGCTGTCGGTCCAGGCCGAGGACCTCACCTGCGTGATCGAGCCGGGCATCACCCGAAAAGCCCTCAACGAGCACCTGCGCGACCAGGGCGTTTTCTTCCCAATCGATCCGGGCGCGGACGCCTCGCTCGGCGGCATGGCGGCGACGCGCGCCTCCGGCACCAACGCCGTGCGCTACGGCACCATGAAGGATAATGTGCTGGCTCTGAAGGTGATCACAGCTAAAGGCGAGGTGATGCAGACGGCGCGGCGGGCGAAAAAATCGGCGTCCGGCTACGACCTCACGCGTCTGATCGTTGGTTCGGAAGGTACGCTCGGCATCATCACCGAACTGACCCTCAAGCTCACCGGCATTCCGGAAGCGATCGCCTCGGGCATCTGCCCGTTTCCGACGGTCGAGGCGGCCTGCAACGCCACCATCCTCACCATCCAGGCCGGTATCCCGGTGGCGCGTATCGAACTGCTCGACGCATTGCAGGTGCGGGCGTCGAACTCCTATTCCAAGCTGACGCTGCCAGAAACGCCGATGCTGTTCGTTGAATTCCACGGCACCGCCGAAGGCGTCGCCGAGCAGTCGCGCCGGTTCGGCGAGATCGCCGCGGAGCTCGGCGGCGGGCCGTTCGAATGGGCAACCAAGCCGGAGGACCGCACCCGGCTGTGGCAGGCGCGCCATGATGCCTATTGGGCAGGGCGGGCGCTGCGCCCCGGTGCCATGCCGCTCGCCACCGACGTCTGCGTGCCGATTTCGCGGCTTGCCGAGTGCGTGACGGAAACCCAGCGCGACATCGCGGAGGCCGGGTTCCTGGGGCCGATCGCCGGACACGTGGGCGACGGCAATTTCCACGTGACGCTGCTGGTCGACATGCAGGATCAGGCGGAAATCAAGAAGACCGAGGCGCTTTTGGAACGGCTGGTCGAGCGGGCGCTGGCGATGGACGGCACCTGCACCGGCGAGCACGGGGTGGGACAGGGCAAGATGAAATATCTGCTTGCCGAGCACGGGCCGGAGGCGCTTGCTGCCATGCGGGCCATCAAGCGGGCGCTCGATCCCGACAATATCCTCAATCCCGGCAAGATCATCCCGGCCATGTAAGATTAAGATCGGGAAGACGTAAATCGTTGCGCGGACACAGAATCGCCGTCAAACATGGCATAGGCTGCGCAAAGGGCGCGTGACGGCGGACTGCCGCCGCCGGACCCTTTTCAGTGATCGGGCTGCACCCGATATTCGTGTCTAGCGTCGGATTCGATTTTCCTGCACCGGAGTGGCCGTGCAGACGACATTGCTTGGTTTTGCGTTCGCGATCATCCTCGCGCTGCTCGCGGCGCTGATCGGTCCGTTCCTGGTGGATTGGACCCAGTTTCGCTCGGTCTTCGAGGCCGAGGCGAGCCGCATGGTCGGCATGCCGGTGCGCGTCAAGGGGGCGATTGACGCGCGTCTGCTGCCGTCGCCGTCACTAACGCTGCATGGGCTCGAGATCGGCAATCCGAACGGCGACCAGACGCTGCAGGCGCGGCTGCTGAACATCGAGTTCGCACTTGGCTCGCTGATGCGCGGCGAGCTGCGCGCCGTCGAGGCGCAGGTCGCGGGGCCGGAGGTCACCGTTGCGATCGACGCGGCCGGTTCCCTCGATCTGCCGAAACTGTCGGCTGGCTTCGTCCCGGACTCGCTGTCGATCGAGCGGCTCAATATCGAGGACGGCCGCGCGCATCTGGTGAATGCCGCGACCGGCCGCCGCACCACGTTCGACAAGGTCTGGTTCAATGGCGACCTGCGCTCGCTGGCCGGGCCGTTCAAGGGTGAGGGGGCGTTTGTCGCGTCGGGCGAGCTTTATGGCTATCGCGTCGCTGCCGGCCGCCTCGGCGAGGACGGCACGCTGCGCGTGCGATTAAGCCTGGACCCGTCAGACCGGCTGCTGGCGGCGGAAGCCGAAGGTTCGCTGATCGTCGGGCGGGCCAAGCCGCGCTTCGAAGGCACTATCGCGCTCAGCCGGCCGGCCAGTCTGGTCGTCGCCACCGGGGAGAGCAAGGTCAAGCCGCCGTGGCGGCTCACGAGCCGGGTCAACGTCGGAGCGGCGGGCGCCAAGCTCGAACGCATCGATTTCCTGTACGGGTCGGAAGACAGCGGTGTTCGGCTGACCGGGACCGCGGATTTGCGCTTCGGCCGGCAGCCGCGTTTCAAGGGCGTGCTTTCGGCCCGGCTACTCGATCTCGACCGGCTGATCGCGACCCCGGAAACGCCGACGCGCTTGCCGGCCGATGCGGTGAAGACGCTGATCGCTGCGTACGCCGACACGCTGCTTCCGCCGATCCCGGCCGAGTTCAGCGTCAGCGCCGACAGCGTCACGCTGGGCGGCGCAGCGGTCCAGATGTTCGGTGCCGACGTGCGGGTAGGCGCCGGCGCCTGGATACTCGACCGGGTCGAGTTCCGCGCCCCGGGTCTGACCCAGGTCAATCTCAGCGGCAGGCTCGACTTGGCGCCGTCCATGGGTTTCAGCGGGCCGGTGAAAATCGAGACCAACGAGCCGGGCGCATTCGCGGCATGGCTCAACGGGCGCAACGATCCGGCGACCCAAATCCGGCCATTCAAGGCGCGTGGCGAAGTGTTGCTGAATCATCGGCAGATCGCCATCGAGCGACTGAAAGCGGACATCGACCGCAAAGCGGTTGAGGGCCGCCTGCGCTATGCCTTCGCGAGTGCTGACAATCCTTCGCGTCTCGAAGCCGAGATCAGCGCTCCGGAGCTTGATGTCGATGCCCTGCACAGCTTTGCCGAAGCGGCCCGTGCCGGCAGCTCTTTGCAGCCGCCGAGCGAAATCGTGCTCAGCATTGCCGTCGACCGGGCCAAGATTGCTGGCGTCGAGGCGAGGACCGTGCAGGCTCGGTTGAAACGCGACGCCAAGTTGCTGCTCGTGGAACGCCTCTCGGTTGCCGATCTCGGCGGTGCCAGCCTGGAGGCTACCGGCCGCGTCGACACGAGCGGTGCCGCGCCGCGCGGCAACCTCGCCCTCGACGTCGAAGCGCGCGACCTGGACGGCATCATCGCGCTGGCGGCGAAATTTGCGCCTGCGGCGGAGGAGCCGCTCCGTCGTGCCGCTGCGCGTGTGCCGCAAGCCAAGCTTCGCGTCACGCTGGGGCTTGACGGGCCCACCAGGCCGGAGCCGGGTGCCAAGACCAGCGTCCGGTTTGCGGTCGAAGGCCGGGTCGGCGGACTGCGGGCCAGTCTGCATGGGCAGGCACAGCAGGATTCAACCAAGACCGCGGCCGACGGTATGGCAGCGCTCATCGGCAGCGATGTTCGCCTCGAAGCGCAGATGGACGGCGACGATGGCAGCGCGCTGGCGGCGCTGCTCGGATTCGACAAGGCCGTGGCGGTCGACCGGAAGCCAGGCTTCGCCAATGTCGTTGCCACCGGCAAGCCCGGCGACGCGATGCGTGTCAGCGGGAGGATTCTTGTCGGCGGACTCGACGGCAAGGCGGACGGGACGGTGCGCATCGGCGACGCTCTGGGACCGAGTGCCGACCTGACACTCGACATCGCCCATGCCGACATCCGGCCTTTGAGCGGCGTGCCCGACCGCATCGCGCCGCTGCCTCTGACCTTGCACAGCCGCGTTTCTTTGAGCGACCACGCCGCCAAGTTCATCAACCTGAAGGGAAAGCTGGCGGGGACCGAACTGCGTGGCAATCTCGCGCTGGACTTCGCCGCGGGGGCGATGGTCGCCGGCCAGATCGAGGCGGATACGCTCGATGCCGCCGCGGTCATTGCGGCCGTCATCGGTGTGCCGCCGGCGGTCAAGGCCGCTCGGGCAATACCGGCGGGCTGGTCATCCGAGCCGTATGGCCCGGGACAGTTCGCCGGCTTCGAAGGCCGGGTCGACCTGAAGGTCATGCGCGCGAAGCTGACACCGTCGCTGCCGGCACGCCAATTGCGGACGGCGCTGATTTTCCGTGGATCGGAAATCACGCTCGACGATTTCGAGGCGCATGTTGCCGGCGGCCGATTGGCAGGGCGCCTCTCCTTCCTCCGCAGCAAAGATGGCCTTGCGGTGCGCACGCACGTCGAACTCACGGGAATCGACGCGGCGGCCGTGCTGCCGAGCGATCCGCGCCCGGGGATCGGCGGCCGGCTTTCGGCGAAGCTGGATCTCGAAGGCCGCGGCCTTAGTCCGAAAGCGCTGATCGGCTCGCTCGCCGGGACAGGGACCGTCAGGTTGGAGGATGGATATTTCTCAAGCCTCGATCCGGTGGTCTTCGACACCATCGTCCGAGCCTCCGATCAAGGACTCGCGGTGGGAACGTCGAAAATCCGCGACATCGTATCGGCGGCCCTCAACAGCGGACGCCTGCGCATCCCGCGCATGGAGACGACGGCGACAATCAATGCCGGTCAAGTCAGGCCAGCAAACACGGTCGCCGAAGGCGACGGCGCAGACCTGGCCGCCTCCGGCAACTTGGATTTGATCCAGAACCAGATCGATGTCCGGCTGACGCTGACCGGCTCGCGGCGGAACGATGGCTCGTCCGGGCGACCGGACATTTTCATCGGCCTGAAGGGCCCGGTGGCGACGCCGCACAGGACCATCGACGTCTCCGCCCTGTCCGGCTGGCTCACGGTCCGCAGAATCGATCAGCAGGCGAAGAAGCTGGAGGCATTGGAAACGGCGGTGCGCGAGCAGGAGGCGGCGCAACGGCTCGGGACGGCCGCCAGCGCCACGACACCTACGGCAGGGTCCATGGCGCCGGTATCGCCGCCCGTGCCTCCAACCCTAGCGGAGCCGCCGGTGGCGGCCGTTCCGGTCGCGCCGACAACCGTTCCCCAGGTCAGAAAGCCCGCCGTCGAAGCTCGGAAACCGGCGCCGCGGGGAGCCACTATAGCCAGGCCGCCGGCGGCCAGCCTCGCCCCGCCAACGGCATCGGGGCCAACGCCTGCGCCAGTGCAACCCTTCTTGACACCGACAAATCCATTACCCGCACCAGCGGCCGTGCCTGCGCCTGTTCTGCCTTCGCTTGCACCACCGCCGGTCGTGCCGGCACAGCCGGCGTCGGCCCGGGATCCGGATGTTCCGCGGACTGCCGTTCCCGACCAGGGCTCTTGGATCTCGTCGATTTCGATCCCATCGCCGCTGGCCGCCAGCCGGCCGCTCGCGGTTCCGGCGCCGAAGGTCGAGCCGGCGCCGCCCCTGCCGGCTCCCCTGGAAATCCGCAGCATCCCCCGCGGCCCGGACCGCACGCGGGGGTCCGCTATCCAGAGCCGGCCACACGAGCCGCTCCCGCGTCCAAGTTCGACGCAGCCTTCGGTATTCGACAATCTCACTGGAGGCCAATAGCGCCGGCTCCGCAAGTCGTGCGGCCGGCGCTATTGAACGCGCTCGAAAGCGGGCCGCACGGCACCGGCGCCGCGCGGCGTTTCCGTGGATCCGCGCGGGCCGCCGTTGCCTGAGCGGTAATGGTCCAAGACGAAAAGGCGGATCGCCGAGGATAGGTTGCCGTGGCGCCGGTCGGAATCGATCGAAGCCACCAGGTCCGACAGGGTTATGTCGCGCTGGCGCGCGATCTCCTTCAGGCTTTGCCAGAAGGCATCCTCCAGGCTGACGCTGGTCTTGTGTCCGGCAATTACGATCGAGCGCTTAACGACTTGGGATTTCATCGATCGTCTCCCGTTTCGATACGGTGTTGGTCGAGGGCCTTCTCAGCCCTGATACGTTGTTCGGCCTCGCGCAGCCCGTCCGCCTTGCTGCGTCCGTGCACGGCACGGTTCTCGGCCGCACGCGCTTCCTCGCGGCGCCGGGCGGCGTTCTTGCGCGCTGCCCTGAGGTTGACGACGTCACCCATGCATCGGTTCCACGCTGATCGACACGTTCATGAGTTCTCGGTGGAGAAAACCGATCACATCCATTGATGTTCCATCGGCAACGCAATGAATGACCGGTAATAGACTGTGGTCTTGTACCGAAATGAGGCAAACACGGCGATTTGAACAGCCTGGGGGATAGCAAACCGTGTGGACGCGCCGGGTCCGGCCAGTCGGCCGGGTCATGTTGGATGAAACGGATAGTGACACAATAACAGCGTATGCGCGCCTTGTGTGATGGCAGTCGGCGGGCGTCGCTGGACGTGACCTCGCGCGTGTAGCCCTTCGGAAGTTCGCATGAGTTTGCAGCCCGCTCCTGCGCGAACTTTCGAATCATTGAGATACTAGCAAGTTATTGAATCTAGTGTAGTTTTTGATCTGAAGTCCCTGCGATGAGTCGGCCGCAACGAGGGCAAGAACTTCAAATATGCCACCCTAGCCCGGGCGGATCATCTTTTCCGGCCGCACCAGCCGGTCAAACTCGGCGGCGGTGACAAAACCGAGGCGGATCGCCTCCTCGCGCAGCGTCGTGCCGTTGGCATGCGCCGCCTTCGCGATCTGCGCGGCCTTGTCGTAGCCGATGGTGGGCGTGAGCGCCGTGACCAGCATCAGCGATCGCGCAGTCAGCTCGCGGATGTGCTCCTCATTGGCCTCGATGCCGGTGACGCAATTGTTGGTGAACGAGCGCGCCGCGTCCGCTACGAGCCGGATCGATTGCAGCATCGCGAGGGCGAGCACCGGTTTGTAGACGTTGAGCTCGAAGTGGCCCTGGCTGCCGCCCATCGTGATGGTCGTGTTGTTGCCGAACACCTGGCAGCAGACCATCGTGAGCGCCTCGGTCTGGGTCGGGTTGACCTTGCCCGGCATGATCGAGGACCCTGGCTCGTTCTCCGGCAACTTCAGTTCGCCGAGACCGGAACGCGGGCCGGAGGCGAGGAAACGGATGTCGTTGGCGATCTTGAACAGGCCGGCGGCCGCCGCATTGAGCGCGCCATGGGCGAAGACGTAGGCGTCGTGTGACGCCAACGCCTCGAACTTGTTCGGCGCCGAGGTGAACGGCAGCCGCGTGATCTCGGCCACGCGTCTGGCGAACAGCTTGGCGAATTGCGGCTTGGCATTGATGCCGGTACCGACAGCGGTGCCACCTTGCGCCAGCGGATACAGTTGCTTGAGCCCCTGGCGCATGCGGATGATCGCGTTCTGCACCTGCCGGGCGTAGCCGGAAAATTCCTGGCCCAGCGTCAGCGGCGTCGCATCCTGTGTGTGGGTGCGTCCGATCTTGACGATGGATGCGAATGCCTTGGCCTTGTGCTGCAGCGCGTCCTGCAGGTGCGCGAGCGCGGGATCGAGGCGGCGCGCGATCTCGTCCGCAGCGGCGATGTGCATCGCGGTCGGGAAGCAGTCGTTCGACGACTGGCTCATGTTGACATGGTCGTTGGCATGCACCGGCTCCTTTGCACCGAGCGTCGCGCCCAGCAGTTCGTTGGCGCGATTGGCGATCACCTCGTTGACGTTCATGTTGGTCTGGGTGCCGGAGCCGGTCTGCCAGACCACCAGGGGAAAGTGATCGTCGAGCTTGCCGTCGATCACCTCCTGCGCCGCCTTGACGATGGCGCGGGCGCGGCGCGCATCGAGCGAGCCGAGATCGAGATTCACCTCCGCGGCAGCGCGCTTGACGATGCCCAATGCATGGATGAGCGGCGCCGGCATGAGCTCGGTGCCGATGCGGAAGTTCTCGATCGACCGCTGCGTCTGCGCCCCCCAATACCGGTCGGCGGGAACTTCGATCGGTCCGAACGAGTCGGTCTCGGTGCGGGTATCGGTCATCGGACTCAACGTAGGATGGATGCTAGGACACGCAATGGAAACCCGCTCTGTCCACTGCCCGCCGATGAGGTCCTACTTTTTCCGGAACCGGTCGAGCCGTACCACTTCGCCGCTGCCGGCCGGCGGCGCCTCGGCAGGCACCGCACCGGATGCGGCGGCGGGCGCCGTGGTGGGAGGGGATGATGCCAGCACCGGATGATCCGACGGGGTTCGCGGGACGGTCTTCTTGACCCGCTTGTCCGGCGCATTGGGCAAGGCTGCCGCGGGCTCGGCGGCATCCTCTCGATCGGCCTCGAATTGCAGTCCAAACTGAACCGACGGGTCGAAAAATCCCTTGATCGCCTCGAACGGTACCGTCAGGCGCTCCGAAATGCCTCCAAACGACAGTCCAACTTCGAACCCATCGTTGTTCACGGTGAGATCCCAGAACTGATGCTGCAGGATGATGGTCATCTCCTGCGGATACTGCTCGCGCAGCCGGGCCGACATCCGGACGCCCTGAGCCTGGGTATCGAAGGCGATGTAAAAATGATGCTCGCCCGGCAGACCGTTCTTGGCGGCATCGGTAAGCACATTGCGCACGACGCCGCGCAGTGCCTGCTGGGCCAGGAGATCGTAGCGGATATGGTCGACGGCCATCGGTTTCGCTGCCGTTTTGCGAACGATCACAGACTCGTTGCGGAGAATGCTAGTGTGGCGAATTTGACGTTCCTACCAGCATTGCGGCGAGTCCTTCGTAGGAACGTCAAATCCAAAGCCACACTAGAATCATATAGTTGCTAGTCGGACGCTTCCAAAGTTCGAATCACATGCGGCCTTCGAAACAGCCGCATTTTACGCTCCGAAGTCCAAAACTGTAACAGAGCGGTTTCATGGAATCGGTCGTCTAGTGTCCCTTTGGTTCCGACGTTCGTACGAGCGCGCGCTGAAATGGATACGAACGTCGGAACCGGGACACTAGCGGGCTTTCGGCAAAATGCCACTGCCGCATCTCATGCCGGCCAAAAAATGAGTGGAGGCTTCTGTTGCCAGGTGCCTCCGAACCCCGCCTGACGCTGCTAAGACGCCAGGGCTTCAGATCGGTCTTTCAAACCGCTTACGCGGCCTGAGCAACCGGAGCATAGTTGTCGTTGGCAACTATTGCATTGGCCCGATAACGGCGGAACCATGCCGAGCAAAAGCGCGCCCTTTACACCCTCGTCGATCCTGTTTCGCCCCCGTATCAGGGATCAGTTGTCAGAAATCAGGCATCAGGAACTTCTATTTTACCTGATCCCTGATTCCTGTTTCCCGAACCCTGGAACTGGTGGAGGCGCCGGGTACTGCCCCCGGGTCCGAAAGGCTTATTACGACGGCCATTTATCGCCATAGCCGGCTTGCGCCGACAGACCCAATATAGGATCAAATTGTTGATGAAGAAAGAGACTTGGAATTTGATCCCGTCGCTGCGACCGGCCTAAAGGGGCAGCTTGCCTATTTGCGCCCGGCGTCGATCGGTGTAATTGAAAGCAAACACATTCAGCCTGAAGGATTGAGGCATCATGAATCCGGCGCTTGTCCTGATAGCGACCTACATCGTGATTACGGCCGTTCTGCAATTTGTCGGGTTTGTCGTGAGTTGGCTTGTTGAAATGGTCTATCCCACGTTCGGCCTGGCGACCTTCCTGGCCCTGTTCCTGAGTATGTTTTGGCTGGCATGGCCGATCGCGGTTCGTATCTCGGGCGCCTGGGCTCCGGAGGTCGGGCCAGGCGCACCGAGGCCGGGCTCCGGCAGCTAGCGGCCAAGATATTCCGCGAGCGTCTCGCCGAAATGGCTCCCCGTGCGAGCGGGGATATTCCCGGCCGACCGGTTGCAGTCATCGAAGAAAATCGGTTGCAGTCATCGAAAAAAACAAGCTTCGACGTTCGACCGTTCGTTGTCACCGGATCGTCACGGCACTTCCGATCGCCGCGGTCCTATGCTACGGCAGCAACGCGGGTATGTGAGGATGAGGGCGGGGTTCTATGACGAACCAATCGAACGTTAACGGGGGAAGAGCGCGGCCACGAGGCTTTATCCGCGCCCCTCAGGATTTTTATGGCGGGCTGGTTCTCATCGGGTTAGCTGTGTTTTCCATGTACGCCGGCTATGATCTGTCCGGCATGCAGGGCTTCTCGTTCGGACCAGGCACGGCGCCGCGCCTGTTCGCGTGGATGCTGGTCGGGTTCGGCGTGATCATCGTGCTGATGGGCGTGATAAACCCTGGGCCGAAGGTCGAGCGCTGGTATTGGCGCGGCATTATCCTGACGATCGCGTCAATCATTTGCTTCGCCTTGACGATCCGGTCCCTTGGACTGATCCCGTCAAGCTTCATTTCCTTCATGATCGGCGCCGCCGCGACCGACGAGGTAAAGTGGGGCCAGTCGGCGATTGTCGGCGCCGCACTCACGGCCGGCTGCGCGATCCTCTTCCCCTACATCCTGAACCTGCCGTTCCAGCTCTGGCCGCAGTTCTGAATCGAGCATTGTCCCATGGCCGACCTTTTATCGAATCTCGCGCTCGGCTTTTCAGTTGCTGTGACCCCGCTCAATTTGTTGCTGTGCCTGGTCGGCGTAGTGACCGGAACTCTGATCGGCGTGCTGCCGGGAATCGGCTCGCTGGCGACCATCGCCATGCTGTTGCCGATCACTTTCGGGCTGCCTCCGGTCGGCGCGCTGATCATGCTGGCCGGTATCTACTACGGCGCGCAATATGGCGGCTCTACAACATCGATTCTCGTCAATATTCCTGGCGAGGCCTCTTCCGTGGTTACCACGCTCGACGGGCACCAGATGGCCAAGCAGGGCCGTGCCGGTGCGGCCTTGGCGATCGCGGCGATCGGCTCGTTTTTTGCCGGCTGCGTCGCGACCATCCTGATCGCGGCGCTTGGCGTGCCGCTGACCAGTCTCGCTCTGCTGTTCGGACCGGCGGAATATTTCTCGCTAATGACACTCGGCCTCATCTTCGCGGTGGTGCTGGCGCGTGGCTCCGTCATCAAAGCGTTGGCCATGGTCCTGTTCGGCCTGCTGCTGTCGATGATGGGGTCCGACCTTGAGACCGGCGTCGCGCGCATGACCTTCGACGTCCCTGAGCTCGCCGACGGCATCGGCTTCGTCAATGTCGCCATGGGCGTGTTCGGCTTCGCCGAGATCATGCGCAATCTCGAGCGCAAGGAGTCGCGTCACATCGTCCAGGAAAAAGTCACCGGCCTGATGCCGACCCGCGCGGACCTGATCCGTTCCGCGCCGGCGATTGGCCGCGGCACCGTCATCGGCGCGCTCTTGGGCATCCTTCCCGGCGGTGGTTCGATCATCGCCTCGTTTGCCGGCTACACGCTCGAGAAGCGCATATCCAAGACGCCGGAGAAATTCGGCTACGGCACCATTGAGGGCGTTGCGGCGCCGGAAAGCGCCAACAACGCGGCATCGCAGACCTCGTTCATCCCGCTGCTCACGCTCGGGATTCCGCCGAACGCCGTGATGGCGTTGATGGTCGGCGCCATGACCATCCAGGGCATCGTTCCCGGCCCCCAGGTGATGACCAAGCAGCCCGATCTGTTCTGGGGCATGATCGCCTCGATGTGGATCGGCAACGCCTTGCTGATCATCATCAACCTGCCGATGATCGGAATCTGGGTGAAGCTGTTGCGCATTCCCTACCGGCTGCTGTTCCCGTGCATTCTGATCTTCTGCTGTATCGGTCTGTACTCGATCAACAATTCGCCGTTCGACGTGCTCATCGCCTCGTGCTTCGCCGTCTTCGGCTATTGGCTGACGAAGCATGATTTCGAGCCGGCGCCGATGCTGCTCGGCATGATCCTGGGCCCGCTGATGGAGGAGAACCTGCGGCGCGCCATGCTGATCGCCCGCGGCGATCCGTCAGTGTTCCTGACCCGGCCGATCTCGGCGGGGCTGCTGTTCATCGCGGCGGTCCTGCTGGTGCTGGCGATCTTGCCGACCATTCGCAAGAAGCGCGACGAGGTGTTCGTCGAGGAATAGCGGCATCCGCTGGCGTTCGGTCTTGATCAACCACAACGGGGCGGTACGAACCGCCCCGTTTTGCTTGGGCGGCAGGGGCGGGAATGCGTGAATACTGCTGCCTGTGGCCTTCGCTGCTGGGCCATTGGGCATTATCTTAGAGCCACGAGTCGCCGAGCCCGGACGTTGCGATGCGCCAATACCAGGACCTGATGGAGCGGATTCTCGCCGACGGCGTGGAAAAGCGCGACCGGACGGGCACAGGGACGCTTTCGGTATTCGGCCACCAGATGCGGTTCGATCTGCGCGACGGCTTTCCGCTGGTCACAACCAAGAAGCTGCATCTGAAGTCCATCATCTATGAGCTTCTGTGGTTCCTGCGCGGCGAAACCAACATCAAGTACCTCAACGAGCATGGGGTCTCGATCTGGGACGAATGGGCGGATGTAAACGGCGACCTCGGTCCTGTGTACGGCAAGCAGTGGCGCTCGTGGCCCGCCCGGGACGGCGGCAGCATCGACCAGATCGCGAACGTGGTCGAGGCAATCCGCCGCAATCCGGATTCACGCCGGCTGATTGTCAGCGCCTGGAATCCGGCGGACGTGGATCGCATGGCGCTGCCGCCGTGCCACTGTCTATTCCAGTTCTATGTCGCCGATGGCCGGCTCTCCTGTCAGCTTTATCAGCGGTCTGCCGACGTGTTCATCGGCGTGCCCTTCAACATTGCCTCATATGCATTGCTGACGCTGATGGTCGCGCAGGTCACGGACCTGAGGCCCTGCCAGTTCATCCACACCTTCGGCGATGCGCACCTCTATCTCAACCACATCGAGCAGGCGCGGCTGCAGCTGTCGCGGGCGCCGCGCGCGCTGCCGGAGATGCGGCTCAATCCGGCGGTCAAGGACTTGTTCGCGTTCCGCTATGAGGACTTCCTGCTCGAAGGCTACGACCCGCACCCGCGCATCAAGGCGGCGGTAGCGGTGTAGATGACACCCTCGCGCTCCGCGGTGCGACAGGTTATCCGGCCGAGCATCGTCCTCATCGCCGCCGTCTCCGAGAACGGCGTCATCGGACGCGCCAATGCGCTGCCCTGGCGGCTGAAATCCGACATGCGGCACTTTCGCGCGCTGACCATGGGCAAGCCGGTGGTCATGGGCCGGAAGACCTATCTGTCGATCGGCAAGCCATTGCCAGGGCGCACGAATATCGTCGTGAGCCGCGACCCTGCCTTTGCCGTGGCCGGCGTGCTCGTCGCCGGGACCCTGACGGCGGCTTTGGAAGCGGCGCGGGGCGACGTATTGCGGCGCGGTACGAGTGAAACCGCCATCATTGGCGGCGCTGAGCTGTACGCGCAGGCGATGCCCGTGGCTGATCGCCTTGAAATCACGCGGGTGCACGCCGACATCCGCGGGGATGCGATGTTTCCATCTGTAGACCCCGCCGTTTGGCGCGAGGTTGCCCGCAAAGAGCAGGCGGCAGGGCCGGGTGACGATGCGGATATGACATTCATCACCTATCGGCCGGCGGGGGCCGGGGGAGGATCGGAGTCGAGCGCGTTGTAAGGCATTGCAGCCTCCCCTATAACCACGCACAGGGAACAGCCGGCCGCGCTGGCGCCGGCGCCAGGAGATATCATCCATGCCGTGGAGCAATCAGGGCGGCGGCCCATGGGGGTCGGGGCCTAAGGGACCATGGGGTTCGGGACCGCAGTCTTCCGGCCCGACCCCGCCGAATCTCGAAGATCTCCTGCGCCGCGGCCAGGACAAACTGCGCACGGTTTTACCGGGCGGGAATTTGGGCGGCAAAGGGGGCGCCCTGATTGCGCTGGCGGTCGCCGTGCTTTGGGGCCTGTCCGGATTTTTCCGGGTCGAGCCCGATGAACTCGGCGTCGTACTCCGCTTTGGCCACTATGTGCGCGATGCCAAGCCCGGCCTGAACTATCATCTGCCGTATCCGATCGAGACGGCGCTGACGCCGAAGGCGCTGCGGGTCAACAAGATCGACGTCGGCATGCGGGTGATCGACGATGCGCGCCGCGGCACCTTGGTACGCGACGTGCCGGAAGAGAGCCTCATGCTCACCGGCGACGAGAATATCGTCGACGTCGACTTCTCGGTATTTTGGCTGATCAAGCCCAACGGCGTCGGCGACTATCTCTTCAACATCCAGAATCCCGAAGGCACCGTGAAAGCAGTCGCGGAAAGCGCCATGCGCGAAGTCATCGGGCGCAATGACATCCAGGGCATCCTCACCGGTCAGCGGCAGACGATCGAACGAGCCGTGCACGAACTGATGCAGAAGACACTCGACACCTACCGTGCCGGCATCCAGGTCACGCAGGTGCAGCTGCAAAAAGTCGATCCGCCGGCGCAGGTGATCGATGCGTTCCGCGACGTTCAGGCGGCGCGCGCCGACCTTGAGCGGGCGCAGAACGAGGCGCAGACCTACGCCAACCGAATCATCCCGGAAGCTCGCGGGCGTGCCGCGCAAATCCAGCAATCGGGGGAAGCCTATCGCGCCCAGACCGTCGCCGAAGCGAAGGGTCAGACCGCCCGCTTCGTTCAGATCTATGACCAATACAAGCTAGCGCCCCAGGTTACCCGGCAGCGCATGTATCTCGAGACCATGGAACGCCTGTTCGGCGGGACCGACAAGATCATCATCGATTCGGGTACCCACGCAAGCGGTTCCGGCGTTGTCCCGGTGTTACCCCTCAACGAGTTGATGCGGCGCAATCCCGCGGCGGGGGCATCCGCGGGCGCGCCGGTAGGCGCGACGACGGGAGGCAGGCCATGAAGCTCGGTATCGCCGGCGGCGTCGCCGCCGTCATCCTGATCGTCGCGTTGATTCTCGCCTACAACTCGCTGTTCACCGTCTATCAGACGCATCAGGCGCTGGTGGTTCGCCTCGGTCAGCCGATCTGGGTGTACACGGAACCGGGGCTGCACGCGAAGGTGCCGCTGATCGACAGCGTGATCACGATCGACAAGCGCATTCTCGATCTGGAGTCCACGACCCAGGAAGTGATCGCTTCCGATCAGAAGCGGCTCGTCGTCGACGCCTTTGCCCGCTATCGCATCAAGGACCCGCTGCGGTTCTATCAGGCGGTCGGCACTGTCG
Organism: Hyphomicrobiales bacterium; assembly: GCA_009377755.1. GTDB lineage: Bacteria > Pseudomonadota > Alphaproteobacteria > Rhizobiales > Xanthobacteraceae > WHTM01. Next base: position 27,632 of record WHTM01000035.1, on the reverse strand, counting down.
ACGCCGCCAATGCGCGCCTGTCGACGCTGCTGGTTTCGGCGTTGCGGCGCGTGCTCGGCGAGGCGACGTTCATCCAGGTTGTCCGTGACGAGCGCGACGACTTGATGGGGCGAATCCGTCAGCAGCTCGATCGCGAGGCGGCCGCCTTCGGCATCGAAGTCGCCGACGTGAGGATCCGCCGTGCTGACCTGCCCGAGCAGAACAGCCAGGCGGTGTACCAGCGGATGCAGACGGAGCGACAGCGCGAGGCGGCCGAATTCCGCGCCACCGGCTCTCAGCGCGCACAGGAAATTCGTGCGCGTGCCGATCGCGATGTTACCGTGTTGACCGCCGACGCGACCGCCAGGGCCGAGCAGATCCGCGGCGAAGGCGACTCCGAGCGTAACCGGATTTTTGCCGACGCGTTTAATCGCGATCCGGACTTCTTCGCCTTCTACCGGTCGATGCAGGCCTACGAAGCGAGCATGCACCGCAACGACACGCGTCTCCTGCTCAGGCCTGATTCGGATTTCTTTCGGTACTTCGTCGATCCTTCCGGCTCGGCAAGGGGGACATCGCAGCCACCGGCGCAATCGCCGTCGCCGTCGCCATCGCAACCGGCCCCTTCCGGCCGGCAATAGGCGGGACATCGCCCGAATAACCTGGCCGCCCATGACCGACTTTCTGGTGGCTCTCGGTCTCGTGCTTACCATCGAAGGTCTGGCCTTTGCGGCTTTCCCTGGCGCCACCAAGCGGGCGATGACGAGCGTCCTGGAGACGCCGGAACCGAGCTTGCGCGTCGTGGGCATCGTGTCCGCACTGTTCGGCGTTCTCATTGTCTGGCTGGTTCGGGGATAGCTTGTTTGGTCTCAGGGCGGGGCGGCATGGCGATAGTCGCTTTTCCGCCAGAATCCACATCCTAATAGCGATACAAGCAGGGGAGACGGCTTGCGTCCGCCGGGTGGCCGGCGCACTGTCGCCCTGCATGATGGAGCTCCGACGCCGATGGTCCGCGCCTCAATCCCAAATGCCCATTTTCTGAGCTGTTCTGTTCTTGCTGCCGCTGTAACCACCGCGTTCGTCCTGTTCAGTGCTGCCATACCAGCCTCCGCACGCGGGCCGGAGGTTATTGCCGATGTTGCCGAGCAGGTGATCGAAGCCGTCGTCAACATCTCGACTTCACAAAAGGTTGATGCGCGGCGCGGAGCGATGCCTCAGCTTCCGCCCGGTTCGCCGTTCGAGGAGTTCTTCGAGGAATTCTTCAAAAACCGCCGCGGCCAGGGTGGCGAGACGCCCACCCCGCCGACGCCGCGCCGCACCAGCTCGCTCGGCTCCGGCTTCATCATCGACTCGACCGGAATCGTGGTGACCAACAATCACGTCATCGCCGATGCCGACGAGATCAGCGTCATCCTCAACGACGGCACGAAGCTGAAAGCCGAAGTGACCGGGCACGACAAGAAGACCGATCTGGCCCTGCTCAAAGTCACGCCGCTGGCTGAGAAGCCGTTGCGGGCGGTCAAGTTCGGCGATTCCGACAAGCTGCGCCTCGGCGAATGGGTGATTGCCATCGGCAACCCATTCAGCCTTGGCGGGTCGGTCAGTGCCGGCATCGTCTCGGCGCGCAACCGCGACATCCAGTCCGGGCCGTACGACAACTACATCCAGACCGACGCCGCCATCAACCGCGGCAATTCCGGCGGTCCGCTGTTCAATCTCCAAGGCGAAGTGATCGGGGTCAACACGGCGATCTACTCTCCGTCCGGCGGGTCGGTCGGTATCGGCTTCGCGGTTCCCTCGAAGACCGCGCTGGCGGTGATCGACCAGCTGCAACAGTACGGCGAGACCCGGCGCGGCTGGCTCGGCGTGCGTATCCAGCAGGTGACCGACGACATTGCCGAGAGTCTCAGCATCAAGCCGGCGCGCGGCGCGCTGGTCGCCGGCATCGCGGACGACGGACCGGCAAAGCCCGCCGGGATCGAGCCCGGTGACGTGATCGTCAAGTTCGACGGCAAGGACGTCCAGAAGATGGGTGACCTGCCGCGCATCGTTGCCGACACGCCGGTCGGCAAAGAGGTCGACGTTCTCGTGATCCGCAAGGGCAAGGAAGAGACCCGGCGGGTCAAGCTCGGCCGGCTTGAGGACGGCGAGAAGAAGGAGCTCGCCGCTGCAAAGACTGATGCTCCACCGGCACCGAAATCGGTGGTAAAGCGCACGCTCGGTCTCGAGCTTGCCAATCTCGATGAGGATCTGCGCAAGCGCTACAAGATCAAGGACACCGTCAAAGGCATCGTCATTACCGCCGTCGACCCGTCGTCGAATGCGGCGGAGCGGCGCTTGAGTCCGGGCGACGTGATCGTCGAGGTTGCCCAGGAGGCGGTGATGAATGCGGACGAGCTGCAAAAGCGCGTGGACAAGCTGAAGGCCGAAGGCCGTCGCTCGGCCCTGTTCCTGGTCGCCAATGCCGAGGGCGAGGTGCGGTTCATCGCGCTGAGCCTGCAGTAGGGCCGGACGACAACGCCGGCACGGTCAATCCAGCACGTGGCTGACCATGCCGTCGGCGAGCTTCGGCTCGAACCAGGTGGACTTCGGCGGCATGATTCCGCCGGCATCCGCCACCGCCATCAGGTCGTCCATCTGCGTCGGGTAGAGCGCAAACGCGACCGCCATCTCGCCGGATGCGACCCGGCGCTGTAGCTCCAACAAGCCCCGCCCGCCGCCGACGAAATCGATACGCTTGTCGGTCCTCGGATCGGTGATGCCGAACAGCGGCTCGATTACGTTGTGCGCGAGCAGCGTGATCGGCAGCCGGCCGATCGGATCGCTCGCCGGCACCAGGTCCGGCCGCAGCGTGAGGCGGTACCAGCGGCCGGCGAGATGCATGCCGAATTCGGCCGCGCGCGCCGGACGCACGGGCTCCTCGGACGCCGTGACCGTGAAGCGTTCGCGCAGTTTGGAGAGGAGTTGCTCCGGGCTGTGGCCGTTGAGATCGCGGATGACGCGGTTGTAGTCGAGGATGGTCATCTCGTGATGCGGAAACAGCACCGCCAGGAAGTCGCGGTGCGCGCCGTCGCCGTTGCGGCGCGCCTGCGCGACCCGCGCCGCGGCCGCCGAGCGGTGATGCCCGTCGGCAATGTAAAGCGCCGGCAGCGCATCGAACGCGCGCGTCAGCGCCGCGATCGCCACCTCGTCGTCGATCACCCAGAGCTGGTGACGCACGCCGTCGTCGGCGGTGACGTCCACGTCGGGCGGGTGCCGCGCCACGTCCGCCAACATCACGTCGATCACCGGCGCTGACGGATAGCCCATCATCACCGGGCCGGTCTGGGCATTGACCGCCTCGATCTGCCGCACCCGGTCGTCTTCCTTGAGCGGCGTCGTGTGCTCGTGCTTGCGGATGCGGTTGCTGGCGTAATCGGCGAGCGAAGCGGCGACCGCAAGTCCGGTCTGCGTGTGCTCGCGCCAGGTCAGCCGGTAGACGTAGTAACAGGGCGTCGCGTCGCGGGCGAGCGCGCCGGCCGCGGTCATGTTGGCGAGGTTCTCGGCCGCCTTGGCATAGACGGCGCGGTCGTAGGGGTCGACGCCCGGGTCGAGGTCGATCTCGGGCTTGGAAATGTGCAGGAAGCTCCACGGCTTGCCCTTGGCGCGCGCGCGCGCCTCGGCGCTCGAGAGCACATCGTAAGGCGGCGCCAGCACCTCGGCGGCGCGGCCGGGTGCGGGACGGAGCGCGCGGAACGGTCGAATGAGAGGCAAAAGATATCTCCGCAAGGTCGGGTGGTTGAGCCGGTGGTTTAGTCGGGGCGGACGCGGGGTTCAATGGCCGTCGGCCGGTGTCGCTATTGCTCCGCGTGGGCCACCTTCTCCCTCAAGGGGGAGAAGGAAGCGCGCTCGCGGCGAGCACTGCGCTCGTGACGATCGCAATGCGCCCCTCGGGTGGGGCGGGACAAGATTTATGATAGTATTCCTAGGATAAAAGTCCACAGCGTGCGAGAATTTTTTTGAGGCAACGACGACAAGCCGGAACGCTTCGCTACCCAAATTGCGCGGCGCCGGCACGGGTCGACCACGGTTGATTTCCCGCGACCCCGCGGTCTACCTCACCCATCATGTCCACCCCCGCCGCCATTCTCCTTGCCGGGCCGACCGCGAGCGGCAAGTCGGCGCTGGCGCTGGCGCTGGCCGAGCGGCACGGCGGCGTCGTGATCGACGCGGATTCAATGCAGGTCTACCGTGATCTGCGGATCATCACCGCGCGGCCGGTGCCGGAAGAGGAAGCGCGGGTCCCGCACCGGCTCTATGGCCACGTCGATGCGGCGGAAAACTATTCCGTCGGCCGCTGGTGCATCGATGCCGCAGCGGCGCTGGCGGAAGCCGCCGAACTGGGCAGGCTGCCGATCCTGACCGGCGGCACCGGGCTTTACTTCAAGGCGCTGGCCCACGGCCTCTCGGCGATCCCGCCGGTTCCCGCCGAGGTTCGCGCCGCCGTTCGCGCCCGGCTCGAGTCCGGGGGGGTGGCGTCGCTGCATGCGGAACTGGCCCAGCGCGACCCCGAATCCGCCGCCCGGCTGATGGCCGGCGACCGGGCCCGCGTCACACGGGCGCTCGAAGTGGTGCTGGCAACCGGGCGCACCATCGGTGGCTGGCACCGCGTCGGCTTGCAGCCGGTGCTCGATCCGGTGCGGTGCTTCTGTGTGTTCCTCGACCCCGACCGCGAGGCGGCCAAGCGCCGCATCGACGCACGCTTCGATGCCATGCTGGCCGCCGGCGCCTTGGAGGAGGTGCGGGCGCTGGACGCGCGCGGTCTCGACCCGGCCCTGCCGGCGATGAAGGCGCACGGCGTGCCGTGGCTGCGGCGCCACCTGCACGGGGAGATTTCGCTCGCCGAGGCCGCGGAAGGCGGCAAGCGCGACACCCGCCGCTACACGCGCCGGCAGGCGACCTGGTTCCGCAACCAGCTTCCGGACTGGCTGTGGCTCACGCCGGATGGGGCGCTGGGGCGGATCGAGGCGGAATTGGCGGGAGCCGCAACCTCAGCCTCATCCTGAGGCGCGAGGCCGAAGGCCGAGCCTCGAAGGATGGGCCGCAAGCTCGGGTACCCGGGCCTCGCCCTTCGAGACGCCGCGCTTCGCGCGGCTCCTCAGGGTGAGGGGAGAGTCCGTCCATCTTGACCCGATGCGCAGCAAGGACTAAGTTCCGCGACAGTTTCCGTTTGGGGCCACCCATGTTACGCGCATCAATCATCGTACTCGTAGGATGGACGCCACCGCACCGGGGATGACCCCGTCGCATGCGCTGGCGTCCGGACATGGCCCTCGGTGGGCCTTTTTTATTGCCTGATCCCCAAAGTCCAGAAGACCCAGAGTTCCGCAGTACCAAGCCGACCAGGAGTATCGACATGACCCGCGAAATGACCGGCGCCGAAATGGTGATCCAAGCGCTCGCCGATCAGGGTGTTGAGCACCTCTTCGGTTATCCCGGCGGGGCGGTGCTGCCGATCTACGACGCGCTGTTCGAGCGCAACGACGTCCGCCACATCCTGGTGCGGCACGAGCAGGGCGCCGTGCATGCGGCGGAGGGCTATGCGCGCTCCACCGGCAAGGTCGGCTGCGTGCTGGTGACGTCGGGACCGGGCGCGACCAACGCGGTGACCGGCCTGACCGATGCGCTGTGCGACTCGATCCCCGTGGTCTGCATCACCGGGCAGGTGCCGACGCATCTGATCGGTAATGACGCGTTCCAAGAATGCGACACCGTCGGCATCACGCGGCCGTGCACCAAGTACAATTATCTGGTCAAGACCATTGAGGACCTGCCGCGCGCGCTGCACGAAGCCTTCCACATCGCCAGGAGCGGCAGGCCCGGGCCGGTGGTGGTGGACATCCCGAAGGATATCCAGTTCGCCAAGGGCGTCTATTCCATGCCCGAGGAGATCCCGCACAAGGGCTACCGGCCGAAGCTCAAGCCCGATGCCGACAAGGTGAAGGCGGCGGTGGCGCTGATGACCAAGGCCAAGCGTCCGCTGTTCTACACCGGCGGCGGCATCATCAATTCAGGGCCCGCGGCGAGCAAGCTGCTGCGCGAACTGGTGCAGGCCACAGGTTTCCCGATCACCTCGACCTTGATGGGGCTCGGCGCGTACCCCGCGTCCGACCCGCAGTGGCTCGGCATGCTCGGCATGCACGGCACCTGGGAGGCCAACTGGGCGATGCACGATTGCGATCTGATGATCAATATCGGCGCGCGCTTCGACGACCGCATCACCGGGCGGCTCGATGCCTTCTCGCCGGGCTCCACCAAGATCCACGTCGACATCGACCCGTCCTCGATCAACAAGAACGTCAAGGTCGACCTGCCGATCATCGGCGACTGCACGCATGTGCTGGAAGACATGCTGCGGCTGTGGCGCGAGACCAAGGCGAAGCCCGACAAGAAGACGCTCGATGGCTGGTGGAAGCAGATCGGCAACTGGCGCGCGCGCAAGTCGCTCGCCTACCACAACTCGAAAGAGATCATCAAACCGCAATACGCGATCGAGCGGCTCTACGCGCTCACGCGCGACCGCGACGTCTACATCACCACCGAGGTGGGGCAGCACCAGATGTGGGCGGCGCAGTTCTTCAAGTTCGAGGAGCCGAACCGCTGGATGACCTCGGGCGGGCTCGGCACCATGGGTTACGGGTTGCCGGCCTCGGTCGGTGTGCAGCTCGCGCATCCCGGTTCGCTGGTGATCGACATCGCCGGCGAGGCCTCGGTGCTGATGACCATGCAGGAAATGTCGACCGCGGTGCAGCACCGGCTGCCGGTCAAGATCTTCATCCTCAACAACCAGTACATGGGGATGGTGCGGCAGTGGCAGGAACTGCTGCACGGCGGCCGCTACGCCGAGAGCTATACCCATTCGCTGCCGGATTTCGTCAAGCTCGCCGAGGCCTATCACGCCGTCGGCATCCGCTGCGACAAGCCCGGCGAACTCGATGCGGCGATCATCGAAATGATCAACGTCGACAAGCCGGTGATCTTCGACTGCGTCGTCGATCAGGCGGAGAACTGCTTCCCGATGATCCCCTCGGGCCGCGCCCACAACGAGATGTTGGTCGGTGACGCCGCCGAGCGGCTCGAGGACGCGATCACCGAGGAAGGCAAGGTGATGGTGTGATTGTGCCACGGGCTCGGATACCCTCTCCCAGCCGAAGTCGGATATATCCGACTTCGGCCATTGAAAAATGGACCGAACTCGGGAACACCCGAGTTCGGTTGGGAGAGGGTTAGACGGAGCAAGCTGTGTGAACACGACGGCGAGTACCACCCACTATCCCGCGCAGACCATTACGCAGCGCACGGAGACGCATACGCTGTCGGTGCTGGTCGACAACGAGCCCGGCGTGCTGGCGCGCGTGATCGGCCTGTTCTCCGGACGCGGCTACAATATCGACTCGCTGACGGTGTCGGAGACCGAGCACCAGAAGCACCTCTCGCGCATCACCATCGTCACCACCGGCACGCCGATGGTGATCGAGCAGATCATCAACCAGCTCGACCGGCAGGTCCCGATCCACCGCGTCGTCGACATGAGCACCTTGTCGGTGCCCGCGATCGAGCGCGAGCTCGCCATGGTCAAGGTGCGTGGCAAGGGCGAGAACCGGGTCGAGGCGCTGCGGCTGGCCGACGCCTTCCGCGCGCGCGTGATCGATGCGACTACCGAGAGCTTCATCTTCGAGATCACCGGTGCCAGCGCCAAGATCGAGGGGTTCATCGCGCTGATGATGCCGCTCGGCGTTGTGGAAGTCTCGCGTACGGGCATCGCGGCGATTTCGCGCGGGCCGGAAGGGATGTGAGGGACGTGGCTCAATAGATTTCGTCACGCCCGGCCTTGTGCCGGGCATCCACGCCTTGCTATCGACACCGCGGCAAAAGACGTGGATGGCTGGGACGAGCCCGGCCATGACGCAAAGGAAAGCGGCCGATCCAACCAGGGTCATCTAGGGATAAAGCACCATGCGCGTATATTACGACCGCGACGCCGACCTGAACCTGATCAAGGGCAGGAAGGTCGCCATCATCGGCTACGGCAGCCAGGGCCACGCCCACGCCCTGAATTTGCGGGACTCCGGCGTCAAGGACGTGGCGGTCGCGCTGCGCAAGGGCTCGGCCGGCGTGAAGAAGGCCGAAGGCGAGAAGCTCAAGGTCATGGAGGTCGCCGAGGCCGCCAAGTGGGCGGACGTGATGATGATGCTCACGCCCGACGAATTGCAGGCCGACATCTACCGCGACCACCTCGCCGGCAACATGAAGAACGGCGCGGCGCTGATGTTCGCGCACGGGCTCAACATCCATTTCAACCTGATCGAGCCGCGCGCCGATCTCGACGTGATGATGATCGCGCCGAAGGGGCCGGGTCATACCGTGCGCTCCGAATATGCGCGCGGCGCCGGCGTGCCGGTGCTGATGGCGGTGCATCGCGACGTGTCCGGCAACGCGCACGACCTGACGATCTCCTACGGCTCGGCGATCGGCGGCGGGCGCGCCGGCATCATCGAGACGACCTTCAAGGAAGAATGCGAGACCGACCTGTTCGGCGAGCAGACGGTGCTGTGCGGCGGCCTGGTCGAACTGATGAAGGCTGGGTACGAGACGCTGGTCGAGGCCGGCTACGCGCCGGAGATGGCTTACTTCGAATGCGTGCACGAGGTGAAGCTGATCGTCGACCTGATCTACGAGGGCGGCATCGCCAACATGAACTATTCGGTGTCGAACACCGCCGAGTACGGCGAATACGTTTCCGGCCCGCGCGTCATCAATGACGCCACCCGCGCCGAGATGAAGCGCGTTCTCGCAGACATCCAATCCGGCCGCTTCGTCAAGGACTGGATGCTGGAGAACAAGGTCAACCAGACTTCGTTCAAGGCGACGCGCGCCAAGCTCGCGCAGCATCCGATCGAGGAGATCGGCGAGAAGCTGCGCGGCATGATGCCGTGGATCAAGGAGCGCGCGCTGGTGGACAAGAGCAGGAACTGATCGTGCGCGCGCGCAGCACCATCATGGCAGCGGCGGTCCTCATCGGGTCGGCCGCTTTTGTATGGGCCGACGACAAAGACAAAGAAGCCGAAAAGAGCTGTGACGGCGGCACCTCCGACATCGTGGAATGTCTCAACAAGATGACGGAGCCATGGGACAAGCGTCTGAACAAAGCCTACCAGGAGGCATTGAAGGAGGCCCGGCCGGAGCAGCGCGAACAACTGCGCGCCGCGCAGCGGCTCTGGATCCAGTATCGTGACGCGAACTGTCTCTACCATCGGCTCGGCGAAGGCTCGATCGCGCGCATCGACGCGGCCGACTGCTTGCTCCGCATGACCCGCAGCCGCGCGGAAGAGCTCGAAAACGGGCTCGGGAATTAGCGCGTGTCCGGCCGGCTTCAGCCGACCCCCGGCCGAGGCGGCACACCGCCCGCCTGGCTTCACTTCAGCCGCATGCAGTTGGCGTAGTATGTGATCGCGGCCGGCCAGTCGGAGAAGATGCCGCGCACTTTGACCTCTTTGGCGAGCACGTCGATCACGCGCATCAGGTCGCCCTCGCGGGCGATCGCCGGATCGATCGTCTGATAGTAGAAACCATTGTCGCCGTCGGCGAGGATCCCCGACCGTTCGAGCGTCCAGGTGATGATGTCGAGGCCCGCGGCCCTGGCGTTCCGGGCTGCCTGCGACGGGACGATCTCGTTCCGTGAGTTCAGGTCGAGCAGCGCGAAAGTCGGCGGCGCCCAGATTCTGATCCCCTGCCTTCTGTAGCGCGCCAGGTCGGCAAAGCTCGGCAGGTCGGCCACCGTGTTCGCATCGTCCAGGAACACGGCCTGCCGCCCGAAGGCCGGCTCGTTGTTGACCCAGTACAGCACGTCGTCCTGGTTGAACGATTGCGGAAAGACGTGACTCGGTGGCACGTGCGCCCCCTTGTACTCGTCGATCATCTTCTGCGCGTACGCTTCCTGCGTGAAGCCGTTGAAGGGCATCATGACGCTCGGGCTCTTGAGCTCCGGCGTCATTTTCACGCCGAGCTTCTTGAAAAACTCGATGCTCTCACGGTGCGTCAGCAGATCGCCGCTGGTCGGGCCGGAGTACAGGTCGGTGCGGAAGTTCGCGGTGCCGGCCACGAATTCCTCGGGTGTCTGCGCCCGCGGGTTGAAGCCGTCCATCTTGCCGGTCAGCGTCTTGAACTCCGCCAGCGTAATGTCGCTCGTGCGGCACTCGGCGCTGGCAGGCGTGACGATCTCCTGGTTGGGGCCCAGCACGGCCGGCGTGAAGGGCCGCGTGCATTTGCTTGCGAGCGGCGTCAGGAGAATGTTGGTCGTCGTGTGCAGATCGTTTTGGGCATGCCGGCAGACCAGCGCGAGATCCTTGGTGAACGTGACATCGCATTCGAGGATGCCGGCGCCCATCCGGGCTGCCGCCTCGTAGGACTCCCGAGTGTGCTCGGGGAACTGCAGCCCCGCGCCGCGATGGCCGATGGAGAAATCACTCGGCCGGAAAGGCCCTGCGGAGCACTGCTGCAGGCTGCGCTTCAGGTGGCCGTCATCCATATCGTTGATCAGGAAGAATGGCCGTGGGCCGAGCTGCACGTTCGTTCGGTCGTGCCAGTGGCCTCGACCGCCACTGTCATCGGCGCTCGACTCGGCTGTGACGGCAGCCGCTGCCGCGCCGATGGCTACGGCGAGACCCAGTCTGACGATCTGCTGGCGCATAGTGAACCCCCGTTAGGCGATACAGGGACCACCCCGGTATCGCCCCACCGTAACGGCCAACCCTGACAACGAGGTGACAGGAGAATGTAATCTGGCGTGCAATCTCACTTGGGAAATGGCTCCCACGCGCGCTGGGTCGCCGGGCGTGCCGCAATGGCGTCGTGCCAGCGCTTGACGTTGGGATAGTCGCCGAGCCCGACGTCGTTGACGCCGTGCAGGTGAATGTCCGGATACATCGATATGTCGCCGATCGAGTAGGGGCCGGCGAAATATTGGTTGTCGGCAAGGTGTCGGTCGAGCGTGCCGAGCATGTCGCGCAGGGTGGCCGTGTAATGCTCCTGCGCGGGCGGCACTTTCGCGGGCGAGCGGATCACCCAGAACCCGAACTGCTGCGCCAGCGTGGTGAAGGTCGCGGAGCCGTAGAACAGCCATTGATCGACCTTGGCACGGGCGGCCGCATCGCTCGGATAGAACGTGCCGGACTTCTCCGCGAGATACTTGAGGATCGCGCCGGATTCGCAGAGGGTCACGGTCGCGCCGCCGGGCCCGTCGTGGTCGACAATCGCCGGAATCTTGTGGCCGGGGCTGATCTTCAGGAACTCCGGCGACATCTGCTCCTTCTCCCGGATGTTGACCGGGACGATGCGATGCGCGAGCCCGGTCTCCTCCAGCATCATGCGCGGCTTGCGACCGTTGTCCGTCATCCATGTGTAGCAATCGATCACGTCACCCTCCCATAAGCGCCACATGGGCGCACTTCGTCACGCAGGATTGCAAACGCAGCGGGAATTGTCGATGCGCCGCGCATACCCGGGCTCATCCTGAGAGCTTGGCCCGAAAGGAAGGCGATATTCCAACGAGCCGTCACCTGTCATTGCGAGGAGGCTTGTCCCCGCGAAAACCGGGACGGGCCGACGAAGCAATCCAGGGGCGACAAATGCGTTAGCCCTGGATTGCTTCGGCCCTGCGGGCCTCGCAATGACGATTCCCGCTCGTGGCGCTATTTTCGAATCTCACCCCACAGCCGGCGCGCCACCGCCTCCGGGGATGAACCGTTGCCGCCCTGGGCGACCTTGAGGTTGGCGGCGCGCATCAACGTCACATCGATGGCGCCGACCAGCGGCCGCAGCGCATTGATGAAGACGCTATCGTGGGCGCGGCGTGGCGACACCAGGAGGATCGCGTCATAGGGCGGGATCGCCTGCTTCGGATCGTCGAGCACGACGAGATCGTGCTGGGCGATGCGGCCGTCGCTGGTGTAGGCGGAGATGACGTCGATCTCGCCGGCGGCGGCTGCTGAATACATGAATTCGGATTGCATCTGCCGCTGCTCCCGGAACGCCAGTCCGTAGGCATCGCGCAATGCGCTCCATTCCGGCCGCGCAAAAAACTCGTAGTCGCCGGCGATCGACAGTTGCGGCGCATGGACGGCGAGGTCGGCGATGCTGCGGATGCCGAGCGCCTGCGATTTTGCCTTCGGCATCGCCAGTGCATAGGCGTTCTCAAAACCGAGCCCGCCTAAGGTTTCGATGCTGTGCTGGGCTTTAAGCCATTGCGTCACCGCGGCCAGCACCTCGGCACGCGGTTTCGCATCGCTGCGGCCCATCTGGTTCGCCCAGATCGTGCCGGAATAGTCGACATAGACGTCGACCTCGCCGGCGGCGAGCGCGTTGAACACCACGATGGAACCGAGCCCGTCGCGCCGCGAGGCGCGCATTCCGGCCTGCGCCAGGCGCTGCTCGATCAAGGCGCCGAGAATGTACTGCTCGGCGAACGGCTTGGCGCCGATGACGTAACCCGGCGCCGGCCGCGACAGGCCGGGCACGATGGCGGCGAGAAAGACCAGCCCCAGCCCAAGCGCACCGCCGAGCACGCGCGGACGTTGGCGCGCTTGCACGCCGCGTTCGACCTGCGCCAGCAGTTGGTCGACCGCGAGCGCAAGGACGGCGGCCGCGACGCAGCCGAACAGCACGGACACCCAGTTCTGCGTCTGCAGGCCGGCGAAGATGTAGTTGCCCAAGGACGTCTGGCCGACCGGCGTCGACAGGGTCGCGGTGCCGATCACCCATACCGCGGAGGTTCGGATGCCCGCCATGATGATCGGCAGCGCCAGCGGCAATTCGACCATCCACAGCGACTGCCGCCGTGTCATGCCGACGCCGAGCGCGGCTTCGCTGACCGCGGGATCGATGCCCATCAGACCGGTGACGGTGTTCCGCAGGACCGGGAGCATGCTGTAGAGCGCGAGCGCCAGCACCGACGGAAGGAATCCCAACGCCGAGAAGCCGAAGCCGGTCCACTGCTCCGACAGCGCCGCGACGCCGAGCAGCAGCGGATAGAATAGTGCGAGCAGCGCCAGCCCCGGGATGGTCTGCACGATGCTGGTCAGCGCCAGCGCCACGCCGCGCCACGCCGGTCGCCGAGCGACGATCAGCGCCAGCGGCAGGCTCACGGCGAGGCCGAGCACAAGCGCCGTCACGCTGACCACCACATGGCTGCCGAGATAGTCGGGAAGGCGCGCCAGGGCCTCCGCGAAGCGCGCCTCGAACGCGCTCACGCTGCCGAACCCCCGGCGAGCATCGCCCCCAGACGCTGCGCCTGCCGGCGCGGCGTCTGCATCAGATCGCGCACGCCGGCCTGCCGGCTCTGCATGAGGGCATGCGGCGTACCGTGTTCCAGCACGCGGCCCTGCTGCATGATCGCGATCCGGTCGGCGAGCAGCAGCGCCTCGACGATGTCATGGGTCACCATCACGGTCGTAAGGCCGAGCGCGTCGTGCAGGCTCCGGTAGTCCTGGCCGAGGGCGTCGCGCGTCAGTGGGTCGAGCGCGCCGAACGGCTCGTCCATCAGCACGATCTGCGGCTTGGCGGCGATCGCGCGGGCAACCCCGACGCGCTGGCGCTCGCCGCCGGAAAGCTCGCGCGGAAAACGGTCCCGATAGGCCGTGCGGTCGAGGCGCGCGAGGTCGAGCAGCTCGTCGACCCGTGCCGCCATCTGCCGTCTGTCGGCACCCAGCAGCTTCGGCGTGACGGCGATATTCTCGGCCACCGTCATGTGCGGAAACAGGCCGATCCCCTGGAACACGTAGCCGATCTGCCGGCGCAAGCTCACCGCGTCGGTGGTGCGGACATTGGTGCCGGAGACCCGCACCGTCCCTGAGGTCGGGTCGGTCAGCCGGTTGACCAGCCGCAGCAGCGTGGTCTTGCCGGAACCGGAGGCGCCGACGACGGCCAGAAACTCGCCCTGGGCGACGGTCAGCGACACGCCGTCGAGCGCCGGGCGGGCGCCCGCCTCGTAGGCCTTGCTGACATTCTCGAACGCAATCGCGACATTTTCCGGGGCCATTCACCCATCAGACCACGTCCCGTCCTTCGCAACCAGGGGCAACGGGTCGCGCCCAGGCCACCAGAACGGGCCTGCCAGCCAGCCGACTTGCGGAATTCTTGGCAAATGGCGCGCGGTTTTCCTCTCCGGTTCAATGCTAGCTCCCGCGATGCGCATTGGAACGTCGATGACGATCCCGGCCTCGCGCTACAGATTCGCATGGTGCTCGATGGGCTCGGGCGCACGAAGCGTTTGATCGGCCCCATGCCGCGCTCGGGCGCGATGAAGAGCCGATGGCGCACAATTTTCTCAAAAACGCGCTCGATACCTGATCGGTATGTTGACGACGAGCGAGCCATAGTCACGGTCGTAAGCCTCGACCGGTGCGCTTCAGGGATTTTCATTTGAGCGCGCGGGCAGTGGACGTTACCAATGAGGCTCCGGAACCCGCGCCCATGAACCTGCTCTCGATCCAGTCTCACGTCGTCTATGGTCACGTCGGCAATTCCGCCGCGGTGTTTCCACTGCAACGGCTGGGGGTCGAGGTGTGGCCGATCCACACGGTGCAGTTCTCGAACCATACCGGCTACGGGTCGTGGAAGGGCTGCGTCTTCGAGGCGGATTTGATCCGCGATCTCGTGGGCGGGATCGAGGAGCGCGGCGTCCTCGGCGAATGCGACGGCCTATTGTCCGGCTACATGGGCTCCCCGGACATTGGCGCTGCGATCCTCGATGCGGTCATCAGAGTCAAGTGCGCCAATCCGAGCGCGCGCTATTGCTGCGATCCGGTGATCGGCGACATCGGCCGCGGCGTCTTCGTCCGCTCCGGCATCCCCGAGTTCATGAAGGCCCATGCCGTTCCAGCCGCCGATGTCGTCACGCCGAACCAGTTCGAGCTCGACTATCTGTCTGAACGCACGAGTGCAACGATGGCGGACGCGGTGGCGGCGGTGGCGGCGGTGTGCGCGATGGGCCCGCGCGTCGTTTTCGTCACATCGCTGCGGACGGATGCCACGCCGGAGGACAGCATCGATCTGCTGGCCGCGGACGAGAATGGAGCGTTCCTGGTCCGTACGCCGAACCTGCCGATCGCGGTCAACGGCGCTGGCGATGCCATTGCGGCGCTCCTGTTCATGCACCATTTGCGGACAGGGTCGATTGCCGATGCGCTGTCGCTGTCCGCCTCGTCGATGTTCGGGATACTGAACCGCACCACCGAGGCAGGATCCGCGGAAATCCTGCTGATTGCGGCCCAACAGGAATTGGTGACGCCGAGCGAAGTCTTCGCGGCGGAGCCGGTTAAACTTTGACGCGGCCTCGCGGTCCTCCGATCATGCCGCTTGCAGCTCGGTCGTGCTTCCTGCTGGACAAGACCTCATCGCTCGTGTCTACGCTAGCCGACCGCGCAGAGGGAAATATGCTGCGACGCTTCGTTACGCTCGACGTGTTCACCTCCCGGCGCCTGACTGGAAATCCGCTCGCGGTCGTGCTCGACAGCGACGGCCTGGACACGGCGGCCATGCAGGCGATCGCGCGCGAGTTCAATCTGCCGGAAACAGTGTTCGCGCTGCCGCCCTCCAATCCGGGAGCGCGGGCGCGCCTGCGCATCTTCACCCCGGGCCGGGAAATCCCGTTCGCCGGGCATCCCACCGTCGGCACCGCCGTGTTGCTCGGCGTGCTGGAAGCGAACGGGGCAACGGAACTCGTGCTCGAGGAGACTATCGGCCCGGTCCGCTGCGAGGTCGAGCGCATCGACGGCGAGCGCGGCCGAGCACGCTTCGACGTGCCGCAGCAGCCGGCGCCCGGTGACGAGATCAAGGATGCAGCGGATATTGCCGCAGCGTTGTGCCTCACCCTCGACGATCTCGGTTGTGACGGCTTCGTACCCGCCACCTGGTCGGCCGGGAATCCGGTGACGTTCGTGCCGGTGCGCGGCCTCGATGCGGTCGGGCGGGCGCGCGTCGACAGCGCCCGGTGGGAGCAGGGCTTCCCGGCGAATGAGCGCCCCATCGCCTATGTCTTTTGTCGTGAAACCGTCGATGCCGGCCATCACTTTCATGCGCGCATGTTCGCGCCGGCGTTCGGCGTTCCGGAGGACGCCGCGACCGGATCGGCTGCGGCGGCCTTTGCCGGGATGCTCGCCCGAGATGGCAGGCTGACCGACGGCTCGCACCAATTCGCCATCGAGCAGGGCTACGAGATGGGCCGGCCAAGCGTCATGCACCTGGAACTGACCATGCGCGCAGGCGTGCTGCATTCGGCATCGGTCGGGGGTGAGGCCGTTTGCGTCATACGGGGCACGATCGAGGCATGAACGGGGAAGCGTCGGCGAGCGGCGATGATGCCATTTCGATCATGCCGGTGGATCGCCTCGATCTGCGATTTGCGCCGCGCCCCTGGCGCTTTGCGATGGACCGGCGCCGCGAGATCGATGCCTTCTTTGCCGATCGGCAGAAGCTGCGAAGCGGCATGTGGAACGGGCGCGTCCTGCTCATGCGCGACTTTTCATTCACGGACGGGGCACTTGGGGGCGCTTTTTTCGAGACCGACTACGCCGCGTTCTACACTTGGTGCAGTTGGGGATTTCCCGACCGTGCAGTGACGAACTGCTTCGCCGCCGGGGCGCTGCGCAGCGCCGACGGGGCCTTCGTGCTTGGCGAAATGGGACCCCATACGGCCAATGCCGGCCACATCTACTTTCCCTGCGGGACACCCGATCCCGGCGACGTTGCCGGGTCGCGTGTCGACCTCGACGGAAGCGTCCGGCGGGAACTGTTCGAGGAGATCGGAGTCGGAGAGAGCGACTACCATCCGGATCCGGGATGGTTCGCCATCCATGCCGGCCCGCGCATCGCGCTGATCAAGGTGCTGCGGGCGCACGAGAGCGCGGACTTGCTGAGCCGGCGCATCGACGGTTATCTGGCGCGGGAGGCCGCTCCCGAACTCGCGGGCATCCGCATCGTCCGTAGCACTGTGGACTTCGATCCTCTCATGCCGACGTTTGTGACGGCCTTCCTGTCGCATTACTGGGGCCGCTGATGTGCGCAACTTGCCAAGCTCCACGCAATCCTTTGAACTGCTGTCGATGAAGACCGCCCGACTGCTCAGCCGCTTTCGCATTGACACGCCGGCGCGGTTCCGCCTCGCCGGGCGGACCTATGCCGAGACCTGCGGCTTCGACACGGACAAGGACGATGCCAAGGCCGCGCTCAAGAGCGACCTGGAACGGCTGTCGCATCTGCAAGAGCGTCTCTATGCCCATGACCGCTGGGCGGTGCTGGTGATTCTGCAAGGCATGGATGCTTGCGGCAAGGACAGCGCCATCAAGCACGTGATGTCGGGCATCAACCCGCAGGGCTGCGAGGTGACCTCGTTCAAGGCGCCGAGCGCCGAGGAACTCGAGCACGACTTCCTGTGGCGGCACGCGGTGCGCCTGCCGACGCGGGGGCGCATCGGCATCTTCAACCGCTCTCACTACGAGGAAGTGCTGGTGGTGCGGGTGCATCCCGAGTTGCTGGAGCGGCAAAGGTTGCCGGAGATGAACCGGCGAAGAATCTGGCCGCAACGCTTTTCCGATATCTGCGCGTTCGAACGCTACCTGGTGCATAACGGCACGCGGGTGCTCAAATTCTTCCTCAACGTCTCCAGGGAGGAGCAGCGCAAACGCTTCCTGGACCGGCTCGACGATCCGGAGAAGCGCTGGAAGTTTTCCGTAGGCGACATCGCCGAGCGCAAGCTCTGGAACAAGTACATGGCCGCATACGAGGACATGATCCGCCACACGTCGATTCCCGAAGCGCCGTGGTACGTGGTGCCGGCGGACGACAAATGGTTCTGCCGCATGATCATTGGCGCCGCGCTGGTGCGCACACTGCAGGAACTGCGCCCGCAGTATCCGCGGGTGGATCAGGCGATGCTGCGCGAGATGCGCAAGGCCCGGCGGGCGTTGCTGGCGGAGTGAGTCACTTGCGTTCCCCGCACGCGGTGCAGCACGAAGTGATGCACTGCAGATGCGGGGTCCCGGTTGTTAGCACCAAGCCACCGGGTCCCGGTTCTGCACAGCAGCACTTCGCAAGTCGGATGTTTCCGAGTTGCGACACTCTAAGAGGTGCCGGAAGTCGGGTATACCCGACTTCCGGTGTGCTGGAGTGCGCCCGGGACGCACGAATTTGTGCTAGAATTGTCGTCTGAGACCGCTCCCGGAACAACGGCCATGTCGAACCCCGCCGATGCCCTGATCGACCAGTTCCTGGGCTGGATTGCCGACGGCGGCCGCAGCTACGGGGAAGTGATGGACGCCTGGCGGACCTCCTGTCCGCGCCTCTCCATCTGGGAGGATGCCCTGGGCGACGGGCTGGTGCAGATCGAGAACCGCGCCGGCCGGCCGCGCGCGCAGGCGCGGGTGACCATCACGGACCCCGGCCGCGCCCGCCTCACCAGCAAGGCCGATATCAAGGCCGAAACGAAGCCGGCCGAGGCCCCGCCCGGCGGCCCCCGTCGAGGGGGGCCCTTGCGGGCAGCCACACTCATCCGCTACATAAGGAGTTGCGAGCGCGCCGCACGGCTTACGTTTGATTCACCGTGATCGGTGACTGTGGTTGCCGCGCAAAGAGGGTGATTTGGGCAATGTCGACGCGCTGCGATGACCGCGCGATGACCGGG
This sequence comes from Hyphomicrobiales bacterium, assembly GCA_009377755.1. Lineage (GTDB taxonomy): Bacteria > Pseudomonadota > Alphaproteobacteria > Rhizobiales > Xanthobacteraceae > WHTM01. Next base: position 8,938 of record WHTM01000035.1, on the reverse strand, counting down.
ATGGCCGCCACGGCCAATTCTGCGGGCTTGCCCGCTGCCGCCCTCATTCTGGGCCTCCTGCTCCTTAACCGCCCCTGAGGGCCGGCTGGGCGTTTTCGCCTGGGCACTCAGGGGGTTAAGCGGATCACGGAACCCCAGAGCGCCGACCAGAGCGCAAGACGAAAAGGACCCTTTCCATGACCACGCAGGCTCAGTCCGAGAAGGACCGCGTCGTCATCTTCGACACCACCTTGCGCGACGGCGAGCAGTCGCCCGGTGCAACTATGACGCACGAGGAGAAGCTCGAGGTCGCCGAGCTGCTCGACTCCATGGGCGTCGACGTCATCGAGGCCGGCTTCCCGATCGCCTCGGAAGGCGACTTCGCCGCCGTGCAGGAGATTGCCAAGCGCACCAAGAACGCGGTCGTCTGTGGCCTGTCCCGCGCGGGCTTCAAGGACATCGACCGCTGCGCCGAGGCGATCAGGCCGGCCAAGCGCGGCCGCATCCACACCTTTATCTCCACCTCGCCGGTGCACATGAAGTGGAAGCTGCAGATGGAGCCGGAGAAGGTGTACGAGCTGGTGATCGCGCAGGTCACCCGCGCCCGCAACTACACCGACGACGTCGAATGGTCGTGTGAGGACGGTACCCGTACCGAGCACGATTTCCTCTGCCGCTGCGTCGAGGCCGCGATCAATGCCGGCGCCACCACCATCAATATCCCCGATACGGTCGGCTACACCGTGCCGGAGGAATATGCGGCGATCTTCAAGATGGTGCGCCAGCGGGTGCCGAATAGCGACAAGGCGCGCTTCTCGGTGCACTGCCACGACGATCTGGGCATGGCGGTCGCGAACTCGCTTGCCGGCGTGCATGCCGGTGCCCGGCAGATCGAGTGCACCGTCAACGGCATCGGCGAGCGCGCCGGCAATGCGTCTCTCGAAGAGGTCGTGATGGCGATGCGCGTGCGCAACGACGTGCTGCCGTACTGGACCGGCATCGACGCGACCACGCTCACGCGCGCCTCGAAGCTGGTCTCGGCGGTGACCTCATTCCCGGTGCAGTACAACAAGGCGATCGTCGGCCGGAACGCCTTCGCGCACGAATCCGGCATCCACCAGGACGGCATGCTCAAGCACACCCAGACCTACGAGATCATGATCCCGGAGAGCGTCGGGGTGAAGCAGACCTCGCTGGTGATGGGCAAGCACTCCGGCCGGCATGCCTTCGTGCACAAGCTGGAGGAACTGGGCTACAAGCTCGCCGGCAATCAGCTCGAAGACGCGTTCGCTCGCTTCAAGGCGCTCGCCGACCGCAAGAAGCACGTCTACGACGAAGACATTGAGGCACTGGTCGACGAGGAGATCGCGACCGCCCAGGACCGCATCAAGCTGGTGTCGCTGTCGGTGATCGCCGGCACGCGCGGGCCGCAGCGCGCCACCATGAAGCTCGACATCGACGGCAAGGCGGGAATCGAGGAGTGCGAAGGCAACGGCCCCGTTGACGCGGTGTTCAACTGCATCAAGGCTCTGGTGCCGCACGACGCGGTGCTGGAGCTCTACCAGGTGCACGCGGTGACCGAGGGCACCGACGCGCAGGCCGAAGTCTCCGTGCGGCTGTCAGAGAGCGGCAAGTCGGTGACCGCCAAGGGCGCCGATCCCGATACGCTGGTCGCCTCGGCGAAAGCCTATCTCGGTGCACTCAACAAGCTGATGATCAAGCGCCAGCGCGGCAAGCCCGAAGACATGGTGGTCGAACGGCGGTTACATTCCACCGAGGTTGGCTGAGCTCTTCTCCCTCTCCAACCGACCTCGGGTTTGCCCGAGTTTGGCTTTTAGATTGGCCGAAGTCGGAAACATCCGACCCCGGCTGGGGAGAGGAACGCGCCGCGCAAGCCGCCGTTCCAGTGTTCTATGGAAGAAGCCTGTGAGGCCGCGCTCCGCGGCCTCAACCATTTTCATCCGCGTTCACACCTCGCGCCGTGCCTCGGCGGCTAGTGCCGCGAGATCGCAGGTCGGCGCGGCCTCGTGCGATGGTTCGGGTTCGGAGCCTGGCTCCGGTTGGGCGATCAGCCGGTGTCGCCAGATGCCAACGGCGACGGATGCCAGAACGACCACGCCGATCGCGATCGATGCACGTTGATTGGGGTGGAACATCGTCACGACGGCAATCAGCGCGAGCGCGCTGCGCAGCGCGATGTCGGCGGCCGGGTGCTTTATATACCGTCCGAACATCGCAAAGGTGATGCCGCAGGTGCTGATCGTGACCAGTAAGGTATCAATGATCTGCGGCCAGCCTGGGTTCACCACCATGTCGGAACGCACGAAGACCGCGAAGGTCATCAGCGTGATTGGGATGCAGATCTTCAATGCCACCCACATGGTGCGCATGAAGGAAGCTTCGGCGATGCGGGCGGATATCGCGGCGGTGAGGGAGGTCGGCGGCGATAGCTCGCCCCACACCGACAGCAGGAAGACGAAGAAGTGCGCGACCCAAGGATTGACGCCGAGCTCGCGCAGCGGCCCAACGATGACGACGGCGCCGATGATATAGGTTGCGGTCGGCGGCAGGCCGGCGCCGACCAGCCATCCGAAGATGTAGGCCATGAAGATCATGGCCATAATGTTCCAGGCGCCGAGATCGAGCAGCATGGCGCCCATCCGGTTGATGAAGCCGGTGATGGTGAACAGGCCGATCATGATGCCGAGCGTCGCCAGCAGCAGCGTCAGATACGACGTCATGTCGGCGTGGGTCTCGACGGTGAGACGGAAATTCTTGAACAGCGACTCGTTCGCGACCAGAGAATCCTTGAGCACGTACTTAAAGAACAGAAAGGCGATCAGCAGCAGCGCGAGCATGAACATGGCGGTAAACAGCGCCGCCCGCAGCTCGCCCATGCCGACCCACCCCATCAAGTAGATGAGGTACAGCACGGCGAGAAAGAAGATTGCGGTCTTGATCTGTTCGTAGAGCGGCACCTTCGGCGCCGTGACCGTGTCGCTTGGCAACAGGCGGACGCAAAGCAGATAGACCGCGAGTGCAAGCGATACGTAGTAGACGAAACCGAGCGCGAAGCCGCGCAGCACCACGTCCCAATAGGGCACGCCGAGGAATTCCGACATCAGGAAGGCGCCGACGCCCATCAGCGGCGGCATGATCAGCCCGCCCATAGACGCCGCGGTTTCTACCGCGGCGGCGAAGGGTGCCGGCACGCCGTAGCGCTTCATCAGCGGGATCGTGATTGAGCCGACCACCACGGCGTTTGCCGATCCCGAGCCGCTGATCATGCCGACCGACAGCGAACCGAGCACCGCCGTCTGCGGGACCATTTGCCGCGAGCGGCCGGCAAGCCGCCGCATGACGTTGATCATTGCGCTCTGCGCGCCGAAACCGCGCGCCGCGGCCGCCAGCAGCAGGAAGGCGGCGATCAGGGTCAGCGCGAGCTGACCATAGCTGCCGTAAATGCCCGTGGAGAACTCAACTGTGCTCGAGGTTACGACGCGGTAGAACGTCTCCCCCGGATGCCAGAAGAAGTCGAGCGGGCTGAGAAACCCCCACAGCGTGTAGACGACCATGATGACGTTGACCCAGAACAGAATCGGATGGGCCATCCGGGTCAGCTCCATCACCAGCAGGAACACCAGCAGGCCGACGATGTAGTCCTGCGTCGAGTAGGAGCCCTGGCTGTAGATGGCGATCCGTTCGAACTCGTAATGAAAATGATAGAATGCGTAGAGGCAGATCGCGATGTAGACTGCAATGATCGCGTGATTTGCCGCAGGTGGCAGCCACTTGTAGAAGTAGTTGTCGCGGTACATGAACAGCACTTGCAGGATCAGCGCGATCGACATGACGCGCGCGACCAGTTCCTGCGGACCGCCGAGGCCCGTGTAGAAATACCAGACCAGCCAGACGAACTGGGTCAGTGCGAAGACAAAGATCAGGTTGCCGAGATTGACTTGGCTCTTGAGCCAATCCTTGGTCATACGACGTCCCCTGCGCCGGTGAAGTGTGCCCTTGTTCTTATCGTCGGAGTGTTGGGCACACGCCGATTGTCGGCGTCAACGGAATATGGACCCGAGGCGCGGTAGCTTCGCACGCGCCACCGTTGTTGCCCAAATGCAAAATTCAATGCTTCGACGAGACTGGCAAAGGCGCCGGGGCGGGCCATGGCAGCGCTGGCCCGCCCCGGTCGCGCAGTTCAAGCAATTAGCTGGCGCTGCTGCCGACCTTCCACTTGTCGTTCCAGGCCTTGTGTTCCTTCAAGAACTTGGCAAGGCCCGGATGCACCGGGATCTGCGGGTTGGCGTTGATGCCTTGCACCTGCATGCCGACGAAGTCCTTCGCCATCGGCGTGAAGCCCGGATCGGCCTTCACGAGCTCGTCCCTCTTATCGTAGAACGCCTTGACCAGCTTGTAGACGACGTCTTCCGGCATATCGAGCCGCGCGTTGTAGCCGAAAAGGATTGGCACGCCCTGGAGCGTCTTTGGGCCGACGTCCTTGCTGAAGGCGTTCTTCGGATCAACTTCGGCAATCGCGAGACCGGCCGCCTTGATCTTCGCGACCTCGTCAGGGCAGGGATTGATGACCCTGACGTCCATGCGGATATCGGTCTCCTTCCAATAGGCCGCCAGCGAGCGACCGGCTGTCGTGTAGGTAGCGGACCCGACGATCGTTCCGGCCTGCAGCGCGTCGGCATTTGACTTGAGGTCGATCTGGACGTGCTTGAATTCGTAGCCGAGCGCCTTGTAGATGCGCTGCCAGTTCAGCCAGTTCATGAAGCCAGCTGTGGTGTAGAACACCGGCTTGCCGCTGAAGTCCTTCCAGCACTTGAACTTGTCGGCGTCCTTGGCCGCCGTCGCCATCATCGACTCCATCGGATAGGCGTACCAGGAATGCGCGATTTCAGGCTTCTGCGGCTTGTAATCCTTGAATCCGCCGATCCGCTGATTGAACTGGGTCATGCCGATGTCGGCCGTATAGGCGATCTCGCCGTTGCCATCCATCACCGCCTTCATGGCGACGGTAGGGGACGTGTACGGATGCACGGTGACGGTGTATTCGCCGCCGAGCGCCTGTTCGACGATCTTGGCCATAGAGGCGGCGACCGTGTAGCCGTAGGAACCCACAGCCGACGTCGTCCAGCGGAGCGACTTGCGCTGCTGAGCGTCCGCGGGCTGCAATGCCGAGACGGTGAAGACGCCGGCCAGAGCCGCGGCGAACACGGGAAGCGCGTGACCTGGTTTTATCTTGGACATCAGTTCCTCCATCTTTTGGTGTTGCTTTCGGGCCTACCGGGTTTCCGATGTGGCCAAACCGAAGCCTTGGCGGATAATCGCCGTGGAGCCGCCCGAACGTTGAACGGATCAACCACGAACGCGCCGTCCGCGGGCAACTTTGGTCATTCCTCCAGCGCCGCCTCCGGCTGCGCCTTTTTTGGCGGTCCGTTGCCGATTGCGCCTGCCGCATATGAGCCCGCACGCCATGATTGTGTCAACGGCCGGAATTGAGCATGTCGTCTTGAGCATGTCGTCTTATGTCGCAGTGCGATGAAGACATCGCCGCGTTGCGCGCATGGCCGGGCTCAAGCCTGGTGCTCACGCCGGAGCAGCTGTAACGGTGTCCCCGCCGCGACGGGCGCTTAACCGGCGGCGCGCGCGCAGCTTTAGGCGCTGGGAGGCCACGGGCATCCATCCTGGACACACCGGCACCGCTTTGGTACACGACGCCCGCCGCTCATATATCCGTTGCGGCGATCCGGGCGCATAGCTCAGTTGGTAGAGCAGCTGACTCTTAATCAGCGGGTCCAAGGTTCGAGTCCTTGTGCGCCCACCAATCAAATCAACCACTTGGAGGTATGCACCGTTTGAGAGGACAGAACTCAAACGGTTTTTCAAACGGTAGCTTTTTTTAAGGGATGACGGTCCGCTCTCGACAATGTGAACCTAAGGGCAAGACGCGAAGTCTCGCTGGGCAAGGCGCAGCGCTATTCGTCCAGTGCCGCGAAAAACGGGCCCCGCGTGGCGAACGTCGAATTGTCGCATGCGGCGTGCGTTCGCGACGGATGGTGTGGTCGGGAATTTCAATGGCTCGGCAAGAGCCACACTACGAATCTGGGGGTCGGGAGTTCGAATCTCTCCGGGCGCGCCATTAAATCAATGCCTTAGCCCAACACCGCAGACTAGAAAATCGAATTAGTCTGCGATTTAGTCTGCGGAAGTTTTCTGCAGGACTGGCTTCATTTGAATCACGGTCGCTGACGTCGGTATTACAGCCGCGACGCTAGAGCTGGGCACTTCGGGACCAAGAAACGGTCGCCACATGGCTGCTGCCTTTGAAACCTTGCCCCGTCGGATATTCCTCGACTCCTGCACCGCACAGACGCTCCGAGACTATGGGAGCTACATCTACGAGGCTGAACCGATCGAGGCGTCAGATCGAATCCACAGAGTAAGTGATGGGTTCGCCAACCTTGAAGCCCTGCGCGATATCTTTGCGGTAGGCGAGCGAGCGATGTTCGAATGGATCGTATCGCGCGGCAGCATGGAGGAGGCCCATGCGAAGCGCGATCCTGACCATATGCAATGGCTCTGGGACATTGCCGACCACTCAGAGGTCTGCTTGACGGCGGATGGACCCACGGCCGAAAGCGAGGCGCTAGGTGCGCGGCTCGACGAGCCTAAATTCGTGTATCTTAGCAAGGCGGACCGCCGGCTTCTGCAGGAAGCCATCGTGCTTCGCTGTGAAGCATTTCTTACGGTTGAGCGTCGCTTACCGCGCAATGCGGTACCCATCGAGCGTGAACTCGGCATTCGAATCCTGACGCCGATCACGCATTGGGACATGCGGCGGCCCTGGGGGGCACTATGGCGGTAGAGCCGGGTGCCAGTCGCAGCTAAATTATGCCTGCCCTTGCAATGGATTGGCCCCTGCGGGCAGGTTGTTTCTCCTGTGTAGTCGCCTGTTAATGACCACAACCCAGCGTGCAGCACAGGTTACCGATTTCGCCCGTCGGGCTGAGGACCATGGACCAGGTCAACTGTGCAATCTCGCTCGCGCGAAGTCCGGCTTTCACGGACAACAGAACGATGACGGTGTTGCGAACCGGTTGCCGGGTGACGGCCGCATAGCCCAAAAGGCCATGCACGTGTCCATCAGCCAATATCTTCGCCTGTTTGCCCGCCATCGCTGTGCCGATTTGTAAGCGAATCATGAATCATTAAGCTGTTCTGCGCAAGAAGCGAAACTCGCCTTCGCCATCCTGACCAACCTGCTGGTCGTGTGTCGATACCTCAGTAGCTGGCGGGTCTACGCCGCCACGGCTGCCTCCGGCCGCGTCGCAATCTCAAGCCATTTCCAGCGGCGTATTTGTCGCCGACCTTTTGCAGATGGGTATACCGCTTCAGGCCCGCCCAACTCCGATGTCCCGAGATACTTGAAACCTCGGGAGGCCTTACGGAATGTTGATGGCCGACGCGTCAATGTGTGCCGGGGCGGGTACGAGCACAGGTTCATGCCGCGCTTAGGCGATTCATCCGCTCACCGCATCGTTGAAACGTTGGAGAAACAAAGCAAGATTGTGCAACGTCATCGTGATTATCGTGATTGTCGCGGTGCCTCAGATCGCGACTTGGCTGCCGCGCATCATGAATTGAAGCATGGCGCCTTTTTGATCTGCATCGTTCACTCGATTGAGGGTTGTCGTGCAATTCTTCGCCTTTCACCTGATGCCTTATCGACACCTGGATTTCGCAGAGGCAGACAAGCATCGTGCCTATTGGGTCGTGCTGCCGAATGAGCTCTACGAACGAGCCTTGGAGCCGATCTCTACCAGGAATACATTGACCAACTCGTGTTTGCGTCCGAGTTGGGCTTCGACGGCATCTGCGTCAACGAGCATCACCAGACGGCCTATGGCCTGAGGCCGGCGCCCAATCTCATTGCGAGCATCCTGATCGATCGCACCCGCGGCACCAACATGCGCATTCCAGTGATCGGGCGTGCGCTGCCGCTGGTCGCAAACCCTGTCGCCGTCGCGGAAGAATTTGCGATGCTCGACAACCTATCAAAGGGGCGTCTGATCGCCGGGTTCGTCCGCGGCATCGGCAACGAATATCATTCGTCGGGCATCAATCCGACGTCGTCGCAGGGGCGCTTCCTGGAGGCGCACGACATCATCGTGCGCTCCTGGACAAACAACGGGCCGTTCGCCTATGAGGGCGACCACTTCAATCTTCGCTATGTCAATCCCTGGCCTCGCTGTTATCAGCGCCCTCATCCACCGATCTGGATTCCATCGCAGGGCTCGGCAGAGACGATCGAATGGGCGTCCGCTCCGGAGCGGCGTTATCCATTTATCATCACTTTTCAGCCGATTGCCTCCGTCGTGCGCAATCATACGGCCTACCGGGAGTCTGCCCGGAGGCATGGCTACGAGGCGACGGGGGATCAACTCGGATGGGCGGCACCGATCTACGTGGCGGAGACGGACGAGATCGCGGAACGTGAGGCTCGAGAGAACGTTGAGCGGCTCTTCAACGACTTCTTTATTCGCCGCTCGAAATGCTGATTCCGCCGGGCTACACCTCGATCCGCTCACTAAAGGCGATACTGGTCAACCGTGGGGGCACGGTATTTGAGCCGCAGACTTTGCAGCAACTGGTCGACAAGGGGACGTTCGTCGTTGGAAGGCCTGCAACGGTGCAGGAAAAGATCGCCGAAATGCAAAGCCGTACCGGCTTCAAGAAGCTGGTATGCATGGTTCAGTTCGGGACCCTACCAGACCCTTTGGTCCGAAAAAAACTTCAGCTTTTCGCCGAAGAAGTCATGCCAGGGCTTCGCGCGCTTTAGCAGTCTGCTGAAAAACCCCTCGCCACGGCAAGGGTTTGCTGATTCAGTTTTCTATCACGAATCGTCGGAGGTTTGCATGAGGGGCGCATTTGAGGATCAGGGCCGGCT
>WHTM01000079.1 GCA_009377755.1 Hyphomicrobiales bacterium | reverse complement strand
GGCGACAAATTGCGGACTGTCATGTCCTCAATCATGCGACGGCGAAGAGGGCTCATCTTCTGGGTCATCTGATAACCTCCTGGCTGAGTGGTGGGCTGCAACACCCACATCCTCTCAGGCAGGAGGCTCTTCGCGCGACCTCGCCGTTACGCCGCGGTAGCGGCTTCGTTCAATCACTACACTAGTGGATCGCGTCTGACATTTGAATCCCGGAGGGGATTCCCAACGGACTGGACACATGCGAGTCTGGCGCATGCGAACCGGAATTTCCATCACCCTCAAGCCCGCTGATCGTCGCCGTCTGAAGGCGCTTGCGCGGGATCGCAACGCCCCACACAAGCATGTCTGGCGGGCTGAGATCGTCCTGTTGAGCGCGGACGGTTTTGGCACCAATGAGATCATGCGCCGGACTGGCAAATCGAAGACCTGTGTCTGGCGCTGGCAGGAACGTTTCATGCAGGCCGGATATGCCGGCCTCCTGCACGATAAGACACGGCCCTCGCGCATCCGACCGCTGGAGCCGAACATCACCGAACGTGTCGTAACTCTCACCCAGACCGATCCGCCAGCAGAGGCGACCCACTGGACCTCCGCCATGATGGCGAAGGTCGTCGATATCAGCGCGAGTTCTGTCCAACGCATCTGGCGTGCGCATGGCCTTCAACCGCACCGGGTGAAACACTTCAAGCTCTCCACCGACCCGCAATTTGTCGACAAACTGCGCGATATCGTCGGCCTCTATGTCGATCCGCCAGCCCATGCGGTCGTCCTCTCGGTCGATGAGAAGAGCCAAATCCAGGCGCTTGATCGCACCTAGCCCGGCCTGCCGATGAAGCCGGGCCGCGTTGGAACGATGACCCACGACTACAAACGTCACGGCACGACCACGCTGTTCGCTGCTCTCAATGTGCTCGACGGTACTGTCATCGGCCGCAACATGCAGCGCCACCGGCGCCAAGAGTTCATCCGCTTCCTCAATACCATCGAGGCGCAGGTGCCGGTCCAAAAATCGATCCACGCCATCGTCGACAACTACGCAACCCACAAGCATCCGAAGGTACGCCAATGGCTGGCGCGGCATCCACGCTGGACCTTCCACTTCACTCCAACCTCGGCATCCTGGCTGAACGCCGTCGAGGGCTTCTTCGCCAAGCTCACGCAGCGGCGATTAAAGCGCGGCGTATTCCTATCCGTTCTCGACTTGCAAGCAGCAATCAATCGCTTCGTCGTCGAGAACAACGCCGAACCGAAGGCCTTCACATGGACTGCTGATCCCGACAAAATCATCCGGGCCGTCAGACGCGGATACCAAGTGTTAGATTCGATCCACTAGGCTGTCGGCTTTCCAAGCTGGCTGAGATAGGCGTCGACGATCTCGCTTCCGGTCGCGAACCAGACGTCCTGGTGGTTCGCAATGAAGTCGAGCGCTGCACCGAGGATGCGGATGCGATGCGGCACACCGATGATCCAGGGGTGCAGCGCGATCGCCATCACTTTCGCGCTGCGCCCGCCCTCCTCATACAGCACTTCGAACTGACGGCGGATGATCCGCCCGAATTCCTCACTGCTCTGAATTTCGAGGCTGAGCACCGTGATGTCATTGAGCTCGATCGTGTAGGGGATCGACACCATCTTGGGCTTGCCGATGTCCATCACATAAGGTTCGTCGTCGTTCGCCCAGTCGGCGACGTAGCGCACACCCGCGGCCGAGAGGTAGTCGAGCGTGTGCCAGGTTTCGTTAAGCCCTGCGCCGAGCCAGCCTTTCGGGCGCTGCCCGGTCGCCTTCTCGATCACGGAGACCGTGGTCTTGACGGCACGCTCCTCTGCCTCCGGCTCGAGCCGGTGCAGCGGCTGCGTATTGGTCACGCAATGCCCCATGAACTCCCATTGGAGGTCCTGGGCGGCCTCGATGATGCGTGGATGCTCGATGCAGATGTCCGAATTCAGCGCAACCGTGCCACGGATGTTCCGCTTCGCCATCGCGTCCATCAGGCGGAACACGCCGACGCGGTTGCCGTAGTCGCGCCGTGCCCAGGGCAGGACGTTCGGCGTGATCGGCTGTTGGCCGGTGATGGTGGCATCGAGGGGAAAGAACTCAATGTTCGGGATGATCCACACCGCGACGCGAGCGCCGTTCGGCCAGTGCAATGCAGGGCGGTCGATAATGGGGCTGTAGGGAAACGGCCCGTAGCGTCTCGGCTCCATGATTTCTTCCTTCAGGCCAAGTCACGCAGGGCCTCCAGAGGCTGCGCGTCGCCCGCCTGCGTTTGAGCAATGACGGCTTGTTGTGACTCGAAGCAGAGGCACCGGCGCCCAGCTATGCCGCGATGACGGCATCCAGGTCGAGCAATGCTGACTCCGTCTCGCGGAAGGAGATGACGTCGGCGTATTTCGTGGACATGTCGTAAAGATTGGCATAGTGCGGGCTCTCGTCACGATCTGCCACGCACTCCTCGGGTACGATCATGCGGTAGCCGGAGGACAGGCCGTCGACCACGGTGGCCCGGACGCAGCCTGACGTGGAGCCGCCAGTGACGATCAGGGTATCGACCTTGTGGAACGCGAGTAGCGACGGCAGGTTAGTCTCGAAGAAGACCGATGGCATCCGCTTGCGCATGACGACGTCGCGTGCGTGATCAATCTCGGCGCGCGGATCCATCGCCACGCGCTCCGATCCCTCGGTCATGTTTTGCACCGATTCGGGCGTGTTCGAGCGCGTCCCCCAGACACCGGCATCGTGCCCGTCGGGGTGATAGGCCACATAACTCCAGATCACCGGGAATCCTCGCTGACGACAGATCGCCGCAAGACGGTTGATGTACTCGATCTGGCGCGGGTCGGTTTCGTAGGCGCGTGGAAACATCGTCGTGTCGGTGAAGACGCGCTGCAGGTCGACGTTCACCAGGGCCGGCCGCGTGCCAAAGCCGAAACGCGCCTCGCGCGGGTTTGCCTTAAGCTGCTCGTACATCTGACGTGCCGTGCCGCCCGCGTTCCTCATCGTGCCCGTCGCCCTGGATAAATGCTGCTTGAAAGTAAAGGGTGCGCGCGGGTCATGAGATTGTCAACCCGGCGCGTGGAACCGTCAGAGTGCGGCGGCGCAAGGCGTACAATCCGGTCCGCCGCGCGGACCAACGCGGCGACCGGCCAATCGACGGCGATTGTGCAATGGATTGCACGATAATCGGATGGATCGGACCACATGCGGGAGCAGCTTGCCGCAAGCTAAACAGATGTCTAGTCTGGGGTTTGGAGCGTTGGAGCCATCCGCGGATGCCGCATCACACGCATTCATTTTTCGGCAGGAGCGTAGCATGACTTGTCATCACCGGTTTCACTCGTGGCTGTACCTGATGCCGCGGCACCGGCGAGGACTTGCCTGCGCATTCGCCATGATGATGATGGTGATGATGACTGCGCTGCCTCCCTCGCACGCCGCGGATGAGAGTAAGGGCAAGAAGATCGCGTTCCTGCAGACGTTGGCCACGCATCCCTATGTCGTGGCGACGACCCGGTCGTTCCGCACCCGTGCGGAAGCGCTCGGCATGGAGGTCACGTTCTTCACCAGCATGCTCGACGCCGCGCTGCAGGCGCAGCAGATCGACGACGCGATCGCCCGCAAGTTCGACCTCGTTGTGGTCGTGCCGACCTCGGAGCAGGGGGTCGTGCCGGCGCTAGTGCGCGCCAAACAGGCCGGCGTGCCGGTCGTGATTGTCAATAATACACCGAAGGACGGCACGGAAGAGCTCTATCTCAGCTTCGTGGGCCAGGATCAGACCGCGATGGGCCGCCTCGCCGGCGGAGCGATGCTCAACGCGCTGAAGGACAGCGGCCGGGTCGGCGGCAAAGTGGCGATGATCACGGGTGCGCTGCAGCAGGGGATCGCTCCGCGGCGGGTCGCCGGTTTCCGGGAGGCCGCAAGAGCCAATCCCAAGGTGGAGATCGTCGCCGTCGAAGACGCCCGCTGGGACACCGCCACCAGCGAGCGCATTGCCGGCCAGCTCTACGCGCGCTTCGCCGCTAGCGGTGGCCTCGACGCGGTGTACGGCATGGCGGACAATCAGGCCGCCGCGGCAATCCGGGCCGCGGAAGCCGCCGGCATCGCGGTCAGCGGCAAGCCGAAACAGCTCGTCGTGATCGGCGGCAATTGCCTGAAGGAGGGCCTCGATGCGATCAAGGCCGGCAAGATGCAGGCCACGATCACGCAGATCCCGACCGAGCTCGGTGTTCGCGCCGCCGACGTGATTAACGAGTACTTCAGTGGCAAGAAGCCGCCCAAGGAAGTGCTGTTGCCGCTCGCCATGGTCACCAAAGCCAACGTGGCTCAGTGGGAGGCGCCTTGCACCTATTGACGCCTGCGTGCGGCGTCGTGTCGTGCGGCATGTTTGGCGTTTCGGGGGAGGAAGGCTATTGCAGGAGGTCTTGTCGGTCCGGGGCGTGAGCAAGGCATATCCGGGGGTCACCGCACTCGAAGATGTCTCGTTATCCCTCCGCCCCGGGGAAATTCGTGCCATCTGCGGCGAGAACGGCGCGGGCAAGAGCACGTTCGTCAAGATCTTGATGGGCATCGTCCAACCGGACAGCGGCTCGATCGATATCAACGGCCAGACCCAGGTCGTGCGCGGGCCGCAGCAGGCGCAAAGCATGGGCCTCGGATTGGTGGCGCAGGAGCTCAGCCTCGCGCCGCATCTGTCGATCCTCGACAACATCTGGCTCGGCAGCGCCGAAGTTCCGTTCCTGCACCGGCGCGCCAGCTTCCGGGTGCGTGCCAAACAAGCGCTGGAGACGCTCGGCCTTACCGACTGGGACCTCGATCGCCCGGTCAGTTCGCTGACCGTCGGACAGCGCCAGCTGATCGAGATCGCGCGCCTACTCGCGCGCGACGCACGGGTGCTGATCCTCGACGAGCCCACCGCGACCCTGTCCGATGCCGACATCGAGCGCATTCTGGGCATCCTCAAGGGCCTGCGGACACAAGGCCGTTCCATCATCTACATCACGCACCGGCTGGGTGAGGTGTTCGAGCTCTGCGACTCGATCACTGTGCTGCGCAATGGCCAGCACGTCGCCACCCAGCCGGTCAGCGAGACCACGCGCGAGGGCCTGGTCGAAATGATGCTGGGCCGTTCGTTCGAGGACATGTATCCCAAGGCGCCGGCGCACGCAGACCAGAGCGTTCGCGTGGTGGTCGAAGGCTTGGATGTACCCGGCACGCTGAATAAATTCTCCATGACCGCGCCGCGCGGCCGGATCGTCTGCATTGCCGGTCAGATCGGCTCGGGCGCAAATATGGTGACGCGCGCGCTGGCCGGCCTCGTCCCTTCGGCAACCGGCAGCGTGACGGTTGACGGCCGGCCGATGCGTCTCGGCTCGGTGCCGCACGCTGTGGCACGCAACGTGCTTTTCGTCTCGGACGATCGTGCGGCCGAAGGCCTGTTCCCGCAGATGACGGTGCTGGACAATCTCATCGCCACCCGGCTCGACGCTTCTGCGCGGATGGGCGTGCTGTCCTGGCCGGCGCTGCGTCGCATGGCGGCCAGCCTGGCGGAGCGCGTCGGCGTCGACCGGCACCGGCTGAAATCCCAGTCGATCGCACTCAGCGGCGGCAACCAGCAGAAATTGCTGTTCGGCCGTGCACTGGCGAGCGCCGATGCCGGCGTACTGCTGATGAACGAGCCGACCCGCGGCATCGACGTCGGCGCGCGCGCCGAGATCTACCGGATCATGCGCGAGCTGTGCGATCTGGGATCCACGCTGATCATGACCTCGTCCGATCTCGAGGAGGTGGTCGGCATCGCCGATATCGTCATTACGCTGTACCGCGGCAACGTCGTTGCGCGCTACGAGGACGAGGCCATCGCCATGTCCTCGATCCTTGCCGACATCACCCATCCCACACAGGCGGTCGCATGACCGAACGATCGACCGCCGGTGCCGATTCCGCTGGGTCGGTGGCGGCCGATCCGCTGCGTGCGCGCTTCGACCGGGCGCGGGTGTTCTCCTGGGCGCAGACGATCGGCATCGTCGTCCTTCTCGCCATCATCTTCGCCACGCCAGGTTTCCTAGCCGGGCCGAGCATCCTGTCGCTGCTCACCACAGTGTCGTTCATTGGTTGTGTGGCGATCGGTATGACGCTCATCACCATCAGCGGCAACATCATGTCGTTCGCGCTCGGCGCCACGGTCGGCGTGACGGCGATGGTGTTCATCCTTGCCGTGAACTGGCTGGGCTTTGGCCCGGGTCTGGTGGTTGGGCTGCTGATCGGCTCGCTGCTGACCGGATTGCAGGGGCTGCTGATCGGCTGGGTGCGCGCCAACCCAATCATCGTCAGCATTGCCGCCCTGGCCCTCATCTACGGCGTCACCCAGGCGTTCACGGAAAAGGGAACGATCTACGCCGATCCGGGCACCGTCCCCGCGTCGGTCAAAGGCAAGATCGCGGGTATCCCGATCGAGTTCATCGTATTCCTGTTGTCTGCCGTCGTTGCGCAGCTCATCCTCTCGGCCACGCGGTTCGGGCGGAACCTGTTCATGGTGGGCTCGAGCTTCCGCGCTGCCGAGGCGGTCGGCGTGAGCACGTGGCGCACGGTCACGGGCGCCTATCTGTGGGCCGGCTTCTTCACCTCGCTCGCGGGCATCATGCTCGCCATCCGCTATGACTCTGCGAACATGGACTACGGCGTCGCCTACGACTACGACGCCATTGCTGCGGTGCTGGTCGGCGGCACGGCAATTGGCGGAGGTCAAGGATCGGCGCTACGCACGCTCGCCGGCGCGATGGTCATCGCCTCCGTCCAGGTGATGCTGTTGCTCCAGGGTCTGCGGCAGGAGTGGCAATATCTGGCGGCCGGCCTGATCGTGCTGGCAGTCATCATCCTGCAGGCGCGCGGCAGCGGGAGGTAAGACATGTGGCGTTATCTCGACGGCCCGCACGCCCGCCCCTTTGCCGTTCTAGCTGCCTGCATAATGCTGCTGGCGCTGGTCGACGGTGACAACGGACGGTTCCTCAGCGCGGCGACCGCGTACAGTACGCTGCAGACGTTTGCGACCATCAGCCTAGTCACGCTCGGGCTCGGCCTGACCATGATGATCCGCGAGTTCGACCTGTCGGTGGTCGGCATGTACGGCATGGCCGGCTGCATCGCCGTGCTTACCGGTACGCATTATCCCTGGTTTGGGCTTTGGTTCGCGCTGGCGGTCGGTCTGATCGCCGGCATCGTGCAGGGCTTCATCATCGTGCGTCTGCACCTGGCGTCGGTCGGCGTGACGCTTGGCGGGCTGCTGGTGTTCATCGGCATCGCCTTCGTGCTGACCGAAAGCCGCTCGCTGCCCTACGACAATCTTGGCGTCGCGCTCCTGCTCAACGAGCGGGTCGGCGGCATCTTCTCCATTCGCGGCATCGTCGCCCTGGTTTTCTTCGCCGGCGCAGCGGCGATCTTCGCGTGGACGCGTCTCGGCCGCGACATCATCGCGATCGGCAGCGACCGCCGCGCCGCCATGACCACCGGCGTCAAGGTCGATACGCTGATCATCGGCATCTTCGCATTCTCCGGGCTCTGCGCGGCGCTGTCCGGCGTTCTGCTCAGCTACAGCCTGGCGTCAGCATCGCCAGCGGGACTGTCGGACGTCATCGCCCCGGCGGCGGCCGGAGCGATCCTCGGCGGCGTCTCGCTTGGCGGCGGCTCCGGCCGGCCGCTCGGCATCGCCGCAGGCGCGTTGACGCTCGCGGTGCTGCGCTCCGGCCTCAATGCCGTGGGCGCGCCGCCCTTCGTCAACGACATCACTATGGGTGCCGTTCTGCTGACGGTGGCGGTTCTCGATGGTCCATATCTGGCGCGCCGGTTGATCGAGGCGCGGCGCTGGGCGCGTCGGGCGCTGGGCGCATGACAGGGTCCCGCGTATGGCAGGATTTGTCGCACCCTATACGGTTGCGCCCTACACCGTTGCGCCCTGTTGGCGTGGGCCCTACAAATTGCATATAGTGAGGCTGCCCTGCGAGGGAGGTAGAAATGATGAGGCTGGCGGTCGCTCTGATCACTGCACTGAGCTTGTCGTTCCTTATTGTTGGCGGCGCGGACGCCAATCCGAAGGGAAAAAAGATTGCTTACCTTACGACCTCACCGACACATCCCTTCATCGCCACCTTGACCAAGACGTTCGTCGCCCGCGCCCAAGGCTTCGGCATGGAGGTCAGCACCTTCGGATCGCAGTTCGATGCGGCTTTGCAGGCACAACAGGTCGACGACGCCATCGCCCGCAAGTTCGACATGATCGCGATCGTCTCCGGCTCCGAACAGGCGATCGTGCCGGCGCTGATCCGCGCCAAGCAGGCCGGCGTGCCGGTCATCCTCATCAACTCGCCGCCACGCGACGGCTCCGAGGAGCTCTACCTCAGCTTTGTCGGTGAGGATCACGTCCAACTCGGCCGCATCACCGGAGAGGCGGTGTTGAAGGCGCTCAAGGACGGCGGGCGCGACGGCGGCAAGATCGCGCTCATCACTGGATCGCTGCAGGAAGGCGTCGGCCCCCGCCGAGTCGCCGGCTTCCGCGAGGCCATGAAAGCCAACCCGAAGGCGCAGATCGTCGCCGTCGAGGATGCCAAGTGGGCCACCGACGCCAGCGAGCGCATCGCCGGCCAGCTGTTCGCCCGCTTCGCGGCTCAGGGCGGACTGGATGCCATCTACGGCATGGCCGACAACCAGTCTGCCGCCATTGTCCAAGCTGCCAAAGCGGCTGGCATTCCGCTCGGCATTGAGAAGGGCAAATTGATCGTCGTCGGCAGCAACTGCCTCAAGCAGGGCATTGCCGGGATCAAAGCCGGCGAGCAGTACAGCACTGGGACGCAGATACCCACCCGAACCGGATTGAAGGCAGCCGAGATGGTCGCCGACCACTTCAACGGCAAGAAGTTGCCGAAAAAGGAGATCCTGCCGGTCGAGACGATCACCAAGGCCAATGTCGCCAAATGGGAAGAGGCCTGCACCTTCTGAGGCGATAGAAGGCGCGGGCCCGGCCGGATATGGCCGGGCCGTCAACGTATGTCACCGGCAGCTTGGTGGCCTCGAACCATCGGCGCGCGCTACGCACGGAGGGAAGAACACGACCATGACCGAGCGGGCATCCCAGAGCGACGCGGAATTCTTCAAGCAACGCGGGTTCGGCCTGAAGATCGGCTTCGGCGAGCGGCCCGCGTTGCTCGTCATCGACATGCTCAAGGCCTTCACCAATCCGCAGATGATGCTCGGTGCCGATCTCGACAACGAGATCGAGGCGATCAAGCCGCTGATCGCTGTCGCGCATGAGCGTGGCATTCTGGTGATTTTCTCGACGGTGATGTACAACGACGCCGACCTCAAGGATGCCAGCATTTGGGCACTCAAGCAGAAAGGCGTGGTCACGCTGAAAGGCGACAGCGACGGTGTGGAAATTGACCCGAGGCTGGACTTTCGCAAGACCGACAGCCTGCTGGTGAAGAAATACGCCTCCTGCTTCTTCGGCACCGATCTGGTGGCACGGCTGGTGAGCCAGCGGATCGACACACTGATCCTTGTCGGTTGCACCACCAGCGGCTGCGTGCGCGCCACCGCCGTCGATGCGGTGCAGACCGGACTGCGGCCGATGGTCGTGCGCGAGGCGGTCGGCGACCGCTCCGCCGCTGCGCATGAGCAAAGTCTGTTCGATCTCAACGCCAAATACGCCGACGTGGTCTCGCTCGACGAGACCCTGCAGTACATGCGCGCCATCGGCCATAATTCGAAGGCATAGGACCCACACAAGGAAGACAGCCATGTCGCAAGCTTCGCCCGCCCCGCAGGAGCAAGATCGCTATCCGTATTCGGCCATCGTCGACCGCGAGCCGCTGCGCTGGCCGAACGGCGCGCGCGTCGCGGTCTGGGTCATTCCCAATATCGAGCACTTCCTGTTCGACCGGCCTTCCACCTCCGTGACCCCGGTGACGGCAACCCTCGTTCCCGACGTGCTGAACTACTCGTGGCGCGACTACGGCGTCCGCATCGGCATCTGGCGGATGATGGACGTGATGGAGAAGCACGGCGTTAAAGGCACGGTAGCGCTGAACTCCGACGTATGCCGCCACTATCCCCGCATCATCGAGGGCGGCAAGCAGCTCGGCTGGGAATGGATGGGCCACGGCAACAACAATTCTACGCTGATCAACCGACAGTCGGAAGACGAAGAAAAGCAACTGATCAAGAACGTTGTCGATACGATCAAGGCTAGCACCGGCCAGCAGCCGCGCGGCTGGCTGAGCCCAGCCCTCAGCGAATCCCACCGCACGCTCGACATCCTGGCCGAGAACGGCATCCAATACGTCGGCAACTGGGTAAACGACGAGCAACCCTACCCGATGCGGGTCAAGTCGGGCTCCATGCTCTCAATGCCCTATTCCATCGAGCTGAACGACATTCCGGTCTTCCTCGACCAGGGCCAGGCGCCGGAGACATTCGGCAAGATGATCTGTGATCAGTTCGACGTGCTCTACGAGGACGGCGCCAAGACCGGGCGAGTCATGTCGATCTGCCTGCACCCGTTCCTGATCGGGCATCCTCACCGGAGCAAATACTTCGATCAGGCCCTGGCCCACATCAGGTCGCGCCAGGAGGCCTGGGTTACGACCGGCGGCGAGATCAACGACTGGTACCGGAAGAATTACCTGAACAAATAGCGTTCAGAACGCCGGATAAGCCTCGTTGCGTCCGAGGCCGAACTTGGTGCGGCCGAAATTCTCGGCCGGTACGTCCCAATTCAATTCATCACGACGTGGGACGAAATGGCCTGCACCTCGTGCCCAGCAGTGCTGCACGGGATTGAACGGCGAGAGCTTCCTCGCCTATGTCGAACAACGCCTTGTTCCGTAACCCTCCGGCGAATCCGGTGAATACCGCGCTTCAGGCAGGGCGCGCACGCTTGGCCGCGAGTTTTCGGGACCATCGTTTGGCGAGTGCGGTGAGTTCCTCAGCGAGCGCATCGGCATCTCGGGCGTTGGGATCGAAGTGATCTCCGATCCATTCGCTGAGTTTGGCGTGGCGTTCGTGTTTGGGATCGTTGATTGCCTCAAGAAACTTGGCGTAGCCCCAGGGGCCGCCGACGTCCTCCGGGGGACAGCGTCCGGTGGCCTCGATCAGGCGCGGATAGGCGACCCCGGGTACGGGATCGATTAAGCGCTCGATCTTGATCGAGTGCTCCCACCTCAACTGCGTCGCCGAGACGGGCCTTGCGCATCGAGCAGGTTCATCACGACCCCAGTCGGGATCGGGCTCGCTCCATCCGACATCGCCGGCGCGGATCGCGGATCGTAAAGGTGGCTGTTGGTCGAGCCCATCGCCGCCTGGATCGCGAGATGCAGCCGATCGAGCCGGATGGCGAGCGGCACCTCGATCCGGCGCAAGACCGCTGGCTTGACATCGTCGAGGGTGATCCTGAGGCGGGCGATGATGTCGGCGCTCATGATGCAGTGTACGACCCTCCGTCTCCGCGGCCCAGCGCCATGGCAACAGCGCTGCAAGATCGGTGATCATGTGATCGTTGATGCGGGCCCATCACATCGGCGAGCCAGGCCTGGGGCGATGTCGTTCAACCGAGCGGTCTGGATCACCGTGTACATCACTGCGGCACGCTCGCCGGCGGGGTGCCGCCCGTGATGTGGTTGGAATTGGGCGTGGCGCGATCTCCGATAACATGAAGGTATCGTTTCAGGCTGCGAGGTCAATTGGCTGATCGATGGGCGTCGTAGCTAG
>WHTM01000078.1 GCA_009377755.1 Hyphomicrobiales bacterium | reverse complement strand
GTCTCCATCGTGGACGGCTCCTCTGTTGGTCCGAATCATCACCGGCCAATCTTGGCACAGCGATGCCGTCGGGGGCCGTCCACCCCATCATCCCGGCCGAGTGAGCGAAGCGAACGAGAGCCAGGACCCATGTCTCCCGGTGTCAGCGATCAATCATCTGCGCTGGGACACGTGGGTCCCGGATCGCGCCTTCGGCGCGTCCGGGATGACAGAGGAGAGCAGACAAAACCGCTACGCGTGCGCCTTGCGCTGCGGGTCGACGATCTGCTCGAGCTTGCCGAGCACGCGCATGCAGGGCAGCAGTTGCGCCAGACTGCCGTTCGGCTCGCGCCTTTCCTTGATGGCGGCGATGAACTCGCGGTCCTCGAGCTCGATGCCGTCCATGGAGACATCGACCTTGGAGACGTCGATCTTGTTGTCCTTGCCGTCGCTGAGGTCGTCGTAGAACGCCTTGTAGGTGCCGTTGTCGCAGATGTAGCGGAAGAACGAGCCGAGCGGCCCGTCGTTGTTGAACGACAGCGACAGCGTCAGGATCGCGCCCGACGGCACCCTGGCGACGATGCCCATGTCCATGGCGATGTTGAGCTCGGGGTGGATCGGACCCTGCACTGCGTAGCAGTCGGAAATGGTCTCGCCGGCCTGGTACTGGAACAGGTCGATGGTGTGCGCGGCGTGGTGCCACAGGAGATGGTCGGTCCAGCTCCGCGCATTGCCCGCTGCGTTGATGTTCTTGCGGCGGAAGAAATAGGTCTGCACGTCCATCTGCTGGACTTTCAGCTCACCCTTCTCGATGCGCTTGTGGACCCACTGATGGCTGGGATTGAAACGGCGCACGTGCCCACCCATGGCGATCACGCCGGTCTCCTTGGCGATCTTCACCAGGTTCTCGGCGTCCTCGACGCTGTCGGTCACCGGAATCTCGACCAACACGTGCTTGCCGGCGCGCATCACCTGCTCGCCCTGGCGGAAATGCATCTTGGTTGGCGTGGTGAGGATCACCGCGTCGGCGCACTTGATGCCTTCCGACAATTCGCCTGTGTAGTGCGGGATGCCGTACTTCTTCGCCACTTCGGCGGTGGCGTCCTGGTTACCGCCCACCAGCGAGGTGACTTCCACGTCGGGAATACGTTTCAGGGCATCAAGGTGCTTCTGGCCAAAGGCTCCCTGACCGGCAACGCAAATCCTCATCTGCTACCTCTCAAATCACATTCATAAGAACGTCATTGCGAGCGAAGCGAAGCGATCCAGCACGGTACCACGGCTCTGGATTGCTTCGTCGCTTCGCTCCTCGCAATGACGTGTTAGACCACATTCCGTTCATTCCCGCGCAAGCGGGAATCCAGGGGCTGCATAACAGGTGCTTCAATCTCTCGCTCCTGGGTCCCCGCTTTCGCGGGGACGAACGGGATAGATCGAAATCAGGGTTAGCTCCGCACGCGATCCACTTTGGTGCGCGCGGCCGCGCGGCGAACCTTGGTGGGCGCGCGCTTCGCCTTGCGCGCCGAGCCGCGCTTGGCGTTCTCCAGGATGATGTGCCCGACCGCGGTGTTCGACGCCGGCACCGTGTAGAAACGGTAGACCTCGTCGACTTTGTTCTCGAGCGCGCCGCGCATGATCAGCCACATCACCATTTCGATGCCCTCGGCACCGGCCTCGCGCATGTAGTCGATGTGCGGGATCTTGGTGAGCTTGACCGGATCCTTCGACAGATTGTCGAGAAAGGCCTTGTCCCATTTGCTGTTGATCAGGCCGGCGCGCGGCCCGCTGATCTGGTGCGACAGGCCGCCGGTGCCGAAGATCACCACGTTGAGGTCGTCCGGGAACGACTCGACCGCCTTCTTGATCGCTTTGCCCAGCATGTAGCAGCGATGGCCGGTGGGGGGCGGGTACATCACCACGTTGACGGCGAGCGGGATGACCGGGAACGGCCATTTCTCATCCGGGTTCCTCTTGCCGCAGAGGAGATTGAGCGGCACCGTAAGCCCGTGATCGACCTCCATCTTGTTGACGATGGTGAGGTCGAACTCGTCAAGGATCACCGACTGGGCGATGTGGGCGGCAAGCGCGGGATGCCCCTGCACCACCGGCACCGGACGCGGCCCCCAGCCTTCGTCGGCCGGCGGGAACTCCGCCGCGCAGCCGAGCGCGAAGGTCGGGATGAGATCGACCGAAAAAGCCGACGCGTGATCGTTGTACACGACGATCGCGACGTCGGGCTTGGTCTTCTCCATCCATTCCTGCGACTTCACGAAGCCGGAGAAGACCCGCTTCCAGTAGGGCTCCTCGGTGCGGTTGTTGTCGAGCGCCGCGCCGATCGCGGGAACGTGCGACGATCCGACACCTGCGATGATCTTGGCCACGATTCACTTCCTTTTCGACGAGGATTTCGACTTGGCCCTGGATTTGGCCGCGGATTTGGCCTTGGCCTTTGGTTTGGCTTTCGCCTTTGCCCTCGCCTTGACGGCGGGCTTTCTCGACTTGCTGCGGTTGCCTTCGACGTTGCGGCCGCCGCCCAGCATCATCTTGGCGTAGTCGTCCTGGGTGGACCCGGTCATCACCGCCGCGAGATGCTGGAAGGAATGGCCGTCGGTGGCGCCGAGCTTGGCGGTGAAATAGATGTTGCCGCCGAGTTCCAGCATCCGATTGTAGTTGCGCTTGAGGATGGCGTCTTCCTGCTCAAGCGTGAGGTGGAATTTCTTCAGATATTCCGCCTCGTCCGCCTTGAACGCCTTGCGGTTCTCGTCCTTCATCAACGACATGCAGAACATGTTGATGCCATAACCCTCGCGCGAGCGTTCCGCGTCGAACACGAAGGTGCCGGGGATGTCGTCGTAAAGTTGTTCCCTGCGAGCCATGGTTTTCGCTCCTGAACGCGGCAAATGTCCCTAACCAATTATATACCGGTGCGGGCGGTGGCAACCACCGGCGATGTCGCCACCTCTAGCTCCAATACAACTGCATCGGGTTGTCGAC
The DNA here is from genome assembly GCA_009377755.1 of Hyphomicrobiales bacterium. Lineage (GTDB taxonomy): Bacteria > Pseudomonadota > Alphaproteobacteria > Rhizobiales > Xanthobacteraceae > WHTM01. The sequence goes on along the minus strand of WHTM01000078.1, from coordinate 8,845 downwards.
CAGGAGCTTCCGCTGCAATTCCGCGGTCGGCGCGATCTTTGGAATCATGTCAACCAAGACGCCGTCGTCGGGTGCCTCCTTGGGCATGTTCGGGTGCGGCCAGTCGGTGCCCCAGATCACCCGGTCCGGGAACCGCTCGACGATCGTGCGGGCGAACGGCGCCACGTCGTCGTAGGGTGGGCCGGCGACGGTGAACCGTTCCGGGCAGGTCACCTTGGTGTAGAAGCGGTCCTTGTTGGTGTCGAGGAACTCCAGGAAGCGCTGGAAATTGGCTCCGTCGACACCCTCTCGCACGTTCGGGCAGGCCATGTGGTCGAACACCAGCGTGGTCGGCAGTGATTTCAGGAATGGCCCCATCTTACCGAGGTCGGCGTGCTCGAAATAGATCACGATATGCCAGCCGAGCGGCGCGATCCGCGCGGCAATCCGCTGCATCGTATCCCTCGGGGTGGAATCGACCAGCCGCTTGATGAAGTTGAAGCGCACGCCCTTCACGCCGGCGCGATCCAGCTCCTTGAGCTGATCGTCGGTGAACGATTCATCGACGAAGGCGATGCCCTTGACCTTGTCATTGGAGGTGACCAGGGCATCGACCAGCGCCCGGTTGTCAATGTCGTGGCAGGTCGCCTGCACGATCACGTTCTTGTCGAAGCCGAGGAAGTTGCGCCGCTGGAACAACGTCTCCTTGGGCGCGTCGCAGGGCGTGTATTTGCGCTTCGGCGCGAACGGAAACTTCGCCTCCGGTCCGAACACGTGGCAATGCGCGTCCACCGCCCCTGCCGGCGGCTTGAACTTCGGCTTCGACGGGTTGGGATGGAACGGGATGTAGCCAGGACTCATTGCCAAGGGAGCGATCTCCTTAAGTTGGACTTCAACAGACCGTACTTCTTACCGATATTTTCTGCATCTAATCCGACCTTTACTCTCCAATCCCAATGTTCCGGAAGTGTCTTGTTGTGCTTTTCCTTGTTGCATATTGAATATGCGATCATGAAATTCGAAGTGTGGTGTGCACCACCTCTAGACAGCGGGATTATGTGATCGACCTCTCCATTTAGTTCACTGGAGATCGGCTTCACGCAACATGGGCAAACTCCACCTTGTCGCTCTAACAACTCTTTCTTGATTTTGACGTCGAATGGCGCTCGAGCGCCAGGACCAGTCTTTCCTCTACTGGCATCGCGCACACGACGACGCGGTTTGTTGTTCGCCTCGTATTGGCGCGATGCATTGTTCATGCAGGTCCGGCAATACCCACGCAGTCCGCCGGAAGGCGTGGACCCAAAAAACTCCCTCGTTGCCGGCTTCTGCTGCGCACAGCGTGTGCACTTTCTTTGTTGCATGGCGCTTCTCTAAAAGTTGTTCGCAATCTTCAACCATTTTCAATGATACGGGCCGCGATCCTCAGTCGGTCGAGTGTGTCGTTGATGGCGTTTGCTAGTTCGGGTTGCTCCAAGTTTGCAAGACTCTCCAGATCGCCGTCATAAACAAGGACAAGTTGTGTGAACCTGTCCTTGGCTTCGGCGCGCAACCTTCTTCGCAAAATGCGAAATGCACAGCTCGCGTCGCTCAGTGCCGCACGGCATGACGCCGGATCAGCGAGACATTCCTGAAGTCTCTCTTGCATGAAATCCAACAGGTCGAGCGAGAATTCCCGGATCGCCGTTCGAGGCTTTTGTTGTTGCATACGCTCTCTTAAACCCGCTCCAGCGCCAGCGAAACCCCTGCCCGACGCCGACGCACATGGTGGCGAGCGCGCGCCTGCCGCCGGCCTTGCTTGGTCAGGCGGCGTCCAACACGGCCTTTTTCACGGATAATGGCAAGGCGATCGTACGGAAGAACGCCTTCGGATAGAGATAGTCTTCCCCGGACTCATCGACGATCCGCAAGAGACCATCCCGCTCCGCAGCGGCGTCGCGAAGCGCAATGTAAATCTTTCTTTTCTCAAGCGATGCGAGATAGCCCTCGTTTCTGACACAGACGACAAATTGTTTTGATGGGAGCTTCGGCATGATTTTCGCCTTCAAAGCAGACGCTTGATCTTGAGTTCCTTGCGGCCGAACGCGCGGCTTCGTACCAGTGTATCTCGGCTAGTCGGATAGAGCCATTGGCCAGCCGCACTTGAGCAAAGCCTTTCCGCTTGCGCCATCGGCCACGTCCGTAAATTCTTCGCAAGCGGGCGATTTCGCGGATACCGGAGCCGGCGGCAATTGTTTCAACTTCCGAAATCTCGCCCAGGACATCGAACCGCATCGCAAGACCATCTCGGACATGTGGCGTTCGGCGGCGCCAGCAACTGTCTTAGACCCGCTCCAGCGCCAGCGAAACCCCCTGCCCGACGCCGACGCACATGGTGGCGAGCGCGCGCCTACCGCCGGTCTTCATCATCTGGTGCGCCGCCGTGATTGCGAGCCGCGTGCCCGACATGCCGAGCGGATGGCCGAGTGCGATCGCGCCGCCGTTGGGGTTGATGTGCTCGGCGTCGTCGGGGAGCCCGAGCTGGCGCAGGCAGGCGAGCACCTGCGAGGCGAACGCCTCGTTGATCTCGATCACGTCGAAGTCGCCGATCTTGAGCCCGTAGCGCGCCATCAGCCGCTGCGTCGATGGCACCGGCCCGATCCCCATGACGCGCGGCGGCACGCCGGCCGCCGCCATGCCGACGATGCGCGCGTACGGCTTTAGTCCGTGCCGCTTCACCGCCGCCTCCGAGGCGATCAGCATGGCGGCGGCGCCGTCATTGACACCGGAGGCATTGCCGGCCGTGACGGTGCCGGGATCGCGCACGAACGGTTTCAGCTTGGCGAGCGCCTCGAGCGTCGTATCGGCGCGCGGATGCTCGTCCTTGTCGACGGTGACCGGGCCGGCTTTCCCGCCCGGCACCGTGACGGGCTCGATCTCCTCGGCGAAGAAGCCGGAGCCTTGCGCCCTCCCGGCGCGCTGCTGCGAGCGATATGCGAAGGCGTCCTGGTCCTTGCGCGCGACCTGGTAGTCCTCAGCGACGTTCTCCGCCGTCTCCGGCATCGCATCGACCCCGTACTGCGCCTTCATCAGCGGATTGACGAAGCGCCAGCCGATGGTGGTGTCATAGACCTCGGCAGTACGCTGGAACGCGGCCTCAGCTTTGCCCATGACCAGTGGCGCGCGCGTCATCGACTCGACGCCGCCGGCGATGGCGAAGTCGATCTCGCCCGCGCGGATCGCCTGCGCCGCCGCACCGACGGCGTTGAGCCCTGATGCACACAGCCGGTTGACGGTGATGCCGGGAATCGACTCCGGCAGCCCGGCGAGCAAGAGCGCCATGCGGGCGACGTTGCGGTTGTCCTCGCCGGCCTGGTTGGCACAGCCGAAATACACCTCGTCGAGCGCCGACCAGTCGACGCTCGGATGGCGCCGCATCAGCGACTTGATCGGCACTGCGGCGAGATCGTCGGTGCGCACCCTGGCAAGCACACCGCCGTAGCGCCCGATCGGCGTGCGAATTCCGTCGCAGATGAAAGCTTCGGGCATGATCAACCCTCCCGCTCGTCCCCGCCTTCGCGCATGCGCGCTAACATAAGGGGCGTGTCCCGGACGCGATGCAGCGTGAAACGCTGCATCGCAGAGCCGGGACCGTTCCAAATGCGGAGTATGGAACGGTCCCGGTTCAGCAACGCATCACTTCGTGATGCGTCGCGCCCGGGACACGTAGCTATCTTAGCGCCTATGCGCCTGCGCGGGGACGACAGCGACATATGCTGTGCCACGTGCATGATAACCATCACGCCGCGTTGCCGTGGGCGCGTGCCGTGCGCGCGTGCAGCTCGCGCAGGACCTCGAGCTCTTGTGCCGTCGGCGCCGGCGTCTCGGCGACCGTGTGGGCGAAGCACACCGGCCAGCCGGTCGCCTCTGTGACCTGCGCGCGCGTGACGCCGGAATGGATCGAGGTAACGATCATCTCGTTGCTCTGCGGATCTGGCTCGAAGATGCACAAGTCCGTCATCAGCCGGGTCGGACCCTTGGTCTTGACGCCGAGCCGTTCGCGGTGATCGCCGCCCTCGCCGTGGCCAAGTGATGTGACGAAGTCGAGCTTGTCGACGAAGCTGCGCTTGCTCTGCGCCATAATGATGAAGATTTCGCCGCAGGCGGTGGCTATCTCCGGCGCACCGCCGCCGCCGGGCAGCCGCACCTTCGGCTTGTCATAGGGGCCGACTACGGTGGTGTTGAGATTGGCGAAGCGATCGATCTGCGCGCCGCCGAGGAAACCGACGGTGATGCGTCCGCCTTGCAGCCAGTAGCGGAACATCTCCGGCACCGACACCGTGGTCAGCGCGGTTTCGCACAATTCGCCGTCGCCGATCGAGAGCGGCAGCACCGATGGCTTGGTGCCGAGCGTGCCGGACTCGTAGATCAGCACGATGTCGGGCGCATGCGTCAGCCGAGCGAGATTTGCCGCAGCCGACGGCATGCCGATACCGACGAAGCAGACGTCGCCATTGCGGAGAGCTCGCGCGGCCGCGATGGTCATCATCTCGGTGGGGGTATAATCGGTCATAGCTACTCCGCCGCCATTGCACGCTTGCGCGAATGCGCGGCGAACGCCTCCGGCCCCTTCTCTAACACGTTGGCCTTCATCCAGGCAGCAAATGAATCGCGGTCGCGGGCGATCGCGTCCCACGCCGTGTAGAAAGCGTTGTCGCGCTTGTAGTAGCCGAACGCGTAGGACGGGAACGCCCCGCCCGGCACCTCGGCGATCGCCGTCACCGTCCAGCTTGGCAGGATGCAGGCATTGGGACTGCGCTGCCCGAAGTCGTCGACGATCTCCTCGACCGTGACGATCGAACGCTTCGCCGCCAGCACCGCCTCCTTCTGCACCCCGATGATGCCTTCGATGAGGACGTTGCCGGAGCGGTCCGCGCGTTGTGCGTGGATGATCGCGATATCGGGCCGAAGTGCCGGAACAGCCGAGAGAGATTGTCCGGTGAAGGGGCATGAGATCGTCTTGATATTCGGATTCACCTTCGGCAGATCGGCGCCGATATAGCCGCGGAAGACGGCGCAGGGCAGCCCGGCGGCGCCCGCCTCGTAGGCATTCGCCATGGCGGCATGGGAGTGCTCCTCCAGCGCCAACGGCCGCGGCCAGCCGTTTTCTACTGCGTCGCGCACCCGATGCAGCGAGCCGACGCCGGGATTGCCGGTCCAGGAGAACACCATCTTGGCCGCACAGCCCATGCCGACGAGTTGGTCATAGATCAGGTCCGGGGTCATGCGGACCAGGGTGAGGCGCTTGCGGCGCTGGCGGATAACCTCATGCCCCGCCGCATGCGGAATAAGGTGCGTGAAGCCCTCCATGGCGACGGTATCGCCGTCGCGAACGTTGGCTTCGACGGCCTCTTCAAGGGACATCACGCGCGACATGCAGGCCTTTCGGCAGGTGTGCTCGGTCGGGGCGTTTCTAGGCGCGGTGACCGGCAGGGTCAAATCGGCTTAGACTGCCGCCATAGCCGCATTTTTCGGCCGAACAGCAGGCGAGCCAATGCTTTCCACCACCCCCATCTTCCGCATCGAGGCCGATGTCGGCGAAATCCAGCGCTTCGGCAACACGCCCTATGGCGAGCGCCGGGTGATCGACATCACCGGCGGACGGGTCTCCGGCCCGCGGCTCCTGGGCCGCATCCTGCCCGGCGGCACCGATCGGCAGATCATCCGCGCCGACGGCGCCACCGACCTCCAGGCGCGCTACAGTATCGAGACCGAGGCCGGCGGACGCATCCTGGTGAACAGCGACGGCCTGCGGCACGGGCCGCCGGAGGTGCTCGCCGCCATCGCGCGCGGCGAGCCGGTTTTGCCGACGCTTTATTATTTCCGCACCGTGATGCGGTTCGAGACCGCCGACCCGGCCTACGACTGGCTCAACCGCATCATCGCGCTCGGCACCGGGGCGCGGGAGCAGCAGGTGGTGCGGTTGGATGTGTATGAGGTGGTGTAGCTCCGCTTGACCCACCTTGAGAGACATGTCACCGAAATTCCAGGCTTTTTGAGAGGAAAACACCGTGGCCGACGCAACAGGCAGCCGCTTGGCCGTTGACCTGCCGCCGTCGCTGGCGGCGGAGCGGCGCGGCGCAATTGCCGTCGTGCGCCTGGCCCGCCCGGGCAAGCGCAATGCGCTGGACGACCCGACGGTGCTCGGCTTGGAGGCGTTTTTCGATGGCCTGCCGGATGACATCCGGGCCGTGGTCCTGCACGGCGAGGGCGAACATTTTTCGGCTGGTCTCGATTTGTCCGAGCTGTCGTCCCGCGATATTCCGGAGGGAATCTCGCATTCCCGCATGTGGCACCGGGTATTCGACAAGATTCAATTCGGCCGGGTGCCGGTGGTGACCGCCATGCACGGCGCCGTGGTCGGCGGCGGCCTGGAACTGGCGGCCGCGACCCATGTCCGGGTGGCTGAGCGGTCAGCCTACTACGCGCTCCCCGAGGGCAGCCGCGGCATCTACGTCGGCGGCGGCGGCTCGGTGCGGCTGCCGCGGCTGCTCGGCGTCACCCGCATGATGGACATGATGCTGACCGGCCGCACCTACGGTGCCGAGGAAGGTCTCGCGCTCGGCCTGTCGCACTATCTGATCGATCCCGGCCAGGGCCTCGCCAAGGCGTTGGAGCTTGCTGGGCGGATTGCAGAGAACACCGCGCTCACCAATTTCGCGGTCATGCACGTACTGCCGCGCATCGCTGAATCCGATCCGGCCAGCGGCTACATGATGGAATCGCTGATGGCCGCGATCGCGCAAGGCGACCAGGAGGCCAAGGCGCGGCTGCAAGCGTTCCTGGAGAAGCGCGCGCCGAAGGTCGCCCATAGCTGAAGAGGCGCGTGATGGCGACCCCGTTGCAGGAAGCCCGCGTCGCGCCAACCCAGGCGGAGCCGGTGCGTCCGGTCCGTCTCGGCCCGCGCGATTTCGAACTCGACCACAGGCCGGACGGCAGCATCATCGTCCGCTCGCCGCGTGCGCTTGCGCCTCACCCCGACAAGCTGACCGAGCGGCTGGTGCACTGGGCCGCGGCGGCGCCCGATCGAACATTCATGGCGCAGCGCGACGCGAGCGGTGGCTGGCGCAGGATCACCTATGCGCAGACGCTCGACCTCGTCCGCCGCATCGGCACCGCGCTGCTGGCGCGCAATCCTTCTTCCGAGCGGCCGATCGTGATCCTCTCCGGCAACGACATCGAGCACGCGCTGCTCGGTCTCGCGGCCAACACTATCGGCATCCCGTACGCACCGATCTCGCCGCCGTATTCCCTGCTGTCGCAAGATTTCGCGCGGCTCCGGCACATCTTCGACCTGCTGACCCCCGGGCTGGTCTTCGCCGCCGACGGACATCTGTTCCACCGGGCCATCGAGGCGGTGGTGCCGGGTCATCTTGAGGTCGTGGTCACGCGCAATCCGCCGCCCAACCGGCCAGCCACGCTGTTTTCCGAACTCGCCGCCACCGCGCCGGACCCGGCGGTTGACGCCGCGCATGCCCAGGTCGGCCCCGATATCATCGCAAAAGTCCTGTTCACCTCCGGTTCGACCGGCATGCCGAAGGGCGTCATCAACACCCAGCGCATGTGGTGCTCGAACCAGGTGATGCTGCGCACCGCACTCGCCTACTTCCAGGACGAACCGCCGGTAATCGTCGACTGGGCGCCGTGGCACCATACAGCCGGCGGCAACCACGACGTCGGCCTGGTGCTCTACAACGGCGGCACGATGTATATCGACGAGGGCAAGCCAGTCCCCGAACTGATCGAGGAGACGGTGCGCAATCTCCGCGAGATCGCACCGACCTGGTACTTCACGGTGCCGAAGGGCTACGAGGCGCTGCTGCCCTATTTCCGCTCCGACGCGCAACTGCGCCAGAACTTCTTCAGCCGCGTCAAGGTGCTGTGGTTTGCCGGCGCAGCGCTGGCGCAGCCGCTGTTCGACGAGATGAAGGAACTGGCGCTTCTGACCTGCGGCGAGCGCATCCTGTTCCTCACCGGCCTCGGCTCGACCGAGACCGCGCCCTATGCGCTCGGGCGGCTGTGGGACAGTGAGAACTCGAGCAACATGGGCCTGCCGCCGCCCGGTGTCGAATTGAAGCTGGTGCCGATGGACGGCAAGCTCGACGCCCGCCTGCGTGGCCCGAACATCACGCCCGGCTACTGGCGAGAGCCGGAGCTGACCGCCAAGGCGTTCGACGAGGAAGGTTACTATCGGCTGGGCGATGCGCTGAAGTTCGACGACCCGGACGAACCGGGCAAAGGGCTGCTGTTCGACGGCCGCACGGCCGAGGACTTCAAGCTCGCGAGCGGCACCTGGGTGAGCGTCGGACCGCTGCGCGCGCGCGTGGTCGAGCATCTTGCGCCCTATGTGAAGGATGCGGTGATCGCCGGCGCCGACCGCGACGATATCGGCGTGCTGCTGTTTCCTGATCTCGACGCCTGCCGGGGCTTGGCGGCTGGCATCGCCGCGGATGCGCCGATCGCCGACGTGCTCGGCGATCCGCGCGTGCGCGATGCGATCCGCGATCGCCTCACCAGCCTTGCGCGCCAAAGCACCGGTGGTTCCAACCGCGTTTGCCGCGCCATTCTGCCGGAGACGCCGCCCTCGCTCGACGTCGGCGAGGCGACCGACAAAGGCTCGCTCAACCAGGGCATGGTGTTGCGCCACCGGGCCGCGCTGGTCCAGGAACTTTATGCAGCACCTCCCTCGGCGCGGGTCATCTCTCTTAATGACTAGCATTACAGTTGTTTTATCGGAAGGCTTGTGAATCCATGGGCAACCATGATTCGGAGATCGTGGACGCGGGCAGCGTCGATTGAGGAGACGCTTGCGTTGTGGGCGGCGTCG